>CALUJS010000045.1 GCA_944321015.1 uncultured Phocaeicola sp. | reverse complement strand
CCACTAAGATAGACATTTTGCTCCTTAGTGGCTACTTCCTTTCTTTATTTCTTCATCTTTATTTAGGACAATATTGCTTTCGACGCGAAAAAAATATCAAAAACATATTGTTTATAGAAAATAGTCTTTATATTTGCAGCAACAAACCAATAGAATACATACTTTTTCTATGACTATGCATCATTATCTGACAACGGTATTTATGGATACGACAACCATGCGAATGTCGATGTCTATGACTATGACCCTTCGGGGTTAAGGATAATGGTATAGTGTTTCTACGTGATACACGCCTACGGATATAGGCAAAACAATCAATTCAATTTTCTTTTTATTTTTAACCGAATGTGGCAAAGACGTGTGACGTGCGTCGGTCTTTGTTCTCATTGATATATTGTTTTTTCCCAATGAAAGTAATGAAATTCGGAGGCTCGTCGGTAGGCTCCATCCCCAGCATATTGAACGTAAAACAGATTGTAGAGTCGCAAAAGGAACCGGTAATAGTGGTCGTTTCTGCCTTGGGCGGTATTACGGATAAGCTCATCCGCACGTCGCAACTGGCCGTGGCCGGTGACATGGCCTACGAAGAAGAGTTCCGTGAGATAGTGCGGCGGCACAATGAAATGATAGACGCCGTCATTCCCGAAGGCAGCCGAAAGGAAGAACTCGCCTTGATGGTCAATGCGTTGCTGGACGAACTGAAGGACATCTATCAGGGACTGTATCTGATTAAAGACCTCTCGCCCAAGACTTCTGCGGCCATCGTCAGCTATGGCGAACGCATGTCGTCGCGCATCGTGGCCACATTGATAAGCGGAGCGCAATGGTATGACGCGCGGACGTTTATCAAGACTGAGAAGAAGCACGCCAAGCACATCTTGGACTCCGAACTGACCAATCGTCTGGTGAAGGAGGCTTTTGCCGAGATTCCGGATGTGGCGTTGGTGCCCGGATTTATTTCCACGGACAAAGAGAGCGGCGAAGTGACCAACCTGGGACGCGGCGGGTCGGACTATACGGCAGCCATTATTGCCGCCGCGCTCGATGCCGACAGCCTGGAGATATGGACCGATGTGGATGGGTTCATGACAGCCGACCCGCGCGTGATTTCCACGGCATACACCATCAGCCGTCTGAGTTACGGCGAGGCCATGGAGCTGTGCAACTTCGGTGCGAAGGTGGTCTATCCGCCTACGATATATCCCGTATGCCATAAGAACATCCCCATCCTGATAAAGAATACGTTCAAGCCGGAAGCGGAAGGCACCATTATCTGCGCCGGAAGCGACCCGCACAGCAAAGCCATCAAGGGCATATCGTCCATCAACGACACGAGCCTGATAACCGTGCAGGGACTGGGCATGGTGGGTGTGATTGGCGTGAACCACCGCATTTTCCGTACTCTGGCCGAGAGCGGCATCAGTGTGTTCCTCGTGTCGCAGGCCTCGTCGGAGAACAGTACTTCCATTGGTGTGCGCAACGAGGATTCCCGCTTGGCCTGCAAGGTGCTCAATGCCGAGTTTGCCAAAGAGATAGAGATGGGCGAGATTAATCCCATCATCTCTGCTGACAATCTGGCCACGGTGGCTATCGTGGGCGAGAACATGAAGCAGACCCCCGGCATCGCCGGCAAGCTGTTTGGCACGTTGGGACGCAACGGTATCAACGTGATAGCCTGTGCCCAGGGGGCTTCGGAGACCAACATCTCTTTTGTGGTCGACCGCAATTCGCTGCGCAAAACGCTGAACGTGATTCACGACTCGTTCTTCCTGTCGGAGTATCAGATGCTCAATCTGTTCATCTGCGGCATCGGTACGGTGGGCGGCAGTCTGATTGAGCAAATCCGTTGCCAGCAGCAGCGCCTGATGCAACAGCGCGGCCTAAAACTGAATGTGGTGGGCATCATGAACGGCCATCATGCCATCTTCTCCCGGCGGGGCATAGACCTTTCCACCTATCGCGAGCAGATGGAGGCCGGCGGCCCCAGTTCCATCCAACATTTGCACGACGAGGTCATCGGCATGAACATCTTCAACTCCGTGTTTGTGGATTGTACGGCCAGTCCGGAGATAGCGTCGCTCTATCAGGACTTTCTGGAGCACAACATCTCGGTGGTTGCGGCCAACAAAGTGGCTACTTCCGGTCCATTTCAAGTGTATAAGGAACTGAAGGAAACAGCTCGTCGCCGTGGCGTGAAGTTCCTTTTTGAGACGAACGTGGGTGCCGGATTGCCGGTCATCAACACCATCAACGACCTGATTAGCAGTGGTGACAAGATTCTGAAGATTGAAGCCGTGTTGAGCGGCACGTTGAACTATATCTTCAACCGCCTCAGTGCCGACATTCCCCTGAGCCGGGCTGTACGCATGGCTAAGGACGAGGGCTATTCCGAACCTGACCCCCGCATCGATTTGAGCGGCAAGGATGTGGTCCGCAAGCTGGTCATTCTGGCGCGAGAAGCCGGATATGAGTTGGAGCAGGACGACGTGAAGAAACAGCTTTTCATCCCCGACGGTCTGTTCCAAGGCTCGTTGGAGGACTTCTGGAAACAACTTCCCACGCTCGACGGTGAGTTTGAGGAGGCCCGTCGCCGTTTGGAGGAGCAAGGCCGCCATTGGCGGTTTGTAGCCCGGTTGGACGAAGGACGTGCTTCCGTCTCATTGGTGGAGGTCGATGTCAAGCACCCGTTCTATGGCTTGGAGGGCAGCAACAATATCATCCTGCTCACCACCGAGCGATACAGAGAATATCCCATGCTTATCCAGGGTTATGGAGCCGGGGCCGGTGTGACGGCAGCCGGTGTGTTTGCGGATATTATGCGTATTGCCAACATATAATCAAAAGCGAACTGTTATGAAGCATATCATCATATTGGGGGACGGGATGGCCGATTGGCCATGTGAGTCCCTGGGCGGAAAGACTTTGTTGCAGCATGCCCGTACGCCGAACATGGACCGATTGGCCCGCATGGGACGATGTGGCATGTTGCGCACGGTGCCTCCCGGTTTCCACCCGGGCAGCGAGGTGGCCAACATGTCCGTGCTGGGCTATGACCTCCCCACTGTTTACGAAGGCAGAGGCGTACTCGAAGCCGCCAGCATAGGAGTCGATTTACAGCCGGGCGACATGGCCATGCGTTGTAACCTGGTGTGTATCGAAGGCGACTTGCTGAAGAATCATTCGGCCGGACACATCACGACGGACGAAGCCCGCGAGCTCATCGCTTGCTTGCAGGAGGAACTGGGCAATGACCAAATCGCTTTCTATCCCGGCGTGCAATACCGCCATCTGTTGGTGGTGAAGGGCGGTGACAAGCGCATTCATTGCACTCCGCCGCATGATGTGCCGTTGAAGCCCTACCGGCCGATGATGGTGCGTGCCGATGTGCCCGAGGCGCAGCCTACGGCCGACCTGCTCAACCGGCTTATCACGGAGTCGCAACGCCTGCTTGCCGGACATCCGGTCAACCGCGCCCGGCAAGCCGAGGGCAAAGACCCTGCAAATTGCATCTGGCCGTGGTCGCCCGGCTACAGGCCCGCGATGCAGCCTTTGGAAGCGCGTTTCCCGCAGGCGGGGCGGGGAGCGGTCATTACAGCCGTTGACCTCATACGCGGCATCGGGCGTTACGCCGGGTTGGATGTCATCGAAGTGCCCGGCGCCACCGGATTGTATGATACCAATTATGAGGGAAAGGCAGCTGCGGCCATTGAGGCTTTGCGTACCCATGATTTTGTTTACCTGCACATCGAGGCCAGCGATGAGGCCGGTCATGAGGGAGACATCGACTTGAAGTTGCGCACGATTGAGAATCTGGACAGCCGCATTGTCGGCCCGATAGCCGAAGCTGTGGCCCAATGGACCGACCCCGTGTCGATAGCCGTGTTGTCCGATCATCCCACACCGTGCGCTTTGCGCACCCATACGGCCGACCCGGTCCCGTTCCTTATCTGTTGCCCCGGCATGGAGCCGGATGCCGTGCAGGCCTACGATGAAGTATCGTGCCGACAAGGCATATACGGATTGTTGCAAGACGACGAGTTTATACAAACATTTCTTAACTGATACATACGATGAAATATTATAGTACCAACCGACAGGCTCCGCAGGCCACCTTGGCCGAAGCCGTCATCCGGGGGCTGGCTCCCGACAAAGGATTGTATATGCCGGAGGCAATCATTCCGTTGCCCGAAGTGTTCTATGAAACCATTGCCCAACTCTCCTTGCACGAGGTGGCTCTCGCTGCGGCCGGACGTTTGTTTGCCGACGATGTGCCATCCGACATATTGAGCGAGATAGTGGAAGACACGCTTTCGTTTCCCATTCCTCTCGTTCCTCTGAACGACAGGATTTATGCGTTGGAGCTGTTTCACGGGCCGACGCTGGCCTTCAAGGATGTGGGCGCACGCTTCATGGCCCGTCTGCTAGGATACTTTATCCGCAAGCGGGGAGAGGGCGAGGTGCATGTGCTCGTGGCCACGTCGGGCGACACGGGTAGTGCCGTGGCCAACGGTTTTCTGGGTGTGGAAGGCATTCGCGTGCATGTGCTCTATCCCAAGGGCAAGGTCAGCCTTATACAGGAAAAACAGTTCACGACCTTGGGGCGCAACGTGACGGCGCTTGAGGTCGATGGCACCTTTGACGATTGTCAGGCATTGGTCAAGGCCGCCTTTACCGACCCGGAACTGACGGCGCATCTGCATCTCACCTCGGCCAATTCCATCAATATGGCCCGTTTCTTGCCCCAGTCCTTTTATTATTTCCATGCTTATGCCGAGTGGCTGCGCGCGGGCGGCAAAGGCAAGCTGGTGGTGAGCGTGCCCAGCGGAAACTTCGGCAATCTGACGGCCGGGCTCTTTGCCCACCGGATGGGACTGCCGGTATACCGTTTTCTGGCAGCAAACAACATGAATCATCCCGTGTGCGACTATCTGGACAGCGGCGTCTACGAGCCGCACGCCTCCATGCCGACGCTGGCCAATGCCATGGACGTGGGCGCGCCCAGCAATTTTGCCCGCATACTCGACCTCTATGATGGCAACCACGAGGCCATCAGTTCGCTCATTGGCGGTTCGTGGTATACGGACGACGACATCCGCGACGTGGTGAGGCGTGTGTTCGACACCACGGGATACATACTCGACCCCCACGGAGCCTGCGCCTATCTGGCTCTGGAGACGAGGTTGCGTCCCGGCGAACAGGGCATCTTCCTGGCTACGGCCCATCCGGCCAAGTTCACCGACACCATCGAGCGCATCCTTGGTAAGCGGCCGCCCGTGCCCCAGCGGTTGGCCGCCTTCCTGAGCGGAAAGAAACAGACAGTGCCCATGACGCGCGAGTTTGATGATTTCCGTCAATATCTGCTGGCATTGTAAGCCTGATTCTTGTTGGCCGTTTGGGGTAAAACCGATTATAAGTTGTTGTTTGAGGGGATATATGGACGCTCATGTCCCGACATATGCGCGCTTGCGCCTGAGCATATGGAGGCGTTTTGGGGTCAGAGATTCCGTTCCGGCCGGAAACGTTTCAGGCAGATGAGACCTGCGGCATCGGCCAGGAACCACCCGATGGGAACGGCGGCCCAGATGCCCGTTACGCCGATTGCGGGGATGGCTGCCAGAACGTAGGCCAGCGCCACGCGCGTGCCTAGCGAGATGACCGTGAGCACCACCGACATGCCCGGCATGGCGATGGCCCGATAGTAGCCATAGAGGAGGAACAGGCATCCGATGCCCACGTAAAAAGCTCCCTCGATGCGCAGATACTGTACGCCCACGGTTATCAGTTCCATTTCTTCCTGTTCAACGAACCACAGCATTAGTTCGGGAGCATAGATGAAGACCAATGCTGACACCACGGCGCAAAATATGCCGGTGCACCACACGGCGCTACGTATGCCGCTGCGGATGCGGTCGTACCGTCGCGCGCCGAAGTTCTGGGCGATGAACGTGGAGAAGGCATTGCCGAAATCCTGCGCCGGCATGTAGGCCAGGGTGTCAATCTTCACGGCCACGGTAAAGGCTGCCATGACCACGGTGCCGAAGCTGTTGACCAATCCCTGCACCATGAGGATGCCCAGGTTCATGACCGACTGCTGCACGCACGTCAGCAGAGAGAAACTTGTGATTTCTTTCAGTATGCTGCGGCTGAATTTCAGGTGGCGGCGCCGGATGCGCAATCCGGGGAAGCACAAGTAGGTATATCCCATGAGGGTGAAGGCCGACACGGCCTGAGAGATGACTGTGGCCCAGGCTGCGCCGGGTACTCCCCAATCGAAGGTAAGGATGAAGAGCAAATCGAGTCCGATGTTCAGTATCACCGAAGCGGCCAGAAACAATAAGGGCGTGAGCGAGTCGCCCACGGCGCGGAGCAGCGAGGCGTAATAGTTGTAGAGAAAGGTGAAGCCGATGCCCCAGAACACGGCCCGTAGGTAGCTGCGCATCAGTTCGTAAATGTCCGGCGGTACCTGCATCCAGCGCATGATGGGGTCTGTCCAGACGAATACGGCCACGTTGAGCACAGCGGTGATGGCGGCGATTAGCACGAAGGCCACAAAGCGGCTTTGGTGCATGCGTTCGTATCGTCGCGCGCCGTAGAGGATGGAAAAGGCTGCGCCGCTGCCCATGCAAAGCCCCAGCTGGATGGAGTTGAGGAAGATGACAAGCGTGTAGGAAGCACCCACGGCGGCCAGGGCCTGCACGCCCAGGAACCGGCCTACGATGAGCGTGTCGGCAAGGTTGTAGACCTGCTGGAATAAATTCCCCACGATGAGTGGCAGGGCGAAGCGGAGCATCGTGGAGGTGATGCGCCCCTGAGTGAGGTCTATGGCGGCAGTTTTCATGTCAGGTCTGGTTTGATTCGGGTGCAAAGTAACGCGGATTCGCGCTTTCCCGTCCGTTTCCGGAACAGGTTTTTGCACGAATCCGCGTTAAAGTTTGCTATCGTCAGGATGCGCGTGCCGTTACTTCAGGCGCAGGAAGCTGTAGCCGAAGCGTTCGCAGGCGGCGCGCTCCAGTTCTTCGCGTGCCGAGGGGTCGGCAATGGCAATGAGGGCTTTGGCGCGTTGGGCCAGGTCTTTGCCCTTGAGGAAGGCCACGCCATATTCGGTGACGATGTATTGTGCCTGTGCGCGGGTGGTGACCACGCCCGCTCCCGGCGACAGCACGGGCTGTATCTTGGAACGTCCTTTGGCCGAGAGGGCGGTCATGGCGATGAAGGTCTTTCCGCCTTCCGACAGCCAACCACCGTACATGAAGTCGTGTTGTCCGCCCACACCGGATATCATGCGCGTACCCACCGAGTCGGCACATATCTGTCCCGTGAGGTCGACCTCGACGGCAGAGTTGATGGCCATCACTTTGGGATTCTGACGGATGATGAACGGGTCGTTTGTCCACGCCACGTCCTTGATGATGACGTCCGGATTGTAGTCCATGTACTTATAGAGACGCTCGGAGCCTAGCGCCAGGCTGGCCACGGTTTTACCCGGCATCACGACCTTGCGTGAGTTGTTTATCACGCCGCTTTGTATGAGGGGAACCACGCCGTCGGTCAGCGCTTCCGTATGCAGGCCCAGGTTCTTGTGGTCGTGCAAGGCGTCGAGCACGGCATTGGGAATGCCGCCCACGCCGATTTGCAGCGTGGCGCCGTCGGGGATAAGTTTGGCTATGTAGCGTCCTATCTTCTGTTCCTTCTCGTTGGGTTGTGCGATGGGCAAGGCTACCAGCGGGTCGTCTACCTCCACACATGCATCCAGCTCTGAGATGTGTATCAAGGGGTCACCGTAGGAGAACGGCATCTGTTTGTTTACCTGTGCGATGCGTATCTTGGCGCATTCCACGGCCGACACGGCCAAATCCGCCGATATGCCATAGCTGCAATATCCCTCGGCATTGGGAGGCGACACGTTGAGCAACGCCACATCCAAGGGGATGAGTCCTTCGCGGAAGAAGCCGGGTATCTGTCCCAGAAAGCCGGGGATGGCTTGGGCTTCACCGCGTGCGATGGCATTGCGCAGGCAGTTGGCAATGAACAGGCTGCGAGGCAGGAAGGCATCGCGCAACTCGCTTACGGCGTATGGCGCATCGCGGCGGCCCACGGCAAAGGCGGAGTACATTTCTACGCCTTTCAGTTCGTGTCCGCGCGCGGTAAGGGCATCGAGCAACACTTCGGGTATGGAAGTGCTACCCTGAATGTACACTTTGTCATATGACTTAATGAGTCGGACGGCCTCTTCGGCAGTCATGTAGTTGGCTTTCATATTGGCTTGCGTCATTTGTTTTCCAGTTGGTTAAAGATTCTCAGTCGCTCGTCCAACAAGGCGAAATGCTCATCCTTCACCATGGAAGTGCATACGCGTATGCCTTGTTGCTCGCTGCCTGTGGTGCGGAGCGATATGGCCGACACGCCGTAATATAACAACCGGTCGAGGAGGCCGTCGCCCGTATAGCCTTTACGGCCGATAGTGAAGAAGAAGCCGTCGCTCACCGGCTCGTCCAAATCCTTGTCATAGACGATATGGAAGCCGTGGCGCAGGAATATTTCCTTCAATCGGGCGGCACGGCGTGCGTATTCGCGGGTATCCTCGGCAAAGTGCAGTTCTCCGTCGCAGGCAGCCTTGTACATGGCAGCCAAGGCATATTGTGCAGAATGCGTCACGCCCGATGACATGGTATAAACCACCACAAATACAAAGAACCGTCCCAGCGTGTCAATGCCGAATTCATCGCGCAACGTAGGATATACGCGATTGTACAGTTCATTGGATATGGCCACCGTAGCGATGCGTTCGCCGGCATAGCTGAATATCTTGGAGGCCGACAACATGAGGATGTAGTTCGACGTATAGCGTGCCACGGTGGCTTGATATGGAGCTTGGAACGGATGCCCCAAGTCTTTGCGGAAATCCATATCGAGGTAAGCCAAATCTTCTATTACGATGGTGTCGTATTTGGTGGCCAGCGCGCCGATGTATTGCAGTTCTTCCTCAGTGAGGCATACCCATGACGGATTGTTGGGGTTAGAGTATATCATGGCGGCAATATGCCCTTGGGAGAGAATGCTTTCCAGCTTATCGCGCAGACGTTCGCCACGGCAATCGTACACGTCAAATGATTCGCGCTTGTATCCCAACACTTTGGCTTGCAAAGGTTGCACGGAAAATCCCGGATTGATGAACAGAATGGTGTCTTTCTCGGGAGACAGATGGGCGCATGTGATGAACGAGGCGAAGGTCCCCATCATTGACCCCACTGTGGGAATGCAACCTTCCGGGTTGATGTCGATGTTCAGGAAAGCTTTGACGAAGCGCGAAGCCTGTTCTTTCAAAGGAGTTATGCCCGATATGTTGGGATAGGCGGCGGGCACACCTTTGTCCAAGGCTTCCTTTTGCGCGTCGATACCTATGTGGCTGGCCGGCAGTCCC
Organism: uncultured Phocaeicola sp.; assembly: GCA_944321015.1. Lineage (GTDB taxonomy): Bacteria > Bacteroidota > Bacteroidia > Bacteroidales > Bacteroidaceae > Phocaeicola_A. Next base: position 10,744 of record CALUJS010000045.1, on the reverse strand, counting down.
GGCGAGCCCATTTCCAGATGGATGAACTTTTCGCCTGTACGGCGTTCCAGTTCTTCCGATATGGCGACTGTCTGGCGGATGGTAGCATCGCCTATGTTGGTGATGCGCATGTTGTGCAACACCTCTTCTACCATCTCACGTTGAAACGGAATGCTCATAGGCTTACTTTTTTATGGAGTTATTGGCGTATTCCAGACCTGCACGGAAAGCCTTGAGGTTCATGTCGACGACATCTTCTCCTTTGCGTCCGAACACGCGGCGGATGCCATCTTCTATTTTGGCTACGTCGATGCCGAGGAAAGGCGATGCCGCACCCAACAGCACGATGTTTGCCGCACGTGGCGACGCAACTTGCTTGGCTATCGTGTCAACATCAATGGCTACGGATTGCAGGTTTTTGATTTCCTTCATGAGCTTGTCCTGATCCGGATAGTTGGGAATGTTGATGAAGGGAGCCGTATTGGTGATGAGCCATCCGCCTTTGTTCAGGTAGGGCAGGTAGCGTAGTGCTTCCATGGGTTCCAACGAGATGATGATGTCGGCCTTGCCCAGCGGTATCAGGTCTGAGGCGATCGGTTCCGAGCTGATGCGCAGATTGGACTGCACGTCGCCTCCGCGTTGGCTCATGCCGTGTACTTCGGCTTGCTTGATGTAAAGACCTTCATTGATGGCAGCCGAACCTATGATAGTGGCGATGGAGAGGATGCCTTGTCCTCCCACACCTGAAAGTATGATGTCTGTATGCATGATGTTATGTTTTACTGCTTTTTCTGTTTGTTATGGCGGCGTGCCGTCTGTATGCACTCTCTGCGTGGAATGATGACGCTGACTCCCCGGTATTCAATCTCTTCGCGGATGATTTGCTTCATTTCCTCCATGTTTTTCGGCAGGGGCACCACCACGCGGATGTGTTCCGGTTCCACGCCAATGCCTTGGCATATCTGTTCCAAGCGTCCCGTTCCGGCGGAATCTTGTCCTCCGGTCATGCCGGTGGTCAGGTTGTCGGAGATGATGATGGTTATGTTGGACTTTTCATTTACGGCATCCAGCAATCCCGTCATGCCCGAATGGGTAAATGTGGAGTCGCCAATGACGGCCACCGAGGGGAATTGGCCTGCATCGGCCGCACCTTTGGCCATGGTGATGGATGCGCCCATGTCGACTACGGAGTGGATGGCCCGGTAAGGAGGCAGGAAGCCCAATGTGTAGCAGCCAATGTCGCTGAACACACGACTGTTCTCATATTCGCGAACCACCTCGTTCAGGGCCGCATACATGTCTCTGTGGCCACAACCCTGGCACAAGGCAGGCGGACGCGGTACGACCAGTTCGCTGGGCGGGAATACCTCTTCGTCTTTCAGGCCGAGAGCCGACACGATGTTGTCCGGGGTCAGTTCGCCCGTGCGGGGCACGTCGCCGGTAAGACGTCCCTTGACGGTCTTGCCGTTGTCGAGCACGCCACGGATCATTTCCTCCACAACGGGTTGGCCGTCTTCCAACACAAGGAGCGTGTCGCATTCGGAGGCCAGACGGCGTATCAGGGAAACGGGTAGGGGATATTGCGACAATTTCACTACCGGGAACGGGCATCCGCCTTTGAAGTGCTCCATCAGGTAGTTGTAGGCAATGCCGCATGCGATTACACCGACGGAATGGTCTTTGCCCTCGATGAATTTGTTGAACGCGGAGTTTTCCGCTTCGGTCAGGAAGTCGGCCTGCAATGCAATCAGCTGCTCATTCCGCTTGCGGGCTACGGCGGGCATCAGTACCCAATCGCCCGGATTGGACGGGTAGCTCATCGGGTTGGGTTCGCGCACTTCGCCGGTGGCAACAACGGCGCGTGAGTGTGCCATGCGTGTGACGAGTCTCATCAATACGGGTTCCTTGTATCGCTCGGAGAGGTCGAAAGCATATTTCATCATGTCGTATGCTTCCTGTTGCGACGACGGTTCGAGCACGGGAATCATGGCAAACTTGCCGTAGAAGCGGGAGTCCTGCTCGTTTTGCGACGAGTGCATCGAGGGGTCGTCGGCGGCAATGACTATCAGTCCGCCGTTGGTTCCCGTCATGGCCGAGTTGACAAAAGCGTCGGCTGCGACATTCATGCCGACGTGCTTCATGCACACGATGGCCCGCTTGCCCATGTACGACATGCCCAAGGCTGCCTCCATGGCTGTTTTTTCATTGGACGACCATTGGCGGTGGATGTTCCGCTCTGCGGCCAACGGATGTCCTTGAATATACTCTGTGATTTCGGTTGAGGGAGTGCCGGGATAGGCATATACTCCGGAAAGCCCGGCGTGGATTGCTCCGAGCGCTACGGCTTCGTCTCCCAAAAGAAGAAGTTTATCATTCATAGTTCAGTGTTTTTTCATGATGCTACAAATGTAGTGCTTTCTTCTTTTATAAACCAACGTGGCAAATAGTTTGTTAGACATATTTCTATTAAAAAAATATAATGATATGGTTGCTTGCCTGCGTTCGTGTTGCTATTTGTCGATAACGGCTTTGTTTTGTGTCAAAAAGTTACTTCGGGCGTAAGCCGACGGATTGTGGCGGATGAGGCGTGTGTCGCGTTCCTGTGTTTTTGCGTATCTTTACGGCGTTTTTAAGCATATACTCACAGAACCGATATGAAGAAATTGATTGTTTTTGATTTGGACGGCACGTTGCTGAATACCATTGCCGATTTGGCAGCCAGCACCAATCAGGCTTTGCAGGCCTGCGGCTTTCCCACGCATCCCACCGAGGCCTATAATTACTTTGTGGGCAACGGAATTAACAAGTTGTTTGAACGCGCCTTGCCCGAAGAGGCGCGTACGCACGAGAATGTCATGCGCGTGAGAGAACGCTTTATACCTTATTATAATATGCACAATGCCGACCTGAGCGCGCCTTACCCCGGCATCGTCGAACTGCTGACGTCGTTGCAGGCCGCCGGAGTGAAGCTGGCCGTTGCCTCCAACAAATATCAGGTTGCCACCGAAAAACTGATAGCCCATTATTTTCCCGCCATCCGTTTTGTGATGGTGCTGGGGCAGCGTGAAGGCGTTCCCGCCAAGCCGGATGCCGGAATTGTGGACGATTGCATGAAGGCTGCCGGGGTGAGTGCGGCCGAGACGCTCTATGTGGGCGATTCGGATGTGGACATGCAGACCGCGCTCAATGCCGGAGTCGATGCCGTGGGCGTGACCTGGGGATTTCGTCCGGTCGCGGAGCTGCAGGCTTACAATCCTCGCTTCATTGCGCGTCGTGCCGGGGATATTCTTGATTTCCTGAAGGAATAGTCTCGTGCGCGGGAAACAGGTATTGCCCTTTCCCCCGGGTCATGGAGCCGAATTGTATGGCGTGCGCCGGACACTCGTGATAGCAGCGCAGGCACGCCGTGCATTGTCCTTTCCATACAGGTTTGCCTTCCGACATCTTGATGTTGCCGGCCGGACACCGGCGCTCGCACCGTGCGCAGCCCGTGCAATGCCTGTCGGCGTGAAACGGTTTGTCGGTCACCAGAAAACGCAGGAACAGCGGACGGAGCACATAGCTCTTCAGCCACGGGAAACGGCCCCGGTGCACATCGTAACATTGCGTCCGTCTGTCCCCGATGGCTCTGACGATGACGGCCAATCGGGCCGGAAGGGCCTGCAGCTTGCGGCGAATCAGCTCCTCGGAATCGGTGTCGAATCCGGGCAGGCAGACGTAGGTGTTGGGCATGGTGACCGAGAAAGCGGCCGCCACGTTCCACCCTTTGGCGCGGACGGCTTTCCGGAAGATGGACAGCGTATGCCCCACGTCGTCGCCACACGTGCATATCATGTAGCAGTACGGGTGTTTCTCTCCTTCTACGGTCAGTCTGCGTAGAAAATCCAACATTACGGCGGGCGGTCCCCAGGCGTGTACGGGGAAGACAAAGCCCAGCCCTTCGTGAGGCCGGAGCTTGACGGTGTGCGGTTGCCGGTCGCCCGACGTGAGGGGGATGGCTGCCGCCCGTTCGCCTTCCTGGGCGGCAAGCTCTGTTGCCACCCGGGCGGAATTTCCCGTGCCGGAAAAATAGAATATCATTGTTTGTATGCGTTGTGTGGTTGCGGTGCAAATTTAGCCAATTCCCCGTTGCAAACCGCTCTTCCGCCCCCAAACTTTTGATGCTTTGAGCGCGAATATGGACGCTGCCGAGCCGCAATATGGGCGGACGCGAGCCGCCATATGCTCAGGCACGTCCCGCAATATGGACGCTCGCGGCGGTCCGTCCGTGGTGGTCCGTCCGGCTCTTCTTATTGTTAAAAGAATGATATATACCGGTTTGTAAGGTAGTGTTTTAAAACATAAGTGAAAAAGTATTCTGTAGACTTGTTTGTGTGCGATAAGTCCGTTACATTTGCATATGCTATAACCATTAAGAGGTGAAATAGAAAAATATGCAAATACTCGATGAAAAACACGATGTCAACCCTAACGTCTCGGTAGATTGTGTCCTGGTCGGTTTCGACGGAGAGAATCTGCGTGTGTTGTTGGTGAGGCAGTTGGGGACTCCCGAAGCGGAAGGCGAAAGCACCTACAAACTTCCCGGAAGCCTGATATATGTAGATGAAGACTTGGACGATGCCGCCAGGCGCGTTCTGGGTGAACTTACGGGACTGAAGAGTGTGCCGATGGTGCAATTTCGCGCTTTCGGCTCGAAAGACCGCACGCGCAATCCCCGCGACGTGCATTGGCTGGAGCGTTTTCACAGCCTGCCCAATCAGATTGACCGCATTGTGACGATAGCCTATCTGGCACTGCTGAAGATAGACCGGAAATACGCCCGTCTGTCTCATAAATATGAAGCCACCTGGGTGCCGGTGAAGGAAGTGAAGGAGCTGGCCTTCGACCACAATCAGATATTGATGTCGGCGTTGTCGTACATACAGCAGTACGTTGAGATGTCGCCGGCCGTATTGTTTGACCTGTTGCCCCGCAAGTTTACCGCAGCCCAGTTGCGTCGTGTGTACGAAATCGTTTATGACCGCGTGTTCGATGTGCGCAATTTCCACAAGCGCATTTCCCTGATGAAATACGTCGTTCCCTTGGACGAAAAGGAGCAGGGTGTTTCACACCGCGCCGCGCGCTATTATCGTTTTGACCGTGTAATCTATAATCAGATGCGAAATTAATCATAACATGAAAACAAGATATTTATTAGGATACGACATTGGCAGTTCCTCGGTGAAAGCCAGTCTGGTGAATGTTGATTCGGGCGTTTGTGCGGCTTCGGCTTTCTATCCCAAGGTGGAAGCCGAAATCATAGCCCGTCAGAGCGGGTGGGCCGAGCAGGAACCCGAAAAATGGTGGGAGAATCTGAAACTGGCGACCGACGCCGTGATGCAGACATCCGGCGCCCGTGCCGACGAAGTGGCCGCCATCGGCATTTCCTATCAGATGCACGGTCTGGTCTGCGTGGACAAGGACTTGCGCGTGCTGCGCCCGGCAATCATCTGGTGCGACTCGCGTGCCGTGGGCTACGGTCAGCGCGCGTTCGAGGCGTTGGGCGAATCCGTGTGTCTGTCTCATCTGCTCAATTCTCCGGGTAATTTCACCGCGTCCAAGCTGGCGTGGGTGAAGGAACACGAGCCGGAGGTGTACGCCCGCATCTACAAAATCATGTTGCCGGGCGATTATATTGCCATGCGCATGACGGGCGAGGTATGCACCACGGTGTCCGGCCTGTCGGAAGGGATGTTCTGGGATTTCAAGAATAACCGCACGGCCGATTTCCTGATGGATTACTACGGATTCTCCTCCTCCCTGATACCCACCCTGTGTCCCACCTTTGCCGAGCAGGGACGCATGACGGCCTCCGTGGCTGCGGAGCTGGGCTTGCGTGCAGGCATTCCGGTGACCTATCGCGCCGGCGACCAGCCCAACAATGCCCTTTCGCTCAATGTGTTCAATCCCGGCGAGATAGCCTCTACGGCGGGCACGTCGGGCGTGGTGTATGGCGTGAACGGAAGTGTGAACTACGACCCCTTGTCGCGTGTCAACACCTTTGCCCACGTGAACTATACGCCCGGACAGCCCCGTTTGGGCGTGTTGCTGTGCATCAACGGCACCGGCATTCTCAACTCGTGGATAAAGCGCACGATGGGTTCCGACCTGTCTTATGCCGGAATGAACGAGGTGGCATCGCAAGTGCCGGTGGGCAGCGAGGGATTGAGCGTCATCCCCTTTGGCAACGGAGCCGAGCGTGTGTTGGAGAACAGGGAACCCGGATGTTCCCTGCAAGGACTGAACTTCAACACGCATACCCGGGCCCACGTCATGCGGGCCGCCCAGGAAGGCATCGTGTTCTCGTTCAAGTATGGCATGGAAATCATGGAACAGATGGGAATGCGGATTACGAACATTCACGCGGGGAATGCGAATATGTTCCTCAGTCCGATATTCCGCGATACGCTGGCAGGCATTACCGGAGCCACCATCGAGCTGTATGACACCGACGGTTCCGTGGGAGCAGCCAAGGGAGCCGGCATGGGAGCCGGCATCTATAAGGACAATACCGAGGCCTTTGCCACCCTGAAGAAATTGCAGGTGATTGAGCCTGACACGTGTCGCAGCGGGCAGTATCAGTCGGCCTACGCCTTGTGGAAAGAACGCCTGAATAAAGTGATATGAGACTTACGACTTAATAGAAACCTTAAAAAAATAGAATATTATGGCAACAAAGGAGTACTTCCCCGGAATAGGGAAAATCAAGTTTGAAGGAAAAGACAGTAAGAACCCTATGGCTTACCATTATTATGATGCCGAAAAGGTCATCATGGGTAAGAAGATGAAGGACTGGCTGAAGTTTGCGATGGCATGGTGGCACACCTTGTGTGCCGAAGGCAGCGACCAGTTTGGCGGCGGAACCAAGGTGTTCCCCTGGAATGAAGGAACGGATGCCCTCACCATAGCCAAGCAAAAGGCCGATGCGGGCTTTGAGATTATGGAGAAACTGGGCATCGAGTATTTCTGCTTCCACGATGTGGACCTCATTTCCGAAGGCGATTCCATTGAAGAATATGAAGCCAACATGAAGGCTATCGTGGCTTATCTCAAGGAGAAGATGCAGGCTACGGGCATCAAAAACCTGTGGGGAACGGCCAACGTGTTCGGACATAAGCGCTATATGAACGGTGCGGCCACCAATCCGGAGTTTGACGTTGTGGCTCGTGCCGCCGTGCAGATTAAGAATGCCATCGACGCCACCATCGAACTGGGTGGAACCAACTATGTGTTCTGGGGCGGACGCGAAGGCTACATGAGCCTGCTGAACACCGACCAGAAACGCGAAAAGGAACACTTGGCACAGATGCTCCGCATGGCGCGCGACTATGCCCGCGCCAAAGGTTTCACCGGCACATTCCTCATAGAACCCAAACCCATGGAGCCCACCAAACATCAGTATGACGTGGATACGGAGACTGTCATCGGCTTCCTGAAGGCTCATGATTTGGACAAGGACTTCAAGGTGAACATCGAGGTAAACCATGCCACGCTGGCCGGACATACGTTTGAGCACGAATTGGCCGTGGCTGTCGACAACGGTATGCTGGGTTCCATCGATGCCAACCGCGGCGACTATCAGAACGGTTGGGATACCGACCAGTTCCCCATCGACAACTATGAACTGGTGCAGGCCATGATGCACGTCATCCGCAACGGAGGCTTTGGCAACGGCGGAACGAACTTCGACGCCAAGACCCGTCGCAACTCGACCGACCTGGAAGACATCCTTATAGCTCACATCTCCGGTATGGACGCCATGGCACGTGCTTTGGAATGCGCTGCACGTCTGCTCGAGGAGTCGCCCTACAAGCAGATGCTGACCGACCGCTATGCTTCCTTCGATGCCGGCAAGGGTAAAGAGTTCGAGGATGGCAAGTTGACTTTGGAACAAGTGGTGGACTATGCCAAGACCGTGGGCGAGCCCAAGCAAGTCAGTGGCAAGCAGGAACTGTATGAAAGAATTGTCAGCTTATATTGCTGAGCCGCTTAACTGACATTGGAGAATAGTATATGAGGGGGTGAAGGCCGGGTGCTTTCATCCCCTCATTGTCGGTATGCCCTTTGTTTCAAGCCCAATCATGAGAACCGGGTGCCGATTGTGTGTAATCCTTCAATCAGTCATCGTGCTGCCGCAACCGGCGTGGTGATGGCTGACTGAAGGAGGTGTGTGGAGGGGGAGGAGCTTACGTTCGGGTGGGTTTGCGTTTGCGCTTGTAACATTGCTCATAGGAGCAAAGGCCGCAGGAGTAGTCCAAGTGGCGGACATCCGGGCCGAGGCCGATGACTCCGCTTACCGATTTGATGGGAATCATCAGGCAGGAGTCGGTGAGCGAGATGCCACAAGGAGCAGAAGCGGGAAAAAGAGCGAACAGCGCAGGTTGCTCGCGCACATGCCATCCGCAATAGCCTGGGCTGAAGCGGTTGGTATGACGCCATCCCAGGGCATCGATTTCGGATTGCAGGGCATCTTCCATGCGGTCTGCCGCTTTTTCGGCCATTACGCTCCCCACGCAGTCCGTCAGATAGCATTTTACCATGTCGCCTTCGGTTTCAAGCTCGCGCTGCAGGTGCTCGAACTCCATGCCTGCCGTGGCGGTGAACAGGGCAAATCGCCGGGAACCGCGTAATTGGCGGGCGATGATGGCTCCCACGTGTAGGGTGGTTGTGCCTATAGTGAGTGTGTTGTCGGTGAGCGACAGGGTGCCGTCGACAATGACATAGCAAAAACGGGGGACTGCGCGACAGGCGATAAGTTGGGTGAGCCGTTGCAGCTCGTTCAGTACGTTGTCATCAGGATGCGTCGAGCCGTATCCCATGGCGTCATACAGTTCCGTGTCGCTGATGCGCAATCCCTCGTAGGTCAGTTTATGCTCTGGATTGATTGAATTCGTTGATGGCTGCATAGAAGGCATCGATGTTTTCAAACGGTGTTTCGGGCGGTGTGTCGCATCCGCTGGAGATGACGAAGTTGGGGAAGTCTTTCGTGGCTTCAAGCAGGGCGAGTGTTTCCTTGCGCATCGTTTCGGGTGTTCCCATCTTGAAGAGGCTTACCGGGTCGAGATTGCCCATGGCAAGAGTATCGGCAGGCACGCCTTTGATGGCTTCCACCATGTCGATTTTGTTGCCGAAGTGATAGGCCATGGCTCCTGTGTAGACCATTGCAGGAGTGCAGTTACCTGTATTGCCGCAGTTGTGGAGGATGACGGCGAAGTGGTCATCTTGCACTTGTTCGATGATATCTTTTACGAACTCGGAGGAGAACTGTTGGCAATCTTCGTTGGAGAGGAGTCCGGCTGCGGGTTCGGCCATCACTACGCCGTTGGCTCCGGCTTCTTTGAGGGCAAGACAGTAGTTGGTGATGAACTGGCTGCATTTGCTCAGAAGCATTTTGGCGGCATCGGGATTGATATAAATGAGCATCATGATTTCGGACATGTCATACAGTCGCCCGGCTAAAGAATAAGGACCGATGCATCCGGCCAATACGGGGCGGTCGGTAAGATGTTCGGCTGCCAGACGGTTGGCCTTGATGTATTCGGGCACCCGACCTTTATCTAGCGAGGGAACGGCGAGTGTTTCGATGGCGGCTTCGTCGGTCAGCAGGCGTCCGATGACGCTGGGCACTTCGTTTTCGGGGAATACGATTTCGGCTCCGAAGGCTTCAGCTTCCACGGTCAGGTCCATGATGACGCATGATGCGGCCGATGGATAGCGTTCATAGAGTGCCTTGATGGCTTCGAAATGTACATTGCCGTCGGTCACGGCGTCGCGCACGGTTTTCCCGATAAGTTCGATGCCCGGGTGGGTCATTACGGGGATTGCGGCTACGTCTTTGCGGGCGATGACGTCGTTCACCCATTGTTTCATGTTGATTTTGCTCATAGTATTATATAATGTAGTTAGGGTTGTATTGTACTGTGAAAAGGAAGGGGGTGTCGAAATGCAATTTGAACACAGAGACACCGAGGTGCAGAGCTTGTCATGCGATGCTTTGTTCTCTGTCCCTTTGTGTCTCTGTGTTTGATTCTTTAATAAGCAAAGATGGGGTAGTCGGCCATCATTTTGTTGACGCGTTGACGTACGGAAGCGATGACTTGCTCATTATCGACGTTGGAAAGAACGGTTTCTATCATGTCGGCAATTTCGAGCATCATGTCTTCTTTGGCGCCGCGTGTGGTGATGGCAGGCGTACCGAGGCGGATACCCGATGTCTGGAATGCCGAGCGTGTGTCGAAGGGAACCATGTTTTTGTTGACCGTGATGTCGGCTGAAACGAGGGCTTTCTCGGCCACCTTACCGGTCAGTTCGGGATACTTCGTGCGCAGGTCGACAAGCATCGAGTGGTTGTCCGTGCCGCCGGAAACGATGGTGAATCCGCGATCGATAAGTGCTTGTGCTAGCACTTTGGCGTTCTTTTGCACTTGGATTTGGTATTCCTTGTACTCCGGTTGCAGACATTCGTGGAAGGCTACGGCTTTGGCTGCGATGACATGTTCGAGCGGTCCGCCCTGAATGCCGGGGAACACGGCCGAGTCGAGCAGTTGCGACATCTTCTTGATTTCGCCTTTGGGAGTCTTCTTTCCCCAAGGGTTTTCAAAGTCCTTGCCCATCATGATGACACCGCCACGCGGGCCGCGCAGGGTCTTGTGGGTGGTGGAGGTTACGATGTGTGCATATTTCACGGGGTTGTCCAGCAGTCCGGCAGCGATGAGTCCGGCGGGGT
>CALUJS010000044.1 GCA_944321015.1 uncultured Phocaeicola sp. | reverse complement strand
TCGTCACAAGCAATAGCCGATGCCAAGAACACAGGCTCATGGTCGGCATAATTGTTTAACAACAGATATAATACCTCATTCTTCATATTTATTTTCTTTTGATGGTTTGACATTTTCGTTTGGTCATCTCTTCGGCGAAGTCTTGTTCGCCTTGTTCTTTGATATAGCGAATGCAAGCGGATCGGTCAGAATTAAACAGTAATGCGAATACTTTGCTTATCCAGTTGAAAAACAATTTGCATTCCCTAACATCACGGGAGCATTCGGCACAAGTATTGAACTTGTTTTCTTGGCAGCATGAGCGGATTTTACACCAAGTCGCCTTTTCATTTTGCTTGCATCCGGGATATTTATCCGCCAAGAATTTACGGCAGGCTCCACAATAAAGGCCGCAAGCGGCTATGTTTTGAGTGTCAGATACGATATTTTCATATACATCAGATAATTGCGTGAGAAAATTCACCATTTATCCAAAAGGTGGCTTCCGTGCCAATGAAATGCAAAAGTACATAATTCGGGTCGCTCGGTCCGCCGGGGAAATGATATATGAACCAGTCTTGCCACATCTTTTTGCGAATGGTATCATCCGTGACGATTTCTACCGTGCCACGCAGGGCAACGCTATCCCCGTAATGGTCGTAGCAAAGCCCCGCCTTGTTGTTCGCCTTGAAATCATTTACTTTGATGGAATCAGCACTTGTTGCCATCCAGACCTCATAAAATCCATTTGCTCCTATCTTGGACATTTGCACAGGACGAGGATAGCCGTTGGCGTCAATGGAAGCAACGGTAACGTTCTCGCATTGAGAAAGCAAATGAGTTGCTTTTTCCGTCAGTGTCCGTTCATCTTTCGCTTTCCACCGTTTCAGGTGCGGAAAGTGTTGCAGCATTTGTTCTTTCGCTTGTATTGCAGTCAATTTACACCCCGTCTGCACATTCCATTGGTCTAAGAATTGCAAGCAGAACTCTATCATTTGGTTCATTGTGAACTCTTGGGTGAACTCCCCGTTTTTATAGCAATAAGTGCAATAATCTTCACTACGGCTTCCATCGGCATTTGCTCCTCTGTTCTCATCAGTCAGGGGTATACCACAGCTTTGACAAAATTGTTGTTCTTTAGCCATATCAATCGTGGATTTTATTTATTGGAGAAATATCTGTTTACTATTCCTTTATAAATATAATAGCAGAGAATGATTGGAAGGATAGAAAACAATATATAATAGCAAACACCCGACAAGTAAGCAGTTGCACTGAAAGGTATTTCGTATATGAGGTGCAGAATAATGTGAAACAAACAGTATGTTATTGTAGAGAAAAGCAGGCTGTATCCTATCAGTTGCCAAGCACCATTGCTTTTAGCGATTTTCCATGTCACTATGCCGCCAATGCAAAAGCACAACGGAAAGGCAATTAAATGGCTGATGAGATAAACCGGACTAATTCCATAGTTCAATGCTTCTACACAAGTTGCTGCCACACCACACAACAACATCATTATTTCGAATATTCCAAATTGCTTATCGGTCAGTTTCATCGCTAACCTCCTTTCCGTCAAAGATTCATTCCTATAATTTTTGCGTTATTTTCCACAAAGATATGGTATACGTTCTGGATTGAAGAGAAATATGAAATAAATTCATCCCCGTCAATGCAGCTATGACACCTCGGGCTTCTTTAAAAATAGCCTGTGGTCTATCACTGCCGGAAGTTCCTCTTCGTAGTGCGTCACCATGACCAGTGTTTTGTCCGGTCGGCGGCAGAAGGCTTCGATGATGTCCTTCACCATGCGTCGGTTGGTTGGGTCGAGGCCGTGCAGAGGCTCGTCGAGAATGAGCAGTTCCGGGTCTTTCACAAAAGCTCTTGCCAGCAACACCAGACGTTGTTCGCCGCTGGAGAGCTGAAGGAAGCTGCGGTCTTTCAGGTTTGCTATGCCGAAGATGTTCATCCACCAGAGGCATTGTGCTTCGTCCTCAAGGCGCATGCGTCGATACAGTCCGACTGAGTCGTGCATGCCGGAAGCCACGATGGAGAGAGCCGGGAGGTTTTTCAGATAGGCCCGATGCATTTCAGGCGACACGTAGCCGATGTGTTTCTTAATTTCCCAAATGCTTTCGCCCGAACCCCGCCGACGTCCGAACAGGGCGATGTCGCACGCATACGATTGGGGATTGTCGGCACACACCAAGCTCAGCAAGGTGGATTTTCCCGCTCCGTTTTCGCCGGACAATGCCCAGCGTTCTCCTTTTCGCACGGTCCAATTCAACCTGTTCAATATGGTGTGCGTGCCGTAGCGGATGCTCACTTGGTTCAGGTCGATTACATGGTCGGCTACATATTCAGTGTGGGCGGGCAGATGCTCGATGCGTTCAGCTTTCTCTTGTGGCAATACGTGGGCAGGGGTGGCGGATGGCAGGTTCTCGAGATAGGCCTCACGTGGCATCTTTTCGCCGCAGATTCCGTTCTTCACCGGAATAACGTGGGTGATGAAGTCGGGAATCTCATCTTCTCGCGACAATACCAATATGATTTGCACATCGCCCTTTTGGGACAACCGGGCGAGGAGCTCGCGCAAACGGTCGCGTGTGGGTGCATCTAACCCGATAAACGGATTGTCGAGTATCAGCACACGCGGATTGGCCAGCAGCGCTTTGGTGAGTTGCAGTTTGCGCAACTCTCCGCTGGACAGAAGCACCATGTGCTTATCCAGCAACGCCTTCATGCCGAACAGAGCAAACAGGCTTTCGCGCAGTGGAGCGTTGGCTTCGTCCGTTGTCGGCAGACAGTCGCGCACCAGCGGTGTGGTGTCGGCGTCCTGCGAGTTCCAGCGTTGCTGGTAGTAATAACTGCTGTCGGCCTCGCCATAGGAATCGCGAAAGGCAATGTAGCGGATGTTGTCGCCTGCGAGCGGCGAGGGCGAAGGACTGAAATCGTAGGTTATGGCGTCGCCCAACAGCGGATAGCGTCCCGTCAGGGTGTTTACCAGCAGTGTCTTTCCACTGCCGTTCGGGCCTACGATGGCCACATGTTCTCCGACCCCGATGCACAGATTGATGGGCGAGGCCAAACGCCAGGCCGGGTTACGTGCTACGCCGTTGGTAATGGTTATGAGCTTTTGCATAGTGTATGTTGATGGTTATCGAACCACTTTTTCCGGGTTCTTGGAGAGGAAGTCTTTCCAGCTGCGATACGGCTTGTCTATATCCGGACGGCCCATCTGCAGATAATGGCAGTAGGCTGCCGCCAGCCCGTCGGTAGCGTCGAGAAAGGGGAGCATGGAGTCTTGGGGAATCTTCAGAATGCGTTGCAGCATGTCGGCTACTTGTTCCTTGCTGGCTTGCCCATTTCCCGTCAGGGCCATCTTGATTTTCAGCGGCGCATATTCGGTGATGGGAATGTCGTGGTGGAGGGCCGCAGCCATGGCCACGCCTTGTGCCCGCCCGAGTTTGAGCATCGACTGCACGTTTTTGCCGAAGAAAGGCGCTTCGATGGCCAGCTCGTCGGGGGCATAGGCTTCGATGATGCCTGTGATGCGTTCGAAAATGCGTCGCAGTTTCAGATAATGGTCGGCATATTTGCGCAGGTCGATGACTCCCAGTGTGACCAGTTCCGGGCGCACTCCCGTCACCTTCAGAATGCCATAGCCCATGATGGTGGTGCCGGGGTCTACGCCCATGATGATTTTTTCCTTTACGGGGTGTATCATTCGATGACCTCCATCAGGGTGGAGAAGCCCACCACTTTATCCTTGAACACTTTTATCATTTCCTCGTTCAGCTTCATGCCTTGCGCCGTGTGCCAGCGGTGCAGTGTGGCCGTGTCGTCTACCTCCCATTGCAGCGAGAAGCATTCTGTGTCTTGCTCCTTGTGGCTCAATATGCGTGTCAGTCGCGGGTTGCGCAAACGTCCGTCGGCCATCACTTGCGGAATATAGGCCTCGTGTATCCAGATGACGAAGTTTCGCGCATCGTCCAGGTCCATCTGATAGGTTGTGTTGTAGATTAGCATTGGTCTTTTCCTGTAAACTTTTGTTCGTGTTGCAAAAGTAGGCAAAATATCGCAATATTTGCTTCTTTGAGCCGGGATATGTCCGCTCGCGGGCGGGCATATGGGCGCTTGCGAGCGGACATATGGAGCGTCAGACCGCCGGATATGGACGCTTGCGTGGCCCGAATTTCAGGCTTTTTGCGAGGACCGGATGTTAAAACGGGCAAAGATTGCTTGCGAGATTAAAAAATATGTCTATCTTTGTTCCTGCACATTTGGAAAAACAACCTTCATATTCCGATCTGACAAGATTTCAGATTGACCGACTTGACAGGCTTTTTGTTTATGACCTTATTTATTGCCAAATTATAATAATTGAAACGCATGAAAGCACATCGAAGAATTGCGCGCTCGTTGACGGGCGCGAAGGGAAACAAGCTTCTTTGCTTGGGACTCACGGCGGCCATGATGCCGCTGACAATCCCCACAATGGCGGAAATTGCGCGTGGGGGGGGGTAAATTTGTTGATACCCAAGAAATTACTCAACAGAACACTGTAACAGGCACCATCGTCGATGAGAACGGCGAGCCCATGATTGGCGTTTCCGTCATGGTGAAGGGCGCCACAACCGGAGCGGTGACCGATCTCAACGGCAAATTCTCGCTCAACACTCCGTCCGGTTCAACTCTTGTTATTTCCTACATCGGTTATCACACGCAAGAAGTCAAAGTAGGCAACAAGCGCGCGTTGTCCATCACTATGGTGCCGGATGACCAATTGCTGGACGAAGTGGTGGTCATCGGTTACGGCACGGTGAAGAAACGCGACTTGACGGGCGCGGTATCCTCTGTCAAGAGTGAAGACATCATGCGTGCTCCGACGAGCAACGTCATTGAGGCCATTCAGGGTCAGGTGCCCGGACTGGACATTACCCGCAGCAGCGGTGAAGCCGGAGCCGAAATGAACATGACCTTGCGCGGTACGCGCTCCATCAATGGTTCCAACGCGCCGTTGTTCATCATCGACGGCATGGAAGGCTCCTATGACGAACTCAATCCCAACGACATCGCCTCTATCGAAGTCCTGAAGGATGCTTCATCCACCGCTGTCTATGGTGCGGCCGGAGCCAACGGCGTAATCATCATCACCACTAAGAATCCTGAAAAGAACAAGTTCTCCATCAATCTTGATGCTTATTATGGCTGGAACGTCATCTCCAGTTTCCCGGAGACACGCACCGGTGAGGATTACATCAACTTCCGCCGCGAGGCACAACGCACCGTGGGCGCATGGAACGGGCCGGAAGACGATGCCGCCTTGTTCCCCAGCTATCTTCAGTCTTACATCGACAATGACCAGTGGGTCGATTGGTTCGACCTGGCATCTCAGACGGGCACCACGAACAGCTACAACCTGAGTACGTCTTATTCCAACGACCGCCAGACTTCTTATTTCTCATTGGGCTATTACGACATGGAAGGCCTTTTGAAGGGCGATGAGCTGGAACGCTATTCGGCCCGTGCCAAAATAGATTTCAAGGCCAATGAAATGGTGAAGTACGGCTTGAACCTTTATGCGATGTACAGCGTGAACAATAAGCGCTCGAGCCGCATATGGAACCGCATACTCTGCACGCCGCCGCTTGGCACGCCTTACGATGAGGAAGGCAACCTGGTGGATTACCCTTGTGGCACGACAGCCAACATCAATCCGCTGGCCGACATGGGTGAAGGCCGTTACGTACACAAGCGCCGGACGATAAGCATGGCTCCTCAGGCCTATTTGGAGGTGACCCCTCTCGAAGGACTTTCGTTCAAGACCGTGTTGGGCGGCTACTTCCGCAACACGAAAGATGCCGAATATTCCGGCGCGAAGTCGTTCCAAGGCATGGAAAGCAACGATGTGAAAGCCAATGTGCCCAACACGCTTACCTATAATTATAAGTGGCAGAACATCCTGACCTACAATTTCAACATCAACGAGGACCATGAGTTTACCGTGACGGGCGTAACCGAGTGGTCGAGAAAGCGTCGGGAAGTGGTGACCGCCACCGCCAACGGTTTCGATACCGACTATTATGCATATCACAATCTGGGCGCCGCCACGGGCACGCCTACGGTGTCGTCCTCTTATGTGGGCAGCCAGCAGATGTCTTACGTGGGCCGCATCAACTACAGCTATAAAGGCCGCTATCTGTTTACCTTGAGCAGCCGCTGGGATGGTTCGTCCATCCTCGCCAAAGGCAACCAATGGGATGTGTTCCCCGCAGGAGCTTTTGCTTGGCGCATTAGCGACGAACCGTTCATGCGCGATTTCAAGAATCTGTCGAACCTGAAGTTCCGACTCAGCTATGGTGTTACCGGTAACGCCGGTGCGGCAGAATATGCCACGCTCGACTACAGCCGCACGGGCATTCTGGGCTTTCAGGACACGCCGCAGAACTACAGCGGCTACTCGCAGTCCATCGCCAACAAGGAGTTGGGATGGGAGAAGTCCTACATGTGGGATGTCGGTTTGGACCTTGGCCTGTTCAAAGACCGTTTGAGCCTGACGTTCGACTGGTATCGTACCGACACGAAGGACATCCTGTTCGAGAAAGCTCTTCCTTACGCCATCGGTGGCTACGGTTCGGGAGGATTTAGGATGTGGTCTAACGTGGGTGAGACTCGCAACACGGGTGTCGAACTGAGCATCACGAGCCGCAATTTTATCGGTCCTGAATTTACGTGGGACACCACGCTGGGTTTCTCATTCAACAAGGAGGAAGTTATTAAGACCACGAGCGAAAATCCGTTGGAGTTTGGCGACTATTACCTTATCCCCGGCGAAGCCATCAACACATACTACGGTTACAAGTATTTGGGCATATGGGGTACCGACGAAGCCGATGAGGCAGCCAAATACGGCCAACAGCCCGGACAGGTGAAACTTTGGGATAAAGACAACAACAGCACCCTCAACACCGAGGACTACTGTGTGCTGGGCAGCGCCACGCCGAAGTGGGCAGGAAGCTT
Organism: uncultured Phocaeicola sp.; assembly: GCA_944321015.1. Lineage (GTDB taxonomy): Bacteria > Bacteroidota > Bacteroidia > Bacteroidales > Bacteroidaceae > Phocaeicola_A. The sequence goes on along the minus strand of CALUJS010000044.1, from coordinate 13,237 downwards.
GCTGAACAACTTTACCTATAAGAACTTCGACCTTAGTGTCCTGCTCATCATGCGTTGGGATTGGACCATCAACTACGGACTTACTGGATGGTATCGCACCGACGGTATCAATCCGTCGCCCGTAGTCTGCGACTACTGGACGCCCGAGAATCAGAACGCACGCTATCCGCGTCCTGATGCCAGCGTTGAGAACGGCCAGGCGCAGTATAACGAATGGCTGAACTTCTTCGATGGTTCTTACTTGAAAGTGCGCAACGTCACTTTGGGCTATACCTTCCCGAAGAAGTGGCTCAACACGTTGAAGATTGACCGTGCCCGCATCTACTTCACCGCCAACAATCCCTTCATTTGGACGAAGAGCAAATACCTGAAGGACTACGACCCCGAAAAGGGCGGTAACGACGACGTGGCTCCGCTGTCAAAACAATACGTATTTGGTGTTAACCTTACATTCTAAAATTACAACAACATGAAACGACATACACTATATTCACTGGCAGCCGCAGCCATGCTTGTGTCCATGGGAGGTTGCAGCTTGGACGAATACAATCCCTCCGGCATGTCCACCGAACAAGAGTGGAGCACGGCCGAAGGCTATGAGAAGAAGATAAACGACTGCTATTTCGACCTGGTGCGTATCATCTACGGACAGGCCGAAGATACCTACATCGTTATAGCCGAAGGCGGTACCGACATCTGGCAAGACGCCAACCCCGAAGGCACCAACGGCAACTGGAGCAACACCCTGCGTTATGCGGGTTCCTTCTCCGGACTGATGAACGAGAACTACACCGGCTTTTATGGCACGGTGAGCGCCTGCAATGCTGCCATCTACTATGCCGACAAGGTGGAAGGGCTCAGCCAGGACCGCATCAACGAGCTGGTGGCCGAGGCCCGCTTCATCCGCGCCCATGCCCTCTTTAATATTGTGGAGAACTACGGTGGCAAGTATCTTCCGCTGGAACTCCCGTCGGGCACGTCGCCCACCTCGCTCCCATGCAGCACGGTCAACGAGTTCTACAAAGTCATCCTCGAAGACTTGCAGTTTGCCAAGACCTATCTGCCTTTGACGAATGAGGTTGTCGGGCACGTTACCCGTGGAGCCGCCTATCACCTCTATGCCAAGGCTTGCCTTACTTATGCTTCCTACACCGACCCCGTGAGCAACGCCACCGCATTGACCGAGGATGAAGCCCGCCAGTATCTTGTGGAGGCCCAAAAGGCGGCCGATGAGCTGATAGACAATGCCGCCACTTACGGCGTGCGTCTTTATGACGATGTGAACGACGTGTTCGACGAGACGAACAACAAGGCCAATGCCGAAGCCCTCTTCGTGGTGACCCACTCAAGCGTCACGGCCTACAATCCGCGCGGCAATTACTTCAACCGTGCCTGGAAACACTCCGAGGCTTACAATGCCAATACGGCCGGTATCTATCTCGATGGCATCGAGGCCAGCTATGCCACAGAGGTCAATGGCTACCCTGTGCCCAAACTGGCCAAGGGCAACTGTTACATGGAGCCGAGCAAATACATGCTCGACCTATACAGCAATCCCAAGGACATGCGCTACAAAGCCTTCTTCAAGGATACTTATTATGTGAACAAGGCGAATAATACAGCAGGTAACGGCTATACTTGGAAGGGACCCGATGCTCAACGTTATAACTTGAGCAATGCCCGTGTGGACAATTCGGCATTCGACATTATGCTGGGCGACACGGCCATCTACATCTCCCGCCACACTTACACGCAGGAAGAGCGCGACCGTTGCCGTTATGCCATCTGCAACATCGAGGACAACTATGCCGATCCGGCCAAGCCGGGACGTTTCTTCCCCAGCCTGAAGAAGATGGATTGCCCCAGCCTCTATGCCGGAACAAACCCCTCGAAGCCCTATTCATCGGCCGATTGCATTATCTATCGCCTGGGCGAGACCTACTTGCTCGCGGCTGAGATTGACTGGCGTTTGGGCGATGTGAACGGAGCCGTTGACCGTCTGAACGATTTGCGCAACCGCTCTTGCGAAGGCCATGACCACAGCCTCGACATTACGGCAGCCGATGTGACCGAAGACTTCCTGCTCGACGAGTATGCCCGCGAGATGATAGGCGAGTGGAATCGCTGGATGACCCTCAAACGCTTCCGTGCGCTCGAACGCCGCATCAAGGAGTGCAATCCGCAGATAACCAATTTTAAGCCCGATGTGCACTACCTCCGTCCGATACCCGACGGAGAGCTGCTTGTCATTGACAATCCGCAGGAATATCAGAACCCCGGCTATTAAGTTAAATTGTCGTACCATAAAAATCGGCGGACCGATGGGAGAATAGTGTTTCTCCTGCCGGTTCGCCGGTTTGTTTTATTTCCCTTCTTCATGTTCAATCTAAAACGGTCGTTTAGTGAAGTACAGTAGTTCACTATATGAAGTACAGTAGTTCACCATGCGAAGTACAGTACTTCACATTCCTTTGTCTGGGGAAAGGCCGTGCAAAGTCCTTGCCTTTACCCCGCGTGTCCAATAGCCAGATACGTACGCTCGCGGGCGGGCATATGGGCGCTTGCGAGCGGACATATGGAGCGTCAGACCGCCGGATATGGACGCTCACGAGCGGAGATATGGGCGCTTGTGCCCGGATATGTGGGCCGGTGAACAGCTTGTTAAGGCGGGAATCTGTTTTAAAGGCTGACGGGGCGATTGGTGTTTTTGTCATGCGAAGGGCTTTTGGAGTTGCCAAATCTTAAAAATTTTATTATTTTTGCATTCAAACCAAGGTGATACGAACAGATACTGTTTGGTTTGTTATGTAAAATTGCCTGATAGGTTAATTATAGAGAATCAGCGTGCAAAATCTGTTAATCGCGAGCCGTTGTGATTTTAACGTTGTTAATTTTGCAATATGAAAAAGTCAACGATTTGGATTTTAGGTGTTATCATGGGCCTCTCTTTTGTGAGCTTGCTTTATTTGCAGGTGAGCTACATTGAGGAAATGATAAAGATGCGCCGGGAACAGTTTGACGAATCCGTCAAACGCAGTCTTTCCAGCGCGGCTAATTCTTTGGAGTTGAGCGAGGCCGCTACCTATCTGCAAGGCACGCTCGACAGCAATCGCAAACGCGGCAAACAGTCCGCGAACAATCTGGCTCCTCATACTGCTGCGACCGATTCTCTCGGAATGATGCAGGTACATCAACAAATCATACAGACGGGCAACGGCTTTATCATGCGCTTCCGCATTGGCGGCGACATGTTTGGCGACTCGGAGCGCAAGTCGCTGACGGAAACCAGTCGCTCGTTGCGTGAGGAGTTTTACGGCCGCTACAAGCACAAACGCGACCTGGTGAATGACGTGGCATTGAAATTGCTCTACCGCACCAGCGAAAAGTCGTTGGAAGACCGCGTGAATTTCAAGACGCTGGACGAGTGCATCAAGACCGAACTGGCCAATAACGGCATCGACATTCCCTACCATTTCACCGTGCAGACCAATGACGGACGCGAGGTGTATCGCTGTCCGGACTATGAGGAGGCCGGTTCCGAACATGTCATTCCCCAAGTGTTGTTTCAAAACGATCCGCCGGCCAAGCGGGGATGGGTGCAGATTCATTTCCCCACGCTGGACGATTACATCTACAGCTCGGTAAAATTCATGATTCCCTCGTTGATATTTACATTTGTCCTGCTGGTGACCTTCATCTTCACGCTCTATCAGATATTCCGCCAGAAGAAACTCACGGAGATAAAGAACGACTTCATCAACAACATGACCCATGAGTTCAAGACGCCGATATCCACCATCTCTTTGGCTGCGCAGATGCTGAAAGACCCCGCCGTTGGAAAATCGCCCCAGATGTTCCAACACATATCGGGAGTCATCAATGACGAGACCAAACGTCTGCGCTTTCAGGTTGAGAAAGTGTTGCAGATGTCGATGTTCGAGCGTCAGAAGGCCACCCTGAAGATGAAGGAAGTCAATGCCAACGAGCTGATTGCCGGCGTGATACATACCTTCGCCCTGAAGGTGGAAAAATACAGCGGGCATATCACTTCGGACCTGTCGGCCCTCGACCCGATGATATTTGTCGACGAGATGCACTTTACCAATGTCATTTTCAATCTGATGGACAATGCCGTGAAATATAAGAAACCGGATGAAGACCTGGTGCTCGCGGTGCGCACATGGAACGAGAACAACAAGCTCTGCATTTCCATAGCGGACAACGGCATCGGCATCAAGAAGGAGAATCTGAAGAAGATATTCGATAAGTTTTATCGTGTGCATACGGGCAATCTGCACGACGTGAAGGGATTTGGTCTGGGATTGGCCTATGTGAAGAAAATCATTCAGGATCACAAGGGCACGATACGTGCCGAAAGTGAGCTTGGCGTGGGAACTAAGTTTGTTATTGTATTACCTTTATTAAAAATATGAGTTTATGGACGAGAAATTGACTATTTTACTGTGTGAAGACGACGAGAATCTCGGCATGCTTCTGAGAGAGTATTTGCAGGCCAAAGGCTATTCTGCAGAGTTGTGTCCCGACGGAGAAGCCGGTTACAAGGCTTTCCTGAAAACGAAATTCGACTTGTGCGTGTTGGATGTGATGATGCCCAAGAAAGACGGCTTTACCTTGGCGCAGGAGATTCGTGCCGCCAATGCCGAAATACCTATTATCTTCCTTACGGCCAAGACCCTGAAGGAGGACATCCTGGAAGGCTTCAAGATTGGAGCCGATGACTACATCACCAAACCCTTCAGCATGGAAGAGCTGGTGTTCCGCATTGAAGCCATCCTCCGCCGTGTGCGTGGCAAGAAGAACAAGGAAAGCAGCGTTTACAAGATAGGCCGCTTCACGTTTGACACGCAGAAGCAGATTCTTGCCATTGACGGCAAGCAGACCAAACTCACGACGAAGGAGTCGGAACTGTTGGGATTGCTTTGCGCTCATGCCAATGAAATTCTCCAACGCGACTTCGCGCTGAAGACCATCTGGATAGACGACAACTACTTCAACGCGCGCAGCATGGATGTGTACATCACCAAGCTTCGCAAGCACTTGAAGGAGGACGATTCCATCGAAATCATCAACATCCACGGCAAGGGATACAAGTTGATTGTGCCCGACGCCGATTGATGTCCGTCAATAGAAAGGAAGGGCGAACCGATGCTGCGTGAGTGTCGGTTCGCCCTTCTGTCTGTTTCAGGCTTTCAGGCTATTTGCACAGCTCGTCAAGAAATGTATAAAATTCCGGCGATTCGCCTACGATAATCTTCACGATGATACCTTCGGGGTCGATGACCACTTTCGTAGGGAAGGCTTTGAGGGCGTAAGCCACGTTTACGGTGTCCGTGCGCGAGTTGAATACGTTCTTCCACGGCAATTCGTGCTTGGCCACGGCCGCTTTCCACTTGGTCTCCGTGTCTTGGCAGGCCACGCCGACAAACTCCACCTTGTCCCTATGTTTCGCATAGGCCTTCTTCATCTCCGGAAAACCTTTGATACACCATCCGCACCATGAACCCCAGAAGTCGAGCACCACGTATTTGCCGCGCAGCGAGGAGAGGGCGAAATCGTTGCCGTTGATGTCCTTCAGCGTGAAGTCGGGGGCGGGGATGCCTTCCTTCATCGTTTTCGAGGCGGCTTCGGTGGCTGCCAGTTTCTCGTTCATGGCCACGACGCTTTGCCAGAGGGGGCGCATACGTCCGTTCTTCACTTCGGGGGTGAACAGGTTGATGGCTGTGCGGAGGCTGTCGCCATTGAGAACGCTCACGAGGGAAACGGCAGCTTCCCGGTCGGGATGCTGGCGGATGTAGCTCATGGCGCGTTTGATGGTGGTTTGGAGATGTGCTTGTTGCAAAGTTGCTTTTTGTGTAGCTGTAATTGACGGGTCGCTAAGTTTGGCATGCAATTCGTTTAGTTCGCTTGCCTCTTGCTGTTTCATGGTAAATATCGGAGCATAGCTTTCATAGAAGGCCGAACCGGTGAGGGTAAGGTTGTCGAGTGTGCCTTCCACGCGGGCTTCTTCTCCAGGAACGAGCGGCAGTCCGAAATTGCGTGCTATGAGAGTCGCAGCCCGTTCTTTGGCGTTGAGTTTTTCCATTATAGTCACTTGGGTAACTTCCGTGGCCGGGACATTGATGGAGAATGTGCCGTCAGGAGCTACCGGGATGGTAGCCTGGTAGATATTTGTGAGTGAAACAAGGTCGTTGACATAGGCCATGAGCGTGTCGTGTTTCACGTCGGTGATTCGTCCGCTTAGTTTAAGTGAACCGTTGGTTTGTGCCGGCGCAGGACAGGTGATTCCTGCAATCAAAAGCACTAAAGGAATAATCGTCTTTTTCATAAAAGTTTATTTAATAGTTGGGTGTCAGATTCGGGTTGATGGATGAGGCCGAGAGCGGGATGGGGAATATCCACAGCGGGCTGTCGGGCGTAAGCTCGTAGTCTTTGCCGAGCAGCGTTTTGCGCAGCGTGGTTTGATATTCCGGCTCCGTGTTCCAACGCTTCATGTTGATGAAGTTCTTCATGGTGTAGAGGTTTTCCGTGCGCCACACTTGCTGCAATTTGTGGAACACTTCCCCGCGGTCGGTTGTTGTGCCTTTCCAAGGTTGGTACACAGCCGGGTCGATGCGCGTTTCGCGCACTTCGTCCATCAGGGCCAGAGCATCGTCGAACTCGCCTTCGCGCATCAGGCATTCGGCTTCAATCATCCGCGTGTCGATGGTTGTGAGTCCGATGTAAGAAAAATAAGCATCCATGCACATGCTGTAGGCCACATCCGCCAAGCCGAAGTACATGCTCGAATAAGCAAACGACGAGTCGAAGCAATAATCGAGCCACACGTGCCCCGGTTCGAAAAGGGCGTACATTTCGGGCGTGACGCCGAACAGGGCGTTCCATTGCGGGAAGCAGATGAGGTCTTCTTGGCATGTGCCTTTGCTGCGTGTGAAAGTCCCCATGAACGGGTTCGGTTCCGTGTCGAAGTAAGAACGTTCGTCCTCCACATAATCGGTGATGGCCAGCGATTGGGAGGCGGCTTGGGAGGCCTCACCGTAACGGTGCATGCTCATGAGCACTTGGGCTTTGGCGGCCAACGCGAAGTCCTTCCCGGGACGCATGCGGCTGATGCCCCGGTTGGGTAGCGATTCCAGTTCGAGGGCCGTGTTCAGGTCGGTCAGTATGTGGTCGTACACTTCGCCCACGGTGTTCTTCTGCACCATGCCGGCTATGTCGCTGTCCTCCAGCATGTAGGGCACGCCGGGATCGGTTGCCGCCGTGGCGGGGTCGTAAGCCTTGGCATAGATGTTCACAGCCAGATAGTGGAACCAGGCGCGTAGCACCAGAGCTTCCGCCTTGATGCGTTGAGCCGTGGCCCGGTCGCCTTCGGCATTGTCGATTTGCTGCAACACCGGGTTGGCAATGCGCCCGATGGCGCTGTAGAAGCAGGTGTACATGCCGTCGGAGTTGGACAGTTCCAGGCGGTCGGCTGTCTCGTCCCACGTAATCAGGACGGCATTGAGCGCCGGGGTGGCTTCGGCAATCATGTTGGGCACGTTGTATGCCTGCGGATACATCTCGCCGAGGACGACGGAAGTGCCTGTGCTGTAGTATCCGCTTTCGTTATACTCGTAGTTGAGCAGCAAGTCCAGGTCGCTCACCCGGGTGAGGAGGTTCTTGCCTTTGGGCTGTATCTCTGTAAAGTCGCTGCATCCGGCCAGCAGAAGCAGTCCGGCGCATAGGCCGAATAGTATGTTTTTCTTCATGATGTTCTTTGTTATGTTAGATGTTGATGTTTAATCCGAATACGAACGAGCTGGGGTCGCGCAGCGAGAGGGTTTCGGGGTCGATGCCCACTTTGTTTTTCACCCATAACCACTTGGGGTTGTTCAGCTGGAAGCTGACAGACGCGCGTTGCAGCCGTATCTTCTCCAGCCACATTTCCGGCAGTTCGTAGCTGAGCACGATGTTGCGTATCTTGAGGAAGTCGGCCGGACGGACGTAAGCATCTGTGTACAGAGCTTCGGAACCTATTCCGGATGTGGACGACCATTGGCCGATGCCTGGCGTGTTGGTCGGGTGTTCGGGCGTCCAGGCGTTGAGGAAGTAGCTGGCCACCGGGCCGTAAGGTACGTGGTAGGTTTCCTGTTCTTCCAAAGCTCTCATCTTGTGTCCGCCATAGTAGACCATCAGGACACTCAGGCTCAGCCCGTTCCACGAGAAGGTGTTTTCCATGCTGCTCACCACCTTGGGGTCGGTCTGGCCGGAATAGACCACGGCTTCGATGGGCGCATTGGCGATGGAAGTGGTCGTTGTCCCGTCCGGTAGATACCACGTGTGTCGTCCTTCGTCGTTGATGCCGGCAAAGCGGTAGGAGAAGAGGGCGCTGGTGGGGTAGCCTTCCAGGAACTGTGAGCTGATGAGCGCATAGGCTGTGGTCGACGGGTTCTCCACATACGTGATGGTGTTTTTGTTGTGCGAGAACGTCAACGCCGTGTTCCAGCCGAAGTCGCGCCGTTTCTGCGGGCGGAACCATTCGTAGGAAAGCGACAGCTCCACGCCGTCGTTTTTCACGCTGGCCGTGTTCATGAACATCGAGGTATAGCCCGTTGTCGGGTCGAGCATGCGGTTGGAGAATACGTTCTTGCTCTCCTTGTGATACCAGTCGAATGTGCCGCGCAGGCGGTTGTCGAGCAGAGAGAAGTCCAGCCCGACGTTCGTGGTCGCCGTCTGTTCCCACTTCAGTTCCGGGTTACCCGGACTTTCGATGACCGACACCGGAAGCTTGGTCACCGAGTTGTTTCCGCTGGTGACGGCTGTCATGTAGCTGGTCGCCCCTTGGTAGATGTTACCCGTCACGTCATAGCTTCCGCGCAGTTTCAGGAAGTTCACCCACTCGATGTCTTTCATGAAAGCCTCGTTGTGCAGGCTCCATCCTGCGCCGACCGACCACAGCGGCTTGCCTCGGAACTCGGCGTTCAGTCCGTAGACGTCGGCATAATCCTTGCGGAAGGAAGCAAAGACGTTGTACTTGTTGTCGTAGGTGTACGTCAGGTTGGCATATCCCGAAGCGTAGCGGTGGCGTTCTTCCATAACCGGAGCCATGGCATCGGCCATGTAGACATCGTAGAAACATTGCTGCACGGGGAAGTAACCGCCGCCGACGTAGGGAGCATACGTCATCTGGCTCAGCGTGGAGAAGTCAATCGTTGCCGTGGCGTCATTTTGCAGCTGTTCGTCGTAGCCCAGCATCAGGCCGTTGGTTCCGCTGAGTTTGGTTTCCCGGAACTCCAATCCGGCCAACACGTTGACGGAGTGCTTGCCGAAGTCGCGGCTGTAGTTGGCTTGCGCGCGTGCCGTCCAGTAGTTGCCTATGGTGTTGGTCGTTGTCTTCATGCCGCCGTTTTCGGGGATGAGGCTCGTGAGCGAGCCGTCGCTTTGCGGCTGCAGGTAGCCGTTGTACATCATGCGCATCAGGTAGCTGTCTTCCTCATAATAGGTCGACAGGGTGTTGCGCTCGCTTTCGTAGACAAATTGCGCGTTCACCGTCAGTCCCTCGATGGGTTTGAACAGCAGCTCGCCTTGGTAGCGCATGTTCTGTCGGCGTGTCTTTTGCAGGTTGTAGTCCAGTTCCTCCAGGTGGTTGAAGCCCAAGCGGCGGAAGTCGGAGTTGGATTGGCCTTCCTCGTAGTATTCGTTGAGCGTGTAGAGCGCCGTGGTGGAGTAGTAGTTGCGCGAGCCGTCTTCGTTCAGCAGGCTGGTGTAAGCCGGCACGTTGAACGGGTTGGTGGCCAGTTCGCTGGCATTGGCCTGCTTGTTGTTGAATATGCCGTTGGCCGTGAAGCGGGCCGTCAGCCACGGAGCGATGTCGTAAGAACCCTTGTAGGTGATGTTGAACTGGTTGTCGTAAGCATTGATAATGCCGCTGTTGTCGTACTTGTAGTTGATGACCAGGTTTGAGCTGGATTTCTCCGTGTTGCTCCGTACGGCCAGGTTGTATTGCTGAAGGACTTGGTTGCGCAGGGCGTGGTCGGCATATTCCTTGGCAAAGTTATTTTGGTTAAGCTGCTCCATGCGGGCATCAAGCTCTTCTTGCGTGATGATGCCTTTATATCGTTGGTAGTAGGCGTAGTCGATGGGACTGACGGCACCCATTCCGGTGCTGATGGCTTGTTCTATCGTCGAAGCCGGGTCGGCGGCTCCGCCTCCGAAATAATACCAGTCGTAGAAGTCTCTTTCGGTCTGCACTTGCTGTTCGGGTGTCATGTAGAAGTTGGCGGCGTAGTCCATGTTCTTCTTTTCCCACACGGTGAGGTTGGCCGAGAAGTCGATGTTTATCTTGCCTTTTTCCTTGGCTCCTTTGGTTTTGACCACGATGATGCCGTTCGAGGCCCGTGCTCCGTAGATGGCGGCAGCGGCGGCATCTTTCAACACCGTCACGCTCTCGATGTCGTAGGGGTTGAGGTCGTCAATAGAGCCTTCAATGGGCAGCCCGTCCACCACCAGGAGCGGGTTGGTCGAGGCATAGAGCGAACTGGTGCCTCGAATGGTGGTCTTGTCGCCGTAGGTCGTGAGTCCGGCCACACGGCCTTCCAGGTTGTCCATCAGGCTGGGCATGTAGCGGTCTTCCAACTTTTCGGCGGAGACGGTGCTCACCGAACCGGTCACTTTCTCACGCGATATGTCCTGATAGCCGGTGACGACGACTTCGGACATCATCGTCACGTCTTCCTTCATGATAAACTCATTGGTACTGTTGAGCTTCACACGGGTCTGTATGTCTTTCTTGCCGATGTAGCGGATGATGAGCTTTATGTCCGATCCGGTTACATTGCGCAAGGTAAATCGGCCGTCGATGTCGGTTATGACACCTTGCGAGGTGCCTTCGACCAGCACGGATGCACCGATGATGGGCTCGCGATTCTCGTCGAGCACGACACCTGAGACGTTGCCCTGAACACTGTGCTGACGAGGTTGAGGACGGCGCACGATGGTGTAGATGCCGTCCTGAACGGTGTAGGAGAGGTCGGTTCCACGCAGCAGGATGTCGAGGATGTGGCTTACTTCCTGGTTCTCGAACCGATGGGCATCGCATGGAATGGCGGCCACCGTGCGTGTGTTGTACACCAGTTCCACCTTGCTGTTTTTCATGATTTGTCGGAAGGCTTGGTCGAGCGTGCCTTGCCCAATGTTGACGGTGACAGACTGTGCCCATGCGTCAGCGGGGAGCAAAGAGGCTGTGCCGATGGCCAATGCCATCAACAGGGGCGTAAAAGCCCTCCTACACTGTGGGTGCAGGCGATAAGGTTTCTTTCTCATATATATTTAGTGATTAGAAGTGATGATAATCGTATCTGCCTGGATGTGGAACTTCACATCGGCCGTCAGCTCGAAACTATGGAGCAATGTGCGCACGTCCTCACGTCGGCCGAGCTGGCCCGACAGGCGTATGTGGCGCGCTTCTTCATTATCGAAACGGGGTGTGAAGTCATACCAGCGGGCAAGGGAGGTCATGATGTCCTTCAGCGTGTTGTCGCGGAATGCGAACCGGTGTTCCAGCCATGCCGTGTAGAGCGAGGTGTCTACTTGTCGTACAGACATGGAGCCGGTGGCATCGTCGTAGGTCAACCGGTCGGATGGGCGGAGCCTGACTTCTTCTCCCGTCGGAGTGCGGAACCCGATGCTGCCGTTCACAAGTACGGCGGCCAGTGGATTTCCGGTGTAGGCGGTGAGGCAGAAGCGCGTTCCGTAGACGGTGATGTTTCCCCGTTCGGTGTCCACAATGAAAGGGCGTCCGGCTTCATGGCTCACGTCAAAGAAGGCTTCTCCTGACAGAGCCACACGCCGTTCGTCGGTTCCGAATGTTTCAGGAAAGCGCAGTTGACTTTCGGCGTTGAGCCACACTTGCGTTCCGTCGGGTAGGGTGCAGTGATATTCTCCTCCGCGCGGGATGGTCAGTGTGTGGCAAAGCACGGCATCGGCTTTTTCCTGTCGGGCGTCGGCCGATTGTGCCACCGAGTCGAGCACGGCATCCACTTGTGCGGCGGTCATCCGGCGCACGTCCAGTTGCCGTCCGTCGGCCAGCGTCAGCACGGCCGATGTTTGTCCGGGAACGATGAGATTGCTTTCTGCCATCTGTGGCTCGGTATTGCCCGTTTCGGAGCGGTGCCACCAGAATAATACGCCCAACAGAAGGACGGCGGCTGCCGCTACTGTTCCCATGCGGAGTAGGATTGAGCGCCGCCTTCCCTCGTGCAGGCGACGGACAAACTTGGCAGCTTCCCGCCGTCCGTAGTTCTTTTCTTCCAACGCCATCATGCGTTCCACGTCGCGCAATTGGGCGGCACGTTCGTAGGCTGCGCGGTTCTTTTCATCGGATAGCAGCCACTGTTCCAGCCGTTGTTCTTCCTCGTCTGTCAGCTTCCGGCCCAGCAATTTGGTGGCTATGAGGCGCGATATGTCAATCGGATCATTGTTCGTCATGCTTTTTCATCCATTTATCGGAGAGGCTTTCTTGCCTCTCTAATTATATAGACAGAGGCAGAATGAGAAAAGTATGATGGGAAAAGGTGATTTTAACATTTATCTGATGGAAAGAAGTAGGAGTAGCAAGAAAAAGTCGTCTTTCGACAGAAGTTCGGACAGTTGCGACAGAGCGTTGTATTTCAGTGATTTCACGGTAGACACTGTTATGCCGAGCAGGTCTCCGATCTCTGCCTGGCTGCGGCCTTGCAGGCTGAGCAGGATGACTTTTCGCCTTTGGGGCGTGAGCTTCATCAAGGCTTGGGCTATGAGGCGGGTGCTTTCCGTCTCCACGATGTGTTGGAAGATGGCGGGTTCGTCGGCAAGCATGTCGGGCAATGGACCGGATTCCTCCAAAGAAACATCTTTGCGCGGCAGATAGGACTGTTTGTCCAAAATGATGTGGTAGAGTATGGAGTAAAAATAACGGTTTACGGAACCGACCTCTCCGATACGTTCCCGGTTAGTCCATAGCCGGATGTAGGCTTCCTGCAGAAAGTCGTCGATGGTGTCCTCATCGTTCACATAGCGTGAAGCGAAGACACGGAATGCGCCCGCATTTTGTTCAATGAAAGACTTCATGCAGCGTTCGTCCCACAAGGACAGATTGCCCGGCAGCTCTGTTTTCATGTTTGTATCAGATTAATAGTGGTGCGATAAAAATCAATCTGCTATTATTAAACTATTAATATTTAATCAATTACAGTCGTTCTTT
>CALUJS010000043.1 GCA_944321015.1 uncultured Phocaeicola sp. | reverse complement strand
CCCAATTCTTTGCTGAATCCACCCCGCATTTGATTCATAGCAAGGCGATGAGTGGCTTCGGAGGTGGAGGCGATAAGATCTGCCACGGCTTCGGCTTGGCTCAAGTCCATTTTCCCGTTCAGGAAGGCGCGTTGGGTGTATTCGCCCGGACCGGCAGCACGGCATCCGTTGGCTATGAGAAGTTGCATCACTTGCTGGAGAATGTAGGGTGAACCGTGGCAGGAGATTTCAGTGGAGTCTTCGCCGGTATAGGAGTGAGGTTTGCGGAAAAGGCTTACCAACACTTCGTCAATAATCTCATTGTCATTGTTTTTGATATGACCGAATGTGATGGTGTAAGGCTCCCGTTCAGCCAGTGGCTTATCCGAACCGGCGGGAGTAAAAATGCTATCGGTGATGGTTATGGCTTCGGGACCTGACACACGAATGATTCCGATGGCGCCTCCTTGGGCAGTGGCTATGGCGCAGATGGTATCTTGTGCATTCATCGTTCAATTGTATAATGTTTTGACAAGCAGGCGTACGACTTCTTCCAAATATTTCTTATCGGTATCGTCAAATGTATTGAGTTGGTCGGAGTCAATGTCGAGCACGCCTTTTACTTCGTTGCCGGCTATGATGGGAACCACAATTTCAGAGCGTGAGAGGGAACTGCATGCTATGTGTCCGGGGAATTGGTCTACATCAGGCACTACGAGTGTCTGCTTTTTCTCCCATGCCGTACCACATACTCCTCGTCCTTTCCGTATGCTGTAGCAGGCTACGCTTCCCTGAAACGGTCCTAAAATGAGCTTATTGTTTTCTACGAGATAGAAACCTACCCAAAAGAAGCCGAATGCTTCCTTCAGAGCAGCACATGTATTGGCAAGCACGCTGATTGCGTGAGTTTCACCCTCAATGAGTGGAGCGAACTGTTCTAAAAACGTCATATAACGTTTTTCTTTGTTGTCGGTATGTTCTTGTTGAAAATTAGCTTCCATTGTTTTTAGTATGATGGATTTGCCGGTTAACGTCCGATGCAAGTATATTCAAAACCAAAATGTTTCATTTCATTAGCGTCATAGATGTTGCGTCCGTCGATGACGAAGGGGTGGTTCATCAGTTTATGTACTACGTTCCAGTTTGGAAGACGGAACTGTTTCCATTCCGTGATGACCAGCAATGCGTCAGCGTTCAGTGTCGCGTCATACATGTCGGCTGCATACTCTACGGCGTCCCCTATTCGGCGATGGCACTCATCCATGGCTACGGGGTCGAATACACGTATCTTGCAACCGGCTTCCAGCAATAGCCTAATGGTTATTAAAGAGGTTGCTTCGCGCATGTCGTCTGTTTCAGCTTTGAATGCGAGGCCCCAGATGCCGATGGTCTTGTCCTTGAGCATTCCGCCGTAGTATGCGTTTAATTTGCGGAACAGGATGGATTTTTGGTGTTCGTTTACTTCTTCTACGGCTTTCAGCACACGCATTTCATATCCGTTCTGTTCTGCCGTTTTGATGAGCGCTTTTACATCCTTGGGGAAACAGCTGCCTCCGTATCCGCATCCGGCATAGAGGAACTTGCTTCCGATGCGGGTGTCGCTTCCGATGCCTTTACGCACCATGTTGACATCGGCACCCACAAGTTCACACAGGTTGGCTATGTCATTCATGAAACTGATGCGGGTGGCAAGCATCGAGTTTGCCGCGTACTTAATCATTTCAGCCGAGGGAATGTCGGTAAAAATCACCCGGAAGTTGTTCAACAGGAAAGGGCGGTAAAGGCGGGTCATCAGTTCCTTGGCTTTTTCCGATTCCACGCCAACCACGACACGGTCGGGGCTCATGAAATCTTTAATGGCGGCACCTTCTTTTAAAAATTCCGGATTGGATGCCACATCAAAGGGGATGTGCACGCCGCGTTTGGCCTGTTCCTCTTCGATGACGGCTTTTACCTTGCGGGCAGTTCCCACTGGTACGGTCGATTTGGTGACCAACAGCACATAACGGTTCATGCTACGTCCGATGGTGCGTGCTACGTCGAGCACATATTTCAGGTCGGCACTGCCATCTTCGTCAGGCGGAGTACCCACGGCACTGAATACAATTTCCACATTGTCAAGACATGAAGTCAAATCAGTACTGAAATGAAGTCGTCCTTCGCGTTGATTACGCAGCACCATTTCGTCGAGTCCCGGTTCGTAAATGGGAACTTGGCCTTGTTGCAGCTTCTCTATTTTCTGTTGGTCAATATCAATGCATGTCACGTTGACGCCCATTTCGGCAAAACATGTGCCGCTTACCAGTCCGACATAACCGGTTCCTACTATTGCTATATTCATATAGTCTGTTTCATTATGAGTGGCAAAGGTACAAACTTCGGTCTAGATATCATAAGAGGGTGGGGGATTTTTCAATGCTTGTCCCTATGGAACGCGTGCTCCTTTTCTCTTATGGATGCCCCTTGTTCAGCCGCCATATGGACAGACGCGAGCGCCCATATGTCCGCTCGCGAGCCGGGATATGGACAGGCACGTCCGGGCATATGGAAGCTTCGTTGCCTTGATGACGCAGCAGCTACAAGCGCACTTTTCAGAAGATTTTTCTCGGAACGACATGTTTTGTCGTTTTGCCCCTCTATATTTGCAGCATCAACGCAAAGAAGTAAAAAAGATGGCATTACAATTGGCAATCATATCACGTATGTTGACGATAGTCGATAGGCTGAAGGCACCCGGATGTCACGTGCCGACCAATGATTTTGTGGAGTATGTCAACCGGAGCATGTCTGTCAGAGGTTATGATGAGGTGTCGCGTCGCACCATCGAACGCGACATTGCAGCTATTCGAGAATTGTTTGGCATCGATATCAGTAATGACAAAAACGGATATTACATCCGCGAATGGGACACATTCAAGCAGGAACGCTACGAACAGCTGTTGATGAACTTCGATTTGTTGAATGCTTTGGCACAGGACACTCATCTGGATTCCTATGTGCTGGCCGAGCACCATCGTCCGCTTCATAGCGAATGGCTGCCTTATCTGATAAGCGCCATCAGATATTCCCATCCGGTGAAATTTCACTACACATTGCCGCGGCAAAATGGCAAAGTGGTAGAGAAAAACGTACATCCTTACTATCTGAAGGAATCTAATCAACGTTGGTATCTTTTGGCCTATGATGACGAAATATTGAAGACATTTGGAGTGGATCGCATCAACAATTTGGAAGTAAAGGACAACGAAACATTCAAGCGGCGCGAGCTTGGAGACATGCAAGCCTACTTTAAAGATTGTTATGGCATTTGGAATGACCCGTGTACTCCGGTGGAGGATGTCGAGTTGAAATATGACGAACTTGACGGCAGATTCTTGAAGTCATGCCCTTTGCATCATTCACAGCAGGTGCTGGCAGACACCGAGGATGAGTTTCGCATTAAGGTTCGTTTGCGCATTACCAATGACTTTGTCATGGAGTTACTCTCGCGCAGCCGTTCGCTGGAGGTCATCAGTTCGCTCCATCTGCGCGAACGTATTAGGAAAATCTATGAAGAAGCATTGCAACGGAACCAATAATCTTAACCATATAACACCATGATAACCATGAGAACAAATGCACCTCTTTCGACAACAAAAGCGGCAGAACCATTCATTCATACAATTGGTACTGCCGCTTCCTTGTTGGGTATCTCGCTGAACATTTACTTCAATAAACGATAGTATTGCGGAGTGTAATCGGGAAGCAATCCCGGATGCATGGCTTTGAGCATATCTTTCAGTAAGATATGTGGAATGCCAATCATGTTTTCGTAGAGTGGAGTAGAGGAGAGATTGCAATAAATAACCTTACGTTCCCGAAATGCACGAAAATCGGCATAGCGTTCGTCTGTTGCCTGCAAGGCATCGTAGGTGAACAATCCGGGAAAGCCGTTCATCACGCGCCAGAATTCCACATTGTACGCTTTTGCATATACTTGCTCAAAATCGAGAATGACGCCTCCCGTATGAGAATCATCCTTGTAAAAATATTCGGCTCCGGCATCTGCAAACAAGCGTGCATAGAAACTTTGTCCTCCGGGAACGTACCAATGGCCGCCGCGCAGCTCGCCGCTAAATACCGTAGGACGATGTTTCACCGTGGCGGCAATCGTTTTCCAGTGATTGTATTCCCGTTCCATATCGGAAAATAGTGTTATGGCTTCTTGCTCTTTCCCCAGTAACAGGCCTGCAATACGAATCCATTCGCTCAATCCCAGGGCAGATGTCTCATTGAAGGCCCAAAATGGCATGAGAGGGGCTCCGGTCTGTGCCAACACTTCATAACCGCCGCGTCGGTGAGGCGAAATCAATATCAGTTCCGGATTGGTTGCCATGACAATCTCGGTATTGAAATTGCCTTCGATGCCGATGCGTTTCGTACGGCCGTCGGCCAGACGTGCCAGCCACTCCGGATTTTGCATGCGCCGCGTGTCGCTGGTGGCTACCACGCAATCATAGGCTTGCAACATGCTGAAACACTTCAGCTGTGTCATGGTCATGCACACGATTCGCTGCACAGGCGTGCGGATTACGGTGTAATCTTCCGGCAGGCTGTCGGCATCCAGACCGCGCGGCACGAGGACGAACCGTTCCGTCGGGGCATCCGCCAAGGTGGGTTCCTGAATGTCGAGCAGCCGCACGCCGTCGGAACGATAAGTGACACGGAACCCCTTGGCATGACGAGGCACATAGACGGAATCTACCACGATGCCCGTTTGTGGTGATTGGGCATCGTGGCGCGTATTCCGACAAGAGGCCAGAGAAAAGACTGTCGTCAGTAGCAAGCTTATGGAGTAAATGGACAGTTTGCTCATAATTACTGACGGAAACGTACTAACAGACTGGCAAAGAACGAACGTCCGGGTGTCACGGTCGCATAATGACTGTTATACGGACGATCGTCACGGTAGTTGAAGATGTTTTCCACGCCCAGTCCCGGTTCGAGAGTGAATGCTTTCAAGCGGACAACGTGGCGCGTAGTCAGGTCCCAAGTCTGGAATGCGGGCGAAGAATCGTAGGTGTCTGACCAACGGGTGCCCTGATAGCGTCCGAACACGTTCACGTTCAGAGTGTAAATACCCCATTGCTTGCTCCAGCCGGCATTGCATGTGGCTGCATGACGTATGCTCCGCTCCAGCGGAGTGTCGGCTATGAGGTCTTGGGCGTGTGTATAATTATAGGTCGCTCCGAATGTAAACCCGCCTCCAGGACGAACGTTAAAGCCGACATCAAAACCTTGGATACGGGCTTTGCCAATGTTGGCGTATGCCTTGCGTGAGATGATGCCGTTGGCATGGTCTTCGGCAGTCAGTTCCATTTCCTTGTAATCAATCAGATTGCGGATGTCATTCTGATAGACAGAAACGGATGCAGAGACGTATTTGTTGTTGTATTCGGCATTCAGGTTATAGAAGTTGCTGTGTTCTGCTTTCAGGTCGAGACTGCCCATTGTGATTTTGTTGCTCTTTTCGGAGATGGCATAGAGCTGTTGCAATGTGGGCGCACGGAACGCCGATGCATATGAAGCGCGCAGATTAAGATCGCCCCATTTGTACATCAAAGACACTTTCGGGTCGAACCGGCTTTTGAATGTTTCGTGATAGATGTAACGGAATCCGGCCACGGCGCTCAACCCGGAAGTGATTTTGATTTCATCCTGCGCATAGAAGGCCAGGGTATACATGGTGCGGTCCTTCATGTCGCCCAAATTACTGGTGCCTGTTGACTTCAGGGCATCGCCCACGTAGTCCAGACCGACATTCAGCATGTTGGCATTTCCCAATTTGAACACACCTTTCAGGTAGACGTTCGTGTAGTCCTGATCTTTGCTGTTCATGTTTTCGCCCTCATCATGTCCTCCGCTGGCTTTTGTATATTGTTGAAACGAACGATAGTTCGTGGTGTTCGCGCCCAGTTCCAGATAAGACGAGTGGGGAAGACGGTATTTTGCCGTTCCGCCGTATTGATATGTTTTGTGCTTGATGTTGTAAGCCACGGCCGGTGCGCGATCGTTTTCATACGTGGAATAGGTGCCGAAAACATCGATTGACAGCCGTTCGGTAGGTCTGTAGGTGAAGCTCTGGCTGAAATCATTTGTAAACCAGTGATACACGGGCTGTTTGTCGGTTTCAGCCAGTGTGCCGTCGTCTTCCTCTTC
Organism: uncultured Phocaeicola sp.; assembly: GCA_944321015.1. Lineage (GTDB taxonomy): Bacteria > Bacteroidota > Bacteroidia > Bacteroidales > Bacteroidaceae > Phocaeicola_A. Next base: position 15,474 of record CALUJS010000043.1, on the reverse strand, counting down.
ATAGTCGCTCAGTTTCCATCCGTCGGACTGCTGTCTGCGGTAAGCCGTGTGCGAGGAAAATTTTCCGATGTTTACGTCGGCATTTACGCTTTCGCTGATACGTCCGTGTGAGCTGACGCGAGTGTCCGATGTGACATTTATCATGTCGCTCGTGTCTTCGTTGGTAATGATGTTGATGACACCGGCAATGGCATCGCTGCCATACAGGGCCGATGCTGCCCCCTTGATGATTTCAATGCGTTTCACCCGTGCCGGGTCGATGCGGCTGAAATCGATGTTGCCCGATGTGTCGCCTGCCAGCTTGCGTCCGTTCACCATTACCAGGACGTACTTACCCGAAAGTCCGTTCATGTAAATGTTGTTGGACATGGAGGTGCTTTGGAAAGAGATGGAGGGAACCAGCTTCAACAGGGCATCCTCAATGTTGGCGGCATTGGCCTGTTGCAATTCCTTTTGCGTAATGACTTCCACGGGTACGGGAGAATCTTTCAGCCGATGATGGGTGCCGGTGCCTGTCACCACTACCTGATTGAGATTGACTACATCCTCTCTCATTCTGACCAGCACGTTTTCGTCATTGTTGCTCACGGTCTGCGTTTGCGGCGTGTAGTCCAGATGGCTGACGCGCATCACGTGGTTGCCTTCGGGCACATTTCGCAAAGTGAACGCTCCACGGTCGTCCGTTGTGCATCCGATGTTTGTTTCCCGCAAACGGACGGTGGCTCCCGCAACAGGCTCGTTGTTTTCGGCGTCTACCACTTTGCCCGTAATGGTACATTGTGCGTGAATACTCCCGTTACAGCATGCGCCTAGAAGGGCAGCCACAAATAGTTTCCTTTTCATTGAAAGATAAATAATTAAGAAGTTAATAATAAATGCTTTTGTCCCGAAAGCATAGTTATCATCCCAGTCTGGCAGGTTTCCTGACTATCCCCGGAGGAATCCACCTTCCCATTTCGTTGCATGCAACCGACGGCATGACTGAAACAGTGGTCAATGTGTGTGGAGAAGATTCCTCTTTCTTCTAATGTCTTCGATAAAAAGACATGGGGTTTACAGTAGCGGGCACTGCTCCGGATTTTCACCGGATTCCCTTTTATGCGAGGCCCGGAACGAGCCTTGCATCACCAAACCGGCTGCAAAAATACAGAATTATGTCCAATCTCCAAATGATGGATGAAAAATATACCGTCGAGCGTTGATATGTCGGCTTGCGAGTGTCCATATGCCGGCTCGCGAGCGCTCATATGTCGGCTCACGGGCGCCAATATTCCCGCTGCGGGGCACCATGACGGTAAGACTTCTGAAAGGCATTGTTTCCGGTTTATCCGAAAATGCTTACCTTTGTTCCATAAATAATCAAAAAAAGACAGTATTGTGTTATGACAAAGAAAATCCTTTTATTAGGTTCGGGAGAATTAGGTAAAGAGTTCGTAATTGCCGCACAGCGTCTGGGACAGCATGTTGTCGCATGCGATTCCTATGCCGGAGCGCCGGCCATGCAGGTGGCCGACGAATGCGAAGTGTTCGATATGCTCGACGGAGAGCAGTTGATGGCCGTGGTGAAGAAACATGCGCCGGATATCATCGTGCCCGAAATAGAAGCCATCCGTACCGAACGCTTATATGATTGCGAACAGGCAGGCATTCAGGTCGTGCCAAGTGCCAAAGCTGTCAATTTCACCATGAACCGCAAGGCCATCCGCGATTTGGCAGCCAAGGAACTGGGTCTTCGTACCGCCCGCTATTACTATGCCAAGAGTTTGGACGAACTGAAGACCGCCGCCAAAGAGATAGGCTATCCGTGTGTGGTGAAACCGTTGATGTCTTCTTCCGGCAAAGGACAGTCCGTGGTAAAAAGCGACGCCGACCTGGAGCAGGCATGGGAATACGGATGCAACGGGAGCCGTGGCGACATCAAGGAGCTTATCATTGAGGAGCTTATCCGATTTGATAGTGAAATCACCTTGCTTACGGTTACTCAGCGAGAGGGCAAGACATTGTTCTGCGCCCCGATAGGACACGTGCAGAAAGGCGGAGACTACAGGGAAAGCTTCCAGCCCGCTGCCATTGCCCCCGAACATTTGAAGGAAGCCGAGGAGATGGCCGAAAAGGTGACGCGTGCATTGACGGGAGCCGGCATCTGGGGTGTGGAATTCTTCTTGAGCCATGACAAAGGCGTGTATTTCTCCGAGCTGTCTCCCCGTCCGCACGACACGGGCATGGTGACCTTGGCCGGGACGCAGAACCTGAACGAGTTTGAGCTGCATTGTCGCGCGGTGCTCGGCCTGCCTATTCCTGCGATTACGCAAGAGCGCATGGGAGCGAGTGCCGTCATCCTGTCGGGCATAGCAAGTCAAGAGAAGCCGCGTTACGAAGGAGTGGCTGACGCGTTGCGCGAACCGGATACCGACATCCGCATATTCGGCAAGCCATACACCAAAATCAATCGTCGGATGGGCGTGATGCTTTGCAACGCTCCGTTGGGCGACGACATGGACGCTTTGCGCGACAAATGCAAGGCGGTAGCCGCCCGGGTGGTCGTCTGCTGACCCGGCTCCTATATATATTAAGGTATAGAAGGGAGCTATTATTGATCCGAGACGTTTACGCATCCGGGACAAACTATTTAACTGTGTTAAAAACGTGTCGGGCATATCGGGAACCATAATAGGAAAACTGCAAAAGATGCAACAAAGAACTATCGCCAAAATAACAGAATATAGAGCAAAGTGTTACATAAAACACTTTGTTTCTATGTTCTTGTAATTATTGGGCGAAATGTGAAAAGTTGAAAGTGAAAGCATAAATGAAGGCGGTTTATTTTTTCTAAAAATACTTCTAGAAGAATAAGAATAGACCTGAAATTTTTCCTATCTTTGGACTCGGATAAAAAAACATTGATTTATTAACAATAAAAGATTTCTTATGTCACAATTAGTAGGACATATTTCGCAAGTTATCGGCCCGGTAATCGACGTCCTTTTTGAAGGAAAGGACATGGATACGGACTTACGCCTTCCGCGTATACATGACGCGCTAGAAATCAAACGTCCTGATGGTCGTACTTTGGTTGTTGAAGTACAACAGCACATTGGCGAAGACACGGTACGCACGGTGGCAATGGATCGTACGGATGGTTTGCGGAGAGGCATGGAGGTTGTTCCGACCGGACAGCCCATCACGATGCCGGTAGGCGACCAGGTAAAAGGCCGCATGATGAATGTTACCGGTGACCCCATCGATGGTATGAAAGCATTGGACCGCAAAGGCGCTTATCCGATTCACCGTGAGCCTCCCCAGTTTGAAGAATTGGCTACCAGCCGTGATGTGCTTTATACCGGAATCAAAGTCATCGACCTGCTTGAACCCTATGCAAAAGGTGGAAAGATTGGTTTGTTCGGCGGCGCCGGTGTGGGAAAGACAGTGCTCATCATGGAGCTAATCAACAACATTGCCAAGGGGCACAACGGCTTTTCCGTATTTGCCGGTGTGGGAGAACGTACCCGTGAAGGCAACGACTTGTTGCGCGAGATGATCGAATCGGGCGTAATCCGCTATGGCAAAGAGTTTGAAGAAGGCATGGAGAAAGGCGAATGGGACCTTTCCAAAGTAGATTATAACGAAGTCCGGAAATCGCAGGCAACGCTTGTGTATGGCCAGATGAACGAGCCTCCCGGTGCACGTTCTTCGGTAGCCCTGTCGGGGTTGACCATTGCAGAGTCGTTCCGCGACCAAGGCGGCAAGGATGGAAAGTCAAGCGACATCCTCTTGTTTATCGATAACATTTTCCGTTTCACTCAGGCCGGTTCGGAGGTTTCTGCCTTGCTGGGACGTATGCCGTCGGCAGTAGGCTATCAGCCTACGCTGGCAACCGAAATGGGTCAGATGCAGGAGCGCATTACTTCGACCAAGAACGGTTCAATCACTTCCGTGCAGGCAGTCTATGTGCCGGCCGACGACTTGACCGACCCTGCTCCCGCGACAACATTCACCCACTTGGATGCAACAACCGTATTGAGCCGCAAGATTACGGAGCTGGGTATCTATCCGGCCGTAGACCCGTTGGATTCTACGTCGCGCATTTTGGACCCGCTGGTTGTGGGCGAAGAGCATTATGCAACGGCACAACGTGTAAAGCAGATTCTTCAACGCAACAAAGAGTTGCAGGACATCATATCCATTCTCGGTATGGATGAATTGTCGGAAGAAGACCGCATTACCGTGAATCGTGCACGTCGTGTGCAGCGTTTCCTCTCTCAACCGTTTACCGTGGCGGAAAAGTTTACAGGCGTTCCCGGCGTAATGGTATCCATTGAAGACACCATTAAGGGATTCAAGATGATATTGGATGGCGAAGTCGACCACTTGCCCGAGCAAGCATTCTTGAACGTCGGAACCATTGAAGACGCAATCGAAAAGGGTAACCGTCTGTTGAATGCAGCCAAGCAAAAGAACGACTGATTATGGAAACGAAAAACTTGAATTTGGTAATAGTCTCACCTGAAAAGACACTATTCAAAGGAGAGGTCAGCGACGTGACTCTGCCCGGAACAAAAGGCATTTTCATGGTGTTGCCCAAACATGCTCCTCTGTTGTCTTCTTTGGAGAAAGGTACGATAAAGTACACGACTTCCGAAGGCGAGCAACTATTAGAAATTGCGGGAGGTTTCGTTGAAGTAAAGAAAAACGAGGTGTCAGTTTGTGTGGAACAATAACGTCGAGTGCTATGTTGGATAAGGTTAAAAGGACCTTTATCATCTCTTTAACATTGTTGATGTTAGTACTGGGATGGGGAGGAGCAGAAGTCTTCCAATTGTTTTTTGCGGAATACTATTCTCCTTATTACCCGTTGATACCATTGTTCTTTTATGTATTTGGATTCATATTCATCTATTTGTTTGAATTTGTACATAAACACACACCTGATAAATCATTGATGGTATATGTTATAGACAAAGGAGCAAAGCTGGTGATAGGCGCCATATTTCTGGCAATATATGGCATGTTGATAAACATCCAGACAAAAGCCTATCTTTGGACATTCCTTATTTACTATTTCATATATCTGATATTCGAAAGTTGTTTTTTCCTCCGCTTTGAGATGGAAATGAAAAAAGAAAATAAGAAAAAATGAAAACATTACGCTGTTTTGGATTATTTCTGTTTGTTTGCATGATCGGCCTGTTGCCGGCACATGCAAACGACCATGAGTCAGCCGGGGAAAAAAGCACGGTCGATGTGCAGGAAATAGTGTTCGGGCATATTCGTGACGCCTACGAATGGCACCTGTTTACATATGGTGATGCTCATGTGTCGATACCTCTTCCGGTAATTGTGTATAGCGCGAATACGGGGTGGCATGTGTTTTCGTCATCCCACTTGTCGCATGGTGAGGAGTATGAAGGTTTTTACATCGCTTCAGAAGGCAACTATGCAGGCAAAGTGGTTGAGAAGGATGCTCAAGGTAACGAAGCGCGTCCTTTTGACATATCCATCACGAAGACAGCTCTTTCCTTGATGATTAACAGTTTGCTGTTGGTCATTATCATGGTTGGGGTCGCTCGTTGGTACAAGAATCGCAAACCCAGTTCGGAAGCTCCCAAAGGTTTTGTGGGGTTCATGGAAATGTTTGTGATGATGATTCACGACGATGTGATTGTCAGTTGTGTGGGAAAGGATTATAAACGTTTCGCTCCCTATTTGCTTACAGCCTTTTTCTTTATCTTCATCAACAATCTGATGGGGTTGGTTCCCATATTCCCCGGAGGCGGTAACGTGACGGGCAATATTGCCATTACCTTGTTCTTGGCGTTGATGACCTTCTTGGCGGTAAACATATTTGGAACCAAAGAATACTGGAAGGAGATATTTTGGCCGGATGTGCCTACTTGGCTAAAAGTTCCGGTACCGTTCATGCCTGTCATTGAAATGTTTGGTATCTTCACGAAACCTTTTGCTTTGACGGTCCGTCTGTTTGCAAACATCATGGCCGGACATGCCATCATCCTGTCATTAGTGTCCATAATCTTCATTACCGCATCATTAGGTGCTGTTTTGGGCACTTCCATGACGGTCATTTCCGTGCTGTTTTCTATCTTCATGTCTTGTTTGGAGATATTGGTTGCATTTATTCAAGCATATGTCTTTACGATGCTATCGGCTGTGTTTATAGGTTTAGCCCGGGTGCATCACGAAGAACACGCTTAATTAATTTGAGAATTTGGAAATAAAATTTAGTAATAAACTTAAAAACTGAGAATTATGTTATCTTTAATTATGTTACAAGCTGCTGCAGCAGGTATTTCACAATTAGGTGCCGCAATCGGCGCAGGTTTGGCAGCAATTGGTGCTGGTATTGGTATTGGTAAGATTGGTGGTTCTGCCATGGAAGCCATCGGACGCCAGCCTGAAGCTGCCGGCGACATTCGTATGAACATGATTATCATTGGTGCCTTGATTGAAGGTGTAGCATTGTTTGCTGTTATCATTTGTCTGTTGGCTCTCTACGCGTAATTCAAAATCGAGGCTTAGTTTATGGAACTACTTACACCAGATTTTGGTACTTTCTTTTGGATGCTGGTGTCTTTCATTATCGTCTTGGCCATATTGGCAAAGTTTGGTTTTCCGGCTTTGGTCAACATGGTGAATGAGCGCAAGCAATATATAGACGATTCATTGAAATCGGCACGTGAAGCCAACGAGAAATTATCGCATATCAAAGAAGAAAGTGAATCCATTTTGGTTGAAGCCCGCAAAGAGCAAGCCCGTATTCTGAAGGAAGCAATGGAAACCCGCACTCAAATCGTGAATGAAGCGAAAGACAAAGCAAAAGCAGAAGGAGGGCGTTTGTTAGAAGAAGCGCGTAAACAAATTCAGAAAGAAAAAGAAGATGCCATCCGCGACATCCGTAAACAGGTTGCAGAATTGTCTGTAGAAGTGGCTGAGAAAGTACTTCGTAAACAACTCTCAAGCGAGATGGAACAAAATGGAATGATCGAACGTATGCTCGATGAAGTTTCCGATTCTAAAAAATAATGAGCTATGAACACTGGAGTAATCTCAAAACGCTACGCAAAGGCTTTATATTTGTTTGCAAAGGAAAGCAAGCAGGAAAAGCTGGTCTATCGTGAAATGTCCACGTTAGCCGACAGCTATCTGCAAGTTCCTGCTTTGCGTAAAGCGCTGGATAATCCTTTGCTTTCTGTGGAAGCTAAGATAGACTTACTCCGTAGTGCTTCAGGGGGCAATGTGAGCAAAGAAACGGAGCGTTTTTTCGCACTTGTCTTAAAAGAACATCGGGAAAAGTTTATTCAGTTCATGGCTTGTTCGTATGTCGACCTGTATCGTAAACAGAACAATATTCTTATTGGTAGATTGGTTACGGCAACTCCGGTCGATAAAAGAATCGAAGACCGCATGAGAATGATGATTGTAAAAGGTACTCAGGGAACTGTCGAATTTGAGACTGTTGTTGAGCCTTCCATCGAAGGCGGATTTATCTTAGACGTTGATTTCAATCGTTTGGATGCCAGTGTTGCGACTCAACTCAGCAGGATTCATCGTCAGTTTATGGAAAAGAATAGAAAAATTGTATAATTAAACAAGAAAACATGTCTGAAAATATAAAACCAAGCGAAGTTTCCAGCGTTTTGCTTGAGCAACTGAAAGGCATTGATACAAGTCTTCAATTTGAAGAAGTTGGTACGGTGCTTCAGGTAAGCGATGGTGTGGTTCGTATTTACGGATTGCGAAATGCCGAAGCCGAAGAGTTGCTTGAGTTCGACAATGGAGTAAAAGCTATCGTGATGAATCTGGAGGAAGACAATGTGGGAGCAGTCTTGTTAGGCCCTACCGATAAAATCAAAGAAGGTATGGTGGTAAAACGTACTGGACGCATTTCTTCCATCCTCGTCAGCGAAAATATGTTAGGGCGTGTCGTAAACCCATTGGGAGAACCTTTGGACGGAGAGGGCGAGATTGGTGGCGAAATGATAGAAATGCCATTGGAACGCAAATCACCGGGTGTGATATATCGACAGCCGGTAACCGAACCGCTGCAAACGGGTTTGAAGGCAGTCGACTCAATGATTCCTATCGGTCGTGGCCAGCGTGAGCTGATTATCGGCGACCGTCAGACAGGAAAAACCTCGATTGCCATCGACACGATTATCAACCAACGCGCCAATTATGAAGCCGGGAAGCCCGTATATTGTATTTATGTGGCGATCGGCCAAAAGGCGTCAACGGTAGCCAACATAGTGAATGTGTTGAAAGAAAAAGGCGCCATGCCTTATACTGTAGTTGTTTCTGCTACGGCTGCAGAGCCGGCTGCATTGCAGTATTTTGCACCTTTCGCCGGTGCTGCCATCGGAGAATATTTCCGTGACACCGGACGTCATGCCTTGGTTGTTTACGACGACTTGTCCAAACAAGCTGTGGCATATCGTGAGGTTTCTCTGATTTTGCGTCGTCCTTCCGGACGTGAGGCTTATCCGGGTGACATCTTCTATTTGCATTCACGCTTGTTGGAGCGAGCTGCCAAGATTATTCAACAACAAGAAGTGGCAGAACGAATGAACGACCTTCCGGCAAGTCTTCAAGGCAAGGTTAAGGGAGGAGGTTCGTTAACAGCACTTCCAATCATTGAGACTCAAGCAGGAGACGTATCTGCCTATATTCCGACAAACGTGATTTCTATCACTGACGGTCAGATATTCTTGGAAACAGACTTGTTCAACCAAGGTTTCCGTCCGGCCATCAATGCGGGTATTTCCGTGTCGCGTGTTGGTGGTAGTGCACAAATCAAGGCCATGAAGAAAGTGGCCGGAACTTTGAAGATTGACCAAGCTCAATATCGTGAGTTGGAGGCATTCTCCAAGTTTAGCAGTGACGTCGACCCTGTGACAGCAATGGCTCTTGATCGTGGACGAAAAAATAATCAATTGCTGATACAACCGCAATATTCTCCAATGCCGGTTTCCGAACAGGTAGCCATTTTGTATTGTGGAACACAAGGTCTGATGAAGGATATCGATGTAAGTCAAGTGCATGAGTTCCAGGATGCTTTTCTTGAGAATATGCGTACGGTGCATCAAAAAGATGTCCTTGACATATTGGCCACGGGCGCAATCAATGATGATGTAACAAAGATTATTAGGGAAGTTGCGGCAGATGTTTGTTTGAAACTAAAGAAATAAGCTATGGCGTCACTGAAAGAGATAAAAGGAAGAATAGGTTCTGTACAAAGCACCTTGAAAATTACATCGGCAATGAAGCTTGTCGCATCTACTAAGTTGCGCCGGGCCCAAACTGCGATTGAGAACATGCTTCCTTATGACCGACAACTGGGAACCATTCTGCATAATTTCTTGTCGAGTGGTGTGACTGTAGTGTCCCCATTCACGGAAGAACGTCCGACGGAACGGGTTGCCGTAGTTGTGGTTGCTTCCAATTCTAGTTTATGCGGTGGTTTTAACAGCAATGTCATACGACAAGCCGACACCGTGTTGGAAGAGTACGCCAAAAAGCTTGGAAAAGAGCATTTGTTGATATATCCGGTCGGCCGCAAAGTCTCTCAATCGTTGAGCAAACGATACTCGCTGTTGAAAGATTATGAGGCAATCGGCGATAAACCGGCCTACAAAGATGCATCTGCGCTGGCTGAACACTTGATGGAGCTTTTCCTGAAAAAGGAAATAGACAGAGTGGAGTTGGTGTATACACACTACAAGTCAACGTCTACGCAGATTGTCATGCACGAAACGTTCTTGCCGCTTGCATTGCAATCGGAAGACGAGAATGGAGAAGGCATGTCGGACTACATCGTGGAACCTTCGCCTAAAGAGCTGGTTACCCGGTTACTGCCTAAGACCTTGCGCATGAAGATATATACCATATTGCTTGATTCAAACGCATCGGAGCATGCTGCCCGCACCGTTGCCATGCAACAAGCCACCGATAATGCAAATGAATTGCTGCAAGAGCTGAACCTGATGTACAACAAGGGACGTCAGCAGGCTATCACAAGCGAATTGTTGGATATCATCGGCGGTACGATGAAATGAGAAACATTGTGATTGAAAAAGAGAGAGCGTGTCATTCCTCCACGGGGGCGACACGCTCTCTTTTTCTATACTCTTAAGATTAGATTAATCAATAAATCGCCGAGTCAAATCGCCAAAAGTCTCTATGCGACGATCACGCAGGAAAGGCCACCAGCGGCGTACGTTTTCCGAACGCTCCATATCAATCTCAACCAACAGATTTTCTTCTTCCCGGTTCCCGGCTTGTGCCAGCAGTTCGCCTTGTGGTCCGGCAACAAAGCTGTTTCCCCAAAAGCTGATGCCGTTGGTTTGATGTGAAGGGTCAGCTTCATGTCCCACACGATTGACGGCTACCACCGGAAGCCCATTGGCTACGGCATGTCCCCGCTGTACGGTAATCCAAGCATTGAGCTGTCTGGATTTCTCTTCATCCGTATCCGTACTTTCCCATCCAATAGCCGTAGGATATATCAATATTTCGGCTCCTTGCAAAGCCATCAGGCGGGCGCCCTCCGGATACCATTGGTCCCAACACACCTGAACACCCAGCACTCCGATGCTGGTGCGGACAGGCCTGAAACCGAGATCGCCGGGCGTGAAGTAGAATTTCTCATAATAGGCAGGGTCGTCGGGGATGTGCATCTTGCGATACTTCCCGGCCATGCTGCCGTCCTTATCAAACACTACGGCCGTGTTGTGGTAAAGCCCGGCTGCCCGCTTTTCAAACAACGAGGCCACCAGCACGATGCCATGGCGGGCGGCCAACCGACCAAAAAAGTCTGTGGAAGGGCCGGGTATAGGCTCTGCCAAGTCAAAGTTGGCCGTATTTTCAGTCTGGCAAAAATACAGACTATTATGAAGTTCCTGAAGCACAACCAACTCTGCACCTTTATCGGTCACGTCGGCAATGTTCAGGCTCAATTTTTCGAGATTGCTTTGTACGTCTTCCGTGTTGGCTTGTTGTATCAAGCCGACTTTAATTTTTCTCATAGCGATATGTATTATTATTAAATAATCATGTTACGATCCGGATTATACGCAACGTTATCTTCTTTTGAAACCATTGTTACCGATTGTTCCCGTAGTGTTTGTGCAAAGCATCCGGCGGGATATTGCATTGTGGCACAGTGTAACGAGCCGTGTTGCTTGATGAGCGCACGACAATCTATCCCCACGATGTCATATCCGGGAAAAGCTTCGGTCAACACCTCGGCGGCTTCGGCATCGTGTTGCGGTTGATTATACGTGGGATACAACACGGCATCGTTCATAATCAAAAAGTTGGCATAGGTTGCGGGGAGGCGTTCGCCGTCGTGTTCAATGGCATCCGGCATGGGCAGTGGCAGCAGGCGGTAGGCTCTGCCATCGAGTGTGCGGAAGGTTTTCAGTTGTTCCTCCATGCGGGCCAGGTCCTCATAGTGTGCGTCGGAAGGGTCGGTGCATTTCACATAGGCGATGGTGTCATTCGGACACATGCGTGCCAATGTGTCGACGTGGCTGTCCGTATCGTCTCCGGCCAGATGCCCGTGGTCCAGCCATAAGATTTGCTCCAGATGAAACATCGATTTGAGATAGTCTTCAATGTCCTTTTGACTTTTTGTTTCATTCCGATTAGGGGCAAACAGACAGGCGGAGGTGGTAAGCAAGGTACCTCGTCCGTCACTTTCAATGGAGCCTCCTTCCAGCACGAAATCCAGACAGTTGCGATAGGCTCCGGTCAGGATATTCGAGGCAAACAGCCGACGGTTTATCCGATTGTCATGATTGGCGGCAAACTTCATTCCCCAGCCGTTGAAGCAGAAGTCGAGCAGGAGAGGGCCTTGCTCCGTGAGCATGGTGATGAATGCGTGGTCGCGTGCCCAAGTGTCGTTTGTAGGACATTCAACGATGTGGAGTCGGTCGGCATCCACCTTGTTACGCAGTAAACCCTCAACCCGGTCCGGCTCAGGGGTGACAACGAGCAAATGCTGTCGTCGGGCGATTTCCACAGCCAGATTTACGTAACATTCGTCTACTTCATCGAGCATCGGTGCCCAGTCGGTTCCTTCGTGAGGCCAGGTCAATTGTATAATGCTTTGGCTATGCCACTCTGCGGGCAGGAATGCCGCCACGGCCACGGTTTCCACTCCGAAATTCAGTTGCAGCGTGCGCTCTTGGCTTTTGCCCTGAGGTAAAGTAAATAGTAGTCCCATTGTGGTATGATGATTTATCTGTTAACAGCCTTATTTTCGGACAAAGATAATACGAAAAAAGGAGCTATCTAAATCAGATAACCCCTTAATTTTCAGCTTGTCGGGGTAGCGGGATTTGAACCCACGACCCCCTGCTCCCAAAGCAGGTGCGCTAACCGGACTGCGCTACACCCCGAAGTTTGATGTTATATCTCATTGCCGAAAAGCGAGTGCAAAGGTAGAACTTTTTTTGTGAACAGCAAATAGGCTAATCACTTTTTTGTTTTGAATGAAGAAAACGGAAGACAATTGCCGTAATAACATCAAAAGACGGAAGTGCGTAATGCTACACATGCTTCCGTTTTTTGATGTCGTGCCGTCGATTGGGTTATTTCAGAACGGCGAGTGCTGCGTCATAGTTCGGCTCGGTTGTGATTTCAGGCACCAATTCGGTGTAGATCACTTTGCCTTCCGGATTGATGACAACAACCGCGCGGGCGAGCAATCCGACCAATGGGCCGTTGGCCATGCTCACTCCGTAGGTTCTGCCAAAGTCGGATAAATTTCTGAAATCGGACAGTGCTACTACGTTTTCTATGCCTTCGGTGGTGCAGAAACGCCCCTGTGCAAAGGGCAAGTCCTTGGAAATGGCCAATACAATGGTGTTGGAACAATTGGCAGCCAATTGGTTGAACTTGCGCACAGATGCTGCGCACACTGCGGTATCCAGACTGGGGAATATGTTCAATACCACGAACTTGCCTTTTGCGTCGCTCAATGCGAATGTTGACAAGTCACCTTTGACCATTGTAAACTCCGGAGCCTGTGTTCCCACACTTACAAATTCACCGTCAAGCAACACGGGGTTGCCTTGAAATGCTGTTTTCGACATAAATTTTTCCTCCTTATTATTAATTGGTTGGGTAGGTCGTCCAACCGATGATTATGGATTCCTTTTAAATAGACAGTTCGTTCAACACATTGATAAGCTCCTTGTCGATGGGTTTATCGCGTTTGATGGCTTTGTTGAAGGGCACGTACACAATCTCGTTGTTGTTGATGCCTATCATGATGTTGCGCTGTTCCTCCTTCAGAGCTTCGATTACCGCCACGCCCAGACGGCTAGCCAGAATGCGGTCGAAGGCGCTCGGTGTGCCGCCGCGTTGCAGGTGTCCGAGAATGGTGACCCGCACGTCGTATTGCGGATATTCCTTGCGCACACGTTCGGCATAATGCATGGCGCCGCCGCTTTTCGGACTTTCCGACACAATGACGATGCTGCTGCTTTTGCTCTTTCTCACACCACGGCTGATAAATTCCTCCAACTGGTCGATGTCTGTTTGATCTTCCGGTATGATGGCGGCTTCCGCACCGGATGCGATGGCGCTGTTTTGTGCCAGGAATCCCGCATCGCGGCCCATGACTTCAACAAAGAAGATGCGATCGTGCGAAGTGGCCGTGTCACGAATCTTGTCCACGCATTCGATGATTGTGTTCAGTGCGGTGTCGTAGCCGATGGTTGAATCGGTGCCATACAGGTCGTTGTCAATCGTACCCGGCAAGCCGATACATATCATGTCGTGCTCATTGGCCAGCGCCTGTGCTCCGGCCAGCGAGCCGTTGCCGCCGATAACCACCAATGCGTCAATGCCGTGCATTTGCAGGTTCTCGTAAGCCTTCTGACGTCCTTCGGGGGTCATGAATTCTTTGGAGCGTGCTGTTTTCAAAATGGTTCCTCCGCGCTGTATGATGTTGCTGACACTTTCGGTCGTCAGATCTTTGATTTCGTTGTTTATCAATCCCTCATATCCGCGATAGATTCCTTTCACTTTCCATCCGTTGAATATGGCCGAGCGGGTCACGGCACGGATGGCGGCATTCATTCCGGGAGCATCGCCACCGGAGGTCAAGATACCAATACATTTAATAGTTCCCATAATTAATAATCCTTTTCTGGTAAAATGTTGATGTACGTACTTTGTGTTTGTATTTGCTGCAAATGTAGAAAAAATACAGCCATGGGAATGAGAAAAAAGCAAAATAAGCAAAGAGGGATAGCTATTAAATCTTAACGTCTGTCGGAGTGAGCCTGCAATCGTCAGCCCAAGGCTCTTACAATGGCTATTATTAGCACTTTACAATAGCGTTTGTGAGGTTGTTACACTTGCGATTGTGAGAGGCCTTGTTTCCCATAGAGGCGACTCACGCCGTGATAATGACAGCCGCGACGCTTGATATTGACGCTTGGCTCGGCGGATATGGAGCGTCACGCCGCGTAATATCGGGCGAAAAAAAGAGTAGGAGGAAAGCCGTCGTGGCTTTCTCCCTACTCTTCACAATTTACATCGGTATTTTATCTCTTTTGCTTATACGAACCAACGTACGTAGCAGAAGTCTTGACGATGGGGCAACTCGGGATGTTTCGGAAACATGCGATAGGACAGGCTGAAGCTGCCTGCGTTGTTCAGCACGTGAACGCATTGGAAGGTGTAAAGATTGCCTTCCTGTTTCACTACTTTCATGGGTTCCACGGAGTAGATGTGCTCTTTTCCGTCTTTGTCCTTATGCATGGTAACAAGTTCCACACCAACGGCATCGTTCAGGCCCTTTTCGTCGATGACCAAAGTCATGGTGTACTCTTTGCCGCTTTCAACGCCTCCTTCAAGCAACGCTTCGGAACGTGCAGTCGAGATAACCTGTATGCTGTCCCAACGCTCGGCAACGGCCTCTTTCCATGCTGCCAGTTCTTTGGCCTTGGCATAATTGTTCTCCTGCAGATGATGATAACGCATGGCTTCCTTGCAATAGAACTTGCTGTAATAGTCGTCCAGCTGACGCTTCATCGTGTAGTGGGGAGCGATTTGCGCAATGGAGTTCTTGATGGTGCGAACCCATCCTTCGGAGTAGCCTTTACGGTTGCGAGCATAATAAAGAGGCAGGATTTCCGTCTCGAGCAGGCTGTAGATTGTAGCTGCATCCAGCTCGTCCTGATAAGCTTGGTTCTCGTAGGTACGCTTGTCCGTCAATGCCCATCCGGCACCCTCGCGATAACCTTCCAGCCACCAACCATCGAGCACGGAGAAGTTGATGACACCATTCATCAAAGCTTTCTCACCCGAAGTTCCCGATGCTTCCAACGGACGGGTCGGAGTGTTCAACCAGATGTCTACACCCGATATCAGACGGCGGGCCAGTTTCATGTCGTAATTCTCAAGGAAGATGATTTTACCCAGGAATTCAGGACGACGCGAGATTTC
>CALUJS010000042.1 GCA_944321015.1 uncultured Phocaeicola sp. | reverse complement strand
GAGGGAAAGATAGTAAAGACCTTCACCGGCTATTCCCAAGGACGCATCAAGCAGAAGCTGTCCGGCATCTTCCCGCAGTATAAAAAGAAAGACTGACATCCGTCTTGCGGATGCCGGTCTTGGGTAAGCCTTATTGGTTCAGCTGCCGTTTCACTACGGCCGGATTCCCGGCGGCCAGCGAGTCGTCGGGAATATCTCTTGTCACCACGCTTCCGGCTGCGATGATGCAGCGGTTGCCGATGGTCACGCCCGGGCAGACGATGACGCCTCCGCCCAGCCAGCAGTCGTCGCCGATGGTGACGGGGTAGGCGGTCTCTTTGGTTTCGCGGCGCAGCACGTGGTCCATGGGGTGTTGGGGCGTGTAGAGTTGGCAGTTCGGGCCGATGAGCGTGTCGCGTCCGATGCGTATCATGCCTCCGTCGAGGAACGTGCAGTTGTAGTTGATGAACACGCCTTCGCCCGCCACGATGCCGTGCCCGTGGTCGCAATGGAAGGGCGGACACAGCGTGGCGCTTTTCGGAAAGCCGGGTATGAGGTCTTCGATGACTTCGCGGTAGTTCGGACTATAGATAGTCATGGTCTGCAAACGTGCGCATGTCTCTTTGGCATGGATGAGGCTCTTCATGATTTCCGGGTCGGAGAAGTCGTAGAGCTCTTGGTTGCGCATCTTTTCAAATTCTGTCTTCATATATAATAGGTATGTAGGTTTGCGGGTGCAAAGAAAGTAAATTCCTGTCGAATCTTCATTGCTCTGCTGTGGCGGTTTCGTGGAATATCGCGATATTTGCACCATAGAAACGTTTAAAACCGAATCAACATGAAAGTAGGAGATAAAGTTCGCTTCCTGAGTGAAGTGGGAGGCGGTATAGTGAAAGGTTTTCAGGGAAAGGACACGGTGTTGGTGGAAGATGCCGATGGATTCGACATCCCCATGCTCATCCGCGAATGTGTGGTGATTGATACCGACGACTACAACATTAAGCGCAAGCCGCAGGCACAGCCCGAACCGCCGAAACCGGAAGAGCGCGAGCCGGAGATAACCTACCGTCCGGCAGAGACCAAGGAGGGAGAGCGGCTGAACGTGCTGTTGGCCTATGTGCCCCAAGATGTGAAGGCCATATCGTCCACAGCGTTTGATGCCTATCTGGTGAACGACAGCAATTATTACCTGTATTATACTTATCTGAGTGCCGAGGGGACGAGCTGGAGTGTGCGTTCGCAAGGCACCGTGGAGCCGAACACCAAGTTGTTCCTGGAGGAGTTCGACAAGGACGTGCTCAACGAACTGGAGCATGTGGCCGTGCAGCTTGTGGCCTACAAGGACGGGAAGAGCTTCCGCCTGAAACCAGCAGTGAGCGTGGAACTGCGCGTTGACACCGTGAAGTTCTACAAGCTGCACACGTTTACGCCGTCGGTTTATTTCGAAGAGCCTTCGCTGCGGTATGACATCGTGAAGGACGATGAACCGGTGAACCAGTATTTTGCCGATGCGGAATCGTTGAAGGAGGCCCTGATGCAGAAGAAGCAGCCGGAACGTCCGAAATCGCAACCCATTCGGAAGCCGCAAAAGCAGAACGGCTTGGTGGAGGTGGATTTGCACATTCACGAGCTGCTCGACGACACGACCAACATGTCGAACAGTGAGATGTTGGATTACCAGTTGGGCGTGTTCCGCCGTACACTCGAAGAGTACAAGGGGCACAAGGGACAGAAAATCGTGTTTATCCACGGCAAAGGCGAAGGAGTGCTTCGCAACGCCATCGTGAAAGAGCTGAAGTCGAAATACAAAGACTATCCTTATCAGGACGCTTCGTTCCGGGAGTATGGTTTCGGCGCCACGATGGTCACCATCCGCTGACGTGTCGATTGGGTGAGTTTGTAAGTTCTTGGTGAAGAGACGGCAAGAACTTACAAACTCGGAAACTCAGCAATTGTAATCTACGCAAGCGCGGCTCTCTTTGTGATTGGCTATGATGGAGGCTGCGGCTAAGTGGGCAGGATGCTGTGCGTAAACGGGCACGTCGGCCATCTGCTCCAAGGTTGCAGTGAGCACAATGTCCCAATCCTCGGCCGGATTTTCGTTTATGCCCACTTCGATGTCTTTGAGGACTGCGATTTGTTCGGGGAGCGCTTCCAAAGCGCTTTTGAATTGACGGGCCAGAGTCAGGCGCTCGTCTTTGGTCCCTTTCAGCTTGAATACTACGATATGTTTTACCATGACGGACAAAGATTGAGTGGTTATTTCTTGGTTGATGTTGGTTTGCGTCTGTTGGGTTTCGCGTTGGAGCGTTTGCCGCTACGGCCGTGTGAACCTTTTTTCCCGCGGGATGCTCCGCCCGCTTTTCGTGCAGGAGCGTAAGCCGGCGCTTCGCCCAATGTGTCCGGAACGGGCAGTTTATAGATGGTCTTTCCCAGGAAGTTTTCGATGGCTTTGAACTTGTTTTGTTCCATCTCGCTGATGAAGGTGATGGCGCACCCGTCGTGGTTGGCTCGTGCCGTACGTCCGATGCGGTGTACGTAGTCCTCGCAATCATGCGGCACGTCATAGTTGATAACCAGGCGTATGTCGTCGATGTCGATGCCGCGTGCCACAATGTCTGTGGCTACGAGAATGTCGATGCGTCCGTTCTTGAATTCGTGCATGATGTGGTCGCGCTGCTTTTGGTCCAGGTCGGAGTGCATCTCGCCGACGTTCAGGTGCATACGCAGGAGCGCTTTGGTCACGTCTTTCACTTTCAGTTTGGACGAGGCGAAGATGATGACGCGCTCGGGCTTGGTGTCGTTGAAGAGCGACTGGATGATGCCCAGCTTTTGCCGCTCGTAGCACACGTAGGCCGTCTGTATGATTTTCTCGGCGGGCTTTGAAACGGCAATCTTTACTTCTACGGGGTCATTGAGAATGGTTTTGGCCAGCTGCTGTATCTTTTCGGGCATGGTGGCCGAGAACATGATGGTTTGCCTTTCCTTGGGCAGGTTCTTGACAATCTGCATGATGTCGTCGTAGAATCCCATGTCGAGCATCCGGTCGGCTTCGTCCAGGATGAAGAATGAGACATGGGACAAGTCTACGTTGCCCAGATTCAGGTGGCTGATGAGGCGTCCCGGCGTGGCGATGATGATGTCGGCGCCCAAGGCCAGCCCTTTCTTTTCCTGTTCGTAGCGAATGCCGTCGTTTCCGCCATAGATGGCCACGCTCGACACCGGCATGAAGTAGGAGAACCCTTCCACCTGCTGGTCGATTTGTTGGGCCAGTTCGCGTGTGGGAGCCATGATGACGCAGTTGATTGCGTCTTCCTTGTACTCTCCCCGGCTCAGCTGGTTGAGTACGGGCAGGAGGTATGCTGCTGTTTTTCCCGTACCGGTTTGTGCCACGCCTATCAGGTCTTTGCCTTCGAGCAACAGCGGGATGGCATGTTCTTGCACGGGAGTACATTCTTGAAAATTCATTGCGTCGAGTGCGTCAAGGACACAGTCGTCCAGATCCAGGTCTGTGAAGTTCATATCTGATGTTTATTCTGTTTATACCTTAATATAATATATATGTGGTGGGTTATGATAATTTGCGGCTGCGTTCGTCCAGATAGGAGTCTTTGAAGCCCAGGAAATACAAAACGCCGTCCAATCCGATGGTGTTGATGGATTGTTGCGCGTTGGCTACCACTTTCGGTTTGGTGTGGAAGGCTATTCCCAGTCCGGCCAGTGAAATCATGGGCAGGTCGTTGGCTCCGTCGCCCACGGCGATCGTTTGTCGGATGTCTACGTTTTCCACCTGTGCTATCAGACGCAGCAGTTCGGCCTTGCGGCGTCCGTCGACGATTTCTCCCAGATAGTGTCCGGTGAGTTTGCCATCGACAATTTCCAACTCGTTGGCATATACGTAATCGATGCCGAATTTGTTTTTCAGATAATTGCCGAAGTAGGAGAATCCTCCCGACAGAATGGCGATTTTATATCCGTAGCGTTTCAGCACGTACATTAACCGTTCCACTCCTTCGGTGATGGGGAGGCTTTCGGCAATTTCCTGCATGACCGACTCGTCCAGCCCCTTCAGCAAGGCCACGCGTTCGCGGAAGCTCTCGTTGAAGTCTATTTCGCCCCGCATGGCCCGCTCGGTGATTTCGCGCACCTGCGGACCTACTCCGGCGCGGTCGGCCAGTTCGTCGATGACTTCGGTCTTTATCAGGGTGGAGTCCATGTCGAAGCATATCAGGCGTCGCATGCGGCGATACATGTCGTCCAGTTGGAACGAGAAGTCCATTTCCAGGTCATGCGACAGTTTCATTAGCTCTTCTTGCATCTGTTGGCGGTCGTTGGGCGTGCCTCGCACGGAAAATTCGATGCAGGCCCGCGTGCTGGCCTTTTCTTCATCCAGGGGAATGCGGCCGGTGAGGCGCTTGATGGCATCGATGTTCAGCCCTTGGTTTGACAGGATGCGGGTGGCGGCTCCGATTTGCTTGGCCGTCAGTTTCCGCCCCAGCAGGGTGAGTATGTAGCGGTTTTTGCCTTGTCTTCCCACCCAATTCTCGTATTCCTCCGTGGAAATGGGGTAGAAACGTATGTTGACACCCAGATTGGACGCTTCAAACAGAAGCTCCTTCATGATGTGTCCCGATTGATTCTCGTAAGTCTTGAATAAGATGCCCAAAGACAGTGTGCTGTGAATATCAGCCTGGCCGATGTCCAAGATGGTTACATCATAGCGGGCCAGTATTTCTGTGATGGAGGCTGTCAGTCCGGGTCTGTCCAGACCGGTGATGCGAATCAGAATAAGTTCAGTATTTATGTTATCCATATGATTGAGCCGCTTTGATTATATAAAGCAAGCAAAAGTAGTCATTTCGCGTGAGGTAGGCAGGCCATATCGACCGAAAAAGGCGAAATATATGTTATAAAACATGTTTTTCATTAATTTCTTTGGCTGTTACGAAAAATAGTCGGACCTTTGCGCCCATGATTTCTGAATATGAATGCGTTTCCGTTTATTCAAGTCATTGAGGAAACGAAGAGGTAATGTTCCGGATAGAAATCACTGTCGGAGACAGATCCGGATAGTATGAACTAAAATCGTAGTGCATGAAGCATGTAAGATGGATTTTTGTTGCAGTCTTACTTTTCTCCTTAACAGCTTTTATTGACAAGGCGCGTCCTACCAGCGGATTGAGCGTAGGCAATGCCGCGCCGGATTTTTCCTTGACCGACAGTCGTACGGATGACTGTCTGGAGTCATTGAAGGGTAATTACGTACTTCTGAGTTTTTGGGCCAGCTATGACGCGGAGTCGCGTGTCAGCAACACACTGCTCGACCATGCGTTGAGCGGGCTGCCGCAACCGGTAAAGATGGTCTCGGTCTCGTTTGACGAATACAACTCGATATTTAGCGAGACGGTGAAACAAGACCGCCTGGAACCTTCTCATTGTCATGTCGACACGTCGGGAAGAGACTCGGAGTTGTTTGAGACGTATCGTCTGGAACGGGGGTTTAACAACTTCCTGTTGGACAAGAATGGTATCATTATAGCCAAGAACATTACGGCAGACCAGCTTGCCGGTTATCTGAAATGAACTGCTGAAAAGCGTTAAGAAGAAAAAGTATATGCAACGTTGACGTCGTATCGTGCATCCCTTTGCGGATGAAGCTGATACGACGCTTTTTGTATCCTGCCCCGTCATCAGGCTTCGGTTGTCGTCGCGCGTCCCCGCATGTCCGGGCGCGAGCGTCCATATTTCCGCTTGCGGGCGCCCATATGCCCGCTCGCGAGCCTCCATATTCACGCTCATGAGCGTCCATATTGACGGTCAAGTGAGGGCAAATGACCGATTTAGGATGGGGCAGTCTTTTTCGGATTCGGGAGAAAAGTGTATCTTTGCAAGCACTATTACAGCCGAGAACACCGGCGATTTAATCATATTAGTTTTTAGATTACATGGAACATATAAGAAACTTTTGCATCATTGCCCATATCGACCATGGGAAATCGACCTTGGCCGACCGCTTGTTGGAATTTACCAATACGATTCAAGTGACCGAAGGGCAGATGCTCGACGATATGGATTTGGAGCGCGAGCGCGGCATTACCATCAAGAGCCACGCCATCCAGATGGAATACATGTACAAAGGCGAGAAATATATACTCAATCTGATTGATACCCCAGGACATGTGGACTTCTCCTACGAAGTGTCGCGTTCGATTGCCGCCTGCGAGGGCGCGCTGCTCATCGTGGATGCCTCGCAGGGCGTGCAGGCGCAGACCATTTCCAACCTTTATATGGCCATCGAGCACGACTTGGAGATTATCCCCGTCATCAACAAGTGCGACATGGCCAGCGCCATGCCCGACGAGGTGGAGGACGAGATTGTGGAACTGCTCGGCTGCAAGCGCGAGGAAATCATTCGTGCGTCGGGCAAGACGGGTATGGGCGTGGAGCAGATACTGCAAGCCGTGGTGGAACGCATCCCCCATCCCGAAGGCCGTGAGGACGCCCCTCTGCAGGCGCTTATATTCGACTCCGTATTCAATTCCTTCCGGGGCATCATAGCCTATTTCAAGATAGAAAACGGTGTTATCCGTCAGGGCGACAAGGTGAAGTTCTTCAACACCGGAAAGGAATATGATGCCGACGAAATCGGTGTGCTCAAGATGGATATGATTCCCCGCTCCGAATTGCGGACGGGCGACGTGGGCTACATCATTTCCGGCATCAAGACCTCGCGCGAGGTGAAGGTGGGCGATACCATTACGCATGTGGCCCGTCCCTGCACGGAGGCTATAGCCGGATTCGAGGAAGTCAAGCCCATGGTCTTTGCCGGCGTCTATCCCATCGAGGCGGAAGACTTCGAGAACCTGCGCTCGTCGTTGGAGAAGCTTCAGCTGAACGACGCCTCGCTTACTTTCCAGCCCGAATCGTCTCTTGCGCTGGGCTTTGGTTTCCGTTGCGGATTCCTCGGCCTGCTCCACATGGAGATTGTGCAGGAACGGCTCGACCGCGAGTTCAACATGAATGTCATCACCACCGTGCCCAACGTGTCCTATCGCATCTACGACAAGCAGGGGCACATGACCGAGGTGCACAACCCCGGCGGCATGCCCGACCCGACGCTCATCGACCATATCGAGGAGCCTTACATCGACGCCTCGGTCATCACCACCACCGACTATATCGGCCCCATCATGACGCTCTGTCTGGGCAAGCGTGGCGAACTGGTGAAGCAGGAGTACATATCGGGCAATCGTGTGGAGCTGCACTACAAGATGCCGCTCGGCGAAATCGTGATAGACTTCTACGACAAGCTGAAGAGCATTTCCAAAGGCTATGCGTCTTTTGATTACCATCAGTCCGACTTCCGTCCGTCGCGTCTGGTGAAGCTTGACATCCTGCTCAATGGCGATGCGGTGGATGCACTCTCGACGCTGACCCACGTGGACAATGCCTATGAGCTGGGACGGCGCATGTGCGAGAAACTCAAGGAACTCATTCCGCGGCAGCAGTTCGAGATTGCCATACAGGCGGCCATCGGAGCAAAAATCATTGCCCGTGAAACCATCAAGGCCGTGCGCAAGGACGTGACGGCCAAATGCTACGGCGGCGACGTGAGCCGTAAGCGCAAACTGCTGGAGAAACAGAAGCGCGGCAAGAAGCGCATGAAGCAAATCGGCAGCGTGGAGGTGCCGCAAAAAGCATTCCTGGCCGTGTTGAAACTCGATTAGCAATGGAGAAGAAGCGTGAAATAGCCCGTCTGCTGGCCAAGAAGTATCATACCCTGCCCGTCCCGTGTCTGGATCGGCTGGCCGAGGTGCTTGTGCCTTTTAAGACCCGCAAGGGAACCAAGCTGTTGGTCGAGGGGCAGGTGCAGGATTATCTTTTTTATGTGGAGAAAGGTTTGCTGCGTCAGTACTATTTCAAATACAACAAGGACCTGACGGAGAACCTGGCCTGCGACGGCGATGTGGTGATGTGCCTCGAGAGCTTCTTGCGTCGCGTGCCTTCCGCCTTGTTGGTGGAAGCATTGGAAAACTCTGCCGTTTGGGGCATAGCCTATGATGACATCCAGCGTTTGGCGTCCGAATCATACGACATCGAGTTGCTCTATCGCTCCGTGCTGGAGCATTCTCTTTTGGAGTCTCAGCGCAAGGCCGACATGTTGCGTTTCGAACCGTCGCACGTGCGCTATCGTCGGTTGCTGGAATACTATCCGGAAATTGTGAAGCGTGCGCCTTTGGTCTACATCGCTTCTTTTCTGCAGATGACACCCGAAACGCTCAGCCGTGTCCGCTCCGGTCAGCTTTAGGCGACGCTTGACGTCGCCGGGGCACGGCTGTTCATGAAAGAATAAGTATAGCATGGAAACGACCAAGTATTATGCGTTTATCAGTTATAAACGCGAGGACGAGAGGTGGGCAAAGTGGCTGCAACGCCGGTTGGAGTACTATCACCTGCCGCTGAACGTGAGAAAGGAGAATCCCGCCCTGCCCAAAACGGTGCGGCCCGTGTTCAAGGACACGACCGACCTGAGCGGCGGCGTGCTCGAGAAAGCCATCAACGAAGCCCTCGAATCGTCTCAATATCTCATTGTCGTCTGTTCGCCCCGGGCTGCGCAAAGCCGATGGGTGTGCAAGGAGGTGCAACGCTTCATCGACCTGGGCAAGGCCGAGCGCATTATCCCTTTCATCGTGGGCGGCACGCCCAATTCGTCCGATCCGCAGACGGAATGCTTCCCCGAATCGTTGCGCGCCCTGAACGGCAGCCGCGAGTTGCTGGGCATCAATATCAATGAAAATGGGCGCGAGGCGGCTGTGGTGAAAGTCGTCGCGCGGATGTTCAACATCCAGTTCGACACCTTGTGGCAGCGCTATCGCAAGGCGCGCCGTGTGCGGATAGCCACGGGGGTGGCCCTTGTGTCGGCGCTGGCTCTTCTCTTTGCCTTTTTCTCGTTTTGGATAGCCGCCAAAAATCGGCAGCTGGAACAGCAGAACGACATCATCCTGCGCGAGCGGAGCGCCATGCTCGCGGCCCAGTCGCGCGCCGTGGCCGAGAAGGCCAATCAGCTTGTCGAGGCGGGCGATGTGCAGACGGCGCGCGCGTTGGTCATGCGTGTGTTGCCTCCGGGGAGGCCCTATGTGGCCGAGGCCGAAATAGCCTTGCGCAACACGTTCGCTTGCGGCGACAGCCTGTATGTCCCGTTTTCCCGGTTGCGGGGTGAAAACGGACAGGTCGGTGCGGTGTCGGTCGACGGACGGGGAACAAAGGTTGCTTTTGCGGACAACACGGGCTTCTGGCTGCACGATGTGGCCACGGGGAATGAAATCCGGTTGGAAGCCGACGACATTGTCGAAGCTCTTTTCACGGCTTTTACTTCTGACGACAAGCGGCTGGTGGGCATCACGGCTCACAACCTCTATGTCTGGGATGCGGCAACGGGAACCTTACAGAGTGATACGTCTTTGTTTGATTTGAAGGAGGCCGAAGACTTGTGCTATACGGATGAGGGCTTGCGGGATTTCCTGAAGCGCGTGGGCATACAGACTCCCGACGTCCCCGCGTTGGCCCGTTTGCAGGACGCTCCGTTGTTGGAGATTGCGAAACACGACGTGACCTTGCGCGATGCAATGACGGGCCGACAGATTGCGAGTTACCGTTTCCGGTCGGATGAGTGGAGCGACAGCATCACTTATGCCGTCAATCCGGCTTATGAGGAGATACTATTCTCGGGCGATGACCGGGCCATACTCTACGACCATCGTCGGCGCGGGGTCGTTCAGACATTCCCGTCGATGTATGGCGACATTGTGTTCAGCGGCGACGGGCGTCTGCTTGTGGCGCTCGGACAAATCTACATGCGCAACGGGGGAAGCCCGGCGGAGGCGGTTCCGGCTACTCCCATTCTGTCGGAGACGGACATCGAACGTTCCGTGGAGGAAGGAGAGTTCGGCACCCTTCCGACGCACAACGGTGCTTACGCCCAAAAGGCCGCCGGACATACGGTGCTTCTGAATCCGGACAAGGAAACGTTTGAGCTCTATGCGGGCACGAATGCGTGGGGAGCTCCGGAGCTGTCCGTTCCCTTGCGTCGGTCGGGCGAGAGCGATTTTGCCTATGAATCGGTGGTCTACGCCTTTCTGCCCGACGAAGGCCTCCTGCTGGAACATCCCGACGGCACGGTGGAGTATTACGACCTGAGCGTGCGCCGTCCGCTCAAGTCCCTGCCTGCACGGGCCGGGGACGGCGGCGTGTTGCGGCTGTGCGACTATGACGGGGCGTCGCACACTGTGTTCCTGACCGACTACAGTTCGGTCTACACGTGGGACATGGACAGCGGAAAGATGGATTCCCTGATGGTCATCCGGCCCTATTCCATAGGTAATGGCGTGGAAGTGTTGACGGGCGCGATGTGTGTGGACGAGCGCCGCCTTCTGGCCATTGTGGAACAGGGCAATCACCGGGTGATCGACCGCCGCACGGGCGAGGTGATGTTCATGCTGGAGTACGATTATTGGCTGGACGGAGTGGGGCGCGAGCCCAACCTGTCGCACGCCGAAAGCTACCTGTCCGAAATCAAGTACATCGCGTCGCTGGACCAGCTCTACACCCTTTCGTCGGGCGGCGTGCTGCGCATTTACGACATGGCGTCGGGCAAGATGCTTCAGTGCGTCCCGCTGCCCGAGGCGGGCGATGAGCCGGGCTGCACCCCATTGGCCTACTGGCACATCAGCGACGACGGCACGTCGGTGGAATATGCCTATGCCGGCGAACGGGTGAAGTATGCGTATCATGTCGTCACGTTGCAGGAACTGACGGACAGCGTGCGCCCGCACACCGACAAACGCATCTTCAGCACCATCGAGAAGAACGCGTATTATCTTTCCGACTGACCGGCATCGGCCCGGGTGCGGACACCGCGCTTCCCCCTCCTGACGCCATCCTCCGAATGTTGAAATCAAGACATATGCGTTGGTCGGGGGAAGACATATGCGTTGCCGGGGTCAAGACATATGCGTCGATAAAGGGAAGATATAGCCGTGCTTTTGCTATTTCAGCTTCTCCAGTTCTTCTTTTACGGCGGCATGGGCTGTCACCCAATCGGTGTCGAGGCTGAAGGGGGTGATGTAGTTGGAGTCGCCCACAAACGATTCGGTCGTTTCCTTGTCCTTGTCGCCGAAGAACGGATGGTCGGCGCTGGCTTCGATGAACAGGTTGATGCCGCGCAGGCGCAGGTCCTCGTCCTTCGTGCGGGCCATCCAGCCGATGAAGTCGGTCACGAACGCCTGCATGGCCAACGCCTGCTCGTCGAGCACCTTGTATTGGGCCGCATCCTGCGGGCGTGCCTGCGTCTTCATGTAATTGAGCGCGGTGAAATAGAAGTAGTTGATTTTCGTGTTATAGTCGTTGACGTCGTTGGTGTTGACCACTTGGGAAGCTTTCTCCAGCAAGGTGTCGAACACTTCCTGTGCCTGCAGGCCTCCTGCCGCTAGCAGCAGGGCAGCCGAAAGAATCCATTTCTTCATCATGTTTGCGATATTAAAAACGATTTGTTGCCAAAGCTACGTGTTTTTCGCAAAAAAGGCAAATAAAACAAGTCCTCTTATTGGCGGGTATGGTCAAATAGCGTACTTTTGTATGTCAAAAGAACTCTAATAACTAAGAATTATGAAATACTATGAAATCGGTAAGACCGGAATGAAGGTATCGGCCTTGAGTTTCGGCGCATCTTCTCTGGGTGGCGTGTTCCACGAAATCAACGAAGGCAGAGCATTGGAAGCCGTTTATACGGCGGTGGACAACGGAATGAACTTCATCGACGTGTCGCCCTACTATGGTCACTACAAGGCTGAAACCGTGTTGGGCAAGGCTTTGCTGAACGTTGACCGCAAGAAGTACTACCTCTCGACCAAGGTGGGACGCTATGGCAAGGATGGCGTGAACATGTGGGACTATTCGGCCCGTCGTGCCAAGGAGAGTGTGTACGAGAGTCTGGAGCGTCTGCACATCGACTATATCGACCTCATCAACGTGCACGATGTGGAGTTCTCCAACATGTTCCAGGTCATCAACGAAACCCTGCCCGCCTTGTGCGAATTGCGCGATGAGGGCGTGGTGAAACATGTGGGCATCACCGACCTGCAGCCGGAGAACCTGAAGTTCGTCATCGACCGTGTGCCCGAAGGCACGGTGGAGAGCGTGCTCTGCTTCTGCCACTACTGCCTGAACGATGACATGCTGACGGACTATTTCGATTACTTCGAGGGCAAGGGCATCGGCATCATCAATGCGTCGCCGTTCTCCATGGGTCTGCTCTCTAAGCGCGGCGTTCCGGCATGGCATCCCGCTCCGAAGGCGTTGGTCGAGGCTTGCCGCCGCGCCACGGAACATTGCGAGGCCAAGGGCTATCCCATTGAGAAACTCGCCATTCAGTATTCGGTCAGCAATCCGCGCATCGCCACTACGCTCTTCAGCTCGGCCAACCCCGACAATGTGAAGAAGAACATCGAGTACGTGGAAGAACCCATCGACTGGGAACTCGTGAAGGAAGTGCAGGACATCATCGGCGACCAGAAGCGTGTGGGTTGGGCCAATTCGTAACGTGCGCATAAAACTGAAGGACTTATGGACTTTAAGATAATAGACGCGCACTCCCATCTGTGGCTGAAGCAGGACACGGTGGTCAACGGTTTGCCCATCCGCACGTTGCCGGACAACGGTAGCCGCTCGGAGTTTCTGGGCGAGGTGCGCCAGATGCTTCCGCCTTTTATGATTGACGGGCGCAACACGGCCGAGGTGTTCCTCTCCAACATGGACTACGCCCAGGTCTCTGCGGCCGTAGTCACCCAGGAGTTTATCGACGGCATTCAGAACGACTACCTCGAGGAGGTGGCCCGGCGTTACCCCGACCGCTTCTTCGTGTGCGGCATGTGCGAGTTCCGCTGTCCCGGCTTCGTGGAGGAAGCGCGCGAGCTTATCCGCCGGGGATTCAAGGCCATCAAGATTCCGGCCCATCGCCTGTTGCTCCCCGAGGGGCGGGTGATGCTCAATTCGCCGGAGATGATGGAGATGTTTCATCTGATGGAAGACCACGACATCATCCTCTCCATCGACATGGCCGACGGCGACACCCAGGTGGGCGAGATGAAGGAAGTCATTGCCGAGTGTCCGAAGCTGCGCATAGCCATCGGCCACTTTGGCATGGTGACGACCGACGGCTGGCAGGAGCAAATCAAGCTGGCGCGCCATCCGGGCGTCATGATTGAGTCGGGCGGCATCACGTGGCTGTTCAACAGTGAGTTCTATCCGTTCCGTGGCGCCGTGCGCGCCATCAGGGAGGCTGCCGGCCTGGTGGGCATGGACAAGCTGATGTGGGGTTCGGACTATCCGCGCACCATCACGGCCATCACCTACCGCATGTCATACGACTTTGTCCTGAAGTCGGACGAGCTGAGCGCGGAAGACAAAGCCTTGTTCCTCGGTCGCAACGCCGAGCGGTTCTATGGTTTCAAGCATCTGGCGGAACTGCCTTACGTCAAAAACATGTCTGAATAAAAAGAGCGAAACAACACAATGAAAAAGAACGCATATCTTATCCCCCTGTCGCTCATCTTCTGCCTCTTCTTCCTGTGGGCCATCAGCAGCAATCTGTTGCCCACCATGATTCGGCAGTTGATGAAGACCTGTGAACTGAACACCTTCGAGGCATCGTTCACCGAGACTTTCTATTGGCTGGCCTACTTCATCTTCCCCATCCCCATAGCCATGTACATGAAGCGTTACAGCTACAAGTCGGGCATCATCTTCGGACTGGTGCTGGCGGCTTGCGGCGGACTGCTCTTCATCCCGGCTGCCATGATTAAGGAGTATTGGGCCTACTTGGGCATCTTCTTCATCATTGCCACCGGCATGTGCTTTCTGGAGACGGCGGCCAACCCCTATGTGACGGCTCTGGGCGACCCGAACACGGCGCCCCGTCGTCTGAATCTGGCACAGTCGTTCAACGGCTTGGGCGCATTCATCGCGGCCATGTTCTTGAGCAAGCTGGTGCTCAGCGGCCATTCCTACACACGTGAGACACTCCCGTTGGACTATCCCGGCGGGTGGGAAGGCTACATCCAGATGGAGACCGACTCCATGAAACTGCCTTACATCATTCTGGCCACGCTGCTCATCATCATAGCCGTGGTGTTCGTCTTTTCCCGTCTGCCCAAGATAAAGGAAGGCGACCACGTGGAAGGCGAATCGGGCGGGACGCCGGAGAAACTGATTAATTTCGGCGTCCTCCGTCGCTCGCATCTGCGCTGGGGCGTCATCGCGCAGTTCTTCTACAACGGCGGTCAGACGGCCATCAACAGCCTGTTCCTGGTGTATTGCTGCACCTACGCCGGATTGCCGGAGGACACGGCGACCACCTTCTTCGGCTTCTACATGCTGGCATTCCTCTTGGGACGCTGGGTAGGCACGTTGCTGATGGTGCGTTTCCGTCCGCAGGACATGCTGCTGGTTTACGCCTTGATGAACGTGTTGCTGTGTGTGGTGGTCATGGCTTGCGGTGGCCGGGTCGGCCTCTATGCCATGTTGGCCATATCCTTCTTCATGTCCATCATGTATCCCACGCAGTTCTCCCTGGCCTTGAAAGACCTCGGCGGCGACACGAAGAGCGGTTCGGCTTTCCTCGTGATGGCCATCGTGGGTAATGCCTGCCTGCCGCAGCTGACGGCCTACATCATGCACGTCAATGCCGAGGTGTATCACATTGCCTACATCGTGCCGCTCGTATGCTTTGCCTTCTGTGCCTACTACGGATGGCGGGGATATAAGGTTGTTAATTGAGGTTTCAGTTGACGAGGTTTTAAGATAGATAACAACGAACGTTTTTAAAAACACATAAAAACAAAATGAAAGCAGTAAAGATTACAGCACCTCAGGAAATGCAGGTGGTTGAAATGGACAAACCGGCCGTGAAAGCCGGAGAGGTTTTGGTTAAGTTGAGTTACGTGGGCTTTTGCGGTTCGGACCTGAACACCTTCTTGGGCCGCAACCCGATGGTGAAGATGCCCGTCATTCCCGGACATGAAATCGGAGCCGTGATTGCGGAAGTCGGCGCTGATGTGCCCGACACGTTGAAGCCCGGCATGGTGGTCACCATCAATCCTTATACGAACTGTGAGAAGTGTCCTTCTTGCCTCCATCATCGTCCGAACGCATGCGAGCACAACGAGACGTTGGGCGTGCAGCGCAACGGCGCCATGTGCGAATACATCGCCGTGCCTTGGACGAAGATTATCCCCGCCGAGGGCATCTCGCCGCGCGACTGCGCGCTGATTGAGCCGATGAGCGTAGGTTTCCATGCCGTCAATCGCGGACAGGTGACCGATATCGACACCGTGATGGTGATTGGTTGTGGCATGATTGGCGTGGGAGCCATCGTGCGTGCTTCCTTGCGTGGCGCCACGGTGATTGCCGTCGATTTGGACGACGAGAAGCTGGCTCTGGCCAAGACGCTTGGAGCGGCCTACACCATCAACTCCAAGACCGAAGACCTGCACGCCCGCTTGCAGGAAATCACGGCAGGCGAAGGCCCGGATGTGGTCATTGAAGCCGTGGGCAGCCCCATGACCTACGTGACGGCCGTCAACGAGGTAGCCTTCACGGGACGCGTGGTCTGCATCGGTTATGCCAAGTCGGACGTGTCGTTCCAGACGAAACTGTTCGTGCAGAAAGAGCTTGACATCCGTGGCTCACGCAATGCGTTGCCCGAAGATTTCCGCGCCGTCATCCGCTACATGCGTCAAGGCATATGCCCTGCCGACCAGCTGATTAGCTGTGTGGCCGAGCCGGAGGGCGCTCTCCGGGCCATGCAAGATTGGGCTGCCGCTCCCGCCAAAGTGTTCCGCGTGCTGGTGAAGTTCTGACAACACCGTTCTTTTTGAATTCATAGAGAATCCCCGTCGTGTTCCGGCATGGCGGGGATTTTTTTATCCGCATGGGGCAATTCCTATGTCTGACTTAGAAATTTCTATGTCCGACATAAGATTTTCTATGTCTGATGTAGTTTTTCCTATGTCCGACGTAGAATGGCATGAGCCTAAATTACCCATTGGGGACATATGTATGCTTGTGGCCGGGCATATGACTGCTCGCGCTTAATCATATGGAGGCTCATGGCTGAGCATATGCATGCTATGGGGAATGCTGAAATTTGATAACAGTTTGAGATAAAACGGATTTGAGGTGAATAATATTTTTGATTTTTCTTATTGCGAATTATCATGAAATCCAAATAATTCCATAAATTTGTAGTGCCCTCCCACGCCGACTCTGCTTCCGGGCAGGCAAGGATGGGCGGGGCAAACATATACATAAAAGGCGTTTACTTGGACGCTTTGGTTTTGATAGTAAAAAGTTGTTTGCCATGAGCAAAATATTACAATTACCGTGGTGGCTGGATAAAATTATTTTTGAAGATTTTGGCGCAATTTATGAGCCACATCCAGAAGAAGTTAAATCTAATGCTGATCAAACTTATGATTTTGCTAAGATTTATCTAGGAACGTATTTTCCTCGAAGTGTGGCAGAGGCATATTATATAATGAGCGGTTTATTGGAAAATAAAGAATATTTTGACATACTATCTAAGAAAACTGAATTAAATGTATTTGATTTTTGCTCAGGCATGGGTGGGGAAATTTTTGGACTTATTCTAATATTTCAAGAAAAGCTTCCCAACTTAAAACGTATTCAAATAGATGCGTTTGATGCTAATCCTGATTATGTGAGATATCTATTTCATTTGAACCGAAAACTAAAAGAAATAACAAATATTTCAATTGAAGTAAATATTAATCCTCAGTGTTTATATGTTGATGGAGAACAAAATTTGTTAGATCTTATTGCTTATGTCAATTGCCGTTACCATGTTATTCTTTCATTCAAAGCATTGAATGAATTTATTCAACAAAATTTATTTCCTGATGAAAATATATATTATAAAATTGCAAATCTCTTTTTCCCATGTCTTGCAGATGATGGTATTATGCTTTTGTTGGATATATCTAGTAAAGATGTGCGATTAGGACGTTTTTATCCGGAAATAATGAATGAAGGTATTAATACTTTTGTAAGGGAAAATTTATTGTGTAAAAGCATATTTCCGTATTCTTGTAATTCTTATGAGAATATTTGTAATGGATGTTATATGCAAGATCGCATATATATTAGCCATAGTAAGAAAGATAAAGATGTTAGTAAAATTGCATATCGTATAATTGGTCAATTAAACTTTGTACAACAAATTGTTAAAAATGTTTCTTGTCCAAAATGCAAAGCTGTCAATCAATTGGCAGGTAAAGAATCTCCTTATCAAAATTAATCATCTAAATTTAAAGCATATATGGGACTTAATAATCTTACGCCAGATAGTTCTCAAGAAATTATTTTAACCTTGACAGCTGAGCGTACTATAGTTGTAAAAGGGGTTGCCGGCTCTGGAAAATCACTATTGTTGTTGTGGAAGGCTAGACAGGTATCAACATTAACGAAATCATATGCAATTATTGTTTATACGAAATCTTTAAAAAGATTTTTTGTAGAAGAGTTATCAGAGATCGATCCAACTGGGAAACATGTCTTTTATTTTGCTGAATGGAAGAGGTCTAGGAAATGCAACTATACTTATTTGTTTGTTGATGAGTGTCAAGATTTTAGCAAAGAAGAAATCGATGATTTTATAAAACATGGTACGTATTGTTGGTTCTTTGGTGATACAGATCAGTCTATAATGAAATTCAAAGATCATGATGTACAATCTGTTGAAGATACAGCAATACAATTAAGCGTTCATTCGCAAGATCTTGCGAAAAATCATCGATTAACGGTGGAGAATGCAAAAGTGGGAGAATATATAAAACCCGAGACTCATCTTTCTTTTGCGTGTTACAAGCATGGACCTAAACCGAGTTTGATTCACAAAAATACACAATTAGAGCAATTGGATGAGATGGTGGAAACATATCAGAACGGCATTGTAAATTTGGGGATTTTGGTTTATTATATTGAGGATGTTAAAATAGTGAGAGATTATTTTGCAGAAAAAGGTGTTCCTGTTGCATATAAAACAAGAGATGAAATGGAAATAGATTTCAAGACTACGAATCCGATAGTTATGACGTTTCATTGTGCAAAAGGATTGCAATTTAGTACAACTTTTATTCCTTTTTGTGACAAATATTCTTATGATGATGAAAAAACTGCCTTGTATGTGGCTTCCACTCGTCCCTTAGAAAAAATGTATTTGCTTTATAGTGGAAATACTTACAAATTTTTACCACCTCCTGATTCAACTATTTATGAAAATCCGATTAAAAAAAGAGAGGAATTAATAGAAGGTTTACCTTTTTAATTAAATTGATTGAGTTATGAAATATTATATACCAACATCAAGTTTGAATTTAGATAATATATTGCAAGCAGAGAGTATATCTCCGTATTCTTTTTATGCACAACGTAAAAGTGGCTATCGTTCAATTGAGATATTATCTGAATTTCGAACTATTGATTATTTATTATTATTTAAAAAACCGATTCGTTTTACGATAAACGATCCAAATCGTTATAATTTCCCAATGTTGATAGAGATTGAGGATGACATGCAATTAAAAGATTTACGTGATATTGGGAAAGGAGTATATGTATATAGTGAAACCTTATATTTGACTCCTTGGAATTGTCGTATTTTCTTTTTTTCAGAAGAAGCATATAACTTGACTACAATCAATACAAAAAATAATAAGTCTATTAAATTTTACAATAAATATCAGATAATCCCCACAGTAAAATCGCTTCGTCTAGAAGAATTTCCTCAAATCTCATATGAAGAAATTGGAGCAAACACAGTTAAAAGTAAGGAATTTCAATTGGATAAAGAAAAAGGATTATTATTTGGATATTTGTTGGGGGAGAATTTATCAGTAAGTTCAGATTTGGCTCACTTAAATAGGGTTACTCAGGAATTGTATGATATGCTGTCAACAGTAATAGCTAATCCTAAATATTTCTTAAATTTTAAGGATAAACTCAACCAATTATTAAATGAATACCAATTAATAGATTTCGTTGAAAAGGAAAATGAACGTGTTTTTAATGATAATCTGAATAGGGATTTGGAACATTGTGGGATTCTTCGATCTGCTTTTAACAAGTTATTGAAAAAATGGGGAGAAGATATATCAGACAGTATATCTGAGCAGTTGTCTACAAAATGGAAATGCAAAAAACTTCCAAAGTTAGATAAGTCGGTTTCATCGGCACAATGTCAAAGTTTAATAATGGAAATAGAAAGTCGAACCCAAAACCAGAATAAGGAATTTAAAAGGAATAAACAGCAGCCTACGTTTGATCTGATTGATCTTAATGATTCATCTATTAATATAACGAATGCTCCGAGTTTGAGCATTGCGATTAATTATGTTATTAATAATAAATTGACGAACGAACAACTAGTGGCTAATCGATCAAGGATATGTGTGGAGCTAATAAATGTAATCAAGAAAAATTATATTAATAAATATGGTGAAGAGGTATGGCATCGTGAACTTCGTGATTATTTTAATGCTTTATATGAGCATATTAAAAATATAAAATCTCCATTCGATCTTAATTCAATTAAAAATGCAGAGTTTATTGCTGTTGCAGCTTTTTTATTGTATGGAGATAATATTGCTAATTATTTAAATTATTTGAGAAAAAATGAGGTTGTAAATTATGCTTATCCTTTGATGTTGTGGGGAGTCTTGTCTGGTTACATGGAGATGAATAGAGATATTTTATATGAGGTTTTAACTCAAGATAATTACAGAAACATATATGACAAGTTGTTAGGCATTAATAAAGTAAAGAAACCAAATATTGAATTTATTACGAGTGGCTGTTTTTTATCGGCTCTTAATTGTGTATTAAAAGAGACTGATAAAGTTTTTGTAGCTTTTGTAGCATTACAAAGAGGATTGCATGAAGGCGGAAGTCTTGACTTTCAGAAAGTAAGTAGGATTTTAGATCTGTACAAGAATTGTCATGCTCAATGTCGTAAAGTGAAAATTCTTCTTGAAATAATAGAAAATCGAAAGAATGCTATCATTCTTTCAAATTTAATGAAGGAACTGAACTTGAGTAAAAATAATCGGAAACGATTGGAGGAGATATTGGATATACAATTATCTGATAAAAATATGAAAGCAACTGTGAGCAGAGTTGAAAATACGCTTCCTCTTTTTGAAGATGATTTAGATATTAAACAATCAACTTTATTTGTTTTTGACAATAGAGCATGGAATGTTATTGAAAATATAGTTCCCGATGAAAGTAGAAAGATGTTAAAAAGAGATTTGGAATGGTTTCAAAAAGAGATGCAGGATGATAAACGTCAATATTATCAAAAGATAGATCCATGTGATAATGTTAAGACAATACAAAAATTTTGTGAATTAAAGAGACAAGAAAAAGGGGGAAAGCCACAAGCTTATTATTTTACAGACGAATTAAGGAAACAAATAAAAGAAAGATTGATTTCGCATTATGTTAATTGATAAGGTTACTATCACTACCGACTCCGGCACGCAAGTAGAAGCTGTTGCGCCTGTCATCATCTCGGCTAGCCGCTCGACGGATATTCCGGCTTTTTACGCCCAATGGTTCTTTAACCGTTTGGCAAAAGGATATTGCGTTTGGTACAATCCGTTCAACCGACAGAAGATGTATGTGTCGTTTGCAAATTGCAAGGTTATGGTGTTTTGGACAAAGAATCCTGCGCCTATACTTCCTTATTTGCATTTGTTGGACGAGCGGGGAATACATTACTATTTCCAAGTGACGCTAAATGATTACGAGCGGGAAGGGTTTGAACCCGGTGTGCCTTCGTTGGAAGAAAGAATCGAGGCATTCCGACAATTGGCGGAGGCCATAGGGCACGAACGCGTGATATGGCGGTTCGACCCGCTGATACTGACTTCGGAACTTACGCCACGGCGATTGCTGAGTCGGATATGGAAGGTTGGCAATGCGCTGAAAGGCTGCACGGACAAACTAGTGTTCAGTTTTGTGGACGTGAAAGCGTACCGGAAGGTGCAAAACAATCTGGTCAAGGAAACATCCTGTTTCTCGCAGGCGAATGTTGCGATGGCCGAACCGGATGCCATGCAGCGGCAGGAGCTGGTGGCCGGGCTGGCAAAGTTGCGCGACGTGTGGCATGGAGAAGGCTGGAAACTCACGTTGGCCACGTGTGCGGAAGATGCGGACTTGGAAGCATATGGCATAGAACACAATAGTTGCATTGACCGGGAGCTGATGATGAGGCTTTTTGACGACGATGAAGAGCTGATGTATTATCTGACTTACGGACAGTTGCCGGAACGGGATATGTTCGGTCAGCTTGTTCCGAAAAAGAGGAAAGACGCTAAGTCGTTCAAAGACAAGGGACAGCGAGGTGCCTGCGGTTGCATGATGAGCAAAGACATCGGGATGTACAACACGTGTCGCCACTTTTGCGTTTATTGTTATGCCAATACGAGCAGGGATCGTGTGGAGAAAACCGTGAAGGAGATGATGACTACCGGGGAAAGTTTGGTGGAATAACCCCCGCATTTTATCGCCCTATTCAAATGATATTCCAAGGCCACCGATGTCGCATCATAAAGTTTAACTAGTATTGGACAATGGATTGTTAAAAATGAATTATATCAAGTGTTTGATTCGTTGGTTAGTTAGCCTATTTTGTTGGTTGACAATATCTCCGCTTTTTTATTATTTGGCTTGGAGATGGAAATTACTAGGGAAGAAATTGAGAATATTTTTTCTCTTATTGTCGCCGTTATTTCTGGTTTTGTACATGGTATTGTTCTATCAAGGATTCATATTATACATTCATCATCAATATGCAAATCGTTATGCAAACAGGGAAGCGGTAGAAAGAATTACAGGCGTTAATGTTCCGGATTTTACAGTAAAGAAACATCATAAAGGCGAGATCGGTTTTCGTGGTGAATTTACAGATGAGTTGTTGATTGAGTTTGATGAGGTTCCGACTTCAGAATGCTATCATGCATTGGATAGTTTATCGGCGTTGAAAGATTCGCCTTGGTCCAAAAATGGGGAAAAGTATTCTTTTAGTTATATGTGGGGTGGCGGAGGTCCCCTTTCCCCAGATGGAGAAAGTGATGAAGGAACAATATCTTTTTCTATGGAATTGGAAAAAGGTGAGAAACAGGCTGTGATCAGTTTTGGGGAATGGTGAGTGATAAGTGCAAAATGTATTGCTATGAATAAATATCTTCTTTTCATACCGCTTCTGCTCCTTTTAGGATGTACTTGCAGACAACAGTCACTATCAAAACATGTGGTTGAACAAATCTATGTTATAGATGGCGATACGTTTTATACTCCTGATATATCTATTCGTAAATTGGAGGCAGAAGAGGAACAAGCATGGATTAAGCCATTGCAAGCCATGGAAGTACCGGAAAGTCGTAATGGTATTAATGTTTACATTAAATATTCATCTCAGGTAGACGAATATACTGTGACCTGTCGTTTTATGCCTAACTAAAGTGATGTGGAATCGGGTTATGCGCTAATCCCCTACCGGCGATTTCTTTTAGGGGAATACTCTTCGCATTTCACCGCCCTATTCAAACAATATTTCCGTTATTTCTTGTATTTTTGCGGTGTTTATAACGAATGGCAAACAATGAAGGCACTGAAGGAGCGGATTCTCCGCGATGGAAAATGTTTGGAAGGAGGCATTCTGAAGGTTGACAGCTTCATCAACCATCAGATGGACCCGGTTCTCATGAAGTCGATGGCTGTGGAGTTCGTGCGCCGGTTTGCAGGCGAGCGGTTCAACAAAATCATGACGGTGGAGGCCAGTGGCATTGCACCCGCCATTATGGTGGGCTATCTGCTGGAGCTGCCCGTGGTGTTTGCCAAGAAGAAGAAACCGAGCACGATGGACAACATGTTGGTCACTTCGGTCTTCTCGTTCACCAAAAATCGGGCCTACGACGTATGCGTCAGCAAGGACTTTTTGTGTCGGGGCGACCGGGTGCTTTTCATCGACGACTTTTTGGCCAACGGCAATGCGGCAAGAGGCATTCTCGACCTGGCCGGACAGGCCGGAGCCGAAGTGGCGGGCATGGGTTTCCTCATCGAGAAAGCCTTTCAGCACGGGGGCGACATGTTGCGCGAAATGGGCATCAAGGTCGAGTCGTTGGCCATTATCGACAGTTTGGAGGGCTGCAAGATAACGCTGCGCGATTAATTGGTCGGATTTCCTTTTTTACTTTCGACGCAATATTGTCCTAAATAAAATTAGGGAATGATGTAACTTGCGGCATTGCAGAATGTCGCAAATACGATTACGCTTTA
>CALUJS010000041.1 GCA_944321015.1 uncultured Phocaeicola sp. | reverse complement strand
AACAGGCAAAAAGCATAGGCCGCTTCAATGCCCTCCATACATGTTTGTCCTCTCTCATAGTGAGTTGGTTTAAGTGTTAATAATTTAATTGGTTTTTGAATTACCCTTTAACGCATTACAGTCAAAGAACATTCTCGATTGCAAATATATGGAAATATTTCTGTAAACAAGCAAAAAGGGGCGTGTTTTTATTAGTGTGCCAATCATTGGCTATCCGATTGGGATTCTTCGTCATAAATTATTAGTGTCCGGTAAAACGTCTCTTACTCTGTTAGCACTTCATAAAGACGGCGAAGCTGTCTAACAACACGAACCGCCTTGGTGCAGTTACTCGTTGTAGGACGGCTTCACCGTCCGAGTCTGTCCATATCTTCGCCCGCGAGCGGGCATATGACTGGTCACGAGCGCCCATATCCGCGCTCAGACCGCTGCAAATTCATCCGAAAAGCCACGTCAAACAACGCCGCCGGGGCGGGACGGAGCACAATAATCTTTTTTCTTAAAAATCTCAAATCAGTACACATTTATGGCTTGCACCTTTAGGTATTTCACAAATCCATGTATCTTTGTGAGCCATTATCGAAACTTCGGCATACATATATAATATATTATAAGGAAACGCTTTTTAGAATGAACGAACTACTGGAATACATCACCAAAGGAATTCAGGAAAAGAAAGGAAAAGGCATCGTCATAGCCGACCTCACTCACATAGAAGACACCATTTGCGACTATTTTGTCATCTGCCAGGGAAACTCACCCAGCCAGATACAGGCCATCGCCGACTCCGTGGAAGAATATGTGCGCAACAACGCGAAAGAAAAGCCCATCAACGTCTGCGGACTGGAAAACTGTCAGTGGGTGGCCATGGACTATGCCAACATCATTGTGCATGTATTCCTGCCCGAACCGCGCCGCTTTTACGACCTGGAACACTTGTGGGCAGACGCTCAACTAACCACATTGTCGGACATTGATTAATTCTGCATATGGACACGAACAACAATAACCGCATGAAACCGAACAACGGCGGAATAAAATTCAACCTGAACTGGTTCTATGCCCTCATCCTCGTCATACTCGGCATATTGTATATCACCAACCAAGACGGCGGAGTGAAGAAAAACATCACGTACACCGAGTTCCAGAACTACGTGGAAAAGGGCTACGTCAGCAAAATCGTGGCTTACAACGACAATTCGCTGGACGTCTACATCAAGCCCGAATTTGCTCCCGAAGTGCTCAAGACCGATGCCGCCAACATCGGCCGCAGCCCCATGGTGAACACACGCATCGGCTCAACCCAGAGCCTGGAAGAGTTTCTGAAAGAAAGCAAAGAAGCCAACGCCGAACTGAAGGACATCAGCATCGACTATCAGGAAAAGAGCAACTTCATGATGTCCATATTCCTCAACCTGTTGCCCTTCATCCTGATTGTCGCCATCTGGATGTTCTTCATGCGCCGCATGGGAACCGGAGCCAACGGCGGTTCGGGAGTGTTCAACGTGGGGAAATCGAAAGCGCAGCTCTTTGAAAAGGGAAGCGCCAACCGCGTGACGTTCAAGGACGTTGCCGGACAGGCCGAGGCCAAACAGGAGGTGCAGGAAATCGTGGACTTCCTCAAAAAACCGCAGAAATACACCGAACTGGGCGGCAAGATTCCCAAGGGCGCGCTACTGGTAGGTCCTCCGGGAACGGGCAAGACCCTGCTGGCCAAAGCCGTGGCCGGAGAAGCCGACGTCCCGTTCTTCTCCATCTCGGGCTCCGACTTCGTGGAAATGTTCGTAGGCGTGGGAGCATCGCGCGTCCGCGACCTTTTCCGTCAGGCCAAGGAGAAATCGCCCTGCATCATCTTCATCGACGAAATCGACGCCGTAGGCCGCGCACGCGGCAAGAACCCCGCCATGGGCGGCAACGACGAACGCGAAAACACGTTGAACCAGTTGCTGACCGAAATGGACGGATTCGGCTCCAACAGCGGAGTCATTATCCTGGCCGCCACCAACCGCGTGGACATCCTCGACAAGGCATTGCTTCGCGCGGGACGCTTCGACCGCCAGATACACGTGGACCTGCCGGACCTGAACGAGCGCAAGGAAGTATTCGGCGTACACCTCCGCCCCATCAAGATTGACGAAACGGTGGACGTCGACCTGCTGGCACGCCAGACACCGGGATTCTCGGGGGCCGACATCGCCAACGTGTGCAACGAGGCCGCCCTCATCGCCGCCCGACACAACAAGACGACCGTAAGCAAGGACGACTTCCTGGCCGCCGTAGACCGCATCGTGGGCGGTTTGGAAAAGAAGACCAAGGTGATGACGCAAAACGAGAAGCGCACCATCGCCCTGCATGAGGCCGGACATGCCACCCTGTCCTGGTTTCTGGAACACGCCAACCCGCTCATCAAAGTAACCATCGTTCCGCGCGGACGCGCTCTCGGTGCAGCCTGGTATCTGCCCGAGGAACGCCAAATCACCACCAAGGAGCAGATGCTCGACGAGATGTGTGCCCTCTTGGGCGGACGGGCTGCCGAACAGCTTTTCGTGGGGCACATCTCGACCGGCGCCATGAACGACCTGGAGCGTGTCACCAAGCAGGCTTACGGCATGATTGCCTACGCCGGCATGAGCGACCGCCTGCCCAACCTGTGCTATTATAACAATGATGAATATGCTTTCAACAAGCCATACAGCGACAACACGGCTCAGCTCATCGACGAAGAGGTAAAACGGATGGTTTCCGAGCAGTACGAGCGCGCCAAAGCCATCCTCTCGGAGCACAAGGAAGGACACAACCGCCTGGCCGACCTGCTGATGGAGCGCGAGGTCATCTTTGCCGAAGACGTGGAAGGCATCTTCGGCAAACGTCCGTGGGCTTCGCGTTCGGAAGAGATTCTGGCCGAAGACTCCAAAGACGAAGAGCCGCAAACTCCGGCCAATTCCGAAAATCAAGAAACCGAGGAACACTCCATCGGACAGAAAATAGCAGACGGAGAAGCCGAAGAAGTCAAGGAATAAACCCTCTAAAAAAGCAGATAACGTGAAAAACCTCGTACAAAGAACCATCACGGGCGTCCTGTTTGTCGCCATTCTTGTGGGCGGCATACTTTTCAGCCCGCTCACATTCGGACTGTTGTTCATGCTCATCACGGCACTCTCGGTGTGGGAATTTGCGCGCCTGGTCAACCAACGGGCAGACGTGGCCGTCAACCCGTTCATCACCACGCTGGGCGGCGTCTACTTGTTTCTGGCCATCTATTGCTACTGCACGGAAGCAACCGACGCGCGCATCTTCATTCCCTATCTGCTGATTCTCATCTATCTGCTCGTCAGCGAGCTTTACCTGAAACAGCCCAGCCCGATGAACAACTGGGCCTACTCGCTCATGAGCCAGCTCTATGTGGCCCTGCCTTTCGCTTTGCTCTGCGTGCTGGCGTTCCAGCGCAACGCGGTAGAGAGCGACAGCTCGCCCATCAGTTTCAACGCCATCCTGCCCCTTTCGGTGTTCATCTTCAAC
Organism: uncultured Phocaeicola sp.; assembly: GCA_944321015.1. GTDB lineage: Bacteria > Bacteroidota > Bacteroidia > Bacteroidales > Bacteroidaceae > Phocaeicola_A. Next base: position 20,089 of record CALUJS010000041.1, on the reverse strand, counting down.
TGGAGCAACGACACCGGCGCCTACTGCACGGGGATGCTCTTCGGACGACACCGCCTCTTCGAGCGCATATCGCCCAAAAAGTCATGGGAAGGCTCCGTCGGCGGAGGCATCATCAGCGTCATTGTCTCCCTCGTCATGGCCCATTTCTTCCCCTTCCTCAGCACGCTGCAATGGGTCGGCTTTGCCCTCGTCGTCGTGGTGTTCGGCACGTGGGGCGACCTGGTGGAATCGCTCCTGAAACGCCAGCTCGGCATCAAAGACTCCGGCAACATCCTGCCCGGACACGGCGGAATGCTCGACCGCTTCGACAGCACGCTGCTGGCCGTGCCCGCCGTGGTGCTCTATCTCTACACCGTCAGTTTGTTCTGAAACAGAAAAAGGAGCATCCGGCAAACTTGTTTTTGCGGGAAAACATGTACATTTGCAGGGAATAGGGGTGTATCTAAATTCCCAAATTGACATAGCAGGGACGTGGCGCGCCGCGTCTCTACTGCGGAAAAATCGAATTTTGATACACCCTCCAAACGAACAGACCATATAAACCTTTAACTGTACGTCCTATGAACCCTACATTCATTGCCGGTCCTTGCGTGATGGAATCTTTCTCGCTGATGGAGGAAGTGGCGCAAGAGCTTGTCCGCCTGAACCATACCTATCACATCGACATCATCTTCAAAGCCTCCTTTGACAAGGCCAACCGCACATCCATACGCTCCTTCCGGGGGCCGGGACTGGAGCGGGGGCTGACGTGGCTGAACGACATCAAGAAGAAATATGGCCTGCGCGTGCTGACCGACATACACGAATCCTATCAGGCAGCCCCCGTGGGCGAAGTGGCCGACGTGCTGCAAATCCCGGCTTTCCTTTGCCGACAGACCGACTTGCTGGTTGCGGCAGCACGTACCGGACGCACCGTGAACATCAAAAAAGCGCAATTCCTTTCGGGCGAAGACATGAAATATCCGGTGGAAAAGGCTTCGGAAGCGGGCGCATCGGAAGTGTGGCTCACCGAGCGCGGCAACATGTACGGTTACAACAACCTGGTGGTGGACTTCCGCAACATTGCCGACATGAAGAAGTTTACGCCGACCGTCATCATGGACTGCACACACTCCGTGCAGCGCCCCGGCGCGGCAGGAGGAAAGACCGGGGGCAATCGCGAATTTGTTCCGGCTATGGCTCTGGCCGCAAAGGCATTCGGCGCCACGGGATACTTCTTCGAGGTGCACCCCTATCCCGACAATGCCCTGAGCGACGGGCCGAACATGCTCTACCTGAGCCAACTGGAACCTGTAATTCAATCCATACTGCTATGAGCTGCGTAAGAGACTATGCCGTGAAATGCCTGAAGGACGAGGCAGCCGCATTGCTCAACCTGATACCGCTGCTGACCGACGATTTCGACCGTGCCGTGGAGATGATTTACCACAGTCGCGGACGGCTCATCGTGACCGGCGTGGGCAAGTCGGGACACATCGGCGCAAAGATTGCGGCCACGCTGGCCAGCACCGGCACGCCGTCGTTCTTCGTCAATCCGCTCGATGCCTATCACGGCGACCTGGGCATGTTCACTTCCGACGACATTGCGTTGGTCATCTCCAATTCGGGCCAGACCGACGAGTTGCTGCGCTTCATCCCCTGCCTCATCGACCGCCACATTCCCATCATCGGCATGACGGGGCACCCCGATTCGCTCGTGGCCCGCTATTCCACCTGCCACCTGAACACTTACGTGGAACGCGAAGCCTGCCCGCTCAACCTGGCTCCGACCTCATCGACCACGGCCGCGCTGGCCATGGGCGACGCATTGGCCTGCGCCCTGATGGAAGTGCGTCACTTCCGCGCGCAGGACTTCGCCCGCTTCCATCCCGGCGGCAGCCTGGGCCGACGCCTGCTGACCCGGGCACGCGACGTGATGCGCAGCGATGACCTGCCCGTAGTGGCATGGGACATGAAGCTGGGCGACGCCATCATCCCCATGAGTGAAGGCAAGCTCGGTCTGCTCGTGGCCATGGAAGGGGACACTATCCGGGGCATCATCACCGACGGCGACCTGCGGCGCATCATGCAACGCTGGCATGCCCGCTTTTTCGACCTGAAAGTAAAAGACGTGATGACGCCCAACCCGAAACGCATCCACCCCGACATGAAGATAGCCGAAGCCGAACAACTGCTCAACCGCTACAAGATACATTCCTTGCTGGTGGTGGATGACGAAGAACATCTGGTGGGCATTGTGGACAACTTCAGCTGCATGTTGTGACAAAGAAAAACGGAGAAGATGACCTCCCGGCCCTGCTTTTTGATTAGTTTAACAAACAATCACAATAAAGGGCTAGGAATATTCGCTTATAATTAAGTACTTTTGCACGCTTTTTTTCCCAACCTTAAAAGTGACGGATGAGACAACTAAAGATTAACAAAAGCATCACGAATCGCGAGACAGCTTCTTTGGAGGCTTATCTGCGTGAAATCGGCCGCGAAGAGCTGATTTCTGTGGACGAAGAGGTAGAACTTGCACAACGTATCCGTAAAGGCGACGAAGCTGCACTGAACAAACTGGTGAGAGCTAACCTGCGTTTCGTTGTATCTGTAGCAAAACAGTACCAGAATCAGGGGTTAAGTCTGGCCGACTTAATCGACGAGGGTAACATTGGCTTAGTGAAAGCAGCACAGAAATTCGACGAGACCAGAGGTTTCAAGTTCATCAGCTATGCCGTATGGTGGATTCGCCAATCCATACTGCAAGCTTTGGCCGAACAATCTCGCATCGTACGTTTGCCATTGAATCAAGTCGGTTCCATCAACCGCATCAACAAGGCTTTGGCCAAGTTTGAACAAGAAAACGAACGCCGCGCATCGGCCGGAGAAATCGCCGACGAACTGGGCATCGAAGAAGACAAGATTTCCGACGCACTGCGCGTGTCGGGACGCCATGTCTCCGTAGACGCTTCGTTTGTGGAAGGCGAGGACAACTGCCTGCTCGACGTGCTGGTCAACGACGATTCACCCATGGCAGACCATTCGCTCGTCAGCGAGTCATTGTCAGAAGAAATTGACAGAACACTGTCCACCCTGACTCCGCGTGAGAAGGAAATCATACAGACATTCTTCGGCATCAATCACCGCGAGATGAGCTTGGAAGAGATTGGCGACAAATTCGGATTGACACGTGAACGTGTGCGCCAAATCAAGGAGAAAGCGATTCGCAAACTGCGCACAAGTCCGCAAAGCAAGCTGTTGAAGGCTTATTTAGGATAAACATTTATCGAGACTTAGCATAAAGGGCGTTCGAGCATTCGGGCGCCCTTTTGAGCTTCATATCAAACTTACATCAATGCAAGGAACCAAAGACCTCACCACCGGCCCCATACTGCATCAGCTCTTCAAACTGGCAGGCCCCATCATGGCCACCTCGTTCGTACAAATGGCCTACAGCCTGACCGATATGGCCTGGGTAGGACGACTGGGCAGCGAGGCCGTGGCAGCCGTGGGCGCGGTGGGCATACTCACCTGGATGTCCGGCTCACTCTCCCTGCTCAACAAGGTGGGGACGGAAGTCAGTGTGGCACAAGCCATCGGACAAAAAGACGAACAGGCAGCAAGGGCGTTTGCCTCACACAACATCACCATCGCCTCGCTCATCGCCATCGCATGGTGTACGTTGTTGTTTGTATTTGCCCGCCCCGTCATTGCCTTGTTCAATCTGGCGCCCGACATCTCCGAAGCCTCCGTAAGCTACCTCCGGCTGGTGCTCGCCGGACTGCCTTTCTTCATCGTGTCGGCTACCTTTACGGGCATCTTCAACGCGTCGGGACGTAGCCGGATACCCTTTGCCATCAACGCCGTGGGCCTGATACTCAACATTGTACTCGACCCACTCTTTATTTTCGTATGCGGATGGGGTACCGACGGAGCAGCCATAGCCACCGCCACCGGACAAATAGCCGTATTCCTGCTGTTTGTCTATCAGCTGAAGGTGCGCCGGACGCTCTTTCCCGGCCTGCGCTTTTACACACGGCTCAAAAGGAGATACACCTCCCGCGTGCTCCACCTGGGCACCCCTGCCGCCCTGCTCAATCTGACTTTTGCGTTCATCAATATGTACATGTGCAAGATTGCAGCCTCAACCGGAGGACACATCGGGCTGATGACCCTCACCGCCGGAGGGCAAATAGAAGCCATCACATGGAACACGGCGCAAGGTTTCTCCACCGCGCTCAGCAGCTTCGTGGCCCAGAACTACGCGGCAGGAAAGGTGCCCCGCGTATTAAAAGCCTATCGCGCCACGCTCTGGCTCACCGGCTGCATCGGAATCGTATGCACTGCCTTGTTTGTCTTTTTGGGAGAAGAGATATTCGCCATATTCGTACCCGAACCGGCGGCCTACCTGGCCGGCAGCGTGTTTATGCGCATCGACGGCTATTCGCAGATATTCATGATGTTAGAGATAACAATGGAAGGCATGTTCTACGGCATGGGGCGCAGCGTGCAACCGGCCGTCATCAGCATAAGCGGCAATGTGCTCCGCATTCCGTTGGCCGTCTATCTGGTATCTATTGGGCTGGGCGTGTCGGGTATATGGTGGGCCATCAGCTTGTCCAGCATCCTCAAGGGAGTATGCGCGCTATGCTGGTTTTATCGGCTGAAAAGCATTCACCTTCGCACGGACAGCTATCTTCCGCAGGGTCAGTAACGCGTAGCCATTGTCACGCCGAGCGAAGCCAACGCCAGCAGAATGCCTACGCATACCACCCCGCTCCACTGACCGAAAGCCCAGGCCGAACCTGCCAGAAAGGTTCCCAGCGAGCCACCCATGAAATAAGTCGTCATAAAGATTGTGTTCACGCGATTGGCCGCTTTGGGAGCAACCTCGAACATGCTCGTCTGATTGCTCACCTGGATGCACTGCATTCCAATGTCGATAAGGATTATGCCAAGCACCATGCCTGCATAAGTATCGCGCAGAAACGACAGGCACAGCCATGATGCCAGCATCAGCGCACAACCCAGATAATTGAAACGCTTCACGCCCACCGCCTTCACATAGCGTCCGATAAAGGAAGCCGACAAAGCGCCGGCCACGCCACACAACCCCAACAGCCCCACCACGTCACTCCCGTCGCAAAACGGCTCTTGCGCCATGCGGAATGCCAGACATGCCCACAACGCCAGAAACGATCCGAACGCCAAACCGGCGCGACCGGCATAAACACGCAACGGAGGGAATTGGCGCACCAGGGAAAAGATGGATTTCATCAGACCGGCATAGGACCCCTGAAACGTAGGCGCAATATCCGGCAGGCCGCGCATGACGATGATGAAGCTGACGCCCATCAGCAAGGCGGCAATGACATACATCGTGCGCCATCCCCACCAATCACCGACCACCCCGCTCACTACCCGCGAAAGCAGAATGCCCGTAAGCAGACCCGACAACACCAGGCCGACATTGCGCCCCTTGGTTTCGGGCGTGGAAAACTGGGCCGCAATGGGAATAAATATCTGAGGCGTGACCGAACACACACCCGTAACCAGCGACGCTGCCAGCACCACCCGGATGTCGGGAGCCACAGCTATGCCCGTCAATGACAATACCAGCAACAGGAAGTTGATTTCAATGATGCGCTTGCGATGAAACAAGTCGCCCAAGGGAATGATAAACAACAGTCCCGCCGCATAACCCACCTGAGAACACATGGCTATGAGGTTGGCCTGAAACTCCGACACGCCCAAATCCGCACGCATCATGTCCAGCAACGGTTGGTTATAATAGAGGTTGGCCACTGACAAGCCGGCCACGGCAGCCAGCATCCACAATATCCGGGCCGGCAATCCGGCATTCTCGATCAACTCTACACGCATGGCATCTGCTCCTCCAATCATCCTTCGCAATAATGCGCCATGGAGCGCAGGGCATCGTCATATTCGGCCAGAATCTCCGACATGACCTCGGCCACCGACTGGCGACAGTGGAACAACGAAGCCACCTGACCCAACTCCAGTTCGCCTTCGGTCAGATTGCCCTCAAACATGCCCAGCTTCGCACGTCCGCGCCCCAACAGCTCACGCAGTTCGTCGGGCGAGGCACCCCGGTCCTCGGCTTCCTCCACGGCCCGGCGGAATGCTCCCTTCACCAAGCGCGTGGGAGACAGTTTCTTGAGCAACAGCTTCGTGTCGCCCTCGGCCAAATCCAGCCCCAGAGCCTTAAAATCGGGGTGAGCCGAACTTTCTTCGGTCAGGGCGAAGCGAGTGCCAATCTGCACCCCTTCGGCACCCAAAGCCATGGCCGCCAGCATCCCCCTGCCCGTGCCTATGCCGCCGGCCGCTATCAACGGCAGACCGACAGCGCCGCGCACAGCCGGAATGAGGCACATGGTTGTGGTCTCCTCACGCCCGTTGTGTCCCCCGGCTTCAAACCCTTCGGCCACCACGGCGTCGACGCCCGCCTCCTCGCACTTGCGGGCAAACCGGGAAGACGACACCACATGGGCCACCGTGACGCCGTGGTCCTTCAGGAAAGGAGTCCACAGTTTCGGGTTTCCGGCCGACGTGAATACGATGCGCACCCCCTCGTCTACCAGCAGGTGCATGATGTCTTCCAACTGAGGATACATCAGCGGCACGTTGACTCCAAACGGTTTATCCGTCGCGGCACGGCACTTGCGGATGTGCTCGCGCAGCGTCTCCGGATGCATGGAACCCGCTCCCAACAGACCCAGTCCGCCGGCATTGCTCACGGCCGAAGCCAGCCGCCAGCCGCTACACCACACCATGCCGCCCTGAATGACGGGGTGCTCGATGTGAAAAAGTTCGGTTATGCGATTCATAGGCCGTCGTCATTTGCGCGGATAGCCCACGGGATTGTTCAACAACGGCACCTCGTGGACCGACAGACCCAGCAAGGCGCGCACGGCCGCCTCGTCCATCGAAGCGCGCGGCACGGTGCAAAGTCCCACCGAAGAGCAGAACAGGCTGACATTCTGAGACACGATGCCCGCATCCATCGCAGCCATGAGGCGGACACGCTCGCCCTCCATCTCGAAACGCGACAAGTCGGACACGAAGAGCAACACGGCGGGAAACGCCTTGACAAAGTCCTGAGCACGTGCGGGAGACGGCGGCCCGGCCAGGACCTCGCGACGGTCTCCGTCGACGACAAGACGCAGACTGTGGCGCGAGGGAACGTAGAGATACACGCCCTCGGCCGTGAACAGATAGACGTCGATGTCCTGACGATTGAGGGCCGAGGGAGCGGTGCGCCGGCCTTCCTCCGGACGGTTGACGCCGTTGGCAGCCCAGAGGACATCGGACAAATCGGCCAGACTGAGCGCCTCGGGCGAACACTCGCGCGTGGAAACACGCCCGGCCAAAGCCTGCATCACGGTAGTTCCACGACTCATATCGGGCGCAGGAAGTCTCACCTCCCGCGCGTCCTGCGCTTCGGCCGGGGTCATGCAGCCCGCAGCCACAGCAGCTAAAAGCAAGTTCTTCATATTATACCTTATTTATATATACGGCACGAATATACCGAAATTATTTCTAAAACGGAGGACACGAAGCCAACTTTATCCACCGGCCCGTGGCAGGATGGCGAAACTCCAGCCGCGCAAGGTGCAGGCAGAGCCGGCCCGCGCGGTCGGCTTCAATTCCGTCGCCCACGATGGGAACGCCCAGCCCCAGGGGATGGCGAGCGTGCAGGCGCAGCTGTCCGCGCCGGTCGGTCAGCGGACTGAGCATCACGCGCGTGCGTCCGTCCGGCGCAGGACCTTCCACCTCATAGCGGGTCACCGCCGGAAGCGAGTCCACGGGTATCCTCACGAATCCCCGGCCGGGTGCCACCCGCCCGTCGAGCAACGCCTCATAACGCATCCTCAACACCGGCGCGCCACGACCGGGACGCAAGGCGGACAGCGCAGCCTCGGTCTTGGCAAACAGCCGCAGGCCGGATGCCCCGGGCTCGGCATCGCACACCGGGAGCAGCCCCCGCACGCAGGCGGGCAGGCACTCGTCCGCCCGTTTGTCAACCACCAGGAACAGCCCGTCCTCATAGGGCATGAGCGCGCGCGCCTCCGTTTCCGGACCGCCATGGGCACACAGCCCCTCAAGCATATGCCTCAGGATGGGCACACACTTGCCCGCGCAAGGCGGATAATACGCGCCGTGCCGCCTCGGCTCGCCCTTGGGCGAACGCCCATACCAGAACTCGGCCAGCGCAAGAGGGCGAAGACCATGAAGGAAGGCGTATTGCAACAATTTGGGAGCCGCGCACTCGCCCGCTCCGCCCGGAGGAAGGCCGCGACCGGCCTCGGCAAAGATGTCAATCAAATCCTTCGCCTCGCCACGCGCATTGAGCAGGCGGAACCGATGGAACAGCCACGTCTGCAGGGCGGCCGACCGCTCGCGGCGCTCACGACGGAGGGCATCCGCCACGCCCGCCACGCCCGCATCGCCCTCCGCCACGGCGCGCAAGGCGTCCAGCCTGCGGTTGATGGCCGAAATGCGGGCCTCCTCCTGCTTGAAGTACCCGTCCGGCCGAAGGAGGTCATACACCGGCGGAACGAAACCCTCGTGGCGGTTACTTCCGTCCAGAATGCCGGAAAAGGCGGCCAGAAAGCCCACCCGGCCCGCCTCGTCCTCGGCCGGCAACACGCCGAACATCTTCCCCCGGCCCAACTCTTCGCGCCAGTCGGTCCGCGCGTCGAGACAGCGCATCACCCGCCGCGCCGCCTCGACACAGAGCGGATGGGGCGGCCCGGCGGCAAACGGGTCGGGAAACGACGGCGGCAAGTCGGCGGAAGCCACCGGAAAGTCAAACGGGTGGAAACATCCACCCGGCGGAGTTGGTCTGCAATTGTCCATGGAGCAAAAGTACATCAAAAAAGACATCATGGCGTGCCCGTGGCCGCGATTTATTTTCCTTCCACCCGCCCGTTTCCGGAAAAAACGCTGTTCCCGGCCATAGGAATCGTCGTGTTTTTGAAAGGTTTTTGTTGATTTAAGTTACCATCAGAAGGATGTTTCTCAAGCCTTCCGGCGACGTTTTTTCCGAAACACAGGCGTGTTTAAAAAAAATCACAGTCGTGTTTCTGATAAAAGACGGTTGTGTTTTCAAAAAAAGACAGTCATGTTTCTGCAGAAAGACGACTGTGTTTTGGCAGAAAGACAACCGTGTTTTTCCGGGAACACAACCGTCTTTTTTCAAGAACACGACCGTCTTTTTTCAAGCGGATAATCGCGTTCCGGCATCATCCTGATTATCAATAGGATAGAAAATCGCGAAATTTCCGCCCGGATGTCGGCCCGACGCATTCGGAGCCATTTTCAGAAGCTTTGGAAATATGTTGCCATTTTTCATCAACCGATGCACGGCCGGCGCGCCATTCCGGGCGGGAGGAAAACGCAACAGGCGCGTCGCCCCCGGCCCCCGTCGGCGCAACCCGCCGGCTTCAGTACGAGAATTTGCGACCGGAATATTAGGAAATGCGGATGTTTCTGCCTACATTTGAGCAATCGTAAAACCGCTATTGCCATGGACATCACCCATCTTCCCCTGCAAAGACGCTTCGAGACGACGGTCGACGGCGTGAAAGCCTATGTGACCTACACCGAATCGGACGGCCAATTGGACATACGCCACACCATCGTGCCCGACGCCATCGGAGGGCGGGGCATCGCTTCGGCCCTCGTGCGCTCGGCCTACGACTACGCCCTGAGCCGCCACCTGCGCCCGGTGGCCACCTGTTCCTATGCCGCCGTGTGGCTGAAACGCCATCCGGAATACGGCGGAACCACGGGAGCGGACTACCGCGAAGGCGAAAGCTGCGCCCTCTGAAACACCCTTCATCATCACCACAACCCCACCCGACGACGCATGAAACTCCTGCTCATCCCCGCCATCCTCCTCGTCATTTCGGCCCTCACAGCCGGATGCCGACAGTCGTCGCAACCCGCCGGCACGACAGTCGCGACGGACACGCTGCGCGCCGACACCGTGCCCGCGCCGATGCCCCTGCTCCGGGGGTCGGACATCGTGATAGAAAAATCGCTGCTCTACGACCGCTACACGCCGGAAGACTCCTATCCCGCGAAGGACACGGCGTGGAGCTTCCACTGGACGAAAATCGAGGAATGGCTGGCCTTCGTGGAGAACATGCAGCGCGACACGACGCGCCGCTGGGCCGTGTTGCAGAACTACAAGAACCGGCAAGGCGAAGCGCCCCTGACGAAGCGATGGCGGCGCAACGACTACGGCCGCGTGGCCGACACGCTGGGCACGGAACGCTATCAGTCCGTCCCCCTCTATCTGCCCGGCGACACGCTGACGCCCGAACGCTACGGCAAGGACGGCACCCCGGTCTGCCTCGACGGCGAAGAGGGCGGCTTCCTGCGCCTGACCACGCCGGACGCGGGAGAGACGTGGCTGACGCCCCGGCGCTATCTGCGCCCCCTGCCCGACAGCACACGGTTCCGACACGTCATCATCGTGGACCGCGGCCTGCAACACATCGCCACGCTGGAACACGCCTCACGGGGCCGGTGGCTCGTGCGCAGCATGAACCCCTGCACCACGGGGCGCCGCCTTCCGCCCTACGCCCAGCCCACGCCGCTGGGCATGTTTCTCGTGCAGGAACGCAAACGCCGCATGATTTACCTGAAAGACGGGTCGCCGGAACACGGCGGATTCGCCCCCTATGCCTGCCGCTTCACCAACGGGGCGTATATCCACGGCGTGCCCGTGAACGCGCCCGGCAAGCACGAAATAGAATACAGCTATTCGCTGGGGACGACGCCCCGGTCGCACATGTGTGTCCGGGTGGCCACGTCACACGGAAAGTTCATATACGAATGGGCCCCCGTGGGACAATCGCTCGTCATCGTGATGGAGTGAGTTTTAACGCTTTACCTTCCGCCGTTCGGGAAAAAGGCATTATCTTTGCGGCCAAATTCAGCCCTTATTCCCATGCACAAGCTTATTCTGTCCGTCGTGTTGCTCTTCGTCCCCGGCCTGCTGATGCTGACCGGCGGCAAAACAGAGCCTCAACCTGCCGCCCCGCAAGCCGCGCCTTCGCCGACCGCGCGCCACGAAGCGCTGTATGACAGCCTCCGCCTGGAAGGAATGGTGAGCCGCGACGCGTTCGTCTCGGCCGTAATCGGATATGAACGCATCGACCGCCGCCGCGAGGTGCTCACCCTCATCGACTTCTCCAAGCCGTCGACGGAGAAACGCCTTTTCGTTTTCGACATGAAGGCGCGACGCCTGCTCTACTCCTCGGTGGTGGCCCACGGGAAAAACAGCGGCGAGAACTATGCCACGTCGTTCTCCAACGAACACGGGTCGCACAAAAGTTCGCTGGGCTTCTATCTGACCGCCGGAACTTACCGGGGACGCAACGGCTATTCCCTCATTCTGGAAGGGCTGGAGAAGGGCATCAACGACCAAGCCCGCGAACGTGCCATCGTGATGCACGGGGCGGCCTATGCCAATCCCTCGGTCATCCGCTCGGCAGGCCGTCTGGGTCGCAGTTTCGGTTGTCCGGCCGTTCCCGAAGCCTTGTCGCGCCCCATCATCGACGCCATCAAGGGAGGCAGCGTGCTCTACATCTATGCGCCGCGTCCCGAATACCTGGCCCAAAGTCCCATCCTAACCTCCCGCGAACATGCGTAGGGCCGATGTCCGCCCGCGCCACGTGCGGTGGAGCATCGGAGCGGCGCTGCTCGTCTTCATCACCGTGTGCCGCTTCAGCCCGACGACGGGCGAGTGGTATGCGCGCCACGTCTATCCCGTCGTGTCGGGAACACTGTCGGGCATCGCATCGGTCGTTCCGTTTTCACTGGAAGAAGTGCTGGCCGTGGCGGCTGCGGGATGGTTTCTGGTCTATCCGTGGGTGGCCCGCCGGCGCGGACAGACGATGCGCCACATCGCCCTTCGCCTGGCGGAAGTGGCCGCATGGCTCTACGTGTGGTTCTACGTCGGCTGGGGGATGAACTATTTCAGGGAGACGTTCTACGTCCGTGCCGGGGTGCAGCCTGCCGCCTACGCGGATGCGGACTTCCGCGCCTTCCTCTGCTCCTACACCGACAGCCTCAACGCCGCCTATCTGCGCATCGACAGCATCGACCGTGGCGCAGTGCGTCAAACCGTGCAGGCATCCTACGACCGGGTTCCGCCCGATTACGGACTGCTGCCTCCCGACGCAGCCCGTGCGCCCAAGCGTGTGCTGTTCTCCGGGCTATACTCGGGTGTCGGCGTGCTGGGCTACATGGGCCCGTTCTTTGCCGAGATGCAGCTGAATGCCGACCTGCCTCCGGCACAATATCCCTTCACCTACGCCCACGAACTGGCCCATGTGCTGGGCGTGAGCAGCGAGGCCGAAGCCAACTTCTGGGCCTACCATGCCTGCATCGGCTCCGACCGCCCCGAGGTGCGCTACTGCGGCTATTTCGGATTGCTGCCCTATGTCATTGTCAACGCGCGCGCCGTGCTTCCCGCCGACGACTATCGGGCCTGGACGGACAGCCTGCGCCGGGAAGTGGTTTTAGACCTGGGCGAGAAACAAACCTATTGGGAGGAACGCTATTATCCGCCGCTGGGCAGGTTGCAGGACGCGGTGTACGACCTCTTCCTGCAGGGGAACCGCATCGCCTCGGGCCGGAAAAACTACGCGGAGGTCATCCAAATGCTCATGAGCATTGAGCGTTCGCCCATGGACCGTTAGCCTTTCTTCGCTTTCGGACGGGCGGTCTTCACCTTCTTGCCGAGCTTGCGCGCCTTCTCCCAGGCCGCTTTCCGCGCCTCGTATTGCTCATATTGACGTTCGATGTAATTGTCTGCCATGTTTATCTTGATTTATAAGTCTGCCTTCATCAATACACCAGATAGTTCACGTTCCCCAGGCCGGAGACCTGACTCTCCACATTGCCTCCCGCCGCACAATAGCCCACGACCACGTCGTCGGCCAATGACAACATCAGTTCATTGCGGTCGAAAGCCGACCGGGCCGTGACACGATGGACGTTCTCACGGCAGAGCGTGACAGCCAACAGACGTTGTTCGCGGAAAGCCGCCTCCATCTCTTCCGGCCAAACGAGGGGAAAAGTTTCGGCCAAAGCCAGAATCAACGGTATCCTCCGGCGAAGCAACCGGGCGCACACGCTCTGCTCCACCGGCGAATGATTGCCGCAGATGACGCACGCCTCGCCGACCGTCAGCCCGTCGACCCAGTCGCGCATCAGCGCATACGCGCCGTCGGGCACGCGCCGGGAACACAAGAATGCCGTCTTGTGCTTTGTCATTAGCTTCAGATTCCCCATCTGACGAATGATGTCCATAGTTGATGATGTTTCTTTACGCCTTGTTTCTCACGCAAAAGTATGGAATCTGCCCGAATATTCCATCCGTTCCGCGCAACAATCTCACCATGACGGGGCCGCAAGCGTCCATATTCGCGCTTCCGGGCGGACATATTCCCGGTCGCGAGCGGACATATGCCGGCTCACGAGCGCCCATATCCGCGCTTATTAACGATGATTTCAACTATTTTCACTACATTTGTTAGCACGTTAAACAACTAAAGAAACAGAGAGGATCATGAAAACACAGATTACCCACTTCGGCACCATCAACTCCGACACCTTCCAGCAAAGCTATGAAACGCGGATTACGCTCGACGGACACGACGTAAGCCTCGACCTGAATTTCTACACCGTTTCACCGGACAGCGCCGGCTGGACGGCAGAATATGAAAACTATGCGGCTCTTTTGCCCGACCATAAACGCAACGTTGAAGCCGCCATTGCCGAGGACTTCCAGAAAGGCGGGGAAACGCGAAAGTACATCGACTTCCATCTGAAGGAGATGCCGCCGGCCTTGCTGGAAAGACTTATGCAGTCTGCCGACTCCTCCCTCCCCGACGATGAAAGACTGCTTTCCCTGCTGAAACTCAAACGCATCGGTTTCTATCCGGGCGACCGGCTGTATGCCGTGTGGGATTACACGCCGGGATGGCAATTCACAGACCAGCTTATCGTTGGCAATACCGACAATGAGGGGAAGGTGAAATACGTCTCGTGGGAATGCTAACGCAACCGTCGGATGCGGGAGACCATGCCGGATGAGCAGTCTTCCGCACCGATATGCCACACGTTGTTGCCCGCCGTGCCGAGCAAGAGGGCGCGTATGGCATCCATTGTCGCGGGAAAGCGTATGTCAACCGCTTCCTCTCCGGAAAGGATGGCCGCTCCCCCGAGCCATTCCGTAAACGACGTCTCTTCGGACAAAGGATGATAGGCCACACATTGGCCATTGTCCACCACAATCACTTGAAGGGTCAGCTCCGACGGGACCCCGCCATACAAACGATGTACGCCGTAATACTTCTTCATAAGCCTTGCTCAATCCCTGTGCTGCTGACGACGCATGTCGTTCGGATTGCGACGGCGTACGGTCTTTACCGTCTCTACGGAATCGTTCTTTTCCGGCTGACGGGCAACAGCCGGCTTGCGAGGCTTGACATCGGTCGAATCCTGTTTGGCAAGCTGCTTCCTACGCGCCTCCTCTGCCGCATCCAGTTCTTCACGGGATGCATGATAACGCGTCAACACAATATCCTGCAAGACAACCGGCAAGGCGGTAGACGATACGGAGTCCTTGTAATATACAAATCCCTCCACACGCTCCATGTCCAACGTGTCGGCCCGGATGGAGAGCAACAAGGCGCCGTCGTCAGGTACCCGCTCCGTTACGGCCACCGTGGAATCGTTTTTATATCCGATGGTCAGACCGGCATAAACATCCGCACTCTCCTTGGCCAACCGGCGCACGTTCATGCGCAGGACGAATTTGTCCAAATGGTGAAATGTCGTATCGGCATCAAACTTGAAGGTAAGCCTGTTTGCCAGTTCTGATGGAGCCAGCAGCTTCATCTTCCTGTCATTCCACAGCTCTACGGTATCGCCCGACGCAATGGCTCTTTTCTGTTTGTCCTGATACAGACGGGCCAGATTCTTATTGGCGTCGTCATAGCGTCGTTCCAGATTCTTGTAAATATTGTCCAGCTCCTCCATGTTGCGCGTATACCATACCATCGAGCTGTCAAACTCGGCTTCGGTCACATGGTGCTTCTCGAAGACATATTGGAGCAACAGCTCCCGCTTGTAGCGTTCTTCTCCATTGTACTCCGCTCCAACGGCTTGAGCCAAATGATAATCATACAGGATGTTTTCCATCTCGGCAGGCTTGATGACCTCGGCCGGCATCTTCTTCTTGCAGGATGTCAGTGACAAGGCTGCAAGCACCATCAGGAACAGACAGTGTCTAGGCAACGTCTTCATTCTTCTTTGTACTATGTGAGGTGTGTTGGTTCAGATAATTGCCATAAAACAACAACAAGGCAATGATGCCGCAACTAATGGCCGCATCGGCAAAATTAAATATCGGGCTGAAGAAGATAAAGCGGTCGCCTCCCACCCAAGGAAGCCAATCGGGCCAATAGGTATCAATGATAGGAAAATAAAACATATCCACCACCCGCCCATGAAACAGCGACGTATAACCTTCTCCCCATGGAACGAAGGTAGCCACCTGGAACGGGGTGCTCTCGGAAAATATCAAGCCGTAAAACACGCAATCGATGATGTTACCGGCTGCACCGGCCAGAATCAACGACAAGCAGACTACAAAACCCGTCTTCATCGTGCCCTTTCTGACCACCTTATATAAATAATAGGCAATGACGCATACCGCCACGATGCGGAAAGTAGTCAGAAACAGCTTGCCGAATATTTCCATTCCAAAAGCCATGCCGTTGTTCTCCGTGAAGTAGATGTAGAACCAATCGGCAACACGTATGCTCTCATGAAAGTACATGGAAGTCTTGACCGCCACCTTTATAATCTGGTCAATGAGCAAGACCAATATGATGATGGCCACGGAAAGCCTTCCCTGTGTAAGTAACCTCTTCATCTTTATCAAAAACCTCATATAACTGAAGAAGAACGCAAACTACACACGCAGCATGACCTGTCTCCATGTGCAATTTGCGTTCTCGCTTCACACAATAATATTACGTATTTATTACTTCTTTGCCTGTTTGGCTTCAATGCTCAACGTGGCGTGGGGCACCGCACGCAAACGCTCTGCCGGAATCAACTTGCCGGTTTCGCGGCAAATGCCATACGTTTTGTTTTCGATGCGTACCAATGCGGCTTGCAAGCCTTGAATGAATTTCAACTCACGCTGTGCCAAGCGAGTGGTCTCCTCCTTCGATAAGGTGTTGGCACCTTCTTCCAATATCTTGTATGTAGGAGAAGTATCGTCCACATCATTGCCATCCACATTCATCATGCTTGCTCTCAATTGTTCGTAATTCTTTTGAGCAGTCGCCAGTTTTTCAAGGATAATTGCTTTAAATTCCTCCAACTCAGCATCTGAGTATCTAGTCTTCTCAGCCATAATAATTGTAATTTAAGATTAAGATTTAGTTTCTTACCACCTTGATGAACAAGGAGAAGTCATCAAAACTTACCTCCGTGCCATCGTTCACGGTGTCTACCAGTTCCAGCGCATTCGCCAAAACTTGGTTACAAATATAGCTATTATATTCCTTTACCGCATCATCCGTTTGGGAATTTTTAGACAGGTATACCGTAATCTTATCGGTTATCTCGAATCCGCTGTTCTTGCGGATATTCTGAATGCGGTTAACCAGCTCGCGCGCAATGCCCTCGCGACGAAGTTCTTCGCTCACGACCACATCCAGAGCCACAGTCAGACGGCCGTCGTTGGCAACCAGCCAGCCCGGAATATCCTCGCTGAGTATCTCCACATCGGCGGCTTCGACAACGGCCTCGGCGCCGGACGCCAGTTGCAAGGCGTAGCTTCCGTTGTGCTCCAGTTCGGCTATGGCATCCTGCGACAATGCGGCTATGGCCGCCGACACTTCGCCCATCTTCCCGCCGAACTTCGGACCGAGCTTCTTGAAGTTGCATTTCACCTTTTTCACAAGGATGTCCCTGTCGTTCTCCACAAACTTCAGTTCCTTCACGTTGACCTCGCTCAAGATAAGCGGTTTCATCGACTCCAGGCGTGCACGCTGTTCGGCGTCGGCTGCCGGAATCATGATGCACTGCAGCGGCTGACGCACCTTGATATTCACCTTGCGGCGCAATGCCAGAACCATCGAAGTGACATCCTGTGCCATCCGCATACGGGTCTCCAGTTCCGGATTTATCATTGCCTCGTCGTACTCCGGGAACTTGGCCAGATGGACCGACACGACATTGTCACGGCCCGTGACCGCAATCAGGTCTTTATACAGGCGGTCGGCATAGAACGGCGCAATGGGGGCCATCAGCTTGGCCACCGTCTCCAGGCAGACGTAAAGCGTCTGGTAGGCCGACAGTTTGTCGGTCGACATGGAGCTGCCCCAGAAACGTTTGCGGTTCAGGCGGACATACCAGTTCGACAGGTTGTCGTTGACGAAATCCTGTATCAGGCGACCAGCTTTGGTCGGTTCGTAATCATTATAGCAGGCATCGACTTCCTTGATGAGGGAGTTCAGCACAGACAATATCCAGCGGTCAATCTCCGGACGTTCGTTCATCGGCACATCGGCCTCGGCATACTCGAAACCATCCACATTGGCATAGAGGGCAAAGAACGAATAGGTGTTGTAGAGCGTGCCGAAGAACTTGCGGCGCACTTCGTCCACGCCCTTGCTGTCGAACTTCAGGTTGTCCCACGGAGCCGAGTTGGTCAGCACATACCAGCGCAACGGGTCGGAACCATACTCTTCGATGGTGCTGAAGGGGTCGACGGCATTGCCCAGGCGCTTGGACATCTTGTTGCCGTTCTTATCGAGAACCAGACCGTTGGAAATCACGGCCTTGTAGGCCACACTGTCAAACACCATCGTGGCGATGGCATGGAGCGTGAAGAACCATCCGCGCGTCTGGTCCACGCCTTCGGCAATGAAGTCGGCGGGATATACCAGACGTTTGTCGAGTTCGTCCTTGTGCTCGAACGGATAGTGTATCTGCGCATAAGGCATGGCGCCCGAGTCGAACCACACGTCAATCAGATCGGTCTCGCGCTTCATGGGCAGGCCGGAGGGCGACACGAGGATGATGTCGTCCACGTAAGGACGGTGGAGGTCTATCTTATCGTAGTTTTCCTTTGTATATACACCCGGCACGAAACCGCTATCCTTGTAGGGATTGGACTTCATGAAGCCTGCGGCCACGGACTTCTCAATCTCGTTGTAAAGCTCCTCGACCGAACCGATGCAGATTTCCTCCTTGTTCTCCGAGCGCCAGATGGGCAGCGGGGTGCCCCAGTAGCGCGAACGGCTCAGGTTCCAGTCGTTCAGGTTCTCCAGCCACTTGCCGAAACGGCCCGTGCCGGTCGACTCGGGCTTCCAGTTGATGGTCTTGTTCAACTCAATCATGCGCTCCTTGCAAGCCGTGGAGCGGATGAACCAGCTGTCGAGCGGATAATAGAGGACGGGCTTGTCGGTACGCCAGCAGTGCGGATAGTTGTGCACGTGCTTCTCAATCTTAAAGGCCTGGTTGGCGGCCTTCATCTGCATGCAGAGCGAGATGTCGAGCGTCTCGTCCTTGTCGGTCAGGTTGGGGTCGTAGGCGTTTTTCACGAAGCGGCCCTCATACTCTTTATAGAGGTCGACATTCATGAAATCTCTTACGAAATCTTCATCCAAATCAGCCAGCAGGTAGAACTTGCCTTGCAGGTCGACCATCGGACGGCGTTCGCCCTTCTTGTCGACCACCTGCAGGGGCGGCACGCCGGCAGCCTTGGCCACCTGGGCGTCGTCGGCGCCAAACGTGGGCGCGATGTGTACAATACCCGTACCGTCTTCCGTCGTCACGTAGTCGCCCGGAATCACGCGGAACGCGCCTTCGCCCGGATTGACCCAGGGGAAGAGCTGCTCGTATTCCATGCCGACCAGGTCCGGCCCTTTGTATTCGCCCACCACCTTGAAGGGTATCAGCTTGTCGCCCGGCTTGTAGGAGTCGAGGTCGAGCCCTTCGGCCTTCTTGTTGAAGTGGGTGTAGAGCAGCGCCTTGGCGAGCACTACGGTAATCTTTTCGCCGGTGTATCCGTTGTATGATCGCACGGCCACATAGTCAATCTTCGGACCGACACAGAGGGCCGTATTCGAAGGCAGTGTCCACGGGGTTGTCGTCCAAGCCAGGAAGTAGGGCGTTCCCCACCCGGTCATTTCGGGTTTCGGATTCTTCATGCGGAATTGTGCCACGACAGTCGTATCCTTCACGTCGCGATAGCATCCCGGCTGGTTCAGCTCGTGCGAGCTCAGTCCCGTTCCGGCCGCGGGCGAATAGGGCTGTATGGTGTATCCTTTATAAAGAAGATTCTTGTTGTAAAGCTGTTTCAACAGCCACCACAGGGTTTCGATGTAGCTGTTCTCGTAGGTGATGTAGGGATTATCGAGGTCCACCCAGTATCCCATGCGGTGGGTCAGGTCGGTCCACTCCTTGGTGAACTTCATCACATCCTGACGGCATTCCCGATTATATTCGGCCACGGAAATGGTTTTTCCGATGGCTTCCTTGGTGATGCCCAGTTTCTTCTCCACGCCAAGCTCCACGGGCAGTCCGTGCGTGTCCCACCCGGCCTTGCGCTTCACCTGGAAGCCTTTCATCGTCTTATATCGGCAGAAAGTGTCCTTTATGGAACGAGCCATGACGTGGTGAATGCCCGGCATACCGTTGGCCGAAGGAGGGCCTTCGTAGAATACGAAAGAAGGACATCCTTCACGTTCCGTCATACTCCGGGAGAAAACATCGTTTTCATCCCACTCGTTCAACACCTCTTTATTGATTTGTGACAGGTCCAGCTGGCCATGTTCAGCAAATTTCTTACCCATAATCAGTATATGCTTTTATAATCTCACTTTTAATAAGCCGCAAAAATACAAGAAAAAAGAATAGAAGGAAATATTTATCTCGTAAAAAGGTAGAAAATGATTGCTTTAGCCCAATATTGTCCTAAATAAAGATGAAGAAATAAAGAAAGGAAGTAGCCACTAAGGAGCAAAATGTCTATCTTAGT
>CALUJS010000040.1 GCA_944321015.1 uncultured Phocaeicola sp. | reverse complement strand
GTTGCAAAAATAATGATATTTGGATAACCATACACAACGAAAACGGACCATAAACCTACGAAAACGGACCAAAACCATAGTCTTTTAAGTTCCCGACCCACGCGGAGGCCCGGGTGCGCTGCTATATATAATAAGGTATAGGAGGAAAGGCACGCGCGGCATGTTTCTCTATGCGTTGTAGGGGCGGACCGGCGTGTCCGCCCGTGTGGGGAACGGGACGCACGTATGCAGATGGACGGCGAAGCTGTCCAACAACCGTTAACCGCTGTGTGGTGCAGAATGCGCCACCTGCGGAAATACGACGAAAGAAGGGAACGACCTTGAAGAGGTCGAACGGGTGGCGGGAATAGGGTTGGGAACGGTTCGACCGCCTTCGGGGTCGTCGGCTTTTGTGGTGGGTGCCGCAGGTGTCGCTCCGCGCCACGCAGCGGTTAGCTATTGTGGGACGGTTTCACCGTCCGACCTGACGGGGGTGTCTGCCTGATGTGTGGGAACATGTATGGGTGTGATACGCAGGTTTTCGATGGATTATTCGCATCATCCGACGTAAATCCGCATCTGATGAATCGCATCGTGCGCGCAGGGCAGACACATCGGTCTGCTCCTACATTGGCATCGCTATTGGTATCGGTATATTGATGATGGAACAACACGTTGTAGGGGTGGACCGGCGTGTCCGCCCGTGTGGGAAACGGGACACGCACGTATGCAGAGGGACGGCGGAGCTGTCCAACAGCCGTTAACCGCTGTGTGGTGCAGAATGCGCCACCTGCGGGAATGCGACGAAATAGGTAACGACCTTGAAGAGGTCGAATAGGTGCCGGAAACGGGGTTGGGAACGGTTCGACCGCCTTCGGGGTCGTCGTTCTTTGTGATGGTGGGGCCGCAGGTGTCGCTTCGCGCCACGCAGCGGTTAGCTATTGTGGGACGGTTTCACCGTCCGACCTGGCGGGGTGTCTGCCTGGTGTGTGGGAACATGTAAGGGGCATGCTCAATCCGCATCTGATAAATCGCATCGTGGGTGTAGGGCAGACACATCGGTCTGCCCCTACATTGATATGTGGTATGTTTCCGGGGAGTGTTGACACGTTGTAGGGGCGGACCGGCGTGTCCGCCCATGTGGGGAACGGGACGCACGGATGCAGATGGACGGCGAAGCTGTCCAACAACCGTTAACCGCTGTGTGGTGCAGAATGCGCCACCTGCGGGAATGTGGCGAAAGAGGGAACGACCTTGAAGAGGTCGAATAGGTGTCGGAAATGGGGTTGGTAATGGTTCGACCACCTTCGGGGTCGTCGGCTTTTGTGTGGTGGGTGCCGCAGGTGTTGCTTCGCGCCACGCAGCGGTTACCATTGTGGGACGGTTTCACCGTCCGGCCTGGCGGGGTGTCTGCCTGATGTGTGGGAACATGTATGGGTGTGATACGCAGGTTTTCGATGGATTATTCGCATCGTCCGACGTAAATCCGTATTTGATGAATCATACTGTATGCGTAGGGCAGACACATCGGTCTGCCCCTACATTGACATGTGCGGTGTGTTTTCGGGGTGTGTCGGCTCTATGCATCCAGACGCAATTCCGTGGGTGATTTTCCGAAATGCTCTTTGCAGAAGGCCGTCAGGTAGTTGACTGTGAAATTGTACTTCTCGGCCAGTTCGGCCATTGTCATGTTCGTCATCATGATGTCGCGCAGGAGTTTTTCCTTTTTCTTCTGAATCAGCCACTGCTTGGCAGGGACTCCGAAAACGTCGTGGAACTTGCGCTTAAAGCCCGTGGACGACATGTTCAGCAGGTCAATCAGCTCTTTTACGGTACTCACCTGGGAATAGCTCTGCATCACCTTGCTCTTGAAATCGTTGTCCTCGCCCAGAATGGGGGCAAAGAGGTCGGCAAGGTCTTCTTTGGCATAGAAGCCGCGCAGTTCCATGAACAGAATTTCCGTCTTGATGTGTTGAAAGTGGATGCACGAGAGGCCCGTGTGCAGTACGTTGCGGGTTATCGCCAGCTCTCCGGCCAGCAGATGATGGATGGGCAGCAGCGTGAGGCCGGACCGGGAGGACACGGCGGGGCGGACGTAGTTCTGCAGCTGTTCGATAGAGAACCTGTTGCACAAGGCAATGTCTCGCGTGAAGGAACAGCGCATGAATACGGCATCGGCAAGGGCGCGCACATAAAAATTGTCGCCCGGCGGTATCAAAAACATCTTTCCGGCCACCACCTTCCGGTTGATGGCCATGCCCGTCGACACGCTGATTTCTCCCTCGAGCACAAAGACCAGCGTGGGACGCTTCACCCCCTCCCTGACAAAATGTTTACCTGCTTTCAACTCGAAGACACCCCAGAGGGCTCGCTCGTCGGAAATGTAGTTTTCGCACATGAGGTGTTCTTTCCTGTATTTCAGTTCGTCTGCTGTGTTTTGCATAGGCATTTCGTTAGCAATAATCCGTGTCGTTCCTCCTCTGACGAAGAGGAGGATTGACCACGCCCGCAAAAGAACAGAAAACAAGAAACAGACACACATGGCAATGGACTCAATGCTCATATCGGAGAGTGCCGGCAACCGGTTGCGGAAAGAGCAGGCTGCGCGAAAATACGCCGAGGCCGTGCGCCTCTATGCCGACACCCGCCTTTCCCTGCAGGAGATAGCCAAGCGTTGCGGCGTCACTGCCGGAGGGCTTCAGGCCTACCTGCGCCGCCATCACCGCGAGCTGATTCTGGCGCGCTACGACCTCCTGGCCGAAGGCGTCGACCCGCGTGCCGTCTGCATCCAGCCCGTCAAAGGCCCCACGCCCGCCGCCTACCTTAAATATAAGGATGCCGTGGAAGCCTGCGGCTCGACCGAATACATTGAGTACAGCATATCCCAGGTGGCACGCATGTTCGGCGTGGATGCCACCGCACTCAACAACTTCATGAAGGTGCACTATGCCCACATACCCCTCTGGCGCAAGAACGAACGCATCCGCCGGGGGCTCGACACCAAGGCTTCGCGCGGGTCGTCCACCGTGGAGCAGTATGCCCGGGCCGTGGAGCTCTATCGCACCTCCGAATATACCATCCCCGAGGTGGCCGAGCTGTGCGGCGTGTCGCCGGGCGGACTCTGCCAGCACCTGCGCTTCTACCACAAGGACATCATTGCCGCGCGCGAACAGCAGCGCATGAAGTCCGGCAAGAGGAAGCGCGGCGAGCGCACCCGGAACGGACGCCGCCACGAACCCGGGCCCGACACCGAGCGCAAGTATGCCGAGGCCGTAGCCCTCTATCGCGACACGGCCATGACGCTGAAGGACATCGTGGAGCGCACGGGCGTATCGCCCGAAGGACTGCGTTCTCACCTCCACTTCTGGCATATGGACCTCGTGCTCGAACGGGCCGGCATCGACGGCGAGGTGGGCGAGGGGGTGGACCTGCGTCGCGCCCGCAAGCGCATGAAGACGGTAGCCGCCAAATATGCCGGGGCCATCGAGAGCCTGCGCGACAATCCGCGTCCGTTGGCCCGCGTGGCGGCCGAATACGGCTTCAACCCCGAGACCTTCCGCGACTACGTGCGCAAGCACGAGCCGGAGCTGGCCGGGTCCCGGGGCATGACGGTCGGCGCGAACGGACACCGCGTGGCGCGCCGCTGCGTGGAGAAATATGCCGAGGCCGTGCGCCTCTACGCCGCGACCGCCGAGCCCCTCAAGTCCATTGCCGCGCGTCTGGGGCTGGTCTACAACAGCGTGGGCGGATACGTGAGACGTCATTGTCCCGACGCCATACGCAGCCACGAGGCACTGGTGAAACAACAACAAGGAAAAAACAAACAAAGCGAATAGATGATAAAGATGAAACGTACGATTTTGTTCCTGCTGCTCGTTGCGGCTGCCTGCTGGCAAACGGCCAAGGCGCAGGATGTGGCGTTGAAAACCAACGCGCTGTACTGGGCCGCCACGACCCCGAACGTAGGGCTGGAAGTGGCGCTCGCGCCGAAGTACACGCTTGAACTGGCTGCGGCCTACAACCCGTGGACGTTCAAGGACGACAAGAAGATGCGCTTCTGGCTGGTGCAACCGGAAGTGAAATATTGGTTTTGCGAGAAGTTTGAAGGCCACTTCGTCGGGCTGCACGCCCACGGCGCGCAGTTCTACGGGGGCTTCAACGACAAGCGCTATGACGGCTACCTGGCCGGGGGAGGATTCACCTACGGCTACGACTGGATTCTCTCGCCCCACTGGAACCTCGAGGCCGCCATCGGCATAGGCTACGCCCACCTGTGGTATAAGGAGAGTCCCCGCCTGCACTGCATCAAGTGCGAGGAAGACCGGACAAAGAACTATTTCGGCCCCACGAAGGTCGCCATCTCATTCACTTACATCTTTTAAGCACAGACTATCATGAAGCAATCAGTTACACATATCTTGTTGGCCGCCGGGGTGGTCGGCCTGCTGGGCGCATGTGCCGCGAGCCGTCAGTCCGAGGCCGGCAGGGTGATTACCGCCACCCCCTCGCCCTGCGTGTTGACGCCCGACAGTGCCAACCGCATTGACATGGATCTCACCTTCCACGTCCCCGCGCGCTACCTCTCCAAGCGGGCGCGCCTCATCATTGTGCCCCAGCTCGTCACGGGCGACACCGTGCGCGACGAATATACCCCGCTCGTCGTCGATGCGCCGGTCTATGGCAAGAAGACGACCCGCCGCGAGGTGCTCGACGGCTATGCCGACCCCTATCGCGACAGCCGCCGTTCGCTCGACGACAGCCGCTCGGCCTTTACCTTATCTTATAAGGAGTCGGCCGTGGTGCCCGAAGACATCCGTGCGGCCCGCATCCGCGCCGTTGTCACCGAAGACGGATGCGGCGAGTGCTCGGGCATCGACACTGTCGACGTGGCGGCCGTGAGCCTGCCCATCGAGCCCGACGTGAAGAAAGACTTCAAGCTCGTCTGGATGGAGCCGGAGTTTGTCGTGCGTCCCAAGATTCGCGAGGGCAGGGGCGAGGCACACCTCCAGTTTGCCATCAACCAATATCTCATCGACCCCGCCCTGGGCAACAACCGCGCCGAGCTGGACAGCATGGTGGCCACCCTGCAGCCCGTGCTCGAGGACTCTCTCGCCACCGTGACCTCGCTCGACATCTACGGCATGGCTTCGGCCGACGGCTCCTATGCCTACAACGCCGCTCTGGCGCGCAACCGTGCCGCCTCCGCACGCCGCTGGCTGCAGGAGCGCGTCGACATCCGTCCGCAGGTGGAACGACTCATCTCCGTGGGCTCGCGTCCCGAGGGCTGGTGGCCCGTCTACGAGGCCATGCGCGCCGACGGCCATCCCGACTCGCTCGAGGTGAAGCGCATCATCGAGACCTACACCGAGGGCAACGACGACGTGCAGGAACGCTACATCCGCGCCCTGCCCTGCTGGAACGACATCCGCACCAACTATCTGCAGAAAGACCGTAAGGTGGAATACACCTATACCTATACCCTGCGCAGCTTTACCGACGACGCCGAGCTGCTCGACATGTACACCCGCCGTCCCGACGCTTTCAACGAAGACGAGCTGCTGCGCGTGGCCGTGCTCATGAAGGGCGACGAGGAGCGCATGATGGAGGTCTATCGCACCATACAGCACTACTTCCCCCAAAATCAGGTAGCCGCCAACAATCTGGCCCTGCTCTACATGCGTCGCGGCGAGACCGACAAGGCCCGCCAAGCCTTGGATGTGCTGGAAAGCTACGACCCCGAGGTGCTCAACACCCTGGCCGCCTGCTATGTCTATGCCGACGACTACGAACGGGCCGTGGAGCTGCTCCGCGACGCGGAACTGCCTCAGGCACGCTACAACCTTGGTCTGCTGAAGGCCAAGCAGCGCAAGCTTGACGAGGCCTACGCTCTGCTACGGCCTTATGCTGACGTGAACAGCGCCATTGCCGCCCTCAGCGTGAACCGTAACGAGGAGGCGCGCGACATCATGCTGCGTGCCGACGACAACAGCCCCGTGGCCGAATATGTGCGCAGTCTGGCCGCTGCCCGCCTGGGCGACGCCGATGCCCTCTTCCTCCACCTGGCGCCCGCCTGCGCCGACCCCCGTCTGAAAGCCCGTGCTGGCGATGAGGCCGACTTCGACCCCTACCGCGCCGACCCGCGCTTTGACGCCGCCCTGAAGAACTGACAACCAAAAAACAAGACACATACACGCTATGATGAAACGAATGAAGATATACACCCTGCTCGCCGGAGCCTTGCTGCTGACACTGGCTTCGTGCATACGCGACGACCTGGACGCCTGTCCCCCGCTCAGCGTCAAGATAGGCATCGCCGACAAAAACTACGCCAACATCGACGAGGTGGAGCGCGTCACCGGGCTTGACCAACGCCTGCCCGAAGATGAGCCTTTCAGATACTACATACAGAAGCTCTTCTACGTGCTCTACGACCTCGACCGCCGCGAGACGGTCAAGGTGCAACACCTCCACGAGGTCGAGGGCGACGCCATGCTGGCCACGGCCTATCTGCCCGAAAATCTGGACTTCGGCCGCTACGTGCTTCTTGTTTGGGGCAACATCGACAGCGAGGAAGGCATCATGGCCGACGGCAACCTGGCCGCCTACGACCTCCACAGCAACCATGTCGAGGGCTATGACGTCTACATGGTGTGCGACACGCTGCTCTACGACGATACCCACTATGACTACACCGTCAACCTGAAGCGCGTCAAGGGCAAGCTCCTCATCGAGGCCGTGAACCTGCCCGACCACTTTGCCTGGTCGCGTAAGGCGGTGAGCAATGTCTACGGCAACTTCGACTACCGTTTCCAATACGCCGACGACGAACCGGAGTATGTGGTTACCGAAACCGAGCTTGCCTCGTTGCGCCGCAACCGTAGCGTTTCTGTCGTAAGCGACACCTATCTGGCGCCCACTGTGGCGGGTGGCGAGAGCACCGTCTACGTGCGCTTCTTCGAGGAGAAGCCGGACGAACAGTCCTCGCCCGTCTATTCGCCGGACGATACCGACATCACCATGAAGCGCAACGAAATCAGTGTGTTGCGTTATGTCTACGACGACGGGTCGGGCACTTTCGACATCTATACCCTGCTCAACGACCGCTGGCAGGTGGTCAACGACATGGAGCTGGAGTAAGACCGCGATTGAGTTTGAATAGTAGAATGTTTATAAATAGATTGTTTAATTTTCAAATCACAAACAGACATGAAGAAAGTTTATTTCATGAGTATGGCTCTTGCCGCGATGCTGGCAATGGCCGGATGTAGCAACGACGACATTGCCGGCATGGGCGGCGATGACGCAACGACAACGACCTTGGCCGAAGGCGAAGGCATCGTAGCCATCAACCTCTCCAACACCGGAATCGGCACACGTGCCGCACGTCCTCTGGGTAGCTCGGCTGCCGCAAACAATGTTGACCACGTGAAGTTGGCTGTGTACAGCAAGAATGGTGCAGCTTGGACAAAAGCTGCTGTCACAATTGATGAAGCGAATGATACTGATAATGACATGGTGATCGATTGGGCATCCCTCACTGATGAGGTTGCATCTGAAACTGGTCATCAAGAGAACAATACAAAAAATGTGAAATTGGTGGGCCTGCAGCCCAATACGACGTACAAAGTTGTGGCTTACGGATATAATGGAGCCACCGAGCCTGCTTATATCACCGAAAACGAATCAACTCCGGGCGTGTTTACGGCTAAACCTACAGCTGTAGAGGAAATCTTTGCCGGTGAGAGCGTTGAGGTGACTACCAACAACAATGCAATGTTCCCCACCGAGGCTGTAAAAGTAGAAATGGATCGTCATGTAGCCGGTCTGTTGGCTTATCTTATGGGTATTCCGACCCATTATGATGGCGTGCTGGTTGAGCAGGTGATTGTATATGCCAACGCGAAGAGCACAGGCTTTACTCTTCCGTATGATGAGGAAGAAGGACTTAACGGTATTGCAGATGGTTGGCAAACTGTAAAAACTCCTTTGCTGACTTTTGAGATGAGCAAAGCCACAAACTGGAACGAAGGTAAACCGACGGACGCATCTTATAAGTTTGCTACGGTAACAGGTGGACAGGCTGAGGGCGGCGAAGCTCCTTATGCAACCGAATATACGTCGGTTCCTGCAAAACTGACCTTGAAACCGAACACGATGTTTGGTGCTTGCTATGTAATGGCATATAATCAACATGTTAGCAGTCAGACATTGACAGTGGAACTGATGGGTAAAGAGAATGGTTCTACTCTTTCAAGCTTGAAAACGCTCAAGGTTAAAAGCAATAAGGGAACCGGAGAGGAACAATATCAGTATGATATCCTTCGCAACAATTTCTACTCAATCGGTCAAAAGCTTTATTCCGATAACGATAAAGGTGATCCCGATCCCGATGATGAGGAAGATCCCAAACCCGGTGATGAAGATGATCCTGTAAACGTAGGTGAGGAGACGGACGAAGTAATGCTTATCATCAACGATGCATGGAGCGTGCTTCACAACATGGAACTTGAATAATCCCTTAATATTTGCCACATCCGGGCAATGCCTGAGCATCGTTGCGATGCTTGGGCTTTGTCCCGGGCGGGCAATTTGTTCGCGTGCGCCATCGGGTCGATGCACCGTCGCACCGGGCAATCCGCCGCACACCGTCGGGCGTGAAGCAACCCATTCGAGCTACACCGCTTTCGCTGGACAGGCAGCACACCCGGGCATCCGCCTCGCAGACGCGACAGACGGAACCGCTCTCTGCCCATCGAAAACCGGACACGCCACCGTGCAGGCCCATAATCCTCGCCGACCACGGCATTTGCCCCGAGAACGCAAGAAACAAATTATAAAAGAAACAACATAAACGGAAAAGGAAAACATGAAAGTGATAAGCCGTCTGATTTCAGGCCTTCTGCTGGCCGTTGTGTGCCTGGCCGGATGCCAGGACGATGATATCGTATCGATGACTGTCCCTGAAACGCCTGACGTTCCCGCCGTTACGCGCGCCGTGAACACCACCAGCTCCCTGGTGCAAGACTCCGAAGGCTACTGGACAGCCACCAAGCGCGTCCCCCTCGTCGGACGCGGGCGTATAGTGGATAACATTGCCAATTCGCTTATCGGAGCGATTTCTACGAGCGGTGAAAGCAATATCGGCAATCTTGTGGATGATGTTTTGACCAACAAGGCAACCGTCAGTGGTGGAAACTTGGCTGATATTCAGGCTGTGGGTAATCAGCTTCTCTCCGTGCGCGACCTGAATCACACTTATGCTGCGGGTCAGACCGTAGGTTTTACTTACAAGGTAGGAGGCAACAACCTGTTGAGCGTAGATGTGTTGAAGGGCTTCTGGATTGCGACTTACAAGGATGGAGTGATGCAAGATTCCATCACGGGGGTAAACCAGCAGACTAATCTTCTTAACCTCAACTTGCTGAGTACATTGAACGATGACGGCATTCAAAGCCTTTCGGTTAAAGCTACCAAGCCTTTTGACGAAGTAAAGATAGGCATGGCAGGTATTACTGCAGACTTGCTCAGTGCCTTGGAACTGTATTATGTTTTTGTGGGCGACAATGAGATAATTCCTCTGATAAATGGAAATTCCTATTTTCCTAATGTTTCCCTGAATAAAAGCCTGACAAGCGATTTGTTTAAAGACTATGGCGAGGAGCTGGTCGACAATAACACGGCACAGGGTGTGACGATGGAGCTAATAATCAAGCTACTGAATGGCCTGGGACAGATTTTCGGAGTGACGCCGACAATGACGGTTGACTTGGGTCAGACCGTGGAGGCAGGCACAGAACTGGGCTTTTACATCAACGAGGTCAATGTCTTGGAAGCCGGTTTGCTGAACAGCATGGAGTTCTGGACGTATGATGAAAACAATAATGTAGTCGAAAAGATAACTGTAGAGGATGACGGTTTGCTGGGTGTGTCGGCTATCGGAGGAGGCAAGAGCCTGATAGGCATCACTGTAAAGAAATCTTGCTCGCAGATACAGATACGTTTCAACGGCGTGGATATCAATATCGGTGCAACGACGATTTACTATGCTTATGCACGCGAAAAGACAACGGTCGACGTTTCGTCCTATTTCCCCGCTGTGATTGAAGTGAATATTTCCGGCAATTCCTATCACCTGCCGCAACCCAAAGATAGCAAATTGGAGTGGCAGCTGGCCGGTGCGCCCAAAGGCAGCTCGCCGAAGCTCGATATGCCAAACAACAAGATCATCAACATGATGGTAAACGGCGACTATGTGTTGACATCTACTTACACTTATACGAATCAGGACGGAAAGCCACAAGACATGCCCGTGCGTTTTATTATCCATCGCAATGCTCCCGAAAACAACGGTGAGAACTGCAATCAGCTTATCGGTCCGAAATATGGTGCTACGGCATACATACCCAAGGGTGGAGGCGTTTTGATCTCCACAGAAGATGTAGCGGATATAAATAATGTGGTGGATGACAACCCAAATAACTATGCCACTTATAATAAAGCTTTGTCTGTAGCATCTAATTTTGGTATTTTGGGTATAGAGTTAGGTGAAGGGCATTCTATAGAAGCCAGCGCGACAGCCCCCAAACGAGTGGGCTTTACTATGCAGGCATTAGGTACCGTCTTATCAGCCGATGCTTTGAAGTTTTTCCATATCAAGTTGTTTAACGGCGATAAAAAGGTAGATGAGAGTGTGGTAGATAACAATAGTACGGTATCTGCCGATCTCATTGGCAGCCAGGGCAACAAGGTGCGTATGGCTTTCACTACGGAGAAAACGTTTGACCGGATTGAATTGTGGTCATCTGGTGTATTGGCTTTGAATCTGAGTGCAGGCTATCGCATCTACAACGCTTTCTTTGAAGATGACAATGAAACGTGTGTCAACTATGATGCATCGGAGGCTTGCATCGAAATGCTGACTGCAGCACAAGGTGCTGAAATCAATTATAAAGAGACTGTGATTGGAGGAGCTGTCACTGTGGCCGGTTCGTTCAACGACCTAGGCAACATCATCGACGATGACCAGTCGTCCTATGCCACAATATCATCTACTGATGTTCTCGGTACGACGCAAATAGCCGTGAAGTTCGACGAGATGCCGGGAGGAACGCAGGCCGGATTCATCGTCAGCGACCCGTCGTTTGTGCTCAATGGCATCGATGTGCTTTCGGGTACGACCTTGAAGGCTTATTATAAAGGTAGTGCTGTTGGTACGAGCGGAGAGACAGGTGCCGGTGATGTGGTAAGTGCCGACCTGATAGGTTATGATGGCCGTATCTTTATTGAGATTAGCCCGACTAAGCCATTTGATGAGATTCGCCTTAGTTTCCCTGCGGCAGTAAAACTGCTGGATATTATTCGTGTCAACGGTGCCTATGTGCGCCGTGACAGCGACAGCGACGGCATCCCCGATTGTGCGGAGGATGACGAGAATCCCGAGCAGCCTGTTTTGCCCGGTTTTACCATCAATGATGTCCAGGCAACTCAGGAGCACGCTTGCGGTAACACCATCCGCATAAACATAACCGAGATATCATCCGGTGACGAAACGGCATTAGACGCAGTGATGGGTCAAGAGTTTGTGTTGCAATGCAATGATTATTTTTCCGGAAAGACGGTGAGACGCGACGTTAAGTTGGACGTTGTGGACGGTAAGCATGGCTTTACGTTGAACGATATGCCTCCGGGCGACTATTATATTGGGATATGGAAGGAAGGTTCTTCGCTTTATGACAATGCACATGCTGCTTTACATCCGGATCAGACGGTCTGGATGGGTGCCGCCCGTAACGAAGATTGGAACGACTGGCAGAACTGGAGCGATGGTGCGCCTTGGACGTGTACCAACGTTATTATTCCCGGAAGCTGTGTAAACTATCCTAAGTTGGAGAAGGGCGTAGATAACTATTGCGCCAACCTGCATCTGAGTGCGGGAGCCGAACTGGTGAATGCACAATACCTGACGCAATACGACCTGGCTTGGGTCGAGTTGTCGTTGGCTCCCAACATGTACTACATGTTCTCGGCCCCGCTGAAAAGCATGGTGACGGGTGACTTCTTCGTTCCCCGGGAGTGGGACGGCGATCACAGCCGTGAGGATTACTTTACCCGTTTGACCCCGATGACCGCCCCCGAAAGCCGCTTCACGCCCCGCGTGTACCAACGCTTCTGGAGCAGCGAGGTACCAGGCAAGGTGATGAGCGAAGGCGCGCTGCAGACCGACGTCATTGTGTCGGAGACCGACTGGACGGCACCCTTCAACGCTGTGGCCGAACCCTACGCGGCAGGCATGGGCTTCTCTGTCCGCACCGATGGAGCCGCTACGTTCCGTTTCCCCAAGACCCATACCGAATATACTTATTTTGACGGCAGCGGTAGCAGTACCGGCCTGACCGAGGGCGTTGCCCGTCAGGACGTGGGCCGTCTGGTGGTTGATGGTATGCAGGACGAGCTTAAACTTACAGTGGAGAACCATACCGCAGGAACTACCTTCGTCGTGGGCAATCCCTTCTTGGCTCACATAGACATTAACGCCTTCCTGACCGCGAATCCGGATATCTCTTCCGTGAAGCTGAGCGACGGACAAGCAGTCTCCTCCATCATGCGCGACAACTCCACCGCGAGCGGCTATACCCACATCGCGCCGATGCAGGCCTTCTATGTGGAAGCAAAGACCGCAGGGCAGGAGCTGGAGGTGACCTTCACGGCCGACATGCAGGCCGCCATGCCCGGATATAACATCTATGCCACCTCGGCCGCATCGAGCCGTGCCAAGGCATCGAGCCGCGCCATGACCCGTGGCGGCATGGGCATGGGCAACACGCTGCGCCTCACCGCCGAATGTGACGGCTGCCAAAGCACCGCGCTCGTCACCTTGCGCTCGTCGGCCGATGATGCCTATCGTGCGGGAGAGGACTCGAAGGTGCTCATCGACGCCGACATGCAGCCCGCCGTCGTGGTGTTTACCACGGCCGACGGCCACGCGCTCGACATACAGCAGCGGCGGAGCGACACGGCAATCCCCGTAGGTTTCCGCATGCAGAAGTCCGGCCGCGTGTCGCTCACCCTGAGCCATGACGAGGGCGATGTCTGGAGCCGCTGGTCGCTGGTCGACAGCCGTATGGGCCGCCGCTATCCGCTGAGCGAAGGCACGACCTATGTCGATCTGGGCACGCTGGGCACCCATGCAGGCCGCTTCTATTTGGAAAAGAACTGAACCCGCGCCGGCATGACAAAAACGAAGAACGATTAACGACAACATAACATAACCATCCATGAAGAGAATAACTGCATTCATACGGACGTTGGCCTGCTGTGCCCTCTCTGCCTTGTTGCTGCCGGGCTGCGGCGGCGACGAAGGGTTGAACCCCGGCACGTCGGAGGGAACACGCGGCCTGACCGTCACATTCAGCGTAAACAACGAGGCAAAGATGGCCACCGGAGGCACGGCCGACATCGTTTATCCCACGGGACCGGACGGCGACGGTCTGTACATCGGCGAGCAACACACCACGGACGTCTTCCTCTACATCTTTCAAGGCACGGGCAGCGATGCCACCTGCGTGGCGTGTGAAAATGTGGGCTGGAGCGAGCATTTCAGCAGTAAATTGCCTGTAACAACGGAGGATAGTCAAATGCCTTACGAGATACAGTACGATGGCTTCCTCTACAATGTGCGCTACACCCTGCTGGCCGTGGGCCTGAGCAAGGATGCCAAGACAGTGTACGGCTTCCCCGGAGCCATTGAAAAAGGAAAGACCACCTTGGGCGAGGCCCAGGCCACGGGACAAACGTGCGACGGCATCAACAAGTCGGAAATCTACGTGGGCACCGCCGAATTTACGCCGCTTTCCGGCGAGGAAGTTACCGTAGAGTTGTGGCGCCGCGTGGCCGGAGTGGCCGGCTATTTCAAGAATGTGCCTCGCAGCATCAAAGGCAAACCGGTTGTTGGCCTGCGCATTGCACTCTACGACAAGCAAAACACCGCGCTTCCCTTGTTGGAGCGGGAGCAGGCTCCCGTCTTCAAAGACTATATCGAGAGCAAGACTACGGAAGCCAATGGCGACGTGCTGGTCTATATTCCTGTGACGGAATTCGGCATAGACAAAAAGGTTAACGGCGGAGCCTATGTGTTGCCTGCTCCCGCGCCGTCGGGTACGGGTAACTGGACGCTGCGCATCGAGCTGGTGGACAAAGATGGCAACGTGCTTGACTCACGCCGCGCCAAGTTGCCCGAAGGAGACGAACTCGACCCCGGCATCACCGGCGGCGGCACGGGCATCATCGACACCGAGAGCGCCTATCGCTTCCCCATCGTGGCCAACCACTTCTATGCGCTGGGCAGCCCGGAGAACCCCATCGACCTGCAGGGCCAGGGCCTCGACATCCTGATTACCATCGACCCCACGTGGCGTGAGGAGGTCGACCTGGGCGTGAGCGAATCAACCAACTAATTAAGTAACCTAATTTCATTCGGACAAATGAACAAGATAAAGACTTTCATGCTGCTTGCACTGACCGCTCTGGCCGTTGCATCGTGCAGCAAGGATGACCTGCCGGGCAGCTCCGGCAACGTTACTCCCGAAGGACGGGGCATCTACCTCTCGTTCTCCGACGGAGCCGACACCCGCAGCACGCTCCAGAGCAGCGAGGTGGACTACCACGATGTGAAGGCGGTGTACCTCTATGTGTTTGAGGGAACGAACGGCAGTGCGACCTGTGTCTATGACCACACTGACCTGAACGTTCAATGGGACCCGGAGGGAGACATCTCGCAAAAGCAATGGATTAGCGTCGACCTGAAGGACAATGTGGAGTACACCTTCTTGGCTGTGGGTGTGGATGACAAGGCCGATGAGGTCTACGGCGTTCCCGCTTCGTTCAAGGACAAGTCCCTGAGCGAAGTTGTTGCTGCCTACACCGGTAAAGGTCAAATGGCCACCGCCCAGCTCTTTGCCGGATACGAAGAGGCTGCCGTGACCGACGGCAAGGCAACGGTGGAAATCACCCTGCGCCGCAAAGTGGCCGGTGTGTTGGCGTATTTGAAGAATATTCCCTGCAGCGTGGAACATGCCGATGCCAACCTTGGTGAAGCCAAAGTAACGGGCTTGCGCATCAAGTTGTGCAGCAATCAAAATACGACCATGAATCTTTGGCCCGTTTCTACGGATGGTGCTCCTGTTTATGGTTCTGTCCTCTTGGACAATAGCGATGTACTCTATGAAGTTGACTTGGCAGAAGCCGGGTATAAACCGGATGGAGACGGGCGCTATTTTGAAAAGGCCGGCATCGATACAGACGATTTAAAGACGGTGGACAATTCGTTGCTGACTGGTGCTTTTATGATTCCGCTGGAAAATACAACCACGAACGGAACGCTGCAAATCGAGCTGATAGGAGACTACACCACGGGCGGCGGAGAGGAATATTCGGGTGAAGTGGTAAAGACCTATACCATCACTAATAATCTCGACAACGCGACAGATTTCTCCATCGAGGAAAACAAGCTTTACAGCATCGGCAAGAAGCTCTCCGACGCTTCGACCGACGGCGACAAACCGGCCGACCTGAGCGGAAACATCCTGCAACTGGAAGTGGTGGAGTGGTGTTCTCAAATTATGGACAATGTGTTCCCTAATATTGTAGTACCCGTAAGCATTAAGTCTAATTACAATGTAAGTAACTACATTTTTGATGCTATGAGTGACACAACCACGGTTTACATTCGGGCTAGTGAGGAATTTAAGAATACGCAATGGACTTTGGATGTCAGTGAGTATGATTGGTTGCACATCATAGCACAAGATGAGACAGGCCAAGGTGTGGAGTATAAAAAGACATTGCAAGGATATGGCGACAAAGATGTGGTTATTATCTTCAATGATTATGCTGTTCGTCGGAAGAATAAAAGCGATTATGATGGCTCATATAAGTTGAGCGATGAAGACAAGGCTCTTATCCGAAATGATTATCGTTCGGCAGAGATTAAGCTTTATACAGCCGGGCAGCCTAAACCCTATCCATTGCTGTTGCGTCAATACAATGTCATCAATGTGTATGCATATTATGATTATGTGGGCATAAGCCGTTTGGATTATGGTTGTTATTTTGATCGTCAGACAGGCCGTGAAGTGCGTCCTAATACAAATGATGTGGACAAGAATCAATGGGGATATTATTCGACAGCTACTAGTTACGTTTCCGGTGAATATAAAATGAATTATGACGATGGTGAAGATACGATGAATAAGGTCTACCAGCGATATCTGGATGGCTCAGCAGGTTCTGCAGGTTGGCCCGGTTCGATCTTTCAGAAAGTGAGAACAGAAGAACGCTACATCATAGACTGTGTGGAGCAAGAGCCAAAACATGTGTGGTATGTACCTGCTTATCATGAAATGTGGGCCGTGTCGCATCTTTTGGCTAATAATTCGGATATGGCAACCGTATTGAATATGAAAAAAGGTGATAATTATTGGTCGTCTGTGGGTGACGAAACGTATGTTAAGAGGGCGTACTATATGACCGTCGGTGTCAGTTCGTTTAAAGAAAGTGCGGATAAGAATGAAAAATTCTTTCGGGTACGCCCGATGCGCAAATTGGAAACTGATACGAAGCAGTAATGAATCATTAATACCGATGAAGAAGGAGATATAAATTATGAGAATAAAAAACTTTATCAGCATAGCCTGCATGGTTCCTTTGGCATTTTTCATGGCTTGCACCCAGGAGCTGGAAAATGTTTCGGGTATTTCCGGTGCGGATGAAAAAGGAGTGCTTATCTGTCTTGCGCCGGAAGGTATGGGCCTGATAGAAACTCGTGCAGAAGGAACTCCGGCAGATAGCCGCATTGAGAATGTCATTATCTATGCATGCGACCCTGAGACAGGAAACGTGCTTAGGAGCTATCAGCAGGAATTGGACGATCCGGATAAAGAAGTCCGAATGATATTGCCTCAACAGGCTGTTGACTTATACGCTGTATGCAACAGTAACGATTTGTCTACAGATTTGGGTAATATAAGTGAGTTACAAGGCAAGTTGGTTGAAATAGAGCAATTGGGAGATGCTTTCAATGGCTCCATGATTATGTATGGAACAAAAAGCCTGACTGAAGCCGATGTCCAGAATAAGACAGTTCCGCAGACAATTAGGGTGAAGCGTATAGCTGCCAAGATTACGTTTACGGTAAAATTTGACCCGGAGGTGCAAGGCGACCAATTCTATTTGACACAAATCAGAGCCTACAATGTGCCGGCTCGTACTTATATTGTCGAACGTGAGCAGACCAGCATTTATGCAGCGGCTGAGGGTGATGCCGTGCATTTGGCATCCGGACAAACGGATAATGCAGGTTATTATCTGCAGGATTGCTTGCTTACTCCTGAGGAAAGTATTGACGGGAATACTGTGGATTTCTATCTGTTTGAGAATCGCAGGGGTGGAATTGACACAAGTACGGATGAAGGCAAGAATAAGTTTACTGCTATATATCCCGATGAGAACAATTGGCAATTCTTAAAAGGGAATATTGGACGGGATGAATATCCGTATGCAACTTATGTAAATATAGAAGGCAATTATTTGTCTGCTGATGGTTTGTCACAGAAGGCTGTCTATACGATTTACTTGGGTACCAATGAATATAGCGATTTTAATGTATTTCGCAATTGCCATTATGTAGTGACTTCCACCATTAAGGCTTGTAATGTGATAGATACGCGTGTAGATGCCAAGATTATGAACGATGCGGAACTTACCGGTTCTTTCAATAATCCGCTTGATGCCCATTGCAATGCAGTCCGGTGCTTTGGTTATACCCGCAATCCGGAAGGTTGGGAGATTTATGTGGATGAACCCGACGAGCATCCTTGGCTGGAAATCTCGTTCTCTTCGCAATACTGTCCTCGCATCGCCGGTAAATCTTATGACGATGATCGCATGGTGGCCGCCAGTCGCATGGAAGGCAGCGGGCAACTTACGAGCTACTTCTATATTCACACCGACGAGTACATCCCCGAGAATCCCAATGCTAATGAGAGTTTAAACAATGCGACAGATGAAAAGTCTTGGCGCACGGGCTATGTCATACTTCGTGATAAAGCTAATGGTACATCGGACACCATCGAGGTAAAACAGCGCCCCGCCCAAGTTGTCAAGATGCCTATCAAGAACGGCTACAACGAGTACTTTGTGGAATACGAGCTGGAGCAGAAGAACATCACGTGGGGATTCCTGAAATATGGAGCCAACCCCGTCATGACCGGCATGATAAACGACCGATGGGACGGACTGTCCAACACCCGCAAGCTCTATCAGGAAGCCGTCAAGATTGACGAAAGCAATCTTGATTACAAGGGAGAAGACGCGGGTATCTACTGGGGAGCCTACAACGGTTACCTTACAGTGGAAGATGGTCCTTATCCGCACTTGACTGAGATGGAGAAAATCATCGACCGCATCCCCGACGATCATATGATAAAATACGTCCTTGGCAAGAACCGCGACCGCAACGGCAACGGCTACATCGACTACGACGAAATCGTGTGGTACGTGCCTGCCCTCGACGAATTGGCCGAGCTGTGGCGCGTGTTGGATGAGAAACACATCGCTTTCCAGAACAGTGGCGACCGCTTCCACTCATCCACGCCCTACCTGGCGGGCTATACGAACGATGTGCCGGGCCGCGCCTTTTATGTGAAAAACAACGGCGAGACGGGTTTCGCCATGCGCGACCGTCAGTACAACGTCATCTGCTGCCGCCGCAAGGGAGCCTGGACGGGCAACAACGATGCCGCGCTGGGCGGCAACGTGACCACCGACAACGAGTGGAAAGAGGACGGCGACATCCTGCCCAAGCAATGACCGGACGGGCGAAGTTTATGTCCGTTGCCGGAAAAGCCAAACTGAAACAGATAAAAAACTTAACGACGATATGAAAAAGAACAGCTTATATACCTTAGCCTGCCTGGGCGTGGCTGCCTTGCTGGCCGCCGGTTGTTCCGGCGACGACGCGGCAGGCGATTTCGTGGAGCCTGCTGCCGCCACCTTCCGCATCTCTACGAGGGCCGAAGTGAACGATGCCACACAGCTCACCCGCCTCTACATTGGCGAGCGCAAGCCCGAACATGCCTCCGAGGCTTTACACTGCAACCGCGTGGTGGACATCGAGAATGGGACGTTGAACCTTACCGACCTGAAACCGCAGTGGTATAAATTTGTCTTCCTCTGCGTGCCGAAGATTGATGGCACGGGCGAAGACATCTTCACCGAGGAGACGCCCGGCGACGGCTCCTGCGACATGAACAAGCTGATGGTGGACTATACGCCCGTGCTTAATCAGGCTCCCGGGACGGAGTTTCCCGATGTCCCGACGCCCGATGGTGACATCTTCCGCAAGGTCGAGAACTATTGGCTTCAGAGTGGTAATAACACGATTAATGTCGAATTGAACCGCCTCAACGGACAGCTCGTGATAGACATGGGCGTGCTCGAAGACCAGTTTGAGCACGAGGTGACGCAAATCACCCTGCAGGTGGAGGATACGCCTACGCGCCTCTACATCACCGACAACGATGTGGACGAAATCAAGACGGCCGACCCGAAGACTTTCACATGGACGACCACGCCTGATAAAAATGACCTTACCCAAGGTGACCCGGAGTATCACCATAAACTCACCGTCAATCTGTTGCCCGGCACGCTGTCCGGCAGCATCACGGTGACGACCAAGAGAGGTGAGTTTTCCTACCCATTGACCGGCCTCAACGCGCCGAGCCTCTCCATCAAGCAAAATACCCGCACCGTGTTGGAGTTCAACGGAGTGCAAGACAATTATTTCACCGTGCGCTATGCCGGCTACGCAGGCACCGGCATCGATGTGGACGATGACGAGTGGGATGGCTGGCAAGACGAGAATAACGACTAAAAACGATTGTGCATTATGAAAAGCTTTTTATATTTCCTTCTGGCCGGCAGCCTGGCATTGGGCGCATGCGGCCAAGACCCTCTGCAAGAGATGACGCCCGACGCGTCAACGGACAATGCCGACGGCTCTGCTTCGGGCGTGCCCGAAGGCACTTTCCTTGTGGATTATAGCGTAGACAACGGTTCGGCCACCCGGGCCACGGGCGATGGCAAGTTGCAAATCTCGTCGCTGGATTACTATGTGTATTACAAAGCGGGGGGTGAATTGCTTAAACATCGTCGCATCGCCATTGACCCGGAGAAGCAAGTGTGGCCCATGACGCGCGAGAACATGACGTGGGAACAGCGTCAGGCCCTGCAGGACACCTTGCAGTGCGGCGTGGATTATCGCATCCTCTTCATTGCCAACGTCGATTCCACGTTGTTCAACTACGATGGTTACGATAAAGATACCAATCCGCATCCCGCCGTGGTGAAAGGGGATACGCTTTATCATGACGCCCGCATCTTCCTGCCCAATGTGCCCTTCCACGATGACAACATGTATTGCCTCTGGGAAGGTGAGTTGGCGGCCTCCAATGCTACTGATTATCCCGATCAGGCTGTAATCAAACGCAAGGACATCCTCCTGCAACGCATCGTCACCCGCACCGACATCAGTCGCGCCTCTGACGAAGAGAAAACCTCGCTCGACGAAGCCGTCAAAGGCTTTTATGAAACGTATTGTAAGACGAATGTGGAGACTGCGGTGAATACGTGGATAAATGATTTTTGTACGAGGATTAATAATTGTGCAACAGAAGGACATCCGCTCTATGATATACGTGATTATTCTACACAGATAAAGTCTTTGACGGAAATATTGAAGCAAAATCAAAATTTAGTAATTGATACTTATAGAGACCAGATTATAAAGCGCTATGTTGCAGCTATTGAAACAAGTGCGATCTATACTACCCGTATGCAACAATGGGCGAAAGACGGAAGGACCGTAAGAGCTGTTTATGCGGATGGAACGAGAGCGAACGCCATAGGCTTTAATCGGATAGCATTACATGATGCTGAAGGAATTGATTCTAATGTGAATGAAGCAGCCTGCAATATGAGCGAAGATGGTACGGTGAGCATTATTGGTTTTGCAAGACCTGAAACTGAAGCAGTGAAGAATGAAGTGGTTTCTCTTGATTTCTATGATGGCGATGTTCTTGCTTTTCAGATTAAGGGTACTGATGCAACGTTTGAAATAGCCCAAGGCATAAATTGGTTGCGAGAAGTTGTTTGTGACCCGGTTAATAAGATTAATTCCTTGGGAAGCAACTATGATGCAACAGACTCGGTTGATTTGACAGAGATATTAAAAAATGCACCAGGATGGTCTGAGTGGATGAGTATTTCGGGGCTTGTTAATGCTATAAATGAGAATTTCTTTGATAATGTTGATGGTAAAGGTTGTTATTTGGGACATAATGAAGGTTTTAAAGGACATAGTTTTGAAGATTTCCCAATTCATGTTAACCTTCCGAGCACTCTAAGTGCAAATTTTGAGCTTATTCCTGCTTGGACGCCTTCCATAGTAGAATAATCAAACAAGAATCCCCGTCGTGATGACGCGATATTATGAATAATTTACCACGAATGTAAGAAGGGCGGCTTTCGGGCCGCCCTTCTCTGTAGTTCGCCCATCCCACACCGGGCGGATACACTGGTAGACCGGACGGTGAAACCGTCCCACAATAGCTAACCGCTGTGTGGCGCGAAGCGACACCTGCGGCAATCCACCCCAAAAGACGACGACCCCGAAGGTGATCGAACTGTTCCCAATCCCGTCCCCGACAGCTGTTCGACCTCTTCAAGGTCGTTCCCTTTTTCGCCACATCCCCGCAGGTGGCGCATTCCGCGCCACCTGCGGTTAGCGATTGTTGGACAGCTTCGCCGTCCGTCTGCATCCGTGTCTGTCATCCGTCCATGTGTATCCACCCATCCCACACCGGGCGGACACGCCGGTCCGTCCCTACAACGCGTTGATACATCGGAAAATATACATATATCGGTATCATGTAGGGGCAGACCGATGTGTCTGCCCTGCACCCACGATGCGGTTCATCAGACACGGGTAATCCATTAAGAACATGCATATTCACCCCACACACATGTACCCACATCGGACAGACACATCGTCAGGCCGGACGGTGAAACCGTCCCACAATCGCTAACCGCAGCGTGGCGCGGAGCGACACCTGCGGCACCCACCCCAAAATACGACGACCCCGAAGGCGGTCGAACCATGACCACACCCGTTCGACCTCTTCAAGGTCGTTTCCTCTTTCGCCACATCCCCGCAGGTGGCGCATTCTGCACCACGCAGCGGTTAGCGTTTGTTGGACAGCTTCACTGTCCGTCTGCATCCGTGTCTGCCCTCCGTCCATATGCATCCACCCATCCCACACCGGGCGGACACGCCGGTCCGCCCCTGCAACGCGTTGATACATCGGGAAATATACATATACCGATGTCATGTAGGGGCAGACCGATGTGTTTGCCCTGCACCCATGATGAGATTCATCAGACACGGGTAATCCATTAAGAACATGCATATTCACCCCACACACATGTACCCACATCGGACAGACACATCGTCAGGCCGGACGGTGAAACCGTCCCACAATCGCTAACCGCAGCGTGGCGCGAAGCGACACCTGCGGCACCCAACACACAAGGACAACGACCCCGAAGGCGGTCGAACCATGACCACACCCGTTCGACCTCTTCAAGGTCGTTCCCTCCTTTGCCACATTCCCGCAGGTGGCGCATTCCGCGCCACACAGCGGTTAGCGTTTGTAGGACAGCTTCGCCGTCCGTCTGCATCCGTGTCTCTGCATCTGTGTGTCCTCCGTCCCACACCGGGCGGACACGCCGGTCCGCCCCTACATCGCATTGGCACATCGAGAAATATACATATACCGTCGATGTAGGAGGGTGTATCGTTCATTACGACACACACCCTCTTTAGATGAGCCATTTGTGAGCCATTTAGCTATTATAACAATAGCTTATAATCAATCGTTTATGATAACATGCTTTATGCTTGTGATACGTTAATGAGCCATTTGGGTACATAATAAGTTCCTTTGCCCACTTTTCCTTGCATTTCTAGCCAGCCATTCATTTGCTGGAGTATGCGAGATGCTGTCGGCTTGCTTACTCCTAAAATATGTTGTACGTCCGAGTTTGTAATACGCCCATTCTTGGCGGCGTATTCGATAACCGAAATATACTTTTCATCCACACGTTGTGCCAATAACTGTGAACGCACGTCTGTATAATAGGTAATCATCAGCCCACTTATCATTTCCAGTTTGGGCGGCAACAGCCTGTATGCGCTGACCGCTTCCAAGATGCGCTTGTAACCACGTCCCCAGCTTTCAATGTCCCCGCTTCTGAAAAAGGCGTTGGCGATTATTGGGTTATATGGTGCGGACGGATGGCTTTCAAACAGCCTGTCGGTAGTCCAGTCCTCCGGCAACTGCCCGGAGTTCCAGAAAGTGATATGGTCGGGAAACACGCTGATTTGGATGGGCACACCGCTGGCGTAATCCTTGTGGGCGATGGCGTTCATCAGTGATTCCCTGACAGCTTCGACCGGGAATTGCGGCGTTTCACGCCGGGAAATGCCCTCGTATGAAATCCGGTAGATTAAATACTTGGTCTTTATCAAGTCCATAGCCTTGTCCACCTG
>CALUJS010000039.1 GCA_944321015.1 uncultured Phocaeicola sp. | reverse complement strand
GATTAGGAAACCGTTCTTTTGCTTTAATCTGCTTTAAGACGGTTTTCAACTGTCTGCCCAACTTCTGCGTTTTTCTTTTAACTCCCTAATTATCAAATCCTGTTGCGTTAATCTGCTGCAATTCGGCGGATATTCCAGAGATTTTTCGTAAGTTTGCCCCGCTAATTATAGCAAATCATGTTGTTAAACATAGAATAGATGATAACCAATTAAAATGATACGTATGAGGAAAAGAATCTGGATGGCTGCTGTTTTTGTGGTGGCTGCAGTAATGAAAACATTGGCTTGTACCAACTTGATAGTGGGCAAGAACGCTTCGACCGACGGGTCGGTGATTGTGACTTATTCGGCCGACTCGTTTGGCATGTTCGGACATTTGTGCCATTATGCAGCCGGCCAACATGCTCCGGGCGAAATGGTGGACATTCGCGATTGGGATACGAATAAGTTTCTGGGCCAAATTCCGCAGGCTGCACAAACCTACAATGTTATTGGTAACATCAATGAATACCAGGTTACGATTGCCGAAACCACGTTTGGCGGACGTTCCGAGTTAGTCGATCCGACCGGACTGATTGATTATGGCAGCCTGATATATCTGGCATTGCAGCGCAGTCGCACTGCCCGTGAGGCAATCAAGGTGATGACCGATTTGGTAAAAGAATACGGGTATTACAGCTCCGGTGAAAGTTTCTCTATTGCAGACCCCAATGAGGTTTGGATTATGGAGATGATTGGCAAAGGTCCCGGTGTGAAGGGCGCAGTGTGGGTAGCCGTGCGTGTCCCCGACGATTGTATTGCCGCACATGCCAATCACAGCCGCATCCATCAGTTCCCTTTGGATGACAAGGAGAATTGTCTTTATTCTCCCGATGTTATATCCTTCGCCCGCGAGAAGGGATATTTCGATGGAAAGAACAAAGATTTTAGTTTCTCCAAAGCCTATGCTCCGGCAGATTTTAGCGCATTGCGTG
Source organism: uncultured Phocaeicola sp. (assembly GCA_944321015.1). Classification (GTDB taxonomy): domain Bacteria; phylum Bacteroidota; class Bacteroidia; order Bacteroidales; family Bacteroidaceae; genus Phocaeicola_A. Next base: position 24,045 of record CALUJS010000039.1, on the reverse strand, counting down.
CTTGTGAAGCCCGCGTTTGGAGTTTCTATCGCAAACACAATCCGGAGATGGAGCAATACCTTTCTTATATAGAAGGTAAGACGCAGGAGCCGATGCCTCTCTACATTAAGCCTGACCGCAAACTTTCCGTGCAAGACATTCAGAACGACATGCGCGACCATTATGAAGGCACTCCTCTTGACATGACTTCTGACCTGGGAGCAGGTCCGTACGCCAGTCCTTATCGTCCTTCGCCTTTGACTTTCAACGTAGATGGAAAGCAATATTTCAACGAACGCCCCATCTCTACTCAACAATCCGCATTTACATTTGTGGCACAGATGCGTGCCAATCTGCCCAATGCCGTAGGGGGCATTCTCTGGTTCGGCCTTGATGATGCAAACATGATAGCTTACGTGCCGGTATATTGTTGCACGAATCGCATTCCGGGCAGTTTTGCGGCGGGAAAAGGCGCTGACGGTGTGACTTTCTCGTGGGATAACTCGTTTTGGGTATGCAATTGGGTGTCGAATATGATATATCCCCGTTACAGTTTGATGATAAACGACCTTCGTGCCGTGCAGAGCCGTTTGGAGAAAGGTTTCTTCGACGCACAGAAGGAAGTCGAGGAGAAAGCCGTGTCGCTTTATGAGCAAAATCCGGAGGAAGCCGTGAAGTATCTGACTGATTACACGCTTGCTTCGGCCGATAAAATGCATCAGGAGTGGCGCAGACTGGGCGAGTTTTTGATTGTGAGATATAACGATATGGTGGTGAAGAAAGTCAGCGGAGGCAAGTTTGAACGCACCGAAGACGGCATCGGAGCGGCTCCCGAACGTCCGGGTTATCCCGAAGATTATAACCGTCGTGTAATACAAGAAACCGGCGAACGTTATAAAATGCCTGAGAAATAGAAAAAAGTTCTGCTGAATTATAGGTTATAAGCGTCTAAATTTATACATTTGGACGCTTATTTTAGTTTATACACTTAATTAAATAATTTACTATGGAAAATGAAGCTTTGATTCAAGAAGTGACCGCAAAGGCTCAAAAGTGGCTTACTCCGGCTTATGACGCCGAGACTCAGGCAGAGGTAAGACGAATGTTGGATAATCCTGATAAGACCGAATTGATAGAGGCTTTCTACAAGGATTTGGAGTTTGGAACCGGTGGCTTGCGCGGCATCATGGGCGTAGGTTCGAACCGCATGAACATTTATACAGTGGGCGCTGCCACGCAAGGCTTGTCGAATTACCTGAACAAGAATTTCAAGGACCGCAAGGAGATTGCCGTCGTGGTAGGACATGACTGCCGCAATAACAGCCGTTTGTTTGCCGAAATTTCGGCCAACATCTTTTCGGCCAACGGTATAAAGGTGTATTTGTTTGACGACATGCGTCCCACTCCGGAAATGTCGTTTGCCATCCGCCATTTGGGCTGTCAAAGCGGTATCATCCTGACAGCTTCACACAATCCGAAAGAATATAACGGTTACAAGGCTTATTGGGATGACGGCGCACAAGTACTGGCTCCGCACGACAAAGGCATCATCGAAGAGGTAAACAAGGTGGCTTCGGCTGCCGATGTCAAGTTTGAAGGAAACAAGGACTTGATTGTCACGATAGGCAAGGACATCGACGACATCTATCTGGAGAAGGTAAAGGGCATATCCATCGATCCCGAGGTCATCAAACGTCAGAAAGACCTGAGCATTGTCTACACTCCGCTTCACGGAACGGGCATGATGCTCATTCCGCGTTCGCTTCAGATGTGGGGTTTTGAGAACGTGCATTGCGTGCCTGAACAAATGGTGAAGGACGGCAACTTCCCCACCGTGGTTTCTCCCAATCCCGAGAATGCCGAGGCTTTGACCATGGCCATCAATCTGGCTAAGCAAATCAATGCCGACATTGTGATGGCCTCTGACCCCGATGCCGACCGTGTAGGCATGGCCTGCAAGGACAACAAGGGTGAATGGGTGCTCATCAACGGTAATCAGACCTGCCTGCTCTTCCTGTACTACATCATCAAGAACCGCATTGCCATGGGCAAGATGAAAGGCAATGAGTTTGTTGTCAAGACCATTGTGACAACCGAGCTCATTAAGTCCATTGCCGACAAGAACCACATCACCATGTTCGATTGCTATACGGGCTTCAAGTGGATTGCCCGTCAGATTCGCTTGCTTGAAGGTAAGATGCAATATATCGGCGGCGGCGAGGAAAGCTACGGATTCTTGGCCGAAGACTTTGTCCGCGACAAAGACGCCGTGTCGGCTTGCTCGTTGCTGGCTGAGATTTGTGCATGGGCCAAGGACAATGGCAAGACGCTCTACGACGTGTTGATGGAAATCTATGTGGAATACGGCTTCTCGCGTGAAGTGACCGTGAACGTGGTGAAACCCGGCAAGAGCGGTGCCGACGAGATTAAGGCCATGATGGAGAATTTCCGCGCCAATCCGCCCAAGGAACTCGGCGGCTCACCCATTGTGCTGACCAAGGATTACAAGGTGCTGAAACAGACCGATGCCGCCGGACACGTATCCGACGTAGACATGCCCGAGACATCGAATGTGATTCAGTATTTCTGCGAGGACGGTACGAAAGTATCCGTTCGTCCTTCGGGAACAGAACCCAAAATCAAGTTCTACATCGAGGCAAAAGGCACGATGCGTTGTGCAGGCTGCTACTCGTCAGCTAACGCTACTGCTATCGAAAAGATCGAGGGCGTAAAGAAATCGTTGGGTATTTAATCCGATAAATCCCAATTCATCAAAAGGTGCATCGCAAGTTTTTGTGATGCACTTTTTTATGTGGTCAGTGCAACCTTACAATGGCGAGCGTAAGGTCGCAATTTCTCCTGTGTATAACGATGTATTCGATGGTATTTGGGTTAAAATAACAAAAAAACGCGGCTGCATAAGGTCACGTTCTATTCCTTTTTTCTCTAGTTTTGCAGGCACAAACAGAAATATAGAAAGCACGATATGGAAATTTATACCGTCTGTTACAAGAATAAAATTCACGATTTCCACGCATGGGGCGTAGCGGCTTTAATTTAGTCTTTGTGTTCCTTTCTCCAATCTATATTCATTCGATAATTATAACATAATCAAGTAACTTATGAGCAAAAAGAAAAGGCTCATAGGACTGTTGTGCATCGCAGTCCTATGCGGCCGGGATTTGTGTGCCCAAACACGACAAATGGGCATAGAGGAACTGTTCCGTCTTGCCGACGAACAGAGTGAAAGCATTCAAACGTACCGAACCGGGAAGGAAGCCGCCGGGGAAGCTCTCAGAGCCGCCAAGGCACAACGGCTGCCGGATGTGAACGTGTCTCTTTCCGCCAGCTATTGGGGTAACGGCAAGTTATGGGACAGAGATTTCAGCAACGCCATGACGGTTGATATGCCGCATTTTGGCAACAATTTCGCATTGGAGGCGCAGCAGGTCGTCTATGCAGGCGGAGCCGTCAGTAGTGGCATCAGGCAGGCGGAACTCGGCAAGCTGTTGGCGGAACTTGACTTGCAAAAGAATGTGCAGGAAATACGTTTCCTGCTGGTGGGACATTACCTGAACCTCTACAAATTGGACAACCAAATCAAGGTTCTGCAAAAGAACATGGAACTGACCGATGAAGTCATTGCCAACATGAAAGCCCGCAGGGAGCAAGGTACGGTCCTGAAAAACGACATCACACGTTATGAACTGCAAAAGGAGCAGCTGAACCTGCAACTGACAAGGGTTCAGGATGCACGGAGAATAGCCAACCATCAACTGGTGACCACCTTGCATCTGCCGGAAAGCACGGAGATTTATCCGGACACCTTATTGCTGAGGGAACAGATTCAAACTTTGACGGAAGATGAATGGCAGGAACTGGCGGAAGCCAACAATATTGTCTTGAAACAAGCGCAGACAGCCATCCGGCTGAACGAACAGAAGGTAAAGCAGGAACGTTCGGAACTCATCCCGCACATATCCATTGTGGCGGCAGACCATTTGGACGGGCCTATCACCATTGAAGTGCCCGTGTTGGATAACAATTTCAACTATTGGTATGTAGGAATCGGGGTGAGATACAACATCTCTTCCTTGTTCAAAAATAACAAGAAGCTGAAACAGGCTCGCTTGAATGTCCGTCAGGCGCAAGAACAACATCGGTTGGCGCAAGAGCAAGTGGAAAATGCCGTGCAGGAAGGGTATGTGAACTTCCTGACCGCCTTTACCGACTTGCGGACGCAGGAGAACAGCGTAAGACTGGCCGATGAGAACTATCGTGTCACCGACAACCGCTACAAGAATGAAATGGCGTTGTTGACCGACATGCTGGATGCAAGCAATATGAAGCTCACCGCAGACTTGGGATTGGTGGATGCCCGTATTAACATCCTGTACAATTACTATAAGATGAAATACCTTACGCATACTTTGTCTTAAGCCGATTGTTAGTCCTTGCTTGACGGCAGATATGGACGCTCATGAGCGTGAATATGGAGGCTCGCGAGCGAAGATATGTGTGCTTGCGTCCGGGCATATGAACGCTTACAAGTAAAAAATATGGGCCGACGCCCGATTGAAATTTATAAATACAGTAGAATTATGATTGCAAGAAAAACGAAAAAACGGATTAATAATACAGTGGTTATCGCCTTGTTGGCAATTGGCATCGTGTATGTGTGTTCACGTTTCCTTCATTTGGGCAGTGTGGAATATACGGACAATGCGCAGGTAAAACAACACATTACCCCCGTCAATACACGCGTGCAGGGTTTCATCAAGAAGATTTATTTCGAGGAATACCGGCCGATACACAAGGGCGACACGTTGCTCGTGATTGAAGACGCGGAGTTCAGATTGCGTTTGGCACAAGCCGAAGCGGACTTGGCAAACGCACTGGCAGGACAACAGGTCACTAATGCGGGGATAGCCACTACGCAAAGCAATCTGAGCGTTAATGACGCTACTATCGAGGAAGTCCGCGTGCAGCGGGCCAATGCGGAACGTGAATTGCAACGATACAAGAAACTCTTGGAGGAAGATGCCGTCACCCGACAGCAATACGACAACATTAAGACGGCATACGATGCCATCAACGCGCAGTATGAGCGGGCACTTCGCATGAAACATTCCACATCCTTGACCAAAGAAGAACAGACGCATCGCCTGGGACAAAACGAGGCTGCCATCCGTTTGGCGCAAGCCGCCGTGGACTTAGCGCGGCTGAATTTATCCTATACGGTCATCGTGGCTACCTGCGATGGCGTGACGGGGCGTAAGGATATACACGAAGGGCAGTTGGTACAGCCTGGCCAGACGATGGTGGACATCGTGGACAATGGCGACTTGTGGGTCATCGCCAACTATCGGGAAACCCAGCTTCCGAATATCAAGGAAGGAGCCGAGGTCACTTTTACAGCCGATGCCGTTCCGGGCATAACCTATAAAGGTGTAGTGGAATCCATATCCGATGCTACCGGAGCAGCGTTCTCCTTGATACCGCAAGACAATGCCACAGGAAACTTTGTCAAAGTGGAGCAAAGAGTCCCCATCCGCATCCGTCTGCAAGGCAATGACGCGGACAAAGTGAGCCGTCTAAGAGCCGGATTTAATGTAGAATGTAAAGTGGAATACTGATATGAGCGGAACTGCACAACCTATACCTTTCTCCATGCCGATGTTCAGGAGCTTTGTCCCTGAGCGGATACGGCCTTGGATATATGTGTTCATCGCCTTTACTTTCCAATTTTCCGGAGGGCTTTATTTGGGCACGCTGAACCAGATGATGGGGGAAACGACCCTGATGCGGGAAGACCTGCTGATGTGCCTCTACGCAAACTTGGCAGGGATGGCTATCTATTTTCCTTTGCTGTTCCGTATGAAATTCCGCTTCACCAACAAGACCTTGTTGTGTGGGGCAGCTACCGGGGTATTGCTCTGCAATCTGGTTGCACCGCATATCACTTTCCTACCGTTGCTGTGGCTGGTATGCTTCATCGAAGGCATGTGCAAGATACAAGGCACGTTCGAGTGCATGTCCAACATCCAACTTTGGATGAGTCCGACACGCGACTTTACCGTGTTCTTTCCGATGCTGCATATTGTCATCTTGGGCAGTATGCAGTTGTCCGACTTGCTTGCCACTTACCTGATGTATTACTATCATTGGGATTACATGCAATGGTTCATCTGCGGCATCATGATGACAGACTTGCTGATATTGACTGTCTGTACACGCCATTTCCGCATGTTCAAGAAGTTCCCTTTGTTTGGCATCGATTGGCTGGGGGCTGTGCTTTGGGCGGCACTCGCCTTGGAAATCTCCTTCGTTTTCAACTATGGCGATTATTATGATTGGTGGAACAGTCCTGTGATTCGCATGGTCAGTATTTCCGCAGCCGTTACGTTCGTGTTTTGCTTGGGGCGTATGTTCTCCATCCGACATCCTTACCTTGAACCCAAGATGTGGACGTACCGTTATTTGGCTCCGATACTCATCCTTGTGGCTTTGGTCGAGATGTTGCTTGCCACCGAACATGTATTGGAAGAAACGTTCTTTGAAGGCGTGATGCATTATGACACGATGACCGGCGTACAGATGGATTGGCCCGTGCTTGCCGGATGCCTGTCGGGATGCTTGTTTTCCTATTGGTGGATGCACATCAGGCATTTCAACTACCTTCGGCTGATTATCATCGGGCTGGCAGGCGTGATATGTTATCTGCTTGGATTCTACTTCACGGTTTCAAGCGACATCCATATCTCCCAGCTGTATCTACCGATGGCCTGCCGTGGGTTCGGGTATGCCGTGTTGAGCGTGACTTTCCTGACCTGTGCGGAAGAAATCATGAGCTTCCAGCATTTCTTTCAGTCCCTTGCCGTGTTTCAGATGTTGCACATGGTCATGGGCGGTGTGATGGGCGCTGCCATTTACACCCGCGGTCTGAAATATTACATTCCCGACAACATGGCACGGTATGGGGCAGCAATAGACAATGTGGCTGCCAATGGAATGTCTATCCCACATTTCATGGATGCGTTCATGTCGCAGATGACAGAAATCAGCATCAAGCAGATTTACGGTTGGGCAGCCTACGCCTGCATCTTTCTCTTTTTGCTGTTTCTGCTGTATGATGCACCGATACGGCGTGAACTTAAACAGATGCCGAGCTGGCAGAAAATCAGGAAAGCGGTTGCTTGGTCTTTTGCCCGCAAGAAAGGAGAATAATATCTTTTGCCATTCGTTTTATTTTGTACCTTTGCAACATTGAGTTTTTCTTTAAAATAGTGTTGTTTATGTTATCCAATCGTGTCTACGGATTGCTTCAATGCCTGTTGGCAATCCTTCTGGTTCCCCGGTTTGCCGTGGCAAACGATGAAGGCGAACGCATAGCCAGGCGGGATGCCATCCTGAAACAGATTACGGGTGCGTCCATTCCTCAAAACGAGTTGCTCATCACTTCCTTTGGCGCAAAAGGCAATGGCGTGAAGGACTGCAAACCGGCTTTTGACAAGGCCATGAAGCGGGCTGCCAAGCAAGGCGGAGCACGTATCGTGGTTCCTCCCGGCGAGTATAAGCTGAATGGGCCGATTCACTTTGTGAGTAACGTGTGCCTGCATCTGGAGGAAGGGGCGACGTTGAAATTTTCCCCGGAACCGGAGTATTATCTGCCGGTGGTGAAAACCAGTTGGGAGGGGACTTTCCTTCAGAATTACAGCCCTTTCATCTATGGTTATGGTTTGGAGAATGTATCCATCACGGGCAAGGGAAAGATTGACGGCAATGCCGCCACGACCTTTTCCACCTGGCGCACCAAGCAGGGGAGGGGACAGCAACTCACTCGCGAGGTGAATCACAATGAGACGCCGGTGGAGGAGCGTGTGTTTGGCGAAGGATATTGGCTGCGTCCGCATCTGATACAGTTTTTCGATTGCAAGAATATCACCATCTCCGATGTATTCATAACCAACGCGCCTTTCTGGTGCATCCATCTGCTTCGTTCGGAGAACATCATCTGTCGGGCCATTCGCTACGACGCCAAGTTGGTAAACAACGACGGCATCGACCCGGAATACTCGCGCAACATATTGATTGAGAACATCGAGTTCAACAACGGCGATGACAACGTGGCCATCAAGTGCGGGCGCGACAATGACGGATGGCGCACGGCTACCCCCTCGGAAAACATCATCATCCGCAACTGCAAGTTTAAGGGACTTCACGGCGTGGTGTTGGGCAGCGAGATGTCGGCCGGTGTGCAGAATGTGTTCATCGAGAATTGCACCTATGCCGGTTATTGTAAGCGCGGCATCTTCATCAAGACCAATCCCGACCGTGGAGGCTTCATCCGCGACATTTACGTGAATAACTGTGAGTTCGACGAGGTGGAAGATTTGTTCTATGTCACTTCGATGTATGCCGGCGAGGGCATGGACAATCACCATTTCACCGAAGTAAAAAACATCTTTGTGAACGGCGTCAAGTGTCGCAAGGCGCGTTCGGCCGGATTGGTGTTGCAAGGCACCGAGGCGAAGCCCATCGAAAACGTCCGTTTCGAGAACGTCAGCATCGGCGAGGTGAAAACTGCGTTGAGCTTCTCGAATACAAAAGGCGTGCAGGTCAACAACTGCCATCTGGGCGGCCGGGTGGGTGTGCCTTCCACGGCCAGCGCCAAAGACAAATTGTTTGAAAAATAAGTTTTGAGTAATAATAAAAGCAATGGTTATGAGAAAGACTTTTATCTCGTCGTTTGTTGTGCTGGCAACCTTGATGGGGTTGTTGGGCGGATGTCGTCATGAGGTGAAACCTGTCGACATAAGTTTTGACTCGATAAAGATTGAGCGGAGCGAACATCTTGTTCCCGATGATACACTCTCGCCGTCATGTATGCTGAGCATCGACCTGAAATATGCCGCTCCTGACGACAGCGTGACACAACGCATCAATGAAGCCATCGTACGAATGGCTTTCGAATATGAAGGAGTGGCTCCCCGGGCGGCAGCCGATTCGTTTGCCACGGCCTATGTGAAGCGTTATCATCAGGAACTCATGCCTTACTACATGGAGGAACAGCAGAAAGGAGAAGTGGGCGCATGGTACAATTACGTGTACGAACTGACGACCTCGCTTGTTTCCGCACAGGACAGTGTCTGGGGATATCGCTTTGAACGGGTTACTTATGAAGGCGGCGCGCACGGCAACCATACGATTAACTATGTGAATTTCGACAAGGCCACCGGACAACAGATTGCTTTGGACGATGTGTTTGTGGCCGACTATGAGGAGCCTCTGACCCGGGTGCTTCTTTCGGCATTGCAGGAGTTTTACGGAATGGAGTCGCTCGACGAGTTGCACGATGCCGGTTTCCTGACGTGGACCGAGATGTATCCGTCGAAGAACTTTCTGCTGGGCACCGACGGCATGCACTTCTATTACAATGCCTACGAGATTGCGCCTTATGCCTTCGGCCCTACGGAACTGATTATCCCCTATGAGTCTTTGACCGACTTGATGAAACATTGATGCCTATGGACATTATATTGAAGTATTTTCCTGACCTTACCGACCGCCAGAAGGAACAGTTTGGAGCCTTGTTTGACCTGTATGCCGATTGGAACGCCAAGATTAACGTCATTTCGCGCAAGGACATCGGCAACCTGTATGAGCACCACGTGCTTCATTCCTTGGGCATAGCCAAGATGATTCATTTCCGTGCCGATACCCGTGTCATGGATTTGGGCACGGGGGGAGGCTTTCCCGGCATTCCTTTGGCCATCATGTTCCCCGATTGCCACTTCCACTTGGTGGACAGCATCGGCAAGAAAATCAAAGTGGCAACGGAGGTGGCTTCGGCCATCGGCTTGGAGAATGTGACTTTCCGTCACTGCCGGGGCGAGGAGGAAAAGGGACTGTTCGATTTCGTGGTCAGCCGTGCGGTGATGCCCTTGGCCGACTTGATGAAGATTGTGCGCAAGAACATCTCGAAGGATCAGCGCAATGCTTATCCCAACGGACTTGTTTGTCTGAAAGGAGGCGAACTGCAACAGGAAATGAGAACCGTAAGGAATCAGGTGGAGACATGCGACCTGAGCACGTGGTTCGAGGAAGAATATTTTGCCACCAAGAAAGTGGTTTATGTACAGATGTGACCTATGTTGAGCATAAAGACTTTTGAATTTAACATGCTCCCCGTGAATACCTACGTGGTGTGGGACGAGAGCAAGGAAGCCGTAGTTATCGACTGCGGATGTTACTATGAGGCCGAGAAGCAGGCATTCAAGCAGTTCGTTGCAGACAACGGGCTGAAGATTGTGCGGCTGCTCGACACTCATCTCCATTTTGATCATGTGTTTGGCAATCCGTTCATGTGGCAGGAGTTCGGCATCAAGGCCGAAGCTCACAAGGCCGACTTGCCTTGGTTGGAGCATATGAGTGAGCGCATTCAGGCGTTTGGCATCCGTGAGTGCGAACTGCCTGTGCCGTTGAAAGGTTATCTTGACGAAGGAGACATTGTCCGCTTCGGGCATCATGAGTTCACTGTGTTGCATGTGCCGGGACATTCGTGGGGCTCGCTGTGTTTCTACTGTCGGGAGGAGGGCGTGTTGTTCACCGGCGACGTATTGTTCCGTTTCAGCATCGGGCGCACGGACATAGGCGGAGGCGGCGAGGATTTGCTGTTGGAAGGCATCCGCGAGAAAATCCTCTCTTTGCCCGACGATACGGGGATTTATCCGGGGCACGGCCCGATTTCCACTTTGAGCGAAGAGAAACGCTATAACATCTATTTGCGTCAATAAGAACTTCCTCCCCTGTCGTTGCCGCAGGCAGGAAACGTAAAGAGGGTGCGTCGGAGTTGATTTTTCCCGACGCACCCTCTTTGTCAATCAGTAATGTCTTATCTTTTTCCTATTTCATCCATGCGCCGATGATTTCGCCCACGAACAGTTCGGTCTGTTTGTTGGGATATTGGGCCTTCACGGCCGGGTCGGTGACAGACGACGGGGTGAGCAGCTGGGTGGCAATCTTTTTGCACTCGATGACGAGCCATGCTTCGGCAAAGGCTTTGCTGCCCGACGGGGTCGTGATAGGGGTCAGCTTGCTGCCGGCCACCTTGTCGCCGTCGCGTCCCGAATGGGTTCCGACGTATTGTATGGCTTCCTGATAGGCAGGCGTGTAGAATGACAGCGTGTAGGTGTCGCCTTTCTGCATGATGCCATAGGTGTAGCGCGCCGGGTCGATGAAGCAGAAGGCCACGGGGCGGTTGAAGAGGTTGCCGAACCCGCCCCATCCGGCGGCCATTGGGTTGAACAGCTCGTCGTTGCCGGCGGTGATGATGAAGGCGTCGCTGATGAGCTTCACGGCATTGCCCGGTATCTGGTCGGGAGCGATTTGCCTGAATCCTTCCATGCCTTTGGCAGCCGGAGCCGTCTGTGCGGAGGTCGCGGCCACGGCGGCAGTCACAGGTACTGCGACTGCGGCAGTCGTGGTGGTTGCGGGAATGTCAACGGTCACGACCTTGTCATTGGTGGTCACGGTCGGTTTGGGAGCGGGTGCCGGGGTTGCGGGGGCTGCCTGCACGGCATTTTTGCCGATGGCTGCTTCCACTTCTTTGAAGAGCTGGTCTTTGAAGTCGATGGTCTTCTCGCGGAATTTGCCCACGACGCGTGCCAGTTTGTTCTTTTTCTTGTTCAATCCGTATTCGTCGGTGATGATTTCTTCGGCTTTGTAGCGCACGCCGCCGTCGCGGGCTTCGTCATACCAGTAGCGTATGTGGCTCAGCTCGACGGTGCATTCGCCCGGCAGGCATTTCACGCGGCATTGATAGTAGATGCGGGTGCGGTCGAGCGAAAGCAGGCTGGAGGAGAACACCAGATATTCCTCGCCTATGGCGCCCAGTTCGCCGTCGGCTTCATTCTCGGTGATGAGGCGGTTTTGGGCAAAGGTTTCGCTGGGCTGGAATTTTTGAGTGGCCCACAAGAGCATGGCCCGGTAGAGGTCTTGTTGCGAGAGCGAGGGGGCTTTGAATGTTTGTCGGAAGGTGACATAACCATCTTCCACGGGGACGGCGCCGGCCAGATATTTGGCGTCGTCCTGCGCCCACAGCAGGGTGGGAAGCATACACAGGATGAATAAAATCTTTTTCATAGAATCATTAAGTTTAGAAAATCATTGCCACAAACTTATGCTTTTTTTGTTTTATATCATTCCCCCATATTGAATTTTTAAGAATAAATCCTACTTTTGTGGGAGTTATAAAAAAGGATTTGACATGGAAAATGCAAAACTGATCATCGTGGTGCCTTGTTACAACGAGGAGGAGATGTTGGAATATACCACCCGCGAACTGGTGGAGGTGATTGCGCGCTTGAAATCGGGCGGCAAAATGGCGGAAGGGAAGATATTGTATGTCGATGACGGGAGCCGCGACTCCACCTGGAAGCTCATCGAGCGGCTCTCGCACGAGCACGTCGAGGTCGTTGGCCTGAAACTGGCTCACAACGTGGGCCATCAGAATGCCCTGTGGGCCGGGTTGGAGTGGGCCGCCGAGCACGGCGACGTGACTATATCCATCGACGCCGACCTGCAGGATGACACGCGGGCCATCGACGAGATGATGGATGCCTACGGCTTGGGGGCGGACATCGTCTACGGCGTGCGTCGCGAGCGCAAGACCGACTCGTGGTTCAAGCGCAACACGGCGCTGTTCTTTTACCGCCTGATACGTTCCATGGGCGAGGAAGTCGTCTACAACCATGCCGACTTCCGCCTGATGAGCCGGCGGGCTGTGAAGGCGCTGATGGCTTATCCGGAGCGCAACCTGTTCTTGCGCGGCATGGTGCCCAGCATCGGTCTTGCCACGGCCAGTGTCTACTACGACCGCAAGGAGCGCATGGCCGGCGAGTCGAAATATCCGCTCTCGAAGATGTTCGCGCTGGCCATGGAGGGCATCACTTCGTTTTCCGTCAGCCTGTTGCGGTGGATTTACATAGCCGGGTTCGTCATGATTTTGTTGGCCGTGTCGGCCATTGTTTACAGCTTGTGCGTGTATCACACGGGACATGTGGTATGGGGATGGACGTCGTTGTTGATATCCATCTGGTTCATTGGAGGCGCAACACTGGTGTCATTGGGCATCATTGGCGAGTATATCGGCAAAATCTATCGCGAGGTGAAGCGCCGTCCGCGCTACTTCGTGGAGAAGGTGGTCGACGGCGACGATGTGAAGCTGATGGGCCGCGATTTCTGATTCAGGCATCTCCCGTTCAGCAAAAAATCGGGAGAAAACGGCGTTTCCTGTTTGTCGTGAGTCTGCGACAGGCAGGAAACGCTCGTTTTTTTCTTCCCGCAAACCGCGCGGAACAAGAATCGTGAAATTATTCTTTCCCGACGCTCGACAAGCGGCCGGAAACGTTGATTCTAGCCGCTTGTCGGACGATTTGAAGCCAGAAACATTGATTCTAGCCGCTTGTCGGACGTTTTGGAGCTAGAAACGTTGATTCTAGCTGCTTGTCGGATGTTTTGGAGCTGGAAACGTTGATTCTAGCTGCTTGTTGGACGTTTTGGAATAAGAAACGTGCGTTTCTTCCTTCCCGTCGGATGTCGGGACACAAAAAAACAGCTGTTTCCCCATCCTTACCACGGCAAAGAATGAAGAAACAGCTGTTTGCCGACGGCCGCCGGCGGATTATTGCCCTTTTTCCTTGATTATGCCTTTGCGGTAGGCCGTGAGCAGCAGGAAGAGGTCGTGGATTTGTTGCTCGAGCTCGCGGCCTTTGTCTGTGTCGCGCACCATGACGCGCTGGCTGCTCAGCTCCACGAGTTGGGTGGACGAGATGATGTCCTTTCCTTCGCGGATGGCTTCCTGGGTCGAAGTGAACGGCTCGTGTTGCACGAGCTGCAGGCCGCGCGAGTGATACACGAGTGTGTAGCCGGCGATGCCCGTCTCGGACTGGTATGCTTTGGAGAATCCGCCGTCGATGACGATGAGTTTGCCGTTTGCCTTGATGGGCTTCTCGCCCTTTTTGGTCTTCACGGGCACGTGGCCGGTGATGAGGTGGCGGTGCTCGCCCGTGACGTTGAATTCGTCGAGTATCATGTCGCAGACTTGTTCGTTGTCGCGCAACTTGTAATATGCGCCTTTCTCTTCGGCATGCGTTTCCTTGTTTTTCACGAAATAGCGTTCGAAGGTGGCCATCTTGGCCTTGTCGAAGAGGGGTGAGTCTTTGCCGCACCACAGATACCAGATGTAGTCTGCCGCATAGCGTTGTTCGGGGAGCGGTTCGTCGCTGAACGCGGTGCGCACGAGGCTGTCTATCCTGTCGAGGAGCTGTCTGCCTTTGTATGGTTTGCCATGGACGGTGACTTCCTTGAGCGTGCCGTCGTCGTTGAGCGGGACTGAGGCGTGATAGAGGAGGTTGGAATTGATGCTCAGATACATGCTGCCGCGCGTGAGCAGGCAGTGCATGTGTTTCTTCATCTTTTCGCTGCCGATGAACGAGCAGTGGAGTTTCTGCACGACTTCCTCTTCTTCCTTCGTCAGGCGGTAGGGGTCTTTGGGGTCGATGGTGGGGAAGTGGGTGTCGCTCAGTTCGTATTCCTTTCCGTCGATTTCGATGGTTCCCCGGGCGTAATCGATGTGTTCCAAGAGATTGCGCGAGGTCATGTCGAATTCCGGATGGCGTTTTATCATGTCGGCTTCGAGCTTGAATTGGATGATGCTGATGGCTTTGTGCATTTGGGAGATGAGGCGGCATGTGCGCTCGTTGTGCGTCTTGTCTCCTTCTTCAATCTTTGGGATGAAGTTCTTGCATGGGTCGTTGGCATAGGTGTCCATGGCGAAGGTTGCCAGCGGGAGGAGATTGATGCCGTATCCGTCTTCCAGCGTGACGAGGTTGGCATAGCGCAGCGATGTGCGCAGCACGTTTGCCATGCAGCATTCGTTCCCGGCGGCGGCTCCCATCCAGAGGATGTCGTGGTTTCCCCATTGGATGTCGAGGTTGTGGTAGTGGCAGAGGGTGTCCATGATGAGGTGCGCGCCGGGTCCTCGGTCGAATATGTCTCCGATAATGTGGAGCGAGTCGATGACGAGTCGCTGGATGAGGTTGCAGAGGGCTGTGATGAACTGGTCGGCGCGGTGGGTCTCGATGATGGTGTTGATGATGACGTTGAAGTACTGGTGTTTGTTGGGCTCGTCGGACGATTCGTGAAGCAGCTCCTGGATGATGTAGGCAAATTCGGGGGGCAGGGCTTTCTGCACCTTCGAGCGGGTGTATTTTGACGAAACGGTGCGGCACACGCGGACGAGCTGATGGAGAGTGGTCAGATACCAGTCGCGCATGTCTTCCTCGGTGGTCTTGACGAGTGCGAGCTTTTCCTTGGGGTAGTAGATGAGGGTGCATAGCTCCTTTTTCTCAACCTCGCGCAGGGTGTTGCCGAATATTTCGTTGACTTTGCGCTTGACGGCACCCGAGGCGTTTTTCAGCACGTGGCGGAAAGCTTCGTGCTCGCCGTGGATGTCGCTGAGGAAGTGTTCCGTCCCCTTGGGGAGGTTGAGTATGGCCGACAGGTTGATTATTTCGGTGCTGGCCGCTGCGATGGTCGGGAACTTGTTGCTGAGCAGTCTCAGGTATTTGAGATTGCGGTTAATCTCTTCGGTTGAAGGTGTCTTTGGGTTGTCCATTTTTCGTGATATTGAAGTTTCGGTTAATGGTTTTCGCGGTTGTTGTCATTTCATGCGCAGCATGACGGCCGCCCAGCGGTTTTTCTCCCTGTGGCGGATGTATTGCATGCCCAGGCGCTCGCCTTCGGCGCGGATGGCGGGGATGTCGTCCGTATAGAATCCGCTCATGAAGATGATTGAGCCGGGGTGCATGCAGGCGGCATATTGCGCCATGTCGGCGAGCAGGATGTTGCGGTTGATGTTGGCAATGACGACGTCGAAGGGTTGGCGTCCCTTGAGTAATGAGGCGTCGCCCAGTTCCACGGTGATGCCTTCGGCGCGGTTGAGGGCAATGTTGTCTCGCGAATTGTTGACACACCAGTCGTCGATGTCGATGGCTGTCACGGGACATGCGCCCCGTTTGGCCGCGAGGATGGCGAGTATGGAGGTGCCGCATCCCATGTCGAGGACGGATTTGCCACGCAGGTCGGCGTCGAGGAGTTCTTCGAGGATGAGGCTTGTGGTTTCGTGGTGTCCCGTTCCGAAGGCCATCTGGGGATTGATAACGATGTCATATTCGGCGTGTGGAACGTCGTGGTGGAACGTGCTGTGAATGACGCAGCGTCCGTCGATGACTATGGGGCTGAAGAAGTTCTTTTCCCATTCTTCATTCCAGTCCTTGTCCTCCATTTCGCGGGTTTCGTAGGTGATGTCGGTGCCTTCGACCGGAAAATCCGCAAGTATCGCTCGCAATGCGCTCTCGTCATAGAGCGGAGCCTGAATGTAGGCTTGCAGGCCTTCGTCGTGGGGCCCAAAACTTTCGTAACCGATTTCGGCGCACAAGGCGGCGAGCACATCGTTCACGGTTTCGGTACACGGGCGGTTGTGGAATGTGGTTTCTAAGTACTTCATTGTGTCGTAGTTCTATGGTTTGAGTTATTGTATGCGTTTGTTTAATGCAAAATTAGACTTTTTAAAAGAAAAACATTAAGGTGCCGGATAAAATAATCGGACGGAAGAATAAATCTTGCAAAAAAGCGGGAAATCCCTATCCACAAATAGGGAAAATCCTCCGTAAGATTGACCGAAGCTTTTTATCTTTGCATTCGGCAAGGCGAAGGTGTGGGAATCACGTGCTTTCGTGGACGATGCCGAATATTAATGCAGAAAGGAGACACAATATGATGCGAAAGGCTTTATTGTTGGTAGGAATGATGGTTTTGCTGCCGTGGCTGGCTGCGGCGCAGGAACCGGGCGACGACATCTATTTCGTGCCCAAGAAACAGAAGAATGAGAAAAAGACCGAAAAGGTGGAAGCCAAATCGGCCGGCGAGGTGCTGGGCAAAGCCGGGCAAGTGAATATCAATAACGTCGGTACGGTCATTGTGCGCGATTACACCGGCCGTGAGCGCGACATCGACGAGTATAACCGCCGCGAATACGTGGCGGGAAAGAATGATTTCAGCATGGTGAACGACACGCTCTACATCGATGAACATGCCGACAGCGATTTGCCGGGTAATTGGGTGGGGGAGTTTGAAGGCTCGCCCGACGACTATGAATATGCTGTCCGTCTCATCCGTTTCCGCAATCCGGCCTATGCCATTCCGGTGAGCAGTCCGCTTTATTGGGATGTGGTGTATGGTGCGGGACTGTTCCCATCGTGGGATTGGAACGTTTACGACGACGGCCTGTATGCCTATGTGTTCCCGACTTATTCCAATCCGTTGTGGTGGGATTGGCGTTATTCTTCCTGGTCGTCGTGGTATTGGAACCGTTGGTACTGGGGGCGGCCATACTATGCGTGGGGCGGATATTGGGGAGACCCGTGGTGGGGATGGCGCCATCTGCATTTTCATGCTCATGTTCCTTCCCGTCCCGTTGGGCATATACGCCGAAATCCGAATTACGGTCATGGCGTGACTGCACGTCCGCGTGTCACGGGCAATCGCGGACATTATACTCGTCCGTCGGTCAGTCGTCCCGGTTCAAATGCCGGTCGGACAACGGCTACGGGGCGTGTGGTTCGTCCGTCTCGTTCGCGGGTAAATACCAATGGGGTACGAGGCAATTCGTCTTACACCCGTCCGTCGGTGAATCGTCCCCGGAGCATGGATTACACGCGTCCGAGCAGTACCCGTACAAGAAACGAGGACAGGGAACAGCGCAGTTACAATCAGCGCCCCTCCATTCAACGAAGTTCGTCGGGCACGCGGCGTCCATCGGTAAGCCGCCCGTCAATAAACCGCCCGAGCAGCCGTCCGAACGTGGGCGGAGGCGGAGGTTCGCGCAGTCGTCGTTGAAAGGTTACGATAAGTCTGTTTTTGGTAGAATCAATTATTAAAGTATGAATCTTATGAAAAGTATATATAAACTATCTTTGTTGGCTTGTTTTGGCGGTCTGTCTTTAGCTGCCCGGGCACAAACGTCTTACACGGCAGGACTTTTGATGGAAAATCAACTGAATGGCACGGCCCGCTTCATGGGCATGGGTGGAGCCATGAGCGCTTTGGGAGCCGATCTTTCCACGATGTCGACCAATCCGGCCGGCATGGGGTTGTATCGCAGCAATGATGTGGCGCTGACGATGAGTTGGTTCAATCCGTCATCGAAGGCCGAGTTTAATGGCGAGAGCAATAAAGCCAAGATGTCCAAGTTCTCCTTTGATCAGATTGGCTTTGTCTATTCCGGCAAGATGGGTAATCTTACGGCTGTGCGTTTCTTGAATTTCGGTTTCAGCTATCGCAAGGTGAACAATCTGAATGCCGATTTCGATATGGAAGGCGCCATGCCCGGCGGAGAGTCATTCTCGCACAATATACGTGCCAATATGTTGGCCGCTGGCAATACGCCGGCCGACTTCAACAACGTGTTGGACTCCGGTGAGCCATTCTCTGACCCGAACTACAGCTGGCTCAGCATTTTGGCCGGCAACACGGGGTATGTGATGGGGGATGAACAGAACGATGACTTTACAGCCTGGGGCGCCGACCGTATGGGATTTCACAGCGAGAATCGTGGCGGAATCAATGCTTATGACTTCAATGTGGCTTTGAATATTAAAGACCGTGTCTATCTGGGTCTGACGGTTGGGGTATATGATGTGGATTTCGATCGTTACTCCTGCTTCTACGAGAATCTGTATAATGCCGGGCTTACCAATGAATCCCCGACCATGTTTTTGGAAAACTGGTACAGTTTGAATGGTTCCGGACTTGATGCCAAACTGGGTGTTATTGTTCGTCCGATGGAGTATTCGCCGTTGCGCATCGGCTTGGCTGTACATACGCCGATATGGTATAACCTGAGTGATACGTATGAGGCGACCATGACGATGGAAGGTTTTACGCAGGGGAATCAAAGTGTCTGGCAGAGTGGAACAGGCTTTGTCGGTTGGTATGACTACAATTTCCGGACACCTTGGAAATTCAATGTGAGCGCAGCTTATACTTTTGGTCAGAATGTGGCTGTCGATGCAGAGTATGAGTATGCCGACTATTCATCTGCCAAGTTTAGTGATCACGATGGTTACGAACTGGACTATTCCAATCAGTTGATAAAAGAAGATTTGAAGGGGGTACACACCTTCCGTGCGGGTGTTGAGGCCAGACTGCTGGACGATATCAGCCTGCGTGCCGGATACAATTACACCGGTGCGTTATATGATGAGGCGGCGTACAAATACGACATGCCGGGGTCAACCGCGACAGACGTGGATTTTATGAATAACTATGAGGCGCATAATCTGAGTTTGGGCTTGGGCTTGCGCTTTGGCGGATTCTATGCCGACGTGGCCTATGTATATACGCATCAGAAAGCCGACTTTCATCCATATTCAAACATGATATTCAGTGAACCGGATCCCATAGCCAAGGTCACCCATGCCAATAACCGTGGCATATTGACGCTGGGATATCGTTTCTAACCGTGTTTCCATAAGATTACCCTCGCCGGTCGACAGTTCTTTGGCCGGCGAGGGTAAAATTTAGGCTGCCCTACCTATATGCGTAGAACAGCCTCCAAAGTCTTTACAATTCTGTTTGCTTACTTCAAGGCAAAGAATAATTCGCCGTCTTTCTCGGAAACGACAACCTTGTCCTCTCTCAGCAACCATCCTAGGCCAAGATAGAAATCCTTGTCCAGCAATTTGGATGTTGCAGCTTTTTTTATCTGCTTTTGAGTGAGGCCTTCTGTGCCGTTCAAGGCAGTCCAAATGATACCTGCCATTTCTCCTGCTTTTTCTTTTAACATAACAATTATCTTTTAGTTAAACATCAGAAGTAATTAAAACTCTTATAAAAGTTTACTTCTCTAAAATTGGCCCAAAAGTATACAAATATGTAGTAATATCCTAATATTGAGCATGAAAAATGTATTGTTGCTCCTTTTTAGGCTTACTTTTTCATATTTTCGTAATATTCGGCCCAAATGCGGGCGGCCATTTCCACCATTTTGGCACAAGGACGTTTGGCGTAATATTCCGGTGTGCGGGCTTCAGGAGTAGCCACGACTGGTGCATCTTTTCGCAACTTCAGAATCTCTGCACAAATGGTGGAGCCTGCCTGTTCTTTGTATCGGGCAGCCAGTTCTTGCACCAATTCATAAGTGGCTTTTTTCCCTTCACGGTCGGTTCCTTCCACTGCGCCTTTTTCCAAACCGGCCAGCATGAACATGCCGCAGGCGGCACCACACGTCTGACGCATGCGGCCTATGCCTCCGCCGAAAGCTGCGGACATCTTCAATGCTTGCTCCCGGGTAAAGCCATACATGTCGGCAAATGCAGCCACCACCGACTGCGAACAATTATAACCGGACATGAACAAGTCGACTGCGTGCTGTATGCGCGTTTCTTTGTCTCCGAATTGATTTTCCATGATGTGTCTCTGTTTATGAGTTTTTAGGAAATTAAGTGATATTAGTCTATGATTTCAAAGCGCACCAGCATGGAATAGTTCTTCTTGATGGTGCGGAATTTGTCGAATGAGGCGGCATCAGACGAGATGACATTGCTTTGTGTAAACAGATAGGCGTTGTCGTTGTCTTTTTCCACGATGCGTATGACGTCCCCCAATCTTTTACCCAATGCTTCCACCAAATAGGTCGCTTTCCGTTGGGCGGCTTTCAATGCTTCAATTTTCCCCTTTTGGTGATAGGCAAGCATATCCTTGTTCTCCAATTCGCCGATGCGCATGGTGTGGATGCCTTTCGTGTCAATGTGTTTAATGATTTCGTTTATCTGATTGAAGTCGGTCAGCGTAATGTCGAATTGTTTGGAGACGAGGAAGTCCTGCCCCTGCTGTCTCCAATAGTCGCCGATTTCCTGCGTGCGGATGGCCTTCTGCGGAATGCCTGCTTGGGCGAGGGCTTCTCTCAGTCCTTGTTCTATCTTCGGCAAAGGCACTTTGGTACGGTATTCTTCGGGTTTCGATTTCCCGTCGAATTCTTCCTCGAAATATTCACGTATTTCAATCAAGTAATGGATTTTGTCAGGCACAATCTCTATTTCCGATGTACCCGTCACTTCAATGTACCGTTCGTTGGTTTGTGCCTGTAGCGAGAAAATGGCTAGCAGACAGATTGCAGACAATAAGACTTTAGTTTTCATATCCCATCATTTTACTTCAAATATTGTATCCATATAAATTTCCAATTGCAGACCTATTTTATATTTCCCGGGGAGTAGCTTTCCCTGCTGAAACTGCTTTTTATGGTTCTTGTCTGTTATTCGGTTTACATCCCATGAAACCGGAATGGTGAACAACATTGCTTCTCCACCTTTCAAACGGGCGCGGCTTCGCATATAATCAGCTTCTCCTATCCAACCGGAACGGGCAAACGGATGTGCCATATACAACTCATCCGTACCAACGCTCGGCAAGAAAACGGGCTGGACATCCAGATTCGTATGGTTCTCAAACAGAATGCGAATAGAGTCATTGGCCGATGGCAATACTTTGAAGGTAAACGCTCCGTCCATTTCTGTTTCCTCAATGGGAGCTATGTTTTCGGTTGTCAGATTACAATAAGTATAGATGTTGGCAAACACATAAAAGTTAACTTGATACTTATTAGGTTTCAACGGATATTTAAATTCAGACGTATGGATATATTCGGGCAATGTGTCACCTTTGGATAAATCCCTGCCTACGCCAGCAAAAATAAGGTTGTCGATAAAAGGAAAGCTGACCCATTCCCCGTTTTTCCATTGTTTCAGATGATGGTATTCCGGTTCGGCCGTTGGCCCATCCACATTGATGACATCAAGCACAATCTGCTTTGTCTGTGGCGGATAAACGGGCTGTTGCGTTTCAATTCGATAGGCATCAGCATGGGTGATGTTGGCATCGGGAAGTCGTTGCATGCGGACGCGGCTTTCATATTTTTCTATTTCTGATTGCGATAAAGGGAAATCAATATCCCCGGCCTGTAATGATAATATGGTATCATTCTCTGCCATCGAGACCTGAATGCTTGTAACCGTATCGCTTCCACCGATAATAGCCAATTTCTTATCCGGCGTTGCTTCCGGTTGGAATTGTTGCCGTTTGTTGGTGCAACTCAGGCAAATGGCAATGGATGAAACCAATATGAACAGAAACTTCTTCATGACTTCTCGTTTTTATGGAGTTCAAAGATAAAGAATAACCTAATCAGTTATATGGAAAAGGCGGACAAAGTTTGCATATTCTCGACATTGCAGGATTTCCGGCTGAAATTTTTTGTATATTCGCAGCAGGTAAAAACAATAAAAATATGAAGCATTTCCCTATCGTTATACTTGCGCTGTGTCTGTTGTCGGCTTGTCGGGAAAGTGCGGACGAGCGCTGCATTCGTGAGGCGGAAGCCGTCAACCGCCAGTGTCCTAAAATCATCGACCCTTGTACGCAGTTGGACAGCATCCGGTTTACGACACGTGACAGAACGTTTACCTATTTTTATTCGCTGAAAGGCGAAACCGACAGCACGCTGCGGGCCACCATTGCCGACGGGGACTACAAGCAGCAAGTGCTCCGCAACATTGTCAATACGGCCGACATGCGCTATTACATGGAACAAAACGTTTCGTTTGAATATCGCTATGTGTCGCAGGAAAGCGGCTTGTCGCTTGGCGTCATACGCATTACGCCCGACGAGTACGGGCGGCCTTAACGTGTGTTATATCACTTCTATCCTTATCTTGCAATCCTGCCCGCCTTGCAAAATGGAATGGCAGAGCGTGATATTAAATTTCTGTCCTCGCCAAAGGCTTTGCATGGAATAAATGACGCTCTGACGGGAGCATTCACAGAGTAAAGGCGTAGTGACATAACCTTTCTTGCATAAGTGGCAGGTACATTCCAAGAAAGTAAGGTAATAAACACGACCTTTTTCCGCAACCTCGCCTTTTACTCCAGGCAATTCATTCGCCATCTGAAAGAACACATCCATATCTCCATTCGCATCTTTGTAGAGCTTTCTGTAAATGGAAAGCGTGCCACCATTCACACAATTCTTGCCACATTCCGAGAAGAACGCAGCCCGTTGCTCCGGTGAAAGCTGGGCTATGCCTTTCTCAAACCCTTTGAACCAATCCGATAATTCCATATTCTTTTTAAATCATTTTTAAGGCGTTCCTTTTTGCTGCCGCTATGCTTGGGGATGAATCTTGTGGCATCATGTCCAAACATAACGTTAGCTCCTTGCATAGTTCAGGATAAGGTTTGCACATTCGTGCAGCAAGCGTAATCATTGCAGAACGTGAACCGTCGCTTTCTTTGGTGTCATTCATATGCGTGAGGCAAAAATCCAGCAATTTGCCGTCTGGCTCATCCATTGGCATATCTGCAAGGATAGCCAGCATCAGTCCGCGGCGAATACAAAGCTCTGCGGATGTTGCCATATCGACCAGCTCCCTGTAATGCGG
Organism: uncultured Phocaeicola sp.; assembly: GCA_944321015.1. Taxonomy (GTDB): domain Bacteria; phylum Bacteroidota; class Bacteroidia; order Bacteroidales; family Bacteroidaceae; genus Phocaeicola_A. The sequence continues at coordinate 505 of CALUJS010000039.1, read as the reverse complement.
AAGAAGATAAATCCTTTTGTCCTCCTTGGATAAATGGGACAGCACCCACGCTGCATTATAAGCCACACGAGGATTGTCCGCTTGTTTCATTGCGGTAAACATAGCCTCAATGCCGCATTCATCGTGATGAAGATTGCCGGCCATTGCCATAACCTGCGCTTTTGAAAGTCTGATATCCAAAGATAACATCATAAGAAACACTTTAATCAGGCCTATTCCTTTTCTTAAGCCATAACCACTATTTTTCCAGCATTTCCTGCATCATTGCCACAAATCCCAGTTTGTTGAAGCGGTAGAACATGTCAATCTGTTCAGGAGCATCATTCTCCAGCAACAACAATAATTCTTTGGCAAATTCCAAGTAACCGGTGCCGTTTGCCGTTACGATACGATTGTCGGATACGGCTTGCTCGTTCATATAACCAGCTTTATTGGTATAATTGTCTCCTCCCCATAATTGTAGCTGTTCCAAGCCGTTTCCCGTATGTTTTATCTCATTTAAGAA
>CALUJS010000038.1 GCA_944321015.1 uncultured Phocaeicola sp. | reverse complement strand
TAAGCCAGCTTCTTCAATCCCCAGTTTTCCTCATTGACAATCTCAGCACCTTCGGCAGTAAGAATGCCTTTGAACTTGTCTACCGCTTCCTTCATCTGAGCGTCAGATAAAACGGGAGTTAAAATGAAAACGGTTTCGTATTGATTCATACGTGTCTAATTAATAAATAGTTAATAATGTTTTTAGAAAATCGCCGCAAAAGTAGGTGTTTTTCACGAATCTACCAACAATTCCCACGCATTTTCTCATCTGCCAAATCAAAATATTCACAAAATATTCGCTCGCAGCATTACGGACATACAAAAATCTACGTCTGACATAGAAAAAACTGCGTCAGACGTAGATTCCACCTCAATTACCGAAAGGCATAAGGACAAGAGGAAGTGCTTATTCAGCCGACTTCGGATCCCATGTGCCTTCCCATTCAGTCAGTCCCCACTGCGGATTGTACTTGATGTACGAGTTCTTAATCTGCATCTGGAAACTATTCTTGTCGACATTTGTCTTATATTCCTTTGTGCCAATGGTGTGGATAATGGTTGTCTTGCACCAAGGTTTTCCGGTGTCATACACGAAACGCTTCAAGTCATAAATGCGCTGGTATGAGGCCAACGGAAGCTCGCGACGACGCTCTTTCAAAATTTCGTCTATCAACTCGTCTTGTGTCAGCGAGGCTCCGCCGGGCAGGTCGGTACTTGCCGTATTATCATAGCGATATTTCCGCAGTAAGTTCAAGTCTGCCAACGCTCCGGACAAATGGCTTCCACCCAAGCGGGCCTGTGCCTCGGCACGCATCAACAGAAGTTCGGGGTAAGTGATGCCTTCATTCTCAAGTGTTTTATTACTTCGTCGATTGTATAATTGAATTCCATCATCGCAAGTTTCTTCCCCCACCGTTGTAGCGTAACCTTTGCGATTCAACACAAATAAGTGATAACGTAAATCATTCTCTGTGTCAAATAATGCCAAATATTCATCGGACGGATACACAGACTCGCTTATATACGGTGCTGTCCGATAAAACAAATTCTCTCGACTGTACGACTTATCAAAATCCGTATCCCCATCTTCCGACTTCAATTGAAGATACAGCTCCACGTCTTCTCCGGGAGCAGGCGAAGCACTTTCGTCCGGTTCGTAATAGAAACCATTAAAGTCATAGAGCAATTTGTCTACACTACCCTTGGTTTCCAACCCCAATCGCCAAGCCTCATCGGCATCATCATACATTGCCTGCCAATCGCGCATGTACATGTAATACATGGCTCGGAGTGCATAAGCTGCCGACTTACTTGCCCGACAAGGATTAGCTACAAAGTCCGGGCAATAAGTCACGGCGTAGTCCAAATCCTCTTTGATATAAGCAAACATCTCGCCAGTGGTGGAAAGTTGCGGGTTCGGGTCACTGGGAGAAGCCAATGTGCGGTAAACAATCGTCTGTTTGTCATTATCCCCGCTCGGGTCATAAGAAGGGCCATAAGCCAATGTGCCAATCAAGTATGACCAGGCTCGTCCGGCCTTGGCCTGGGCTATCACTTGCCGGGCATAATCATCCTCTGCCATGCCCAGGTCTTCGATGCCTTCAATCACATTATTGAATAACCCTGCGGCACGATATACTCCATATTCCCATGTGTAGGACATAGACAACGGATTCTCAAACGGCTCATAAAAAATATGGGCAGCATAGCGATCCAGATTTACAAACGCACTATGATAGTAATATTTTGCTTGATTCTCACTGATACGGATATTATCACCAAAGAACGCAAGTCCGCATCCACCGTTATTGTCTACACAATGGAAGTTCAACGTACGTGTATTATTCAACAGATTCTCAAATTGTGTCACCTCCGTGGGAATCAATTTGCCCACCGGCTTCACATCCAAGAAATCATTGCATGAAGCACAAATAAATGCACCGCATAATATATAAGGTATATATGACAATTTCATAATTCAAACTTATTTAAATGGTTAGAATGAGAATGACAATCCGATATAAAACTCGGTCGGGAGCGGAAGCGACAGATAAGCCTGTTCCATTGACGCACTTGTAATACCAGACGTGTTCAGCTCAGCCGTTTCTGGGTCAATATCACAATCTGATGCCGTGACGCGGAACAAGTTACGGGCTTGGAAATACACTTTTGCATTGCTCATGCCGATAACGTTTGTCCAACGTTCGGGCACGTGATAGGTAAGCGTCAAATCACGCAATTTCATATAACTGGCATTTCCTATCAATTTATCTATGTAGGGGAAATAGAACATGTCCATGTTCCATGCTTTCAATGCCGGATAAATGGTATGTTCCTCATCGCCAGGTTCACGCCAGCGTTCGCCCACATGCCGGTTGGCATAGTTGGAACCATAGAATCCGTCTTTGCGATATTTATGCCCCAGTTTAGCGATAAACATAAACGACAATTCCCAATCTTTATAGCGGAACCGGTTGGTCAATGAAAGGTCGACTTTGGGACGGGTGCTCCCCATGTAGAACACATCATCCGTCGTCGCATTGGCCGGAGCTATAATTTCTCCTTCGGCATTGTAAATTTGCATTTCACCTACATTGTTCAACCCAGCAAAGCGATATCCCCATAATCCATCGGCCGGATATCCGGCTACATTAACAGGACCTGAGGCACCGGCATAATCATCGGAATAATTTCGTGCAACATTGTAAGTATTCACCTTATTATAATTGTAGGCCATATTATACACTACACCCCATGTAAAATTACGGTTCTTAATGGGTGTAGCATCCACAGTCAGTTCCACACCCCGATTGGTAATGGCGCCGACATTCTTGGTTAACGAGGTAAAACCTGTAGTCGGGTCTATGGCGTCACTGGCCAGCAAGTCCGTACTCTTCTTGTTATAATAATCCAAGCTGAGGTTCAAACGACTCTTCAATACAGAAATGTCCACACCTACATTGATGGTCTGTGTCTTTTCCCAGCGCAATTGATCATTGGGAGACGAGGCCACGCTGTACGACACACCACCCGTGGTCTGGTCATAATTGCCGGCACTGAGAATCAGGAACGGGCCTTCATTCAAAGAAATGTTACCATTGACGCCATAGGATGCACGCAGGTGCAAACGGTCAATCCATGCCACATCGAAGAAGTCTTCATTGTTTATCTTCCACGTACCACCAACCGACCATAGCGGCTTATAGCGATAATCCGGGTCGGTACCGAAGAAGTTCGTCAAATCAAGGCGGATACTTCCGCTCAAAATATAACGATTGTCGTATTCATACGAGCCGTTGCCATACCACGACACAAAACGGTTGTCGCGATACAAATATTCACCCTCTTCCAAAGAGGAAATCATGCGTGTGCCCTGCAGCAACATGTCAGAATCGTATTCGCCGCCGTTATAGTCCTTGATGTTGACGGGAATGAACGAACCTGCTACCGAGTTATAACCGGCACGCGAAGCCAACGTATTGTAGTCATACGTCTGACGACGCACTTCGTTACCCACCAATGCCGTGACACGATGTTTCTCCCCGTCAAAGTCCTGCCGATAGTTAAGCTGCGTGCGCACTGTCCAGTTGGAACTGATGTTACGCTGCTCGTTGATGAGCGCTCCGTCGGGGAAATAGTGCTCTGCCGGATTCGACACGGAGGTGGCATCATTGTAGGTCGTGCGCACGGCAAAAGAGTTCTCACCGCGCACCTGCTTGTACTGCTGATTGCCGCGTTGCCAGTTGCCGCCCACCTCCAGATTCAAGCCTTTCCACAAGTCCATACGCAGATAGGCCGTAAGAAGTACATTGAAATTGGTTGTGCGAGCATAGTCTTCGGCAAGGTCATCAATGGGATTGTAGTTCCAATCCTTCATGCCGCTCATCTCCTCGTAACGGTTGATTTTATATTCCGGCACACCCCATATATCTGTGCTGTGCCCATGCTCATCCACAAAATTCGTATATGGTTGGAAATAGGAAGACGACTTCCATGCCCAAAACTCTTCCGCAGCCATCGTGGGCGCGCTGTTTTTGTTGTAATTAATGTTGGCTGACACACCTACGGTCAGGAACTTGAACGGCTTCCACTCGTTCTTCATGTCGAGCAACATGCGACTTTCACCCGTATGGAGAAAATGTTCACGCGAATCATACAGGTTAAGCGCAATGTTGTAGGTATTGGTGTCCGTACCTCCCGAAAGAGAAACGTTATGTTGCTGGGCAAGCTTGGTGCGCATCATATACTTCTCCACCTGCTTCAGGCTGTTAATATTGCGCAGCTGGTCAATCTCGCTCATGGCCTGCTCCTGAGTTATCACGCCGTCACGTGCTTTCATCAACAAATAAGTGACACGTCCCATCGGGTAGTGGTCCATCGGGTCCGGACCGGAAGGATTCAGATTGAAAAGGTCAATCTCCGCATCGATGTAGTCCGAAGTCGAAGCCTTGTGTAAGTCGTCCAAATCGGGCTTGGGAACAATGTTGAGTGAACCTTTGTAAGAGACGCGGGGCTTCCCCTTCTGTCCGCCTTTCGTAGTGACAACAATCACACCGTTAGCCGCACGCGAACCGTAGATGGAAGCAGCCACACCGTCCTTCAAGATGGTCACGTTGGCAATGTTGTCGGGATTGAGGTCGTCGAGCGTAATCTCGGCGGGATAACCGTCCACCACGATGAGCGGAGTTTTTTCGGCCGAGAAGGTGGACACGCCACGAATTTCGATGTTGCCGTCCTTGTCCAAGACCACACCGGCGGCCTGGCCCTCGAGCACAGACTTCAGGTCGGGCTGCAACTTGCTTTCCAGGTCTTCCGTATTGATGACACCAAAAGCGCCCGTGGCACGTTCCTTCGACAGTGTCTGATAACCGGTTACGATGACTTCGCTCAGTTGTTGCTGGTCTTCCGCCATCACGATGTGGAGAGGGCGACCGGGCTGCAGGGCGACCATCTGTGTCTTCATGCCGATAAAAGCCACTTCCAGCTCCTTCACATCAGCCGGCACAACAATAGTGAAACGGCCGTCCATATCGGCCACGGCAGCATTTTCTCCCATCGGGTTTCGTATCGTCGCGCCTGTCAACGGGTTACCCTGTTCATCGACAACAGTTCCGCGCACCGTCACCTTTCGTTCTTGTTGAACAGAAGCCACCTCCGCCTCGCGCGGACGAATCAACACGTGCCCGTCGGATATCTCGTAAGTCAGTCCCGTCTGACGACACAGATTGTCCAAGGCTTCCTGCAAAGTGGCTCCTTCCAAATCAAGATTGAGCATCAGCCCTCTCACAGCCTCTTCCTGATACATCAGAAACACACCGCTCTGTCGCTTGATCTGCTCCAATGCTTCCTTGACTGAGATGTTCTTCTTCGTAATGGATATAGACGCTCCGGAGTCGTCTTGTCCGTAAGCATACACGCCGGCCGGGCTACACGCCAACAAACAGGCCAGCAGAGGAACCATCGCCCTCCGTCCTCCGACTGTCGACGGGAACGGAATCTTCTTTCTCTCGTTCTTTCTCATAAGACAATATTTTATGTTATACAAATAGAGATTGTTCTCTTTACGTCATTTCCGCTCAATCAATACGCCGTCCCCCCGCTTTGAAAAACGGACATCCGATACCTTCTGAATCATCTCCAGCGCATACCCCAACGACTCTTTCCGAAGAATGGTACCCGTGAACCGGATGGCCTCCAATCCCTCGGAAGCATACGACATATCCACATCATACCAACGTTCCAACTGACAGACTATTTCACCCAGCGGAGCGTTGTCGAACTCAAATACACCCCTGGTCCAGGCCGTGGCCAGCCCGGCGTCAGTCTCCCGCACTTCATAATCATCCATCACGGCAGTCAACTGTTCGTCCGGACGAAGCAGACATTCCCTGTCTCCGTTCTTTACTTGCACGCTCCCCTCTGCCAAAGTCACCCGAAAGGGCTGACCGGCATAAGCACGCACGTCAAACTTGGTTCCAAGCACACGCACCACGCCGCCATCGGCATGCACCTCAAAGGGCTTGACGTTATGCGCCACCTCAAAATAGGCCTCGCCCTCCAGATTGACTACACGGAGCGAATCGAACGGATAGGAAAAACGGAGCGTGGAACAAGCGTTGAGCCACACCTTCGTACCGTCGGCCAACACCAGCGAATACTCGCCTCCGCGCGGCACATGAACTTCATTTGTCCGCTTGCCGTGAGGTATGGAAGTATATTTGTGCCACTGATATTCGGATGGTTGAACAGACAACTCCGACGGGTCGAGCCATGTAAACACGGAATCGGTTTGCGACCATACCTGCCCGTCGGACGACACAAACAATGCCTGACGAGTGCCATGATTGGGAAAAAGCTCAGCCAAACCGGCATCTGCCTCCGCTGACGAATAATAATAGGTATAACCCAGCCAGCAACACCCCAGCAAGACCGCAGCCACACCCCAACGAAGCCAACAGCGCCACATCGGCACCCGCTTGTATCTGCGGGCAACACGTCGCCATGCGCTTTCAGCATCAAGCCGATCGAGCATACGATATTGCATCCCGCACTTGTACAAACGCAAGAAGGACACAAATTGCTCGCGATGGTCAGCCGACGCATCCAGCCAGGCTTTCAATTCTTCTTGTTCCGATGCCGAAAGCCGGCCGGCTTTATATTTCAAGAATAGGGTATATATACGTTTCTCATCCATAGGGATTCTCATTGCTTATTCTACCTCTAAGACAATGGAATCATTAAAATGGGTGACAGAATAACAAGAAAATTTTTAGAAAAGAGCATAAAATTAAGACCACGAGCAACTGCGCACGCAGAAACTTCATGGCGCGCGCCAGATAAGTCTTTACCGTATTGACCGAAATCCCCATTTCGGCCGCCACTTCCTTGTAGGTCTTTCCCTCGAAAACCACGCAGCGAAGCACGCGCGCTTCTTGAGAAGAAAGTTGCCGGAAAGCCTCCTTCAGATGGCGATAACTCTCACGCACGTCATCTTCTCCGCACTCTTCCGGTTGGGCCAATGCACATTCTTCCAAATCTTCAAATACATAAGTCCGGTGTTTCTTTACATAGTTGAGTGACAGATTGCGCACGGCATTAAACAGATACGACTTCAAGTTGCTGTCCACTGTGCGGTAAAAGCCGCGCTCCCAAAAGTGCATGAAAAATTCCTGTACGATGTCCTCCGACTCCTCCGGCGACTCCGTAATCTGCACGGAATACAGACAAAGAGGGACATAGTATTGATCGAACAAGCTTCTGAATGCCGACTCGTCTCCGGCTTTCAAACGGCTCCAAATTGCAGAATCAAAACCGTAATCTTTCATGCGCGACAAATTGCTGACATAACTTCTGCGGACAAAGATAGTAAATCATTCCATTGCGTCAACACTTGATAACACTTCACCTTTTGAAAAACGCGACTTCTCCCCTGCGCATATATGCCCTCTTCCATCGCTCCATATGGACAGACGCGAGCGGAGATATGGCGCAAGCCGGGCGACCATATCTCCGCTCGCGGGCGATGATATTACCGCACTTTCCACTCGATGATGCCGCCCGACACGCCGTCTTGCAGTTGGGCGGCTATCTTCAGTCCGGTCGTCCGTACAGGCTTAAAGTCCAGGCTGTTGTAACAGTCTTTCTCCACCGTATAATCATTCAGGGCCTCCACCTCCTTCCATGCAGTCCCGTCCTTGTAGTAAAGTTTCCAGCTCTTCGGCACACGGAAATCGCCATCGTAGTGCTCAAAGTCCAACCAATAAACCTGCACATTGGAGACGGTGTAAGGGCGGTCGAACTCATAGGCCAATGTTTCCATCGTGCCCTTCTTCAGCCACCAGTAATGATAAGGTTTGGAGATATCCGACGAACGTTTGGGCTCCCATTGGTCATTCACTCCCCAAGCCCATGTTTCCACAGAAGCCGACTCGGGAGCGTCTTTCTGTATGGGGGCCTGTATCATCAGCGTGCGCGCCCTGCCGGCGATAGTCGGCTCGGGTGTGGGCCGGGCATATTCTGCGGCTTCGGGAATCCAGACTGCCATTTCGTCCGCACCACGGTTGTTCCAGGTAGAATAAGGTATCGCTTTGAAAGGAACATCCTTCACGCTGCCGTCACGCCCTATTTCTTTCGCCATACCGGTAAGTACGACCACGCCATTAAGCAACCCGGCATCATATTCGGCCTCCATCAGAGTGCCGTCCGGAATAAACTTGTTGAACACGGTGCTGTCTGCCAGATCTTTTCCTTCCAGACAGTACACGATTGGCCCGCGTTCGATGGCCAGCTTGCCACGGTCGTCTTCCACCTGTTCATTGGCCCGAATGCGACGGACATCCATCGGGAGCAGTATTTCCACGACATCGCCTTTCTTCCATGCGCGTTCGATGGTGACATAGCCGTCCTGCAACCCGGAAGAGACTTTTTTACCATTGAGTGTGACCCGATAGGGAGCCGTTTTATCGGTAAACGCATAAAGTGCGGAAGGCACGGGAGCATCCTGCGCCCATCCCGGTATGCGGAAACGGATGGCAAAACGCTGTTCTTTTTCCGGAGTGACGGTGACGGCAATGTCTCCGCGCCACGGATAGTCAGTGGATTGAGCCAACACGACACGGTTGCCGTCCGTTTTCAATTCAGCCACACTCTCCGCGTAAAGATTGACATAAATGTCGTCTGCCTGCGTTGCATACATATAATTAGATACAGAAGCCATGAAGCGGGTCACATTACCCGGACAGCAAGCGCATCCGAACCACGGCTGACGCTCATGCTGCCCCATGCTCTCCAACGGATTGTCATAGAAAAAACGGTCGCCGCTCAATGATACGCCCGAAATGACTCCGTTATAAAGAGCGCGTTCCAACACATCAATATATTTGGCCTCCCCTTTAAGCAGGAACATGCGATAGTTCCAATAGACATTGGCAATGGCCGCACAAGTCTCACAATAAGCCGTATGATTGTTCAGCTCATAATTAGGGCCGAAGCCTTCGCCCTGGGCACGCGAGCCAATGCCTCCGGTGATATAAAGTTTCTTGCTTGCCATGTTCTGCCACACACGGTCTGCCGCAGCAATGTATGCCGTGTCGCCGGTCAACCGTCCGACATCGGCCACTCCGGAATAAAGATATCCGGCACGCACGGCATGTCCCACTATCTCGTCCTGCTCCGCAATGGGTTTATGGTCCTGGCTGTATTCGCTGAGTGCATGACCGTCTCTGCCCCGTCCGGTTTCATAAAGGAAATGCTTGGCCTCAGCCAAATACTTGACATCGCCCGTCACTTTATAGAGCTTGACAAGAGCCATCTCTATAATAGGATGTCCTGACGGCACATGCTTCTGCCCTTCTTCCGGGCCGAACACCCGGCACACGAGGTCGGCATTCTTAATCGCCACATCAAGCAAAGTACGTTTGCCTGTAGCCTGATAATGGGCCACGGCAGCCTCATACAAATGACCGCTGTTATATAATTCATGACTGTTGAGTTTCTCCCAGCGATGCCTGCCCCACCATCCGGAAAGGCGGTAACACTTGTTCGTCACGCAAGTAGTAAGGTATCCGTCCGGTTCCTGAGCCGCCGCTATCAACGTGATGACGCTATCCAGATAAGCATCCAGTTCCTTGTCATATTTCACCGCCAGTGAATAGGATGCGCCTTCGATGATTTTATACGGGTCGGTGTCGTCAAAAGAGAAATCGCCCCGATGCTCGCCTTCCTTCAGGCCTCCGGCTATGGCAAAGTTGTCGAAACGCCCGTTTTTCTCGCACTCCCGAAATGCGGAAGGTATGGAAACTTTGCGGTTAGTCTCAATGCGCGGACTCCAAAAGCTGTCGCGCAAATGAACCTGCGTGAAAGGAACTTCTTCTATCCGGGCATCAGGCTTGACATAAGACCGGCTGCAAGCCGTCATGGCTATAAAGACGATGCAGGCCGCAAGCAAGGGGTGAAATGTTTTCATAAGAACTGTTTTTAGGAATACTCCACAAAGTAATGAAATTTAGGGCATATCCATATCATCATTTCGTTCTTTTTTCGCTTACTTTGCAACAACACTTTCCTTAAAATCATATGAAGTACAATACCATGAAGAAAATTATGGCAGTCGCCCTGCTGTTCCCGGCGCTCAGCAGCAGCGCACAAGAAAAACTGTCCTCACACGGTTATCCCATCGACCCCGTGCCATTTACTTCCGTCAAGGTTACAGATTCGTTTTGGGGGCAGCGCCTCAAGGCCAGCCGTGAAACGACCATTCCCTTGGCCTTCAGCAAATGTGAAGAAACCGGACGTTACCAGAACTTTGTCAAGGCAGCCCATCCCAACGACACGATCAAAGTCGGCGGACTGGCTTTCGATGACACCGATGTGTATAAGACCATTGAAGGAGCCAGTTACCTGCTCCAAACCTATCCGGACAGAAAACTGGAGCAATACATCGACAGCGTATTGACCATCGTGGCTGCCGCACAAGAACCGGACGGCTATCTCTACACCAGCCGCACGATGAACCCCCGGCATCCCCATGAATGGGCCGGCAGCAAACGCTGGGAGAAAGTAGAAGAACTAAGCCACGAATTCTACAACCTGGGACACATGATAGAAGGTGCCATAGCCCACTATCAAGCCACCGGAAAGCGCAATTTCCTTGACATTGCCATCCGCTATGCCGACTGTGTATGCCGGGAAATCGGCCCGAACCCCGGTCAGCTCATCCGCGTGCCGGGGCACCAGATAGCCGAAATGGCCTTAGCCAAACTATATCTGGTCACCGGCGAACGAAAATATCTTGATGAAGCCAAATTCTTTTTAGACCAGCGCGGACACACCAGCCGCAACGACGAATACAGCCAGGCACACATGCCCGTCACCCGGCAAAGCGAAGCCGTGGGACATGCCGTCCGCGCCACCTACATGTATTCCGGCATGGCCAACGTGGCAGCCCTTACCGGCGACACGGCCTACATTCATGCCATCGACCGCATCTGGGAAAACATTGTCGGCAAAAAACTCTATATCACCGGCGGCATCGGTGCTACGTCGGCCGGAGAAGCCTTCGGCAAAAACTACGAACTGCCCAATATGTCTGCTTATTGCGAAACGTGCGCAGCCATCGGCAACGTGTATGTCAACCACCGCCTGTTTCTGTTGCACGGAGAATCCAAGTATTACGACGTATTGGAACGTACCTTATACAATGGACTGATTTCAGGAGTTTCACTGGATGGCGGAAGTTTCTTCTATCCCAATCCTTTGGAGAGCATGGGACAGCACCAGCGCCAGCCTTGGTTTGGCTGTGCCTGTTGTCCGTCCAACATCTGCCGCTTCATTCCCTCCCTGCCGGGATACGTCTATGCGGTGAAAGACAAGAATGTATATGTCAACCTATTCATGTCCAACACGGCAGAACTGGATGTAGACGGCAAAGCTGTCACCCTGGAACAGTCCACCCGCTATCCTTGGGACGGAGACATAGCCATTGACATCCGAAAGAACCGTGCCGGACAGTTCACCCTGAAAATACGCATTCCCGGTTGGGCGCGTGACCAAGCGGTACCCGGCGACCTTTACACCTACAGCGACAATAAACGTTTGGGATATTCCGTAACCGTTAACGGCAAGCTCCAACATGCCGAATTGCACGACGGCTATTTCTGCATCGACCGTCATTGGAAGAAGGGCGACCGCGTGACCATCCACTTCGACATGGAACCGCGCACCGTAAAAGCCAATAACAAAGTGGAAGCTGACCGGGGACGCATTGCCGTGGAGCGCGGTCCCATCATCTACTGTGCCGAATGGCCGGACAATGATTGCGACCTGTCCGGCATCTTGCTGAACCGCAATCCCAAGTTTGAGGTCATGGAACGGGAAGACTTGCTCTGTGGCATCAATCAGCTGGCAACCAATGCCCAAGCCCTGCATTACAACGAACTGGGCCAACTGGTCACTTCCGACGTGAGGCTGACTTTAATACCCTACTATGCCTGGGCGCATCGCGGGCCAGGCGCCATGAAAGTATGGCTGCCGCAAGACGTAAGCGCTGTCCACCCCACCCTTCCTGCCACGGCCGCCTCAAAAAGCCGGGTGGACGCATCGCACCGGGTCCGTTCTCTTTCAGCCATTAACGACCGTCTGACACCCAAGGACGAAAACGACCGCTCCATCCCCTACTACCACTGGTGGCCGAAACAAGGCACCACGGAATGGATAGTCTACGAATTTCCGGAAACAATAACCGTCGCCTCATCCACTGTCTATTGGTTCGACGACGCGCCGTGGGGTGGTTGTCGCGTGCCGGAAAGCTGGCGCATTTATTACCAAGACGCACAAGGAAACTGGCAACCGGTTGACCACGCCGACAATTACGGAGTGGGAAAAGGAACCGCCAACACCGTCCGTTTTGACCCGGTGAAGACCCGGGCGTTGAAACTGGAAGTGAAACAACCCGCCAATTATTCATCCGGCATCTATGAATGGGAAGTAAACCAATAATCCGACTATGAAAAAACACAAAATAAACCTAGCGGCCATCCTGCTGTTTTGCGGCGGGACGGTCTTCGCACAAGGCACAGTGGAGGACTACAACCGTGCTTACTCATTAAAAGAAAAGTTCAGCGCCAAGCATATGTTCTATGCTGACGTAAATCCACAGTGGATTCAAGACACACACAGTTTCTGGTACGTGCGCCACACGCCGGAAGGCAACCGCTATGTGTCTGTGGATGCTGACAAACAGGAACGAAAGGAACTGTTCGACCACACCCGACTGGCCAATGCTCTCGGCACGGCATCCGGCAAAACGGTCAATCCGGAGGCCATCCGCCTGGAACGGCTGACCGTAAACAAGAGTCTGGACACACTCCGTTTCGTGTTCAACCGTCATCGGTGGACATACGTCACACGGGAAAACCAACTTACAGACAACGGCCCGCTTTCCGCACCCGCCCGTCAGCCGCAACGCCACTGGATGGAGCGGGATGACGAAAAGACAGGACATCCCGTACCTTCACCCGACAAAAAATGGCTGGCTTACATCAAAGAGTGCAACATCCACGTGCGGAATCTTGCCACCGGCAAAGAGAAACAGCTGAGTTTTGACGGTACGCCGGGCAACTATTATTCCACCCGCATCCACTGGTCTCCGGACGGAAAGAAAGTGGCAGCCTGCAAAATACGCCCTGCGGAGAAACGCTACGTCTACTATGTGGAATCCTCGCCTGCCGACCAGCTGCAACCCAAACTGCACAAGCAGGAATATGCCAAGCCCGGCGACGAACTTCCTTTCAAAGTGCCCTGCATCTACGAAGTGGAAAACGGACGGGCCGTCATTCCCTCCACCGCTCTTTTTGACCGCCAGTATGAACTCCGGGGACCAAAATGGAACGGAGACAGCCGTGCCGTGACTTTCGAATACAATCAGCGCGGGCACTGGGTGTATCGTGTGCTGGAGCTATCGGCCGAAACAGGTGAAGTGCGTACTTTAATCGAAGAAACCGGCGATAAGTATGTCAACTATACCCGCCACTTCCGCCATGATTTGCGTAACGGCTGCCACATCATCTGGATGAGCGAACGCGACAACTGGAACCATCTGTATCTTTACGACCGCTCCACAGCCAAACCCATCCGGCAAATCACCCGGGGCGAATGGTATGTGCGCGAAGTACTCCGCGTAGACGAAGCAAACGGACTAATCTATTTCACAGCCAACGGCATGCAGCCCGACGAAGACCCTTACCTCATCCGCTATTACCGCATCGGGCTGGATGGCAAGGGACTTACCTGCCTCACTCCGGAAGAGGGAACGCACCGCGCATGGTTTTCGGCGGATATGAACTATCTGGTTGACGTCTACTCCACCGTGAACCGTGCCCCAACAGCCGTGCTGCGGCGAGCCAAAGACGGGCAAATCGTCATGCCGTTGGAAACTGCCGACATCAGCCGTCTGCTGGCCAACGGCTGGAAAGCGCCCGAAGTGTTTGCAGCGCCCGGACGCGACGGCAAAACCCTGATGTGGGGCATCATCATCCGTCCCACGAATTTCGACCCGACCAAGAAATATCCGATAGTGGAATATATCTACCAGGGTCCCGGCGACCAGTACGTGCCGAAAAGTTTCAGGCCTTATGACGGCTACATGACCGCATTGGCCGAGCTTGGCTTTATCGTGGTCATGGTGGACGGCATGGGTACTTCCTTCCGCTCACGCGCCTTTGAGAACATGTGTTACCGGAATCTGAAAGATGCCGGACTGCCCGACCACATGGCCTGGATACGTGCTGCCGCCCGGAAATATCCCTACATGGACATTGAGCGCGTGGGCATCTACGGCTGTTCCGCCGGAGGACAGGAAGCCATGAGCGCCGTGCTTCATCATCCGGACTTCTACAAAGCGGCCTATTCCGCTTGCGGCTGCCATGACAACCGCATGGATAAAATCTGGTGGAACGAACTTTGGCTGGGCTATCCCGTGGGCGAACAATACCGTGCCAACTCCAACGTGGAAAACGCCCATCTGCTCACCCGCCCACTGATGCTGGCCGTTGGCGAACTGGACGACAATGTTGACCCGGCTTCCACCATGCAGGTCGTCAACGCACTCACCAAGGCAAACAAGGATTTCGAGCTGGTGGTCATCCCCGGCGCACGCCACACCATGGGCGAAGCCTTCGGCGAGCACAAACGCTACGACTTCTTCGTGCGCCACTTGCTTGGCAAGAATCCGCCTGCATGGAGCGAACTGGAAACCAAGCCGGACAAGCTCCCCACGGCACAACCGCAGTGATGACACGCCCCATAGCAGCAACAGAGATGCTCTTGTGACTGCATTGACAATGCGAAGTACTGTAATTCATATAGCGAACTACTGTAATTCATATAGTGAAGTACTGTAATTCATATAGTGAAGTACAGTAGTTCGCAATGTCTATCTACTACCTTGACCCACGAATGCCGCACCATTCGGTGCCTCTTCCGCCGACTTCGCGTGCGAGAATCCGCACGAATCACATTTACTTCTCACAAATAATTCCTACTTTTGTCCTGTCGTTATCCGAACTTTAATCGGCCCAAACATGAAAACATGGTTCACATTCATCTGCCTGTGCCTGCTCCTGAGCATCCCTGCCGCCCTCCCAGCACAGGACGATAATGCGCGCGCCATACAAGAACAAGAGGAGCGGCTTGCAAAGGATTCCGGAAACACCGATGCCCTACGACAGCTACTCTTCCTCTATCTGCACAAGGCCGACTATCACAAAGCCGTCATACGTGGCGAGCGGTTGCTCGACATCGGTTATCGCAAACAAGACTATAACAACACAGTGATGTATGCCCATACCGGATTAGGCCAGGCTTATACCATGCTGGGCGACAGTGTAAAAGCATACAACAATTTATGCCAGGCCAGGCTCAATGCCGAAAGCATAAAAAACGACTCCGCACTCTGCTCCGTGTACAACGGATTTGGCCTTTATGCCATCAACATCAACAAAGACCAATACTCAGGCCTGCATTATTTTTTCAAAGGTCTGGAAGCCGCCAAGCGCAGCCACAACGAACATCTGCGCGCCATCCTGTTGGGCAACATTGCCAGCACCTATTATTTAAAACAAGACACTGCCGGACTCCCTTATTCACTTGAAGCCTACGAAGTGGGACACCGGCAAACGTCCCCCTACCTTATATATATAGGTGCCATGACGACCGCCTATATGCAATATTTACGCGGGCACTATGACGAAGCCCTGCCCTACATAAAGGAGGCGGAATTCATCATACAGCAAAACAACTACTATGACCAGGGCCTTGTCTATGCCCTTCATGGCAGCATTCTCAGCGCCCAAGGCAACACACGGCTGGCCATCGGCTATTTCCAGAAAGGACTTGCCCTGAAAGAACAGAATCAGGCATCCACACAGACCATTCTTCTCCACGGCTATGCGCAAACCCTGAGAAAAGAAGGGAAATATGCCCAAGCCATCAGCCTGTTGCAGGAAGCACTGAAAGCACACGACACGAACAAACTCTTCTACCGCAGCGAAATCATTGACGAACTGGCCACCTGCCATGCCGGAATGGGCGACTATGCCCAAGCATTCCAATGCCTGCGGCTATTAAAAAATGAAAACGACAGTACATATAACACCGACAAGGAGAAAATCATCAGCGACTTGCGCATCAAGTACGATGTGGAGCGGCAAGAAAACGAAATACAACAAAGCAAGCTCATCCTGCTGCAAAAAGAGAAACACGAACAGCTGCTGATAGGCATACTTGTCATCATCGTGCTTATTGCCGTTTCACTGTGGCTCCTCTATCAACGGAAAAGTCGGCTTTACCGGACCATCGTCCGGCAAAAGCAGGAAGCACTGCGGCGTGAAGAACAGCTGCAGGACACCATCCGGCGAATGAACCGGGAAGAAGGTATTTACCCCCCCCCACGAGTTTCAGAAGAGCCTGAAAAGAAATACGTTAACTCCTCACTGAGCGATGAAAAGAAGAACAATCTCTTCCAACGGCTGGAACTGTGCATGATGGAGCAAGCCATCTACCATGACAATTTCCTGACCTTGAAACAGGTGGCCGAAACGCTCGACACCAACCGCACTTATCTGTCGCAAGTCATCAACGAACAGACCGGCCAGACATTCACCCAATACATCAACCATTACCGCATCAATGAAGCCGTCCGCCTGTTGGGCGACCCCAACGTGCACCTGTCCATCAAAGCCATATCGGCACAGGTCGGCTTCAGCTCCCCCACTACTTTCTACAAAGTGTTCCAAAGCAGCGTGGGCATGTCGCCCCGGGAATACAGGGAAAACGCCCTCAGCCTGCCTGCCATTAAGACTGAAGAGAACAATTGATTTCACACTTATTAATCCAAATGCGGCAATTTACGCTATTGGATAGCCCATTTTCACACAACTTATAACCTTTTTCTCTTCTTTTGTCCTAGAACAATTAACCGGTTGCTCTTTTGTAACAGCAGAAGAACAACGTAATATTAACCACTAAATTTATAGAGACATGAGAAAAAAAGGACCTAACATTTCCTTTCTGACACGGACATCTCTGTACCGCCTCATCCTATGTTTTCTGTTAGGATGCTTGGTTTGTCCGTCGTTCGCCCAGTCCGAACGCACCATCAGCGGTATCGTGAAAGATGAATTCGGTTCCGGCCTGCCGGGAGCACACATCGTTCTGATGGAAGGCTCCAAAGCCAATACCAACTACGGCACCCCTACCGACATTGACGGCAAGTTCACCCTGAAGCTCCCTGCTTCGGCCACTACCATTAAGGTGAGCTACATCGGTTACAAAGATTTGCTCGTCAACCTCGATGGGCGCGCCACGTATGACATCAGCCTCGAACCGTCAGCCGAAAGCCTGGATGAAGTGGTTGTGACCGGTGCCTTCACCCGCAAGGCCAACACCTTTACCGGAGCCGTCACTACCGTGAAAGGCGATGAACTGATGCGCGTGGGCAACCAGAACGTGTTGCAAAGCTTGTCCACCATCGATCCCTCGTTCATGCAGATTGAGAATCTTGCAGCGGGTTCCAACCCGAACGCCTTGCCCGACTTCCAGATGCGCGGCTCGTCCACCATCTCCAACGTGCAAAGCGAGTACGCTTCCAATGCCAATCAGCCGCTCTTCATCCTCGATGGTTTTGAAACCACGCTGACACGCATCATGGACCTTGACATGAATCAGGTAGAGAGCGTCACGACCTTAAAAGACGCCACAGCCAAAGCCATTTATGGCTCCAAGGGCGCCAACGGCGTGGTAGTCATCGAGACCAAACGTCCTGAATCAGGAACCATGCGCATCACCTATACCGGCGACCTCAATATTGAAGCTCCGGACTTGAGCAGCTACGACCTTTGCAACGCCGCCGAAAAACTGGAAGTGGAGCGCATGGCGGGGCTGTTCTCCTCCGACAACGCATTGACACAAATCTCACTTGACCAGACATACGCCAACAAGCTCCGCGAAGTCCTTGCCGGCGTAAACACCGACTGGCTGTCGCAACCCGTGCGTACCGGCGTCGGCCAAAAGCACTCCCTCTATCTGGAAGGCGGCGACCAAGCTATGGTCTATGGCGTCAACCTCTCTTACAACAACATCGAAGGCGCCATGAAAGGCTCCACTCGTAACACGTTCTCCGGCGGCATCACGCTGTCTTACCGTGTGAAAGACCTCATCTTCCGCAACCAGTTGACCATTGACTACAACAGCAGCGACGAGTCTCCTTACGGCAGCTTCGCCAACTATGCACGGATGAACCCCTACAGCCGCTTGTATGACGAGCACGGGAACCTGATACAAAGTTATGTGTACACCAACAACTCAGGGCAGACAAACAACTATTCCAATCCTATCTACAACACCACGTTGAACACGATAGACAACACCACTTATACGAACATCACAAACAACTTCTATCTGGAATGGCAAATCAAGCAGAACCTGCGCTTCACCGGCCGCATCGGCTTTGTACGTCAAATCAACACACAAGACCAATTCAAGCCGGCCAACCACACGGACTTCCTCACCGAGACCGACGAGTTTGCCAAAGGTTCCTACTATAAACTGAACGGCACATCCACCAACCTCAATGCCGATGCCAACATCAGCTACTCCGTCCAGCTTGACAAGCACCTCATATTCCTGAACGGCCAGCTGAACATGAGCGACGTCAGCTATGAATCGGCAGCCATGCGGGCCGAAGGTTTCCCCAACGACCAGATGAACGACATCACGTTTGGCGTGCAATATGAAGAAGGAGGCAGCCCCACGGGTGAAGAAAACGTTTCACGCAGCTGTGGCGGACTGGTATCTGTCAACTACTCTTACGACGAACGCTATCTGTTTGATGCCAACTACCGCCTGACCGGCTCTTCCGAAACCGGAGCCAACAACCGCTGGGGCTCATTCTGGTCGGTCGGTGGCGGATGGAACATCCACAACGAACCGTTCCTGAGAGGCAGCGACGTGCTCAACCGCCTGAAGCTAAGAGCATCCTTCGGTTACACCGGTAGCCAGGGCTTCAGTTCCTACAATGCCATCACTACATTCCGTTACTACAACAGCGATTCCTACAACGGCTACATCGGCTCATACGCCTATGCCTTGTCCAATCCCGACCTGCGTTGGCAAGAGACCTACGACACCAACATCGGTCTTGACTTCGAACTGTTCAACCGTCGTTTGACCGGACGTTTCGACTACTACATCTCCGACACGCAAGGCATGATTACCAATGTCACCGTGCCTTCCACCACCGGTTTCTCCACCTACGTTGCCAATCTGGGCGAAACAGAGAACAAGGGTATCGAAGCCTATTTGAACTACCGCGTGTATGAGAACGTGCAGAAAGGAAACTACATCAACGTCTATGTCAACGCCGCCCACAACAAAAACACGCTGAAAAGCATCTCCAACAGCTTGCGTGCCTGGAATGACGAACAAGACCAGACGATGATGGAAGAAGGTTCCACCACTCCTTCCGTAAAGTATTATGAAGGCTGCTCCATGAATGCCATTTGGGCCGTCAAGTCCTTGGGTATTGACCCGCAAAACGGACGGGAAATCTTCGTAAAACGAGACGGAAGCATCACTTATGAATATGACACGGCCGACCAGGTGGTATGCGGTGACACCCAACCCAAAGTGAACGGCAATGTGGGATTCAACGGTGAAATCAACGGCATCGGCTTTTCTGCCACTTGCGGTTTCCGGGTAGGCGGACAGGTTTACAATACGACATTGGTGGACAAAGTGGAAAATGCAGCCCTCCAATACAACGTAGACCGCCGCGTGTTCACCGACCGTTGGCAAAAACCAGGCGACGTGTCCCTGTACAAAGGCATTACGGACCAGACCACGACCTATCCGACATCCCGCTTTGTGGAAGATTACAACACGTTCACCCTTTCTTCACTGAGCGTCTACTACGACTTCAAAAACTGCAAGTTCATGAAACGCAACAGCTTCCTGGAACGTCTGAAAGTGACAGCCTACACGAACAACCTGTTTGTCTTCTCATCTGTAAAGACCGAACGAGGCACCGACTATCCGTATGCCCGCACGTTCTCCCTTTCTGTACAAGCCACATTCTAACATCACATTAAGACGAACTTTATATGAAACTACACATATTCAAACTACTCTTGACCAGCCTCGTAGCCATGGGCCTCACAGCCTGCAACGACTGGCTGGACGTAAGTCCCAAATCACAAATCCAAGAAGGCGACCACTTCAGCAGTGAAGGCGGTTACCGCGACCAGCTCACCGGCGTATATACTGCCATGAGCACACAAAGCATGTATGCGCTCAACATGGGCATCGGTTTCACCGAAGTCCTGTCGCAGACCTACGACATCGATGCCAATGGCGACTGGCGTTATCCGTCTGAATACGCCTATACAAACAGTGCCTGCGAGTCCATCATCAGCACCATCTGGAGCCAAACATACAACTGCATAGCCAACCTGAACCTGGTGCTTGGCAACATTGCCGAAGCCGACCCGCACATGTTTGCTGACAACCACTACTACACCTACCGGGGCGAAGCATTGGGACTGCGCGCCTTCCTGCACCTCGACCTGATGCGCCTGTTTGCCTGCGCCCCATCAATGGACGGCAATGCCAACGGCGTGCCCTACGTCACTGAATACTCCACGGATGTAGTGGGGCAGAAAAGCGTGAACGAGACCATGCAACTCATCGTGGACGACCTACTGGAAGCCCGCGACTACCTGCAACAAGACTCGTTGAAAATCGGCTACTCGCCTTACCAACACAGAGCCGACCGCATTTGCTACTTCAACTACTATGCCGCCGTGGCCACCCTGGCCCGTGCCTACCTCTGGATGGGCGACAAGGAGAATGCCCTCGCCTGTGCCAACGAAATCATCGAAACAGTGCACAACGAGGAAACCAACAGCTATCCTTTCAATTGGGTAGACCGCACCGCCGTGGAAACACAATATGACTATGAATGCGACCGCTGCTTCACCACCGAGCACATCTTCAACCTGAAGATTGACGATTGGGAGGACATTGCCAACTATTACTTCAAGTCGGCCAGCGGTATCAACAGCCTCAGCCCGTCGGAAACCAAAGCCCAGGACATCTATGAACTGTCCGCTTCTTTGGGCAATGACTACCGTTACCTGAGAGGTTACGAACAAGATGGCGACAACCGCTACCTCTGCAAATTCTGGCATTATGAAAACGGACGCTACAACGATGTGTATCCCCTCATCCGCATGAGCGAAGCTTTCTACATCGCCGCCGAATGCCTGAAGGATACCGACCCGGCACAGGCCATCGCCCTGCTCAACGAGGTGCGCGAAGCCCGGAACCTGGCATCCTATCCGCTGCCTGAAACATTGACAGCCGATGAAATCCAGAATGAAATCTACAAGGAATACCGGAAAGAGTTCGTGGGCGAAGGCGGACAACTGTTCTTCTACTACAAACGACTCAATGCGTCCTCCATCCCCGGAGCCGGCGTCGTTCCTTCCAAATCAGTCTACGTACTGCCGATACCTTCCACCGACCAGGAATTCGGAGGCTATACCAACTAACCATAAACCAGGCAACAAATAACAAATGCATATGAAACACATACCATATTTACTCATCGCCTGTCTGTTCCTGCTCATGGGCAGCAGTTGCGAAAACGACGGTTTCCTCTATCAAGACGAATCCCGCATTCGTATGGAGGGTCCCGAAGAATGGACACTTGAAACAGATTCTCTGGAATTCTCCTTCGTGTCCTACCCGGAAACTACCACCGAGCAGACCATGAACGTGACTCTCTACGTCATGGGGCTCACCACCGACTATGACCGCACGGCCAATGTGGAAATGGTGGCCGACAAGACCACGGCCACAGCCGACTTGTACGACTTCCCCACATCCGTAACCATCCCTGCCGGAGAGAATCAGGCTATCTGTCCCGTAGTGTTGAAGCGTGCAGACGTTTTACAGGAACAGACCGTCCGGCTTTACATTCAGGTAACTGACTCTGAGGACTTTGCCGTGGGCAGCATCGAGCAAGACCATCTGCTCCTGAAATGGAACGACATCCTGAGCCGCCCCACCAACTGGGATGAACTGGAAGAGTTCTTCGGTACTTACAGCGATGCCAAATACCGCTTCATGCTCAACAATACCGGCGTCACCGAGTTTGACACAGAAGAAATGAGCTGGGCCGAGTTGAACAACTACAAGATTGTGCTGACCAACGCGCTGAATGAATACAACAAAGCCAATCCGAACGACCCCATCCTAGACGAGAACACCGGACAGGCTATTGATTTTGACAACTAACAAAAAGAAGAAACGCTTATGAAAACACTGAAATACATATTTCTGCTCATGCTGGCATCCGTCGGACTCACCGCCTGCTATGATGACGAAGGGAACTACACTTATCTGTCCGACGAAGAAGCCGGAGAAATCAAAATTGACACCATAGGCATAGCCAATCATAACGCGCTCTACACGCTGAATCCCGGAGATTTGGTGGAAATGGAGCCTAATGTGAGCTATCAATACATGGAGAACTTGCGCTACCGCTGGCTGGCTCTGCCGCTGACCAACTATTCATATCAACCGGAACAAGTGGGCAACGCTTTGGTTTATCCACCGGCCGACACCATCTCTTACGAGAAAAAACTGCATTGGGTGGTAGACCTCGAACCCGGTGTATACCGATTCTACTACCTAGCTGAAGACTCCGTGCGCGGGATGAAAGCTTATTTCCAGTTTGGCAGTTACGGTACCATCAACACTGAAGGAGTCTTTAACGGACTCTACATGCTGGCTGAATATGATGGCGAAACGGACATTGACTGCTATTCATCCGACTTGATGCTTATCGCTTCCGACTCCGTTGTTCCACGCTACTACAGCCAAGCAACCGGACAAACCATTCCCGGTAAACCCCGTTTCATACGCTGTTCCCATACCGGTTCTACGGCACAAGACGGATACATTGTGGCTACCGACCAGACCATGCTGCGCCTGAACAGCGAAGGCATGACCACGATGGATACGTGGAATGAAATGTTCTACACCGTACCCGATGTGTTTAATCCACAGGAATGTTACTTCACCAATAATGCCGACTTCCTCATCAACGACGGCAAACTGCACGTGCTCTACACCAATTCACCCAATGACCGCAAGTTTTCCGCCCCCATTGCCGGAGATTACGTAGCTGCTCCCTTCCTGGCAGACAGAACACGAACCACATGGAGCCCGGTGACCGGAGCCATCGATTCCGACCAAATCATTTACGACACCGAAAGCCATGCTTTCCGCCCCTATTTCTCCGCAAGCAGCTCTATCAGCAGCTTCCGGAGCACCAGCGGCGATGCCTACCTCGATGCCAACCACATGCCCGTAGACCCGATAGCCATCTTCAGCGGTTATGCCGAACGTACCTACTGCATCACGCAGGAAGAAGGCACGTATTACCTCTACCGCTTCAACTTCTACAACCGGGTGGACAACGGCGACCTCTCTGCCGACGGCAACCGTTCCAAACTCGACCTATCGGGATGTACCGGCATAGCCGAAGCCAAACTTTTCGCCGCCAACAACTATGGCCATGCTTTCTATTATGCGACCGACAAAGGAGCTTATTCATTCAGCCCCTCCAGCGGAGGTAGCACCTCATCCACGCTCTACGAATGTGAACCAAGTGAAACCGTGACCGCCCTCTATACGTGGGACTCTTCCGGATTCCCCACCGCAGGCAGCATCGTCTGGATTGCCGTGTGGAACGAAAGTACACGTGAAGGAAAGCTGATAGAATTCGAGATAGACCCGAATGCCGGGACACCCCTTTGGATGTACGGAGGATCCTTTGCTCCCGAACATTCCAACCCGCACATCACAACTGGGTGGGGTAAAATCGTAAGCATCACTTGCACAAGTACAGAAGGATAAAAAAATTAATTGCAACTCAATATGAAGACCAGAGATTTATTCGTTACCGTATGCGGTTCGCTCGCGTTTCTTGCAGCCTGCACCCAGCAGCCCGACTCATACACCTTGACAGGGCACATCGAAGGCTTGCCCGACGGCACGCACGTGCAGCTCGTCCCGGTAAGCCATGACATATCGCAACCATTGGCCGACACGGTGACCGTCAACGGACATTTCACCTTCACCGGCACGGCAGACGAACCCCGCGCCGTCCTGCTGATGGTGAAAGACGCCTACGGTTCGCGCCGCCTGATGTTGGAGAACACCGACATAGAAATCAGCGGCACAGTGACCGCCACGCCTATCGACAAAACAGCATCCTACAACTTGGAGGCACTGACCGTATCCGGCTCACCGCTCAGCGCACGCTATGACTCCCTGATGTCCGTCCGCCAATATCTGGATTCGCTCTATGAAGCCAAGAACCGCCAATACAAGGATGCCCCGCGCGAAGTCATCGAAGCCGCCGACCAACGTTTCTTTCAAACCGTGGATTCCCTCTACTATGCCACCGTGATGAGTCAGAAGGAATCTTTCTGGGCACCGCTCCTGATGATTTCATTCACCAACTATTTCACTGAGGACATGAAACCATGGTATGAAGCTCTTGCTGATGAAGCAAAAAATTCCCACTATGGGCAAATGGTGAAAGAAGAACTCTATCCCGCCGGAATGGTAGGCACTGCCGTGCCCGAATTTACCGTAAAGGACAAGGATGGAAAAGAAATGACTCTCGCCTCGCTCCGTGAAGGCAAAAAGTACGTGCTCATCGACTTCTGGGCATCATGGTGCAACCCCTGCCGCAAAGAGATTCCCAACCTGAAGAACCTCTACAAGCAGTACGGTGACAAAGGGTTCCAAATCGTGAGTATTTCTATCGACAAGCAGAAAGCCGATTGGGAGAAAGCCCTCAAAGAAGAACAGCTCCCCTGGCCAAACTTCCTGGACGATACCAGCATAGCCAGCCTCTACAAAGTGAAGTTCGTTCCCGCCATGTATCTCATTGACACCGATGGCGTCATGGTGGCCGAGAATCTCCGGGGCGAAGCCTTGGCCAAGAAGTTAGCAGAACTGTTCCAATAAAGAATCATTCATAAAGACTAAAGATTGAGCACAAATGACTTGTTGTTTCTTTGTGTTCAATCTTTAGTCCATATTGCCGTAAACAACATTTTTCCACAACCTGCAAAAAAACAGCTTAACAATTTTGGCAGTTTGAATTTTTACTATACCTTTGCATCCGCAAAACAAAAAGCACTCTTAGCTCAGTTGGTAGAGCAACTGACTCTTAATCAGTGGGTCCAGGGTTCGAATCCCTGAGGGTGTACCAAAAGAAAGGAGATAAGTCAAAAACAATGCGACTTATCTCCTTTCCTTTTTTGTATCTGCCAAGTTCGGGGAATACCTAGGAAGAGTATAAAAACACAAAAAGAGGACACACCAAAAATGATGTATCCTCTTTTGAGCGGAAAACGAGACTCGAACTCGCGACCCCAACCTTGGCAAGGTTGTGCTCTACCAACTGAGCTATTTCCGC
>CALUJS010000037.1 GCA_944321015.1 uncultured Phocaeicola sp. | reverse complement strand
TAGACCTCTTCAAATGGCTTGACGAGCCTTTTACGCCTCCACCGGACAACACAATTCTAGCATAGGGGGATTAAAGCATAATTGTATTTGCGACATTCCGCAATGCCGCAAGTTACATCATTCCCTAATTTTATTTAGGACAATATTGGGGCGAACAAGGATAATTCCCTAAAAAACTTCAAAACATCCTGTGCAGAAGCTGTTTTTATAGTACTTTTGCAACTTGACAGTACACAGACCTGCAACAGCATGCTACGCATAAAGAAGTTAGATATATTTGTCATCAAGAGCTTCATCTTGTTGTTCATCGGGACTACATTCATCTGCCTGTTCATTTTCATGATGCAGTTCCTATGGAAACGGGTGGACGACATGGTGGGCAAAGGCTTGGACCTCATCGTGTTGGCAAAATTCTTCTACTACTCCGCCCTGGCCCTGTGGCCCACCTCGGCACCGCTGGCCGTGCTGCTGGCCTCGCTCATGACGTTCGGCAACTTCGGCGAACGATTCGAACTGACGGCCATGAAGGCGGCGGGCATTCCGCTGACGAAGGTGATGCGGCCGCTCATCATCTTCACCATGTTTATCGCCGCGCTCTCCTTCTATTTCCAGAACGTGACGGGCCCCAACGCCCAACTCAAGCTCTACACCCTGATTTACTCCATGACTCAGGCGTCGCCCGAGCTGGACATCCCCGAAAGCTCCTTCTACCAGTTGGGCGAAGGCAGAGACGGGGTGAAATACAACCTGTACGTCCGCAAAAAGGACAAGAAGACGGGCATGTTGTACAACCTCATGATATACAACTTCTCCGACGGCTTCGAGAATGCCCACATCATCGTGGCCGACTCGGGCAAGCTGGAAAGCACGGCCGACAAAGAGCACCTCTACCTGCACCTGTACAGCGGCGAGCAGTTTGAGAACCTGCGCCAGCAAAACGCCACGTCGCAGAACGTGCCCTACCGCCGCGAATCGTTCGTGAGCAAGCACACGCTGATAAACTTCGACACCAACTTCAGTATGCAGGACGGCAGCTTCCTGACCGTAAACCCCGAATTCAAGGGCCTGGCTAAACTGCATCACGACATCGACTCGCTCAACGTCCGCTATGACAGCATCGGACGCGGCTACTACGACGACGCCATGAAGCGCGCCTATGTGGCCACCCCCATGACGCGCTTTGACTCCCTGCAGATGGAGAAAGCCATTCTCACGCGGCTCGACATGGACAGCCTGCTGGCCACATCGAGCCGGACCACCCTGGAGAAAGTGTATTCCGAAGCCAAACGGAAGGTGAACATGACAAGTAGCGACCTCTCCATCAAGTCGCTCACCATGAAGGATGGCAACAACCTCATACGCCGCCACTGGGTCGAAACGAACAAGAAGTTCACCCTGTCGCTGGCGTGCATCATCTTCTTCTTCATCGGCGCGCCGTTGGGAGCCATCATCCGCAAGGGCGGACTGGGCATGCCGGTAGTGGTGTCGGTCATCATCTTCCTGATATACTACATCATCAACAGCATGGGCGAGCGTGCGGCCAAGAACGGCAGCTGGGAAATCTGGTTCGGCACATGGATCAGTACGTTTGTCACCGCGCCGCTCGGCATCTTCTTCACCTATAAAGCGACGCGCGACTCCGCCGTGTTCAACGCCGACGCCTATCTGGCCGTCATCCGCAAGCTGCTGGGCATACGCACCCAACGCCATCTGTTCAAGAAGGAGGTCATCATCGAAGACCCCGACTACGACCGCATCGACCGCGACCTCGATGCCTTGTGCCGTGAATGCGAGGACTACATGCGCCAGCACCGGCTGGACCGACTGCCCAACTACATACGTCTGTTTACCAGCAACGAGAAAGACTCTCACATCCGCGAAGTAAGCGACCGGGTGGAAGCGCTCGTCGAAGAGCTGGGCAACTCGAAAGACTATCAGGTGCTGCAACTGGCCGGCGGCTATCCGGTGCTTTCGACCGATGCCCACAAGAGTCCGTTCAGCAACCGCTGGCTCAACATGCTGACGGGTATCGTCATACCCGTGGGCGTGTTCTTCTACATCCGCATCTGGCGGTTCCGCCTGCGCCTGCACAAAGACCTGCGGCAAATAATCGCCACAAGCCGCAACTTGCAACAGCGCATACGTTCGGAAGAATTACACTAAACCTATATTATATATACGCATATTATGGATACCATCAAACTCGATTCAATAGAAGAAGCCATCGACGACTTCCGCGAAGGCAAGTTCGTAGTCGTGGTGGACGATGAAGACCGCGAAAACGAAGGCGACCTCATCATTGCCGCAGAGAAGATCACTCCCGACCAGGTGAACTTCATGCTGAAATACGCACGCGGCGTGCTCTGTGCCCCCATCACCATCTCGCGCTGCAAGGAGCTGGAGCTTCCCCATCAGGTGGACGAAAACACGTCCATGCTGGGCACGCCGTTCACCGTCACCATCGACAAGTTGGACGGATGCACCACCGGCGTGTCGGCCCATGACCGCGCCGCCACCATCCGCGCCCTGGCCGACCCGGCATCGAAGCCGTCTACGTTTGGCCGCCCGGGGCACGTCAATCCCCTCTATGCGCAAGACAAAGGCGTGTTGCGCCGTGCCGGGCACACCGAGGCCTGCATCGACATGGCCCGCCTAGCCGGACTTTATCCGGCTGCCGCACTCATGGAAATCATGAACGAGGACGGCACCATGGCACGCCTGCCGGAACTGCGCCGCTTTGCCGACGAACACGGTCTGAAGCTCATCTCCATAGCCGACCTCATCGCCTACCGCCTGCGCGAGGAGTCCATCGTGGAGAAAGGCGTTGAGGTAGACATGCCCACCGAGTACGGACACTTCCGCCTCATCCCCTTCCGCCAGAAGAGCAACGGGCTGGAACACATCGCCATCATCAAAGGCACGTTTGAGGCCGACGAGCCGGTATTGGTGCGCGTACATTCCTCGTGTGCCACGGGGGACATATTCGGCTCGCTCCGCTGCGATTGCGGCGAACAGCTCCACAAAGCCCTGCGCATGATTGAAGCTGCCGGCAAGGGAGCCGTCATCTACCTCAACCAGGAAGGACGCGGCATAGGACTTATGGAGAAGATGAAAGCCTACAAGCTGCAGGAAGACGGCATGGATACCGTGGACGCCAACATCTGCCTGGGACACAAGGCCGACGAGCGCGACTATGGCGTGGGCGCCCAAATCCTGCGCGAGATAGGCATACACAAGATGCGCCTCATCACCAACAACCCCGTGAAGCGCGTCGGACTGGAAGCCTACGGACTGGAGATTGTGGAGAACGTCCCCGTGGAGATTACTCCCAACCCCTATAACGAACGCTACCTCCACACCAAGAAAGACCGCATGGGACACACCCTGCACTTCAATAAATAAACCATTAACAAAGACACTATGACAATGGACACTATTACCCGTACCTATGAGCGGAACGCGCAACTGTCGCTCTTCCGCCAAGTATATCTGTGGATGGCGATGGCTCTTGCCATCACCGGCATGATGGCCCTGCTCGTGGCCGGCTCGCCCGCCATGCTCAGCCTGATATTCAGCAGCAAGTTCTCCTTCCTCGTGCTCATCGTGGCCGAGATAGCCTTAGTGTGGTACCTGTCGGCACGCATCGAACGGCTGTCGTTCACCACGGCCACGCTCATGTTCATCATCTACTCCCTGCTCAACGGCGCCATGCTGTCCAGCATCTTCCTGCTCTACACTGCCGCCTCCATCGCCACGACGTTCTTCGTCACGGCGGGCACGTTCGGCGTGATGTGCGTCTATGGCTACGTCACCAAGCGCGACCTGACCTCCATTGGCAACATCTGCCTGATGGCCGTCATCGGGCTTATCATTGCCGGGCTGGTGAACATTTTCCTGCAAAGCAGCATGATGAGCCTCATCATCTCGGGCATCGGCGTGCTGGTGTTCGTCGGGCTGACGGCCTACGACACACAGAAGATTAAGCATCTGCTCGTACAAGAGGGCCTGGAGGTGAACGATTCGACCAAGAAGATTGCCCTCTTGGGCTCGCTGACCCTCTATCTGGACTTCATCAACCTCTTCCTCTACCTGCTGCGGTTCTTGGGAGACAGAAGGAACTAACCAAAAACAATTAACAACTAAACAATCATAGCATGAACCAATTATCAGACCGCCTGAACAGACTGTCGCCTTCGGAAACGCTGGCGATGTCGCAAAAGAGCAACGAACTGAAAGCACAAGGCATCGACGTCATCAACCTGAGTGTGGGCGAACCGGACTTCAACACCCCCGACCACATCAAGGAAGCCGCCAAGAAAGCCATCGACGAGAACTACTCGCGCTATTCGCCCGTGGCCGGATATCCCGCCCTGCGCAATGCCATCGTGGCGAAGTTGAAGAACGAGAACAATCTGGAATACACGGCCAACCAAATCAGCTGCTCCAACGGAGCCAAGCAGTGTGTGTGCAACGTGGTGATGTGCCTCGTGGGAGCAGGCGACGAAGTCATCGTGCCCGCGCCCTATTGGGTGAGCTACACCGAGATGGTGAAGCTGGCCGACGGAACGCCCGTCATCGTGCGTGCAGGCATCGAGCAGGATTTCAAAATTACCCCCGCACAGCTGGAGGCCGCCATCACTCCGAAAACCAAGGCGCTTATCCTCTGCTCGCCGTCCAACCCCACCGGGTCGGTCTACACCAAGGAAGAGCTGAAAGGACTGGCTGACGTGCTGGCCCGCCATCCGCAGGTGTACGTCATAGCCGACGAAATCTACGAACACATCAACTACGTGGGCCGTCACGAAAGCATCGCCCAGTTCCCGGAAGTGAAAGACCGCGTGGTCATCATCAACGGCGTGTCGAAAGCATATGCCATGACCGGATGGCGCATCGGTTTCGCCGCCGGACCGGAATGGCTCATCAAAGCCTGCAACAAGCTTCAGGGACAATACACTTCAGGCCCCTGCTCCGTGTCGCAAAAGGCAGCCGAGGCCGCCTACACCGGCCCGCAGGACGAGGTGGAGACCATGCGCCAAGCCTTTGAACGCCGACGCGACCTCATCGTGCGCTTGGCCAAGGAAGTGCCGGGCTTCGAGGTGAACGTGCCGCAAGGCGCTTTCTACCTCTTCCCCAAGTGTAACGCTTACTTCGGCAAATCGGCCGGAGACCGCAAGATTGAGAACGCCGCTGACCTGGCCATGTATCTGCTCGAAGTGGCCCACGTGGCCTGCGTGGGCGGAGGAGCCTTCGGCGCGCCCGAGTGCATCCGCATGAGCTACGCCACCTCCGACGAGAACATCATCGAGGCCATGCGCCGCATCAAGGAAGCGCTCGCCGCCTTGAAGTAATCTTGTCCGGGTACAAACATAAAGCCCGCGCCGTTTCCATCCGCAGAAACGGCGCGGGCTTCTTTATCCTGCCCCGCTCAATCTTTCAAACTGTCGGGCAACAGCGGCATGGCGCCGTTTTGCGTACACACATAGGCCGACACGGCCACGGCGCGACGATGGGCCTCGGCTACCGTCTTGCCCTTCAGGATGGAAGCCACAAAGGCGGCGGTAAACGAATCGCCCGCGCCCACGGTGTCGGCCACCTGCACCCGAGGCGTCTCAACAAAGGAGAACTCGCCGGGCGTGAACACGTAACTGCCGTTGACTCCGCACGTAAGGATGAGCATCCGCAGGTTGTATTTGCCCAACAGGAGCCAGCACTTATCCTGCAGGTCGATGCCGGGATAGCCGAACATGCGGCTCACGGTGACCAGTTCCTCATCGTTTATCTTCAAGATGTTGCACTTGCGCATGGAGGCGCACAACACTTCTTTGGTGTAGAAGCTCTGGCGCAGATTCACGTCGAATATCTTCAGTTGCCCGTTGCCGTCGGGCATGAGGTCGAGAAAGCGGTTGATGGTTTCGCGCGACACAATGCTGCGTTGCGCCAGCGAACCAAAGCATACGGCCTGCGTGCGGAGTGCCAGAGCCTCGAGCCGGGGCGTGAAGGGTATGTTGTCCCACGCCACATTCTCCTTGATGTTATAGCAAGGAATGCCTGCCTCGTCCAACTCCACCTGCACGGTACCGGTCGGATAGGGCACCTGCTCGATGAGGCACTGCATGCCGCGTCCGTTGAGATTGTCCATCAGTTCATGCCCCAATTTGTCATCGCCCACCGCACTCACCACACAACTGTCCAGCCCCAGTTGCGACACATGGTATGCAAAGTTTGCGGGCGCTCCGCCCAGTTTCTTTCCTTCGGGCAACACGTCCCACAACGCTTCGCCCATTCCTACTACTAGATTATTCATGGTTATCGGTTTTTATTTTGAACGTATATAATAACAGGTATAGCACGCCTACGGTCATCACGGCCACTGCTCCGCTCTGTCCCACGGCATCGCCGGCCAATCCCATGGCCAAAGGGAACACCGTGCCGCCAAACAGCCCCATAATCATCAAACCGGATACCTCGTTCTTCTTCTCCGGCATGGACAGCATGGCTTGCGAGAACACCACCGGGAAGATGTTGGAGTTGCCGAAACCTATCAGCGCGATGCACACATAGATGGCCGTCTCGCCGTGGAAGACAAACAACCCCGCCATGGCCACCAGCATCATCACGACACTCAGCCCGAAGAACTTGCGCGCCGACACCCGGCTCAGGATGAAAGCCCCGAGGAAACACCCAACGGTGCGGAAGATGAAGTAAAGGCTCGTGGCAAACCCGGCCTCGTCCAACGACATGCCCCGGCGCTCGATGAGCAACTTGGGAGCCGTGGTGTTCGTGCCCACGTCGATGCCTACGTGGCACATGATGCCCAGAAAGCACAGCAACACAAACGGATGGCGTAACAGCCCGAAGCAGGCGGCAAAGCCGGAAGCATCATGATCGGGCTGTTCTTCCTTGATGGGAGTAAGACCCAGCAGCACGATGGCCACCACGGCCACCACCATGTAGACCGGGAACAACACCCTCCACCCCATGCCCAGCGAAGGCATGGCCTCGGTGGCTCCCCACATGGCGATGTACGGGGCCAGGAAGGAGGCTATGGCCTTGACAAACTGGCCCAACGTGAGGGCGCTCGCCAGGCTCTTGCCGCTGACGATGTTGCTCAGCAGCGGGTTGAGCGACGTCTGCATCAGGGCGTTGCCGATGCCCAACAGGGAAAACGATGCCAACATGAGCAGATAGCTGTCGCCAAATATAGGCAAAAGCAGCGACACGAACGTCACCAACAGACTTAAAAGCACTGTCTTCTTGCGTCCAATCCGATTCATCAGCATTCCCGTGGGCACGGAGAAGATAAGAAACCAGAAGAACACGAGCGAAGGGAATATGTTGGCCTGCGAATCGTTCAGGCCCAAGTCGGCTTTGACGTAATTGGAAGCGATGCCCACCAAGTCGACGAATCCCATGGCGAAGAAACAGCACATCACCGGGATGAAGCGGGCAACAGAGGTATGTTTCGTTTCGTTCATATAACAGTAGATTGATTGTTCATTATCCTAAAAAATAAAACATCACTTGTCCGTGTCCACAGATCGGCCGATCTGCAACGGATAGACCGTAAGGCCGCTCACGCGACACTTGCCGCCGTCGGTATAAACGGCCATGGTGTCGTAGGGCTTGGCGGGAAACAACAGATTGGTCATGGCCATGCGTCCCTCGGCCTCAAAAGCTTCCAGACTGCAACGATCCAGAAAGAGGCGCAGCTTCAGGCTCTCGCCGACCGGACAGGGCGCAACGGTAGTGACGGGAAAATCCTTGCTGAAATCCGTCTGTCCGCTGTGCGTGCGGTCCATGCCAAAGATGCGCGCGCGGCTGTCATAACACATCACGACCTCCTCGCCGCCGGCATTGCTCAGGCTGATGTACACCTTTCCGGCAGAGCGCGGCGTAAGCTCCACTTCAATTTCACACGCACCTTCGGCCGTCGCCAGGCTCCTTTCCATCCGTTTGGCCGAAGCCGTGAACACGTGGTGTTTGCGCGGCTCGCCCCGCAGAGACTCCACTTCGGGCACCGGGGTGACCGACAGATAACACTCGCCTGTGGCCTCATCGCGGAAGCGTTCATCCATCCCCACAGCGGCGTGTGGTGATACAAGGGGCGGAAGCGCTCGCGGTTGGCCGTGTCGAACGTGTCGCTCAGCCGGATTTCTTCCCAGCAGGCATCGTCCATGGCATCGCGCACGTTGGCGCGGCTGTTGCCCGTGCGGATGTCGAGCACCAACGAACGGTCCGCATAGGGCTGAAGCTCGAAAGGAACAAAATAGTCCACACGGTTAATGGCCAGCCTGACCGTCAGCACACGGTCGCAACGGTTGTCGGCCAGCACGTTGATGGTGGCATCGGGAGCATCTTCCTCAACGGGAAGCAACAGATAGCGGCGCGGCTCATCGACGCGAACCAGCGTGTTGTTGGCGCCCAGATAGTGAATCGTGAGTCCGTCCGGACGGGCTGCGACGGTGAGGACACACAGTATGGTTGACAGTATTGTAATGATTCGTTTCATAAGGATGTTTTGTTGCTAAGTTTTACATATAAAGATAGATGATTGCAGGCGGTTTAAGCCGACATATTCCCGCTGCCGAGCGCCCATATGCCCGCTCGCGCCTCTCCATATGCACGCTCGCGAGCGTCAATATGCGCGGATTCGGCCACGAAAAAGGCCGCTCCTTTCCTCACGAAAGAATACGGCCTTATCTGAAATCCTACCTATTGAATTACGACTAATCCTGCTGCGATAAAACAATCTTTTTCCCTTGTATGTCTGTCTTCAAGCCATATGTTTTCTCTATAATCTTCAACGATTCGAACAAATCGGATGTAAACAGCGTGCCGGTAAACGAACCCGAAGGAGCCAACCGGCCGTCGGTCTCAATCGCCACGCCGTAGGTTGCCTCGAGTTGTTTCAACACAGCATCCAGCGGCACATCCTTGAACACCAGTTCGTCCCGCCGCCAAGCCGTGGCCTGCTCATCGTCGGTTGCCACCACGGTGATGCTGCCATCGGCACGATTGAGCACGGCCCGCTGATTCGGGCTCAACACGACCTCCCGGCCGCTGTGGGTGGAAGCCATGCGCACGCTACCCTCCTCCAGATAAAGCTCGGCTGTAGGTTGTTCCGTGCGCGCGTTCAGATTGAAGGTCGTTCCGAGCACTTCCACGTCCAGCCCGCTGCCGGCTATCCGGAAAGGACGCTCCGGGGCTTTGCTTACCTCGAAATAGCCTTCTCCCTCGAACTCTATCCGACGCGCATCTTTATTGTACAGATGAGGGGCATAACTGAGTTTCGAATCAGCATTGAGAGCCACCCGGGTTCCATCGGGCAAAACGATTTGCGCCTTCTCGCGCGCTCCCGTCGAAACCACCATCAGACCGGAAGCTGTCACCCTGCTTTCCCGATAAAAGTATATCGTTGTCAGAATCAAAACCGGTAACAACACGGCAGCTGCCACCTGCCACACGCGGCGAACAAACATACGGCCGGATACCTGTTTGTCAGCCGCAGCATCCGTGTCAATACGGCCATCTATACGCGCTTTCAACTGCCGCAAACGTTCCTCGTCTATGTCCGAGGTGTCCACATCATCCTCCATCCACACTTCACGCATGGTTTTCTCCAATGCTTCATCGGATGTTGCGTTTAGTTGTTGCTTGAACATAGACAATTCTTCGGGCGAGAACAAATCGTTCCTATATTTATAGTCTGTTTCTTTCATCATTCGTATTCTAATTAGTGAGACAAACAATTACGAGCAAAGTACCATGGAAGGATGGTCAATTAATATATAATAACATACCGAGAAGCATTATCACCTTGGCCAATTCCTTTTTGAGAGCCTTCAGGCCCAACGACAACTGGTTTTTCACCGTCTGCTCGCTGAGCGACAGCGCGCGGGCCGCCTCTTTGTTCGACAGTTCCTGCAACCGGGTAAGTTCTATCACCTTGCGTTGGGTGAGAGGCAACACGTGCAACGCCCGGCGCAAAGCCTGCAAGAATTCCTCATATTCCACCCGGTAATGAGTATCCGCCGCAAACAACTCCGCACGGCATTCCACATAGTCTTCGTAAGCAGGCGAATTTGCCCGGCTGCGATAAGCGTTGATAAGCTGGTTCTTCGACATGGTGAACAGCAAAGAGCGAAGCGTTTCCTCCTGATGTATCCGGCTGCGATTGTTCCACAAGCGGACAAAAACATCCTGCACAATCTCCTCGGCATCCTCCAGACTTTTGGTGTATTGTTTGCAGTAAGCCAACAGACGTCGGGCATACATCCGGTATATATCATCAAAAGCTTTCCGGGAATTTGCTTTCAGCTCTCGAATCAGTTCTTGCTCTCTAAGATGGGTCTCCTCATTCATGGTTCAGATTCCTGTTAGATGGTTAAGCATGGCAAAATTAGTATTTTCTCACGAAACCAGCAGATTGACAGAAGAATTATGAGCGCCGGAAACAAGAAAAGGACAGCCCGGTGAACTACAAGGCGTTTATCCTTGCGGCTCATCCGGGCTGTCCCTTTACCGATATCGTTTCTTATCGCCTCACTTGCGGGCGCGGATGTCGAGCTTCACGGGGCGTATCATGTTCTTCGGGTCGAGAATGGTGTCGAGGTCTTCCTGCGTCAGGATGCCTTCCTCGAGCACAAGGTCGTAGACGCTGCGGCCCGTCTCCAACGCTTTCTTGGCAATGTTGGTCGAATGGTCGTAGCCGATGTAGGGGTTCAGGGCCGTCACGATGCCGATGCTGTTGCGCACCTCGGCCTGGCAATGCTCGGGATTGGCCGTGATGCCCTCCACGCAGAGTGTGCGCAGGGTGTCGAAAGCGTTGCGCATCAGGTCGACCGACTCGAAGCAGCATTGTGCCATGACCGGCTCCATGGCGTTCAGCTCCATCTGCGAAGCCTCGCCGGCCATCGTCACGCAAAGCTCGTTGCCAATCACCTTGAAGGCCACTTGGCTGACCACTTCGGGAATGACGGGATTGACCTTGCCCGGCATGATGGACGAACCCGGCTGGCGTGCCGGCAGGTTGATTTCGCCCAATCCGCAACGGGGACCGCTGGCCAGCAGGCGGAGGTCGTTCGATATCTTGCTCATCTTCACGGCCACGCGTTTCAGAGCCGACATGTAGCCCACCATGCACGAGGTGTCCGATGTGGCGCCCACCCAGTCTTTGGCCAGCTTCACCTCCCAGCCCGTGATGCGTGCCAGCGCCTCAACGGCTTTCTCGGCATAACCCGGCTCGGAGCAGATGCCCGTACCGATGGCGGTCGCACCCAGGTTGACGGTCAGGAAGTCGGCGGCGGCCTCGTCGAGGTGGAGCAGCTCGTCCTCCAAAATGCTGGCAAAGCCGTAGAAAGTCTGTCCGAGCGTCATGGGCACGGCATCCTCCAACTGTGTACGTCCCATCTTTACAATGCCTGCAAACTCATCGCCGCGTTTGCGGAACTCGGCAATCAGTTCCTTCAAGTGGGGAAGAAGCGCAAGGTGGCTGGCATACAAGCCCATGTGAATGGCCGTGGGATAGGCGTCGTTGGTCGATTGCGAACGGTTCACATGGTCGTGCGGCGAGCAGTGTTCATATTCGCCCGGTTTGCAGCCCATGTGCAACAGGGCGATGTTGGCAATCACCTCGTTGGCATTCATGTTCGTGCTTGTTCCGGCTCCGCCTTGTATCATGTCCACCGGAAATTCCTCATGGTATTTCCCGGCCAGAATGTCCTCGCAGGCAGCCTTGATGCCGGCAAACTGCTCATCGGTGAGCAAACCCAGCTGATGGTTGGCGTCGGCCGCAGCCAGCTTGGTATAAGCCAGTCCGTTGATGAAAGCGGGATAGTAGGACAGTTTGAAGCGGCTAATGCTGAAGTTTTCCACGCCGCGAAGGGTCTGAATGCCGTAGAGGGCATCGGCGGGCAATTCGCGCTTGCCCAGCAAGTCGTGTTCCACACGAGTTTCTTTGTTTGTATTCATGTCTATCTGGATTTATGATATTATTATAAGTCCGTTTCTTATGTCGGGCAAAGATACAACTTACATTTTGATAGAAAAACTTATTTGGTATAAAGATTTGCAACGAATGAAAAGGCGCCTATCACTTATAGTAAGACCGAACTTGTTTCATTTTATCACAATTTCATGATTTCAGCATAAGTTCGGGCAGCGCGCTTGGCCTTTACGCGTTTTATCTTAACTTTGTCCGACAGAAACAACCAACGACATGAAACGAATCATCATCACAGGCGGCACATCGGGCATCGGGCGCGAAACGGCACTGCAATATATCAGCGACGGGTGGACCGTAGGCATCACCGGACGCCGCCGCGAACTGCTGGAAAAGTTCCTGCTACTGGCTCCGGGCCGGGTGCATGTCAAACAAATGGACGTATGCAATCCCGATGCCGCCGACCGGTTACGCGAGCTCATCAACGAAATGGGCGGAATGGATGTGTATCTGCACTGCGCGGGCATCGGCTTTCAGAACCCGACATTGGACGATACCACCGAGCTATCCACCGTGCAGACCAACGCGGAAGGGTTCACCCGCCTGGTGACAGCTGCCTTCGATTACTTCCGGCGCGTCGGGAAAGGCGGACACATCGCCGTCATCAGCTCCATTGCCGGCACAAAAGGGCTGGGCGTGGCTCCTGCCTATTCGGCCACAAAACGTTTCCAGAACACCTACATCGAGGCGCTTGCCCAACTGTCGCACATGCAACGGCTGGGCATCAGTTTCACCGACATCCGGCCGGGATTCGTAGACACCGACCTGCTGCGCGGCGGTCGTTATCCCATGCTGATGCGGCCCGACAAGGTGGCTCGCCGCATCTTCCACGCCATGAACGCCCGACGGCGCATAGTGGTCATCGACGGGCGCTACCGTCTGCTGGTGGCCTTATGGCGACTCATCCCGCGCCGGATATGGGAACGAATGCGCATCAGTAACAAAACACGATAACATAGGTATGAAAGCACACATCCTGACCCTGCTGTTGCTCTGTGTCTCCCTGACGAGCGTAGCACAGACCGGTGACGACCTGTTCCGTGAATTCAAGCGCGAACCGAACGCCACTTACATGAAGATTCCTCCCTTCGTGACGGCCCTGGGCAAGATATTCATGGGCGACGACCCCGACGCACAAATGGCAAAGAAAGTAAGCTCCGTGCGCATACTCGACATGGACTTGTGCCCTGCCGGCGTAAAACGACGCTTCGAGCGACGCATCAACGCCCTATCCCGCAAAGGATATGAAACCATGGCGCACATAAACGAAGACGGCGAACGCCTGCGCATTTACGCCCGTGCGGAAGACGACGTGGTGCGCGAGCTGCTCATTGCCCGCAGCGAAGAGGGGAGCTGCACGCTGGTGCAGGTTAAAGGAAAGTTTGACCGAGAAGACATCGGCGTGCTGATGGACGAACAGCCCACAGACGAATAAACTTAAGAACCCACAAACATATACAACATGAAACACTTCATTTGCAGCACCCTGCTCTGCTTGTGCGTCTTGGCGGCCCAAGCACAGTACCGCCCGTTCGACCGTTTCAAAAACATGGACGGGGTCACCTCCGTGTATGTCACCAAAGACTTGCTCGGCATGATGGGCAACAAAGAAATAGGAGGAATCAAGCTGGACGGCATTGCCAACAAACTGAAAAGCGTGTGCATCATGACCTCGCGCAAGAAAAGCATCAAGGAGCGCATGCGCAACGAAAGCCGACTGCTGACACGCCGCAACGGCTACGAGCCGCTGGCGCAGGTCAATGACAAGAATGAGCATGTCGCCATCTTCCGGCGCAAACTCACCTGCGGCATCAACGAATATGTGGTGATGGCCGACGAGAAGAAAGAATGCACCGTCATCATCATCACCGGACGGCTGACGCAAAAAGACCTAAAGCACGTCCTGACGCGCTGACGCAACGCACATTCACTCCCGCTCGATGAGCACCGTGGCGTAGGCCGAGATGCCTTCCTCGCGTCCGGTGAAGCCCAGCTTCTCCGTGGTGGTGGCCTTGACTGACACGCAGTCGGCATCCACGCCCATCACGCGGGCCAGCGTCTCCTGCATTTCGGGGATGCGCGCTTTCAGCTTCGGGCGTTCGGCACAGACCGTGGCGTCGATATTGCCCACGCGATATCCCTTTGTGGCAATGAGAGCCACCGTCTTGGCCAGCAGCACCTTGCTGTCGATGTTCTTATACTCGCCCGCCGTATCGGGAAAGTGATAACCGATGTCGCGCATATTGGCCGCACCAAGCAGCGCGTCGCAAATGGCATGTATCAACACGTCGGCATCAGAGTGGCCGAGCAAACCCAATTCATGTTCCAGACGGATGCCGCCCAGCCACAGTTCCCGGCCGGGAACAAGGGCGTGCACATCGTAACCAAATCCTACTCGTATTTTCATTGTTCTTTTAGTTGACAAGTTGACGGAGGGGACAAATCGACAAGGGGATGAGCTTCGTCAACCCGTCCACTTGTCAACTTGTCTCCTTACCTTATATAAAAATCTAACACACGTTCGCCTTCCAGATAGCCCTGCAGATGCTGGCCGATGGAGACCGGACCCACGCCCACGGGCGTACCGGTGTAGAGCAGGTCGCCCATCTTGAGCGTCATGAAACGACTCACGTAGGCAATAATCTGGTCTACGGTGAACAGCATGTCGCACGTGCAACCGCGCTGCACCGTCTGTCCGTCGATGTCCAGATGGAAACGGATGTTCTGCATGTGGCGGAAATACTCCACGGGTACCCACGTGCCGATGACGGCCGAACCGTCGAACCCCTTACTCAACTCCCACGGGTTGCCCGCCTCGCGGAAACGACGTTGCAAGTCGCGCGCCGTGAAGTCGATGCCCACGGTCACCGCATCGTAGTAACGGTGGGCGAAACGCTCGGCAATGTTCTTGCCCAGGCGGCTGATGCGCACCACCAACTCGGTCTCGTAGTGCATCTCATGGGAAAAGTCGGGCAGGAAAAAGGGTTTTCCGTCCTTGAGCAAAGCCGAATCGGGCTTCAGAAAAATGACCGGCTCCTGCGGACGGGCCATGCCGGCGTGCAGCTCCTCATTGTGGGCTACATAGTTCATGCCTACTGCTATTATCTTCATTGCCTGTGATTATTTGTCCGGTTACAATTCAAACGATTAAACATCACGGCCAGATGGGCATAGAGCGACGTGTTCTGCACCACGATGTGTTCGGGCACGCGGATGCGGAAGGGGGTGAAGTTCCACACCGCCTTTATGCCGCCGGCCACCATCTCGTCGGTCACCTGCTGGGCGATGCTGATGGGCACGGTGAGCACGCCGATGTCCACACGCAACTCGGCCATCTTACGCACGAAGTCGCGCGTATGGAAAATGGGCACGCCGCCCACCTCGGTTCCTACCAGCGCAGGATTGACGTCAAAAGCGGCCACTATCTCCAGTCCGAACTGATGCAGTCCCGAATCGCCCAACAACGCCCGTCCCAGACTGCCCGCTCCGAAAAGAAACGCCTTGTGCATGTTGGTGAAGCCTAGGAAAGACTCCAGCGCCTGTATCAGCTCCTCTATCTCGTAACCCACGCGGGTACGTCCGGAAACCTTGACATAAGACAAATCCTTGGCTATCTGCGAAGCGTCCACGTTGATGTCCTTCGATATCTGGGTGGAGGAAACGTATTGCTCGCCCTTTTCGCGCAACAGCTTGACCGTGGAAAGATACCAGGGAAGACGACGGAGCGTAGGCTCCGGCACCCGTTCGTATTCGTGCAATGGAGAATTGCTCATATCCCGTTCGTTTTTGTTCTCATACTAAATATATCAAACACAAAAATACATCAATTTTTAGCCTTTCCTTTATTGGAATAGCGTAAATTTAAGGAATCATTTATTTCAGAAGTTTCCTTCCCTCATCGCCTTCCAACACTTTCATTTGCTGAATTGCGATATGATTTAACCTGATTACCCGTTCGTTCTGCGGAATGCCTTGTCCTATAAAGACGGCATTAAGATTTTCCATATTTGAAAGACATATCAATTCATTGATAGTCGCATAATCACGAATATTCCCTTTCAAATCCGGATGTTGTTCCCGCCATTGCCGAGCCGTCATCCCAAACATTGCCACATTTAACACATCGGCTTCATTGGCATAAATGGCATTTGCTTGCTTAGTTGTCACCTCTGCTGGAATTAAATTTTGCCTGATGGCATCCGTATGAATACGATAATTGATTTTTGAAAGTTCGCGTTTGGCTGTCCATCCTAACTGAATCTGCTCCTGTTCTTTCAGACGTTGAAATTCCCGTATCAGGTAAACCTTAAACTCCGGGCTTATCCACATCGCAAATTCAAAAGCAATATCCTTATGAGCATAAGTTCCTCCATAGCGTCCGGCTTTGGACAGAATGCCGATTGCATTCGTTTTCGACATCCATTCCTTCGCGCTCAGACGATAATTGTTCAACCCGGCCTGACTTTTAATTATGTCGAATTCGGCACAATTAAAATCCGGATTGTTCAGTTTCTCCCAAATGCCGAGGAACTCAATCGTATTCCTGTTTCTCAACCAATTGGAAAAAAAGAACTCGCCATCCTTAGCTTTAATCATGTCGGTCAGGCTGATATAATCCTCATCGCGGAACCTTATCACTGAAACCGTTACATCCTTTACCGTAAGCTTTGCCATAAACTGAAGTTTCAAGTCATATCCAACGAAGCACAAAATTACGGAAATATTTCCATAATCCGCCAAATATGAAAAAAGAAAAACAGGGTGCCGTCCGTGTGGAGCGAACACGCTATCTTTGCCAAAAAACTACAACGGAATGAAGAATAACGATTGGAAAGACCGACTGAACATTGTGTACTCCACCAACCCGGATTTCACCTACGAGACCGAGGCGGAGGAACAGTCCGAGCTGCTCCCCAAGGCGCAGCAGAACCTGCGCGTCGGCATCGAAAAG
Organism: uncultured Phocaeicola sp.; assembly: GCA_944321015.1. GTDB lineage: Bacteria > Bacteroidota > Bacteroidia > Bacteroidales > Bacteroidaceae > Phocaeicola_A. Next base: position 9,173 of record CALUJS010000037.1, on the reverse strand, counting down.
AAAAACCGTGGCGGAAAGACGGCCACGGTGGTCAAGGGATTCACCGGCCCGGACGACGCCCTGAAGGAATTGGCCAAACTGCTGAAAACCCGCTGCGGAGTGGGCGGCGCGGCCAAGGACGGCGAAATCATCATTCAGGGCGACCTGCGCAAGAAGGTGGTGGAACTGCTGAAAAAAGAAGGCTACGTCCGCACGAAATGAATACCCCCATATCACCCCCGTTTGAGCCTCCATATTGCCGCGTCCGAGCGGACATATCCGCGCTCGCGGGCATCCATATGCCGGCTTGGGAGCGCGCATATTGCGGCTCAAACGGGCATAAACGCAAGCTGCCGGGCCTCAACGTTTCAGGAAACGGCGCCGATACCACGCGAAGCCCAAGACGGAAGCCAACGCCACGCCCGCGACATTGGCGACGAAATCCAGCCAGTCGCCCGAACGCGTGACGGTGCACCACGCCTGAAGCAGCTCGACGGCCCCGCTCATGAACACGGGCAACACGATGGCCCCGACGCAGAGCTTGCGGTAATTGATGCGCGTGTGGCTGCGCAGATACTCTATCCACAGGCTGGTAGAGAGCAGGAAATACATGAGGATGTGCACCCATTTGTCGGCAAAGGGGACATCCTCCATCGGAGTTTCGGGCACGCGCACGAAACTGGCCAGCAAAATGCCCGCAACGAGCAGCCACGACACGGTGTAACGCAAAATCAGTTTATACATGGAGATGCGAAAATAATGTGTTTCAAAGGAGCAAAAGTATAAGATTCCTTGTATATTTGTACGGTTCTCATCTCTTAAAGAGATGTAAAAACGCCCCTTGGGGTAAATGCATACATCCGAATGTGGAAGGACTTTCTCTATTTCTCACGCGGTGAGCGGCGCGTAGTGGCCGGCTTGCTGTTGGTTGCCCTGATGCTGCTCGTGGCGATTGTCATACGGCGGCACGCGGCGGAGCCATCCGCACAGCCAGACGACCGGGCGTTGACCGAATTCCGCACGAAGGCCGTCCGGGCCGACAGCGCGAGCCGGAAGCAGAGACGGCAACCGTCCTCTCCTGTCAAACGGCAGGCCGCCGTGCGTCCTTTCCCCTTCGACCCCAACCGTGCCGACTCGTCCACGCTGGCAAGGCTGGGCTTGTCGCCCTTCGTGGTGCGCAACGTGCTGAAATACCGGGCCAAGGGCGGACGCTTCCGCACGGCAGATTCCTTTGCGCGCATCTACGGCCTGTCGGAAGAAGACTTTGCCCGCCTGCGCCCGTACATCCGCATAGCGAAAAACGAGGCACCACCCCGCCGGCAGGAGCGGCCCGCGCACACGCCCACCCCTCCGCCGGAAAGGCCGCAAACGGTCTATCCGTCCAAATATGCCGAAGGCACCGTCATCGACCTGAACACGGCCGACACCGCCAGCCTGAAACGCATTCCCGGCATAGGGCGCGTGCGTGCGGCGCGCATCGTTGCCCGTCGCCGCCGGCTGGGCGGATTCTATTCCGTGACCCAACTAGCCGAGATCAAGGGGTTGCCCGAAGGCATCGAACGCTGGTTCCGCGTGGATGGCCGTCCGGAGAAAACCATACGCATCAACCGCTGGGACACAGAACGCCTGCGCCAGCATCCCTATCTGAACTTCTATCAGGCCAAAGTCATCGTGGAACACCGGCATAAGTACGGACGGCTGAAATCGTTGTCGCAGCTGGCTTTATATGAGGAGTTTACGGAGGCCGACCTCGAAAGGCTGGCTTTCTATGTCAATTTCGACTGACCCCGTCCGAAGGCGAAAAAAAGATTTTGAAGAGGATAAAAAAGCGCGACTCCCGGTTCAATCGCGAATGGGGAGCCGCTTCTGTCTTGTTTCAAGTCTCTTAAGGAGAATCTTTATCATATGAAGTTGTGTGTATGTGGTCGCATCAACCATTCCGGCCGTATCGGCAGCATGAGGAAAAAGCGGGTTCGGTTTCTTCGGGCCTTTCCGGTCGTCGGCTGGTGGTAAACGCAGTGTGATGAACGGCCATTTAGTGGGAACGGCTTTCTAATATCTTGAAAACGCCACGACTGTCCGTGCCTCTCCTCACCTGCTCTCCTCGTGCCATCCGGATACTTCGGATTTCTTTTAGTTGTTTACGTAAGCCGGGCTTCCCTGTGTTGTCTGTCTGAGGTGGGAAGTCCCGCTCGCATAATATACGGCAATCAACGTGCCGCAATATGCCGGCGTCATCCGCAAGAGGTGTCCGTCCATATCTCCGGACACAGAAAACAGCCGCCGCCATATCTCCGCAAGACGCTAAAGATGACGGCCGTAAACGTTTCCCTTCATCACGGGAAACGCAAGGCAAGCCTCCCGCTCCATCGAGAAAAAAGGTTGGCGCAGGCTCATCTTTCCATATCAGGACAGATGGCAGGCCGTCCGCCAATGGGGAAAATTGGGGAACAACATGGCGCGCGTTGTGGAAAACATCCACAACGCGCGCCACACTTCATGCCAATCAAAGCGCCTCGAGCATGCGTTTCAGCACCACGGTGGCCGATATCTCGCGGTTGGCAGCCTCCGGAATGACGATGGACTGAGGGCTTTCGATGACCTCATCCGTAACAATCATGTTGCGCCGCACGGGCAGGCAGTGCATGAAGTAGGCGTTGTTGGTCACAGCCATCTGGCGGTCGCTCACCGTCCAGCTGCGGTCGGTGCTCAATATCTTACCGTAATTCTCGCCGGCGTAAGCCGCCCAGTTCTTGGCATAGACAAAGTCGGCTCCCTCGAAAGCCTTCATCTGGTCATACTCCACACGGGCCCGGCCCACAAACTCGGGTGCAAGTTCATACCCCTCGGGATGTGTGATGACAAAGTCGTAATCGGTGGCGTTCATCCACTCGGCAAACGAATTGGGCACGGCCTGAGGCAGCGGGCGCGGATGGGGCGCCCACGTCATGACCACTTTCGGCCGTTCGGTCTTTTTGTATTCCTCGATGGTAATCAGGTCGGCAAAGCTCTGAAGCGGATGGCGTGTAGCCGCCTCCATGGAAAACACCGGTCGACCGGAATAACGGATAAACTGATTCAGGATGACTTCGTTATAATCGTCCTCACGTTTCTCAAAGCGGGCGAAGGAACGCACGCCGATGAGGTCGCAGTAGCATCCCATCACGGGGATAGCCTCCAGCAAATGTTCGGGCTTGTCGCCGTCCATCACCACGCCCCGCTCGGTCTCCAGTTTCCAGGCTCCCTGGGTAATGTCGAGCACAACGACATTCATTCCCAGATTGAGCGCAGCCTTTTGTGTGCTCAACCGGGTACGCAGACTGCTGTTGAAGAATATCATCAGCAGGGTTTTGTTTCGCCCCAGTTCCACATATTTGAAACGGTCTTTCTTCACCTCGAAAGCCTCGCGGAGAGCACTTTTCAAATCGCCTAAATCGTGTACACAAGTAAAGTTTCTCATGTCGGTAACAGTATATGAATGTGAATAATCAAATAAACAAGTCACTGGGGACGCGTCTGGCCGTCGCCCCGGATAAGCCACTTATAAGTGGTGAGCGCTTCCAGGCCCATCGGGCCGCGCGCATGCAGCTTCTGCGTACTGATGCCCACCTCGGCGCCCAATCCGAACTGCGCTCCGTCGGTGAAAGCTGTGGACACATTGACATACACGCAGGCGGCATCCACCCGTCGCAGGAAACGCCCGGCCGCAACCGGGTCTTCGGTCACAATGCACTCGCTGTGGCGCGAACCGTAACGACGGATGTGCGCCAAGGCCTCATCGAGCGAATCCACAGTCCGTATGGCCATCTTATAATCCAGAAACTCCGTGCCGTAACCGTCGGCACGCTGCAACAATTCCTCCGGATAGGAAGCGCGTAAGCCCCGAAACGAATCGGCATCGGCATAAATCGTCACCCGCTTATCGGCCAGCGGACGACACAGCGAAGGCAAATCGGCCAACCGCTCACGATGCACAAGCAGACAGTCGAGCGCATTGCATACGCTCACCCGACGCGTCTTGGCGTTGAAGATGACGGCTGCGCCTTTAGCCGTGTCTCCGGCACGGTCAAAGTAGGTGTGACACACACCTGCCCCGGTCTCAATGACGGGCACGGTGGCATGCTCGCGCACATAGCGGATGAGCGAGGCGCTCCCCCGCGGAATCAGCAAATCAATATAATCGTCGGCACGCAGCAATGCATCGGTACACTCTCGTTCAAACGGAAGCAACGTTGCCCAATTGGGGTCGAGTCCGTTGCGACGCAACACGTCGCGGATGAGCGATATGGCTGCGGCGTTGGACGAACGGGCATCGCTTCCGCCCTTCAACACGCAGGCGCTGCCGGCTTTCAGGCAAAGGGCAAAAACGTCGAACGTCACATTCGGACGGGCCTCATAGATAACGCCAATCACCCCGAAGGGCACGCTCACCCGCGTCAGCTCCATGCCGTTCGGGCGCACATCATGCTGCAAAATCCGCCCCAAAGGCGAAGGCAACGCTGCCACGCGACGCATGTCGGCGGCAATATCGTGCAGGCGTCCGGCCGTCAGCTTCAAGCGATCGTATTTCGGATTGTCCGGACTCATGCGGGCCAGGTCGTCGGCATTGGCCGCAAGCAGTCGCGGCGTCTGCGCATCAATCTCGTCGGCCACGGCGCACAACGCGCGACCAACAGCGACATCGTCGAGCCGGTCTTGCGTGAACGACGCCTCGCGTGCCGAAACCAGTATGGGTTGTATGTTCATAGCCTATTCGATATAAAGGAAATCATAATGCACCACGGGCTTCCGGCCTTTATGGCCCAGCTCGGAGGCCACGGTTCCCGCATCGCGCTCGGCCTTGCCCAAGCCGATGCAACGCCCGTCGGCCGAGATGACACGTACCAGGTCGTCGGCCTCGAAGTCGCCCTCAAGGCGGGTGATGCCCACGGGCAGGATGCTGACCGCTTCTCCACGGAGCAGCAATCCCGATACCTCCGCATCGAGCCATATTTCTCCCTTGCTGAAGCTGTCGCTGTGGGCTATCCACTTCTTTATGCCCGACACGGGGGCCGACGAAGGGACAAAACACGTGCACGGCACGGACTCCGGACGGTCCATCAGGTCGGGCAGGATGCGTTCGCGCCGGCCGTTGGCTATCCACACCGTGATGCCCTCGGCGGCCACCTTGCGGGCGATGCGCGCCTTGGTCAGCATGCCGCCGCGCCCGTGTCCCGACGTCTCCCGGCGGACATAGGCCGAGAGGTCGTCGTGCGGATGCACCGTGGCGAGCAGGCGGGCGCCGGGGTCGGAAGGCAGACCGGTGTAGAGGCCGTCGATGTTGCTCAGGATGACGAGCGCGGAGACATCCATCATGGTGGCAATCAGGCCCGACAGCTCGTCGTTGTCGGTAAACATCAGCTCCGTCACGGCTACGGTGTCGTTCTCGTTCACAATGGGGAGCACGCCGTTCTGCAACATCGTCTGCATACAGGCACGCTGGTTCAGATAGAGCCTCCGCGTGCCGAAACTCTCCTTGGTGGCAAGCACCTGCCCCACGGCAATGCCATGCTCGCGAAACAGCTCGTAGTAGCGGTTGATGAGCTTGGCCTGGCCCACGGCGGAAAAGAGCTGGCGTTCCGCCACGCTGTCGAGCCGCCGGGCTGGATGCACCTCGCTGCGTCCGGCGGCCACGGCTCCCGACGAGATGAGGATTATCTCCATGCCGCGCTTCCTCAGCTCCGCCATCTGGTCGACCAAGGCCGACATGCGGGTCACGTCGAGCGTGCCGTCGGCCCGGGTCAGCACGTTGCTTCCCACCTTTACGGCTATGCGCACGATGCGGATGTCTGTTTTGTCTGTCATGATTCTATTCCGGTTGATGTGCAAGCAAATGTAGGAATATTTGGCGTTTATGCTAAAAGAAAGCCCTCTTTTATGAACAAAGAGGGCCAAGAAAATGCGTTGAGTGCATGAATATGCACAAGGCATGAGAAATGTCAGTGCCCGAAGATTTCGGCCAGCCGCTCGTCAATCTGCGCGGTGTTGCCCACACAGATGGCCAGGATGGTGCCGTCGGGGCCGATGAGGAACTTCGTGGGGGAAAGCAGTCACGTTGTAGGATTTGTTGACGGCTTCCCGGCCGTCACGCTTCTCATACATGCAGAGTTGCGGCCACGACAGGCTGTCTTGCCGGGCGGCCTCGACGATGACGGCCTTGTCGCGGTCGGCGGCAATGCCCACGATGGCAAACGCCTCGTCGCGATACTTGTCATAGAGCGCGCGCAGATGCGGATGACTGGCCCTGCACGGTCCGCACCACGAGCCCCAGAAGTCGAGCAGCAGGTATTTGCCGCGATAGTCGGCCGGCGAGACGTCTTTTCCCGTCATCACGTCGGCCAGGGTAAAGTCCGGGGCCGGACTGCCCTCCACCACGCGCCGGTTCAGGTCTATCTTCTCCAGAACCTGCCTGCCATAGACGCTTTGCTGCACAGCCGGGGCAAAGCGGGCGTATTGCGCTTCGAGTTGGGGCACGGAGGCCGCGTTCATGTACGTCGTGACGTAGAGGCAGGCGGCATATTCGCGCGCCGGATGGTCGGCTATCCAGACGAGCCGGATGCTGTCGATTTCGGCACGCAGGGTGTGGATGCGGGCTTCGTTGCGCGCCACGGTCGCGGAGTCGTCGGCCCAGCGGGCTTCGTTCGTGGCCGTGTGCAGGCGGTTCAGCTCGGCGAGCTGCGGTGCATAGGCATGGCGCACGGCGGCATAGTCTTCATTCATCGGGCAACGCGCGTCCTTGATGTCGGCCAACGGGTAAGTTTCCGCATCGGCCGTGATTTCGATGTCCGCCCGGGGTTCGACAAAGAGCGAGAGGTCGAACGAACCGTAGAGCACCGTCGGCTTGCCTTTGCCCTTCGCGCGCTCGCGGGCCTGACGCACCGGGTCGGCCAGCATCAGGGTGCGCTGCTCACGCCCCCGGCAGGTGCCCGTGTAGGCAAAACGGCCGTCGGTCAGTCTCAGGGTGTCGATGCGGAAGTCTCCCCCGGTCATGTCGAACAAAATCAGGGCGTGCCCGGGTTGGGCGTTGCGCAGCGTTCCGCGCAGGGTGAAAGTTTGCTCCTGAGCCCGACATGTCAGTCCCAGAGCGAGGATGAAAAGTGCAAGTAGTTGCTTCATAATATTAATCTGTTATCTGTCATCTGTTTAAACGAATATATAAACGCCCATGAGCCTCCATATGGTCGCTCACGTCCGGACATATGGGCGCTCGCGAGCGGACATATGGAGACGCGCGTCCGGGCATATGGACGCTCACGGGGCTTCCCGAGGTCAGTCGTTGTCCGTCCAATCGGAGCTGAAATCCAGCACCTGCGGCGGGATGCGGTAGGTGAGCCGTTCTTCGGTCAGCGTATAGACGTCCGTGCCGTCGGTGTGCGTGCAGGCGGACTTCAGGTCGGGGAAGAGCGGGTCGTTCCACAAGCGGCGGAGGTCGAACCAGCGCAGGCCCGTCATCATGTACTCCCGCATGCGCTCGTCCACGATGAAGCGCACCAGGTCGTCATCCGTAGTGACCGATGCGGGAACGGGCGCGCTTTCGGCCGGCATCCGGTGGGCACGGAACTCGGTGATGAGCGATTCCGCCTCCGAGCGGTGTCCCGTGCGCGCCTCGCATTCGGCCAGCATGAGATAGAGGTCGGCCATGTCGCCCGCCAGGGTGTAAACCATGCGCTGGATGCGCTTCTGGTAAGGATAGCGGACCGTGCCCGTATAGTTCAGGTCGCTGAAAAAGGCACGGCGCAGGTCGTCGTCGGCATAGAGGGCCATGTATTCCGGCTTGACGTAGACGAAAGGCGGATAAAGGCAGAAGACAATGCTCATGATGCTGATTTGCTTGTTGCAGATGACCTCGATGTTGTCTTCGTCGAAGTTGTTCGGATAGCTGCCCGTCAGACCGAACATGTAGGGCATGGAGGAGTCGTAGCCCCATTCGGCCAGCATCGTGTTATAGTCGAACAGGCCGAGGCCCACGGTGTTGTCTTCGGCAGCCTCCATGGCGGTGAGGAGGGCCTTGCGGGCATCTTCATAGCGGCCCATGCTGAAATAGACGCGACCCAGCATGTAGTAGCCCGCCGCGCGGTAGATGCGCTGACGGTGGACGGTGGTCGGGGCCAGATGCGGACAGGCATCGGTCAGCTCGCCGAGCACGAAGTCGTAGACCTCCTGCACCGTGTTGCGCGCATAAGCGGTGTTGCCCACCGAGGCTTCCCGCACAATGGGCACGCACAGGTCGGTCTTTGCCGTGGCCTCATCGTAGGGCTTGCCGAAGAATTGCGCCAGCAGGAAGTGCAGGTAGGCCCGCCCCACGCGGGCTTCCGAGAGAACGCGCAGTTTCTCGTCGGCCGAACCTTCCGTTGCCTCGTCCACCCCGTTGACAATCACGTTGTAGCTGTATATCTGCTGATAGGGCGCGTTCCATTCGGCCGAGCGGTCTTCCTGATTGAAGAGGTCGGCTTGGTAGGTGTAGGCTGCCAGCGACGTGCGGTCGAGCGAGGCGAACGATTCGGCGTCGGCCGTCAGTTCGTCGCCCATGTAGATGGTATAAACGGGTTCGCTGCCCGGACTGGTGCTTCCGTCGGGATTCTGCGTGACGTTGCTCAGGTTGGAGAATAGCGTGTTGTTCATTATCCCTTCGTATTGTTCCAGCGTGGTGGGTATTTCTTTTCCTTTGGGTTTCAGGTCGAGGAAGTCGGAGCAACCGCATAGCAGGGCCGCCGACAGTAGGATGCAGAGTGATGTAGTCTTCATAAGTCACGTGTGTTTAAAGGTTGATGTTCAGGCCGACGGAGAACGACGGGCCGTAGTGATCGCCACGATAGCCGTAGCGCAGGTTGTGTGCCTCGGGGTCGATGCCTTCGTCGTTGGCCGCGATGCAGAACAGGTTCGACGCCTGCAACCGCAGACGGATGTTGTCGCACGACAGCTTGCGGCAGAAGTCCGCAGGCAGGGTGTAGGAGAATGTGAGGTCGCGCAGTTTGACGTAGGAGGCATCGAGCACGTTGATGTCGGCATAGCGGTAGAAGTTTGTCTCGCGACGGGTGGTCGACTGGTTGCTGTTCGACATGTACGAGGGTATGTCGGTGCGGGCCTCGTCGCCCGTTTCGCGCCACCGGTCCGCAAAGTCCTTGTGGATGTTGCTCGTCACGCGCCCGTGCCAG
>CALUJS010000036.1 GCA_944321015.1 uncultured Phocaeicola sp. | reverse complement strand
TTCTTGGCATCGGCAACGCCGACCACCCTGCCGTTGTCATCCGTGCCGATATATATCTTGCCGCCTGCGGCATTGGCGAAACCGCATATCCATTTTAGGTATTCGTCCCGCCAGCTTTCTTTCCATTCAATATTTTGGTTCTCACTCATATAATCCTTCGTTTATGCAAATGTATGAAAAATAACGGCGCACTTTTTATCAAGCCGACAATCTTTTGCCCTATACATTATATTATATAGGGCTATTCTTCCTCGTCCTTTATCAAGTGGCATAGTGTCGGGTCATTCTTAATCCGGGTTATCTCGTCTTCGACAATCTGCAGAAGGCGGTCGAACCGTTCCCGCTTCCGTTCGACCTCTTCAAGGTCGTTCCTTCCTTTGCCACATTTCCGCAGGTAGCGCATCCGCGCCACACAGCGGTTAACGTTTGTTGGACAGCTTCGCCGTCCGTCTGCATCCGTGCGTGTCCTCCGTCCCACACAGGGCGGACACGTCGGTCCGCCCCCTACATCATGTCGCCCCATCGGGAAATATACATATACCGATGTCATGTAGGGGCAGACCGATGTGTCTGCCCTGCACGCACGATGCGGTTCATCAGACACGGGTAATCCATTAAGAACATGCATACCCCCATACATGTATCGGTATCAGGCGGGCGCATCGTCAGGCCGGACGGTGAAACCGTCCCACAATAGATAACCGCTGCGTGGCGCGAAGCGACACCTGCGGCCCTCACCACACAAGAACAACGACCCCGAAGGCGGTCGAACCGTGTCAAAGCCTATTCCTGCCACTCCCGTTCGACCTTTTCAAGGTCGTTCCCTCTCTTGTCATATTCCCGCAGGTGGCGCATCCCGCGCCACACAGCGGTTAGCGTTTGTTGGACAGCTTCGCCGTCCGTCTTCATCCGTGCGTGTCCTCCGTTCATGTGTATCCACCCATCCCACACAGGGCGGACACGTCGGTCCGCCCCTACATCGTGTTGACACATTGGGAAATATACATATACCGATATCATGTAGGGGCAGACCGATGTGTCTGCCCTGCGCACGTCCGTTCGCTCATCCCACATCGTTCCGTTATCGCTTCCAAGCCTTGATATGGACGCCCGCGAGCAGGCATATCCGCGCCCATGGCCGGGCATATGGATGCTCGTACGTTGTTTTTCAGGCGTTTGTCGGGCGGATTCTTATGTCAGACATAGGAAATTCTATAACCGACATAGAAAAAACTACGTCAGACTTAGAAAATTCTATGTCAGACATAGGAAACGGGCTGTATCTGCATTTCCACATCGGCAAACAGGACGGTGAAACCGTTCCACAAGAAATAACCGCTGTGTGGCGCGAAATGCGCCACCTGCGGCAATCCACCCCAAAAGACGACGACCCCGAAGGTGGTCGAACTGTTCCCAATCCCGTCCCCGACAGCTGTTCGACCTCTTCAAGGTCGTTCCCTCTTTCGCCACATCCCCGCAGGTGGCGCATTCCGCGCCACACAGCGGTTAGCGTTTGTTGGACAGCTTCGCCGTCCCTCTTCATCCGTGTTTGCCCTCCGTCCATATGCATCCACCCATCTCACACAGGGCGGACACGCCGGTCCGTCCCTACAACGTGTTTGGGGAGGGGTGAAAAAATAAACCCCGTCCGGATTGGAGGCGGACGGGGTTAAAAGAGCGGGATATGCGTGTGTTATTTCAGCGTCCAGACACATTTCTCCGTAAGCGTCTGCTTGCCTGCTTTGGCGCTTACCTCGATGGTGTTTTCACCCGGTTGGAGCGTGACGTTTTCCCACACGATGCGGTGGAGGCCGTCAGCTTTCTTCTTGCCCACCTTCTTGCCGTTGACATAGAGCGTGGCGTCGGCGGCCGTGGTGTAGACCTTCACTTGCGTGTCGGCATAGGTGCGGTCGGTGTAGCGTTGGTCGCACAGGTGGAGCATCGGCTCCTTGTTCCAGTTGACTTTGTAGAAGTAGAACGCATCCTTGCGGGTTTGGCGGTCGTAGGTCACGAGGCCTTTGTCATTGATGCCCGGCGTGTCGCCCTCGTTGCGGATGAACGACTGGAAGTCGGAGAACACCCAGATGATTTTTGACCACAGGTACGGACGGGCGGAAAGAGCCTCCCAGTTGAGCTCATGGCTGATGGCCTGGAAGCCCTCGGGGTGCATGCTGCCCAACTTCTTGTCGCGGTCGTGCGTGGGACACAGGTGCTGCTTGGTGCTGCCGCCGAATCCGTATTCCGACACGCCTACGGGCTGTCCGCCGGCATGGGCTTTCACGTTGTCCATGAACGGGCCAATCTTGTCGCCCTCGTGCCAACCGAAGTACTTGTTCCAGGCGATGAGGTCGGAACAGCCTTGGTAGTTGGTCTGGTCCACGCAGGTGGCAAAGCAGGTCAGGCGCGACGGGTCAATCGACTTGTAGAGTCCGTTAAGCTCCTTCACGAAAGCCACAGGGTTGTCGTAGGCCTGGAAGAAATCGTCCGTGATGAGCAGTTCGTTGAAGATGCCCCAGAAGCAGATTGAGGGGTGGTTGATGTTCTGATAGACAAGCTCCTTGAGCACCTGGCGGGCATGAGCTTTCAGGGGCTCGTTGCCCACGAAACCCGTGTAGCCATAGCCGCCGGGGCCGCATAGCGGAATCTCTGTCCACAGGATGAGGCCGTTTTCGTCGCCCATCTCATACATCGGCTTGGCGTGCGGATAGTGTGCCAGGCGCACGGCGGTGGCGCCAATCTCCTTGATGAGCGCCAGGTCGGTCTGGTAGTCCTCGGCGGTGAGGGCGCTGCCTTTGCCCTTGATGTCCTCGTGACGGCAGAAGCCGTGCAAGTCATAGGGGCGTCCGTTGAGGAAGAAGCCTCTCTCCGGGTCGGCATGGAAGTAGCGGAAGCCGGTCTTTTGCGTCACCCGGTCCAACACCTTGCCGTCTTGGCAAAGGTCCACCTGCACGGTGTAGAGATAGGGATTGTTCACGCCGTCCCACAGTGTCGGCCCGTTGATGGCCAGCGGCTGGCGCACGTTGTCGCAGGGCACATTGACCACCGATTCGGTGCCGGCCACCTGTCGGCCTTCGGCATCGAGCACCTTGGTCTGTACGGTCAAAGGCCGGGACACGTCTTTCAGAGACAGGCGGGTTTCCACGGTGAAGCGTGCTTCGTCGTCGGTCACGCGGTCTTGGTGGACAAGCACGCCCGGAGAAGCGTAGAATAGCGGGTCGATGCAGTTTTGTCCGGTCACGATGAGGTGGCACGGACGGTGCAGTCCGCCGTAGACGTTAAAGTCGCCGCTGATGGGGAGCACGTCGCTGCGGAAAGCGTTGCTCACCCACACCTCGAGGTCGTTGTCGCCCGGCTTCACGTAGTCGGTGATTTCGGTGCAGAATGCGGTGTATCCGCCCAGGTGGTGAGCCACGGTCCGGTAGTTGACAAACACGTCGGCAGCCGAGTTGGCTCCTTCAAAGTAGAGGAACAGGCGTTTGCCTTCCATCTCGGGGGTGACGGTCAGCGTGCGTTTGTACACCATCATTTCGCGGTTGTACTTCGTGCCGCCCGGCAGGTAGTCGGCGTTCCATGTGTGGGGCAGGGTCACGGGGGCCAGTTTGGCTTTCCGCTGTGTATTCGTGATAGGCTTGATGCCCCATTCCTTGTCCAGCGTCACCACCTTGCGGGGCGTTGCCGCTCCGCAAAGCGATGCCACAGCCAACAGGCAAGCAGCCAATAAGTGTGATTTGTACTTCATGGGTTGTGTGTTGTTAGAGGTTAGTCATGCCAGGCCTCGGCCGGGAATGCCGGATAGAGATGGATGATGGCGGGCTCTTCGGCCGGGATGATGTCGCGGTATTCCGGCTCGATGCCTGCTTCGCTCATGATTTTTTTGGCCTCGTCGCTGAAGTCGGTGTTGCGGAAGGCGTGCGTGTTGAGCACCTTCGTGCCGGTACCGTTGTCGATGAGGCGGTTGTCCTTCACGTAGTTGTTCTTGGCAATGATGTCGAAGTTGCGGTCGGAAGCCAGGTGATACCACAGTTGCGAGAGGGCGTCCACCACGTTTTCGTTGATGCGCCATCCGGCAGAGCCGTCATCCGGGTAGATGCAGCGCGGGCCTTTGAAGAGGTAGTTGCGGTTGAGCACGGAGCCGGGCTGATGTCCGAGCATGTAGAGGATGCCTCCGTCGTGCAGGAACTGGTGGGTGTATCCGGCCTTGTTGTAGCAGATGCTGTTCTTCTTGGCCAGCTTGCAAGGTTCGGTCTTGGCGTTGCCCCACCACCAGCCCACGGCGATGGCACCGTAGGGAGTGTATTGGATGTCGTTGTGGTCGAAGTGGCAGTTGGCCACGAAGAACGCAATCATGGCTTCTATCTGACGGAAGTCCAGGCAGACGTTGCGCACGTAGTTGTTGTTTACATTAATATATTGGCACAAGCCTTCCACTTCGGGAGCATATTTGCCCGTGCCGTCGCCGATTTCATAGTGTTGCGGGTGGCCTACGACTACCGATGTGCCCGATATGTCGATGAAGCGGTTGCCGATGACGTCGCTGTGTTGCACGTCGTTCATCATGCATACGCCGGCAGCCGCGCTGACATGCGTGAAGTTGTTGCGCTCGAAGCGGATGTTTCGTGCGTTCTGCACGTCTACGGTGCCTTCGGGCACGTCGCAGTTGTTATATTTGTGTGGATGCCAGTTGCCGTCGGGGATGTATTTCACCGAGAGGCCGAGGCTCTGGATGCCGCAGAAGCCGTGCGAACCGGCTACTTCCATCAGGTTCCATGCGTCGTAGCTGAAGGTCAATCCCTCGAACGAGAGGTTTTCCACGCGCGAGTTCAAGGACGAACCGTGTATGCGGAGCAAGCCTTGGCTTACGGGCGCGATGACTTCCGCCTCGGCCATGTTTTCGCCACGGCTGTAATAGTACAGCATCTGTTCCTTGCGGTTGAAATAGAATTCGCCCGGCTCGTCGAGCAGCTCATAGGCGTTGCGCACGTAGAAGTCGCCGCCCAGCGGTTTCAGGCGGGCCGACCAGCCCAGCGAGTTGACGATGTAGCCGTAGGGCTGTTGCAGGCGCACCACGATGGTGTCGCCCCATTTCTCCAAATCACGCACGCAGATGATTTTCTCCGACCACACGCGTTTCTGCACCAATTCGATGTCCTCGGGGTTGTGGAAGAGGCCCATCTCCTTGCCGGCCATGAACTTGATGCCGTCGACATTCTTGCCTGCGCCCAGCGCCCATGGTTCGGTGCCTTTGATTTCCACCGAGTCCACAGTGCCCATGCCTTTCTCCAGCGCACGTCCGCCGGCCATGCGGCAACGTTGGCCGTTCACGAAGAGCGAGCGGAGTTTCTCGTCGCTTTTGAACGGAGCCTTGTAGAGCGGGCCCGACACGTGTTGCCAGCCGGTGACGCGCACGCCTCCGCTGATGACCGGAGTTTCTCCCCGGGCGGCACGGAAGATGACGCGATGTCCGTTTTGTCCGCTGTATGCTTCGTTTAGGGTAATGGGTTGGGTGAGGGAATAAGTTCCGCCTTTCAATTCTACAACGATGTCCTCGCTTTGGTTTTGGACGGCTTGTTTGACGGTCTCCAAATCTTGAAGGAATGTTTGGGGCGTTGTCTTAATCACTTTCTCTGCCGAAGCCGAGAGGGCCATTAAGAAACTGCACAATAATACTGTTTTTCGCATGATAAGGTAATTAAAAGTTATAAGCGTGGTAAAGATACGATAATTATAATAATGTTAACTGTTATCCTGCGTTATTTAAAGTTTTGTTAGCATTTGACTCGTTTGTTGTTGCGTTTGGATTGGTAGAGTGTAAGTCGGGAATTTATGTTTTTAAGGGTGCGTTTGTCGGTAGTTTTCAAGTGCGGGTATGGAATGGTTATGGACGCAGTGGTAAAGGCTTGATGAATGCGATAGAATTTGATTGTAAAAAGAAGAATGGTTCGTGACAAATAGTTATCTTTGCGCCCGTTATAATCCATATTTCACGGAAAAGTGATTTCAGTAGAGAATTTAAAAGTAGAATTTGGCGCCACTCCGTTGTTTGAGGACGTGTCTTTTGTCATCAACAAGAAAGACCGCATCGCGCTTGTGGGGAAGAACGGCGCCGGAAAGTCGACCATGTTGAAGATATTGGCCGGTCTGCAGCGTCCCACGTCGGGCGTGGTGGCCGTGCCGCGTGAGGTGACCATCGGCTATCTGCCTCAGGTGATGGTGTTGAGCGACGAATGCACCGTAATGGAAGAAGCCGAAAAGGCCTTCGCCCACATCGCCGAGATGCAGGCCGCCCTGGAACGCATGAACCGTGAACTGGCCGACCGCACCGATTACGATTCGGAAAGCTACCGGAATCTTATCGAACGCTTCACTCATGAGAATGAACGTTTCCTGATGATGGGAGGAACCAACTATCGGGCGGAAACGGAGCGCACGCTTCAGGGCTTGGGCTTCAGCCGGGCCGATTTCGACCGTCCGACATCGGAGTTCAGCGGCGGATGGCGTATGCGCATCGAGCTGGCCAAGCTGTTGCTCCGCCGTCCGGATGTGCTTTTGCTCGACGAGCCGACCAACCATCTTGACATTGAGAGCATCCAGTGGCTGGAAAACTTCCTGGCCACGCGGTGCAACGCCGTGGTGTTGGTGAGCCACGACCGCGCGTTCATCAACAATGTGACCACGCGCACCATTGAAATAACCTGCGGACGCATCTATGATTATAAGGTGGCGTATGACGAGTTTGTGAAACTCCGCAAGGAACGCCGCGAACAGCAGCTCCGCGCATACGAGAATCAGCAGAAACAGATACAGGACACGGAGGCCTTCATCGAGCGTTTCCGTTACAAGGCGACCAAGGCCGTGCAGGTGCAGAGCCGCATTAAGCAACTGGAGAAGATTGTGCCCATCGAGGTGGACGAAGAGGACAATTCGGCCCTGAGGCTGAAGTTCCCTCCGTCAATCCGCAGCGGCAACTATCCGCTAATCTGCGAGGAGGTGCGCAAGGCATACGGCGACCATGTGGTGTTCGACCACGTGAACCTGACCATCAAGCGGGGAGAGAAGGTAGCCTTTGTGGGAAAGAACGGCGAGGGAAAGTCCACGTTGGTCAAATGCATCATGGGCGAGATTCCGTTTGACGGCAAGCTGACCATCGGGCACAATGTGCAGATAGGCTACTTTGCGCAGAACCAGGCCCAGCTGCTCGACGAGAACCTCACCGTGTTCGATACCATCGACCGTGTGGCCGTGGGCGACATCCGTCTGAAGATACGCGACATTCTGGGAGCGTTCATGTTTGGCGGCGAGGCTTCGGACAAGAAAGTGCGGGTGCTGTCGGGCGGAGAGCGGAGCCGTCTGGCGATGATCAAGCTCCTGTTGGAACCTGTGAATTTCCTGATTCTGGACGAACCGACCAATCACCTGGACATGCGTTCCAAAGACGTGCTGAAGGAAGCCATACGTGACTTCGACGGGACGGCCATCGTGGTAAGCCACGATCGCGAGTTTCTCGACGGGCTGGTGACCAAGGTCTATGAGTTCGGAGGCGGCCGGGTGTGCGAGCATCTGGGAGGCATTTACGACTTCCTGCAGAAGAAAAAGATAGATTCCCTCCATGAGTTGTCCTCATTGTCGGCTTCGCCCACCGCGGCCAAGGAAGAAACGGCAACGGTGTCGGAGTCGAAGTTGAGCTATGAGGCCCAGAAAGAGCTGGCCAGGAAGGTGCGCAAGGCCGAGAAACAAGTGGCCGACAGCGAGGCACGCATAGAAAAGCTGGAAGCCGACATTGCCGCGCTCGAAGCCCGGATGGCTACTCCGGAGGGAGCTTCGGACATGACGCTCTATGAGCGGCATGCGGCTCTGAAGAAGGAAACGGATGCGGCCGTGGAAGAATGGGAAAACGCCTCGTTGGAACTGGAAGAACTGAAAAAACAAACCAAATAGTTACGTTATGATGAAGATAAAGTATTGTTTACCTATCGTTACGCTGGCCATGGCTACCTTGGCCGGATGTGACAAGAAACCGGCTCCGCTGACAGCCGGTATCAACCTGGCCGACATGGACACTACGGCCGTGCCCGGCAATAATTTCTATCAGTATGCGTGCGGCGGCTGGATGAAAAGCCATCCGCTGACGGCCGAGTATTCACAGTTTGGCACGTTCAACGAACTGCGCGAGAACAACCGCAAGCAGCTGAACGACATCATCACGGCGCTTGCCGCTCCCGAGGCCGAGAATGCTCCGGGCAGCATCGAGCAGAAAATCGGCGACCTGTATAACATCGTGATGGACTCCGTGCGCCTGAACAATGAGGGCATGGAGCCTGTGCGCACCGACATGGGCGCCATCCGCGTCATCAAGGAGAAGGACCAGATTCTTCCGACGATGGACCTGATGATGATGAAGGGCGTACCGGCTTACTTCGGCACTTACATCGGAGCCGACATGATGAACAGCAGCATGAACCTTGTGGGCGTATGCCAGGGAGGCATCACCCTGGGACAGAAAGAGTACTATCTGGATAACGACCCCAAGACCAAGGAAATCCGCGAGAAGTACAAGGAGTATATCGTGAATCTCTTCAAGCTCTTCGGCGTGGACGAATATAATGCGAAGTGGAACATGGAGGCCGTCATGGAGATTGAGACCCGTCTGGCCAAAGCGTCGCTCAGCATGGTGGAACTCCGCAATCCGGCTAACAGCTATCACAAGATGACGCTGGACGAGCTGAAGAAAGAAGTGCCGGGCATCAACTGGGACGTACACTTCAAAGCGTTGGGCATCGAAGGACTGAAAGAGCTGAGCCTCGACCATCCGAAGTTCATCAAGGAGGTGGCCGACATCATGAACGATGTTGACCTCGACAAACAAAAGGCTTACATGACTTGGCAGCTTATCAACGCTTCGGCCGGATGTCTGAGTGACGAGATTGGCGAAGAGCAGTTCAACTTCTTCGGTCGTGTAATGTCCGGTCAGCAGGAGCGCTCGGCCCGTTGGAAACGTGCGGTCAACACCGTGGAAAGCTGTCTGGGCGAAGCACTGGGACAGATGTATGTGAAGCAATATTTCCCGGCAGAGGCCAAGGAGCGCATGCTGGCCTTGGTGAAGAACCTGCAGGCTTCGCTGAAGGAGCGCATCCAGGCTCAGGAGTGGATGAGCGACAGCACCAAGACGCGCGCTCAAGAGAAGCTCGACGCCTTCTATGTGAAAATCGGCTATCCCGACAAGTGGACCGACTATACCGACCTGGTCATTGACAAGGAGTCCAGCTATTGGGTGACCGCACAGCGTGCCAGCATGTTCGGATGGCGCAAGATGGTAGCCGACAGATATAACAAGCCGGTTGACAGAGACGAGTGGCAGATGACTCCGCAGACCATCAACGCTTACTACAACCCCACGACCAACGAAATATGCTTCCCGGCAGGCATCCTGCAACCGCCTTTCTTTGACATGGCGGCCGATGACGCCTATAATTATGGTGCAATCGGCGTGGTTATCGGCCATGAGATGACTCACGGGTTCGACGACCAGGGCCGTCAGTTCGACAAGAACGGAAACTTTGCCGACTGGTGGGCTGAGGGCGATGCCGATAAGTTCAAGGAGCGCACGCAGGTGATGGTGGATTTCTTCAACAAAATCAACGTCCTGCCCGACCTGAAGGCCAACGGCCAGCTGACGCTGGGTGAGAACATTGCCGACCACGGCGGTCTGAATGTGGCTTTCCAGGCATTCAAGAACGCCACGAAAGACGCGCCGCTGGAAGTGAAAGAAGGCTTTACGCCGGAGCAGCGTTTCTTCCTGGCCTACGCACGTCTTTGGGCAAGCAACATCCGCGAGGAGGCTATTCGCAGCCTGACCAAGAGCGACCCCCACTCGCTGGGTGAGTGGCGTGTCAACGGCGCCCTGCCGCACATCGACGCGTGGTATGAAGCCTTCAACGTGACCGAAGGCGATTCGCTCTACATCCCGAAAGAGCAACGCGTCAACATCTGGTAATCGTTTAACCGAAAACAATAAGCCGTAAAGCCGGCAAGAAGGTGTGTCCGCTCGGGGCATCTTTCTTGTCGGCTTGCTTTGTATACATTGCCGCGAGCGTCCATATTCGCGCGTTCGGCTCTTCATATGTCGGCTTGCGGGCGCCCATATCCGGCGTTGCGGGCCGTGAGGTGGAGGGGTAGGGCGGTGTCGGCTGGCGATGTGCGGCCATGGCGTCCCTCCATACCTTTGCGTAAGTTCTGTGCAGATTTTGTAGGTGAAAAAAACTAAAAACAGCAATACTTGTGTGGGTATATGCCGATAAACCCTTACATTTGTGCCGTTTGTAAGAATTTCGACATGAAACGGAAGAGACGTCTTGCCTGGGTGTTGCTCACAGTCTGCATGATCATGCTGGTGGCTTCGGTGTTCCCGCACCATCATCATGCCGACCTCACGCTGTGTCTGCATGCCGACATGGATGCCTGCGCGCCCGGTTGTCCCGATGTGCCGCATTCGCATCCGTGCGGAACGGATTGCGGCAATGCGTGCGTCACGTTTTTCCGTTGTTCCGTGCCCCAGCACACGCCTTCCGTGCGTCCGGTCGTTTCCCATCTTTTTCATCTGTTTCTCATGCCTCCCGCCCGGAGGTTGCAGCCGGTCGAAGTGCAGACCCTCTGCCGCGTCTCCTGCTACGTGGAGCGGTTGCATCCCGTCGAGGGAAGGCATGTGCACGGACTGCGTGCTCCTCCCCGTGTGTGACCCATGCGGGTCATAATCCCCATCGTTTACAGCTTGATTTATTTCCTTCCATCGAACTTTGCAAGCGGGTTGCACATCCTGCGGCTTATCTTTGTATTGTTCTTTGTAGGGCATATTGTATTATACCATATTATATAATTAGTTTATGAAGAAAATATATCTGCCGCTTGCGTTTGCAGGCGCATTGTTGATTTCGCTGGCTTCGTGTCACGGCGGAACGGCTCACGATGAGCATGAACATGCACACGAACACGCAGAGACCGAGGCTGAGGCTCATGCCCACGAAGCCGACCATGACCATAATCATGAGGGGGAAGACCCTCATAATCATGCTCACGCCGGAGAAACCCATGGTGATGAAATCATCCTGACTCCCGAAAAGGCCAAGGCGGCCGGCATCGTGGTTCGTGAGGCACAGACGGGCAATTTCCGTCAGGTGATTCGTACGAGTGGCGAAGTGATGGCTGCTCAGGGCGATGAGGCTACCGTGGTGGCCGCCACGGCCGGCATCGTGTCGTTCCCCGTTCCGATGGTGGAAGGCAAGCAGGTGGGCAAAGGGACCAACCTCATGGTCGTGTCGGCCCGCAACCTGGCCGAGGGCGAGCCTGCCGAGCGTGCCCGCATAGCCTACGAGGCAGCCAAGGACGAGTACGACCGCGCATCGAAACTGGTGGAGAGCGGCATCGTGTCGCGTAAGGAGTTTGCCGCCATCAAGGAAACCTATGAGAATGCCCGTCTGGGCTACGAGGCACTCCGGTCCGGCGCCGGCAAAGGAGGCCAGCGCGTACAGTCTCCCATTGGCGGATACGTAAAGACCTGCCTGGTGAAGGAAGGCGATTATGTGACCGTGGGCCAGCCCCTCATGACCATTACGCAGAACCGCCGCCTGTATCTGCGTGCCGAGGTGTCGGAACGTTATTACAAGGATTTGCCCGGCGTGGTGTCGGCTAACTTCAAGACGCCCTATGACGACCGCGTGTATTCCCTCGACGAACTTCACGGGCGGGTGTTGTCCTATGGAAAGTCCACTGACGAAACGCTGTATTATCTGCCCATCACCTTCGAGTTCGACAACCGTGGCGATATTGTGCCCGGTTCGTTTGTGGAAATCTATTTGCTTTCCGGCGAGATGACCGACGTCATGACGTTGCCCAAGACTGCCATCACCGAGGAGCAGGGACTGAACTTCGTCTACTTGCAGCTCGATGAGGAAGGCTACATGAAACAGGAGGTGAAGCTGGGTGCTGACAACGGCCGCGACGTGCAAATCCTTTCCGGTGTGAAACCCGGCGACCGGGTGGTTGTGGAAGGAGCCTATCACGTTAAATTGGCCTCCGCCAGCAATGCTATTCCGGCACATACGCACGAACATTAATCGGAGGGCTTGCGTATGCTGAACAAGATTATACATTTCTCGCTTAATAACCGCATCCTCATATTGGTCGCTTCGGTGTTGCTGATGGTGGGTGGCGCTTACACGTCGTTTCATACCGAGGTCGATGTGTTTCCTGACCTCAATGCGCCTACCGTGGTCGTCATGACCGAGGCCAACGGCATGGCGGCCGAGGAGGTGGAGCAACTGGTTACTTTCCCTGTGGAGACGGCGGTCAACGGAGCCACCAACGTGCGTCGTGTCCGCTCGTCGTCCACCAACGGATTCTCGGTCGTTTGGGTGGAGTTCGATTGGGGTACCGATATTTATCTGGCGCGGCAAATCGTATCGGAGAAGCTGGCCATCGTGAGTGAGGAACTGCCGGAGAACGTGGGCAATCCTACGCTCGGTCCGCAGTCGTCCATCTTGGGCGAGCTGATGATTATCGGCCTGACGGCCGACAGCACCTCGATGCTCGATCTTCGCACGCTGGCCGACTGGACGATTCGTCCGCGTCTGCTCTCGATGGGCGGCGTGGCGCAGGTGGCCGTGCTCGGTGGCGACATCAAGGAGTATCAGATACAGCTTGATCCGGCCCGCATGAAGCATTACGACGTGACGCTTCCCGAAGTGATGGCCGCTACGCGCGACATGAACCTGAACGCCAACGGCGGTGTCATCTATGAGTATGGCAATGAGTACATCGTGCGCGGCGCCTTGGCCACGACCAATGTCGACGAGCTGTCGCGTGCCGTGGTGAAACGGGTGGGCGACATGCCCATTACCTTGGGCGACATTGCCCATGTGGGCGTGGGCGCCCAGCAACCGAAGCTGGGCTGTGCCTCCGTTGAGGGAAAGCCTGCCGTGCTGATAACCGTGACCAAACAGCCCAATACCGGCACGCTCGACCTGACGGCGAAGATTGACGACTCGTTGGCCGACCTGCAAAAGAATCTTCCGGCCGACGTGAAGGTGTCAACCGACATCTTCCGCCAGTCGCACTTCATCGAAAGCTCCATAGGCAACGTGCGTCGCTCGCTCTACGAAGGCGCCATCTTCGTGGTGATTATCCTGTTCCTGTTCCTGGCCAATGTGCGCACGACTGTCATTTCGCTGGTCACGCTGCCGCTGTCGCTTGTGGTGTCGGTGCTGGTGCTCCATTCGTTGGGCATGACCATCAACACCATGTCGCTTGGCGGTATGGCCATCGCCATCGGTTCGTTGGTCGATGATGCCATCGTGGATGTGGAAAACGTGTGGAAACGTCTGCGCGAGAACAAGATGAAACCCAAAGAGGAGCGCGACTCGGTGATGGATGTCGTCTTTCACGCCTCGAAGGAGGTGCGTATGCCCATATTGAACTCTACGCTGATTATCATTGTCAGCTTCGTGCCCCTGTTCTTCCTCTCCGGCATGGAGGGACGCATGCTTGTGCCGCTGGGCATT
This sequence comes from uncultured Phocaeicola sp., assembly GCA_944321015.1. GTDB lineage: Bacteria > Bacteroidota > Bacteroidia > Bacteroidales > Bacteroidaceae > Phocaeicola_A. The sequence goes on along the minus strand of CALUJS010000036.1, from coordinate 14,724 downwards.
GCCTTTATTGTGGCATTGATTGCTTCTACCGTGGTTGCCCTTACGCTTACGCCGGTGCTGTGCAGTTATCTGCTGGGGCGTGAGAAGGGCGAGGGCTTGCCCAAGGAGAGCTTTGTGGCCGTGTGGTTGCGTAAGTATTATGCGGTGGCCTTGGAGTGGTCGTTGCGCCACAGCAAGGCCGTGTTGGGCGGCACCATTGCCGTGTTTCTGGTGGCATTGGGCTTCTTCTTCACGTTGGGACACAGTTTCCTGCCGTCGTTCAACGAAGGGTCGTTCACCATCAATGTCAGCTCCTTGCCGGGCATCTCGTTGGAGGAGAGCGACAAGATCGGGCGGCAGGCCGAAGAGCTTCTGCTGACGATTCCGGAGATAAAGACCGTGGGCCGCAAGACCGGTCGTGCCGAGCTGGACGAGCACGCTTTGGGCGTGAACGTGTCGGAGATTGAAGCTCCTTTTGAGCTGGAAGACCGTTCGCGCGATGAGGTGCTCGACGAGGTGCGCCGGAAGTTGAACACCATTGCCGGTGCCAACATTGAGATAGGACAGCCCATCAGCCACCGCATCGACGCCATGTTGAGCGGCACGCAGGCCAGCATTGCCATCAAGCTGTTCGGCACCGACCTGAACACGATGTTCATGCTGGGCAACCGCATCAAGAATACCATTGCCGACGTGGAGGGTGTGGCCGACCTGAACGTGGAGCAACAGATAGAACGGCCGGAGCTGAACATTGTGCCCAAGCGCGAGATGTTGGCCAAGTATGGCATCACGCTGCCCGAGTTCAAGGAGTTCGTAGCGGTGAACATGGCCGGCGAGGTTGTTTCGCAGGTGTACGAGCAGGGCAAGTCGTTCAACCTTGTGGTGCGCACGCAGGAAAGCTATCGCAACGAGATGGAGAAGGTGCGCAACCTCGTGATGGATACGCCCGACGGACAGAAGGTGCCTTTGAGCTACGTGGCCGAAGTGCGTTCGGCGTCGGGACCCAACACCATCAGCCGTGAGAACGTGATGCGCAAGATTGTCATTTCGGCCAACACCTCGGGACGCGACGTGCGCAGCGTGGTGAACGACATACAGAGCCGCATCGAGCAGGAAATCAAGCTGCCCGAGGATTACCACATCGAGTATGGCGGACAGTTCGAGAGCGAGCAGGCGGCATCGCGCACGTTGCTTCTGGCTTCCATCATGAGTATTGTTGTCATCTTCCTCATACTCTACACGCAGTTCAAGAGCGCGGCCCATAGCGCCATCATCCTCATCAATCTGCCGCTGGCGTTGATAGGCGGCGTGTTTGCGCTGGTGTTCACCACGGGCGAGATAAGCATTCCCGCCATCATCGGCCTCATTTCGCTCTTCGGCATCGCCACGCGCAACGGCATGTTGCTCATTTCCAACTACCACCATTGGCAGGACCAGGGCATGTCGTTGCATGACAGTATCGTCCACGGATCGCTCGACCGTCTGAACCCCATCCTCATGACGGCCTTGTGTTCGGCCTTGGCCATGATTCCGTTGGCCATCCATGGCGACCTGCCCGGCAATGAGATACAAAGTCCGATGGCCAAGGTCATCCTGGGCGGACTGCTGACATCGACGTTCCTCAACGGCTTCATCATCCCGATAGTCTACCTGATGATGAACCGCAGAAAGTATAACCAACAAGAGCTGAGCAAACAATGAAAAGAATACTTTTGACCGCCGCTCTGTTTTGTGGTGTTGCCTTGACGCATGCGCAGACGGGCAGCATTGAGCGGGTGCTGAAAAGCATCGAGCAAAACAACCGGGAGCTCCAGGTCGGCGTGCAGAACATACGTGCCGAGAAGCTGGAGGTGAGAAGCGAGAACAATCTGGAGGACCCCTCTGTGGAATATTCGCGCAAGTTCGGCGAACGCGAGGGAGTGGGACCGGGCATGGAGTTCTCCGTGACCCAGGGCATCGATTTCCCCACGCTCTATGCCCAGCGTCGGGCTTATGGCAAGTTGCAGGGGCGCGCGCTCGACTTGCAACATGCCGTGCTTCGTCGCGACGTGCTGCTTCGTGCCAAGGAGCTTTGCCTGGACTTAATCTATCTGAATCGGATGAACGCCTTGCTGGAGGTGCGCCGGAAGAATGCCGAGGAGCTGGATGCGCTTTACGACAAACGCCTGAAGGAAGGCGATGCCAACATTCTGGAAGTGAACAAGGTGAAGATGGAGCTGATGAATATCCGCGCCACGGAGGCCGAGAATGAAGCCGACCACCGCACGGCTTTGCAGAACCTGCTTGCCATGAACGGCAACATGCCTCTGGAGTTCGGCGAGACGGACTATCCGCTCGTGCCGGAAATGCAGAGTCTGGAGCAGGTGCGCGACGAGATTATGGGTGCCGATTTCGCCTTGAAACAGGCACAGGCCGGGTCGGAAGCCGCGCGCAAGCTGGTGACCGTGAACAAACACGGCTGGCTGCCCAAACTGGAAGTGGGCTATGGCCGCGAAGGCGGAAAGGAAGACATGATGAACGGCTTCATCGTGGGCGTGTCGGTGCCCATCTTCAGCAACCGTGGCAAGGTGAAAGCTGCCCGCGCCCGCCAACACAGCGCCGAGCTGGCACAGGAGCAGGCCGAGCAGCAGGCCGAGGCCGACATCCGCTCGCTCTACAATGAGGCCGTCCGGCTGCGTGCTTCCATGCAGGCTTACGACACGGCTCTGATGAACCGCACCCTCGACGCGCTGAAGCAAGCCGTGGAAGCCGGGCAACTGTCCGTGCTCGACTACTTCGTGGAGGCCGAGACCGTGTATCAGAATCAGGAGAAACTGGCCGAGCTGGAAAACCGCTATCACAAGGCGGTGGCCCGGCTCTACAAGAACGAGCTTTGACGCCGTCCTCTTTCCCATCCCCTTGTCCCGTCCGGGCGAGGGGATTTTTTTGCCCCTGCCGCAAGCGTCCGGCGTGGTAAATATGCTATACAAATCGCCCGTCCTACACACCTCCGTCTGCGGACAGACGTGTCTCTCCCGTCGGGACACACGTCTGTCACTCGTCGGGACACACGTGTGTCATGAGCGATGACAGGCGTGTGTCATGAGTGGTGACACACGTGTCTCCCAAGCGGAGACTCACGTGTCTCCTTGCCGACGACGCACGTATCTCTTAATGGATGACATACGTGTCTCGTAATCAAAGAGATACGCCAGACGGCGGCGCGCGGATGCGTATCTTCCGAATTGGGATGCCCGGGATGGGCTTGCGGCGACGGGCCTGCAGGGAAGTGGTGATTGTCGGTTGGTAATAAATCGGAACAATCAGAAGGGCGGGAAGGGGAGTCTCAACTGTCGCCACGCGGCATCCGGCTCTTCGTGCGGATTGGAGACCGACAGTCCCAGCAGGCGCACGGCGTGGTGCTCGCAGTCCACTTCGGCCAGCAGTTGCTTGGCGCGGGGCAGGATGTCGTTCAACGTAGTCAGCGGGTCGGGCGTGCTCAGGCTGCGGGTGATTTGGGTGAAGTCGTGGAACTTCACCTTCAGCGTCAGGGTGTTCCCCCGGAAGTCGTGCCGCTTCAGCCGCCCCGCCAACTCCACGGCCACGTGGTAAAGCTCTATGATGAGGGCGGTGCGGTCGGTGCGGTCGCGCTCCAGCGTGTGTTCGCAGCCGATGGATTTGCGCACGCGTGTCACTTCCACCGGACGCTCGTCGATGCCGCGCGCGAAGTCATAGTATAGCTTTCCCGCCTTGCCAAAGATGTGCGTAAGCATCTCCAGCGAGCAGGCGCGCAAGTCGCGTCCGGTGTGGATGAACAGCTCGTGCATGCGTTTGGCGGTGACCTTGCCCACGCCCCAGAAGGCCTCCACGGGCAGGCGGTCGATGAACTTCTGTGCCTGGTCGGGATGGATGGTGCAGAGGCCGTCGGGCTTGCGGTAGTCCGATGCCACCTTGGCCAGGAACTTGTTGTAGGACACGCCCGCCGAAGCCACCAGGTGCAGCTCCGTGCGGATGCGTTGTTTGATTTCCCTGGCGATGTCCACCGCCAGTTCGATGCCTTTCTTGTTGTTCGTCACGTCCAGGAAAGCCTCGTCGATGGACAGCGGTTCGATGATGTCCGTGTAATCACGGAGTATGTCCATCACTTGCGCCGACACGGCCTTGTACACCTCCATTCGTCCGGGCACGAAGATGAGTTCGGGACACAGCTTCCGTGCGCGGGCGGATGCCATGGCCGAGCGCACGCCGAACCGACGGGCCTCGTAGCTTGCGGCGGCCACCACGCTGCGCTCCTCGTCGCGCCCCACGGCCACGGGTTTCCCCCGCAGTTCGGGGTTGTCCCGTTGCTCAATGGAGGCATAGAAGGCGTCCATGTCGATGTGTATGATTTTGCGTAGCATAGCGGCTTGTTTGCGGAGAATGGCGGACGAATGTAGCAAAAATACTTGGCGGGTGCCGTCTTTTTAATTATCTTTTGCACGTCTTTGTGCAGCATGTCTCCACGAGGCCCGTTTATCAGGAAAACGGTAGTTCTGAAGTCGAATCATTAAAATACAGTCTTATGAAACGAATGTTGTTAAGAAGTCTCATGCTGCTGGCTGTGGGCTTCCTCTCGCTCCCCGTCGTGGCCCAAAGCTACGAGGCGCAGTGGAAGGAAGTGGAGCGCCTGCAGCGCGACGCGTTGCCCGCATCGGTCGTCCGGGCAACAGACAAGATTTATGCCCAAGCCGAACGCGAGGGCGACTTTCCCCAGATGTTGAAGGCGTGGCTCACCCGTGTGAAGGCACGCCGGGCCATCAGTCCCGACAGCGTGTATGTCGACGTGGTCCGGCTGAACGAGTGGGGCGAGGCCGAGCCGGATGCCGTGCGCCGTTCGTTGTTGCGCATGGTGCTGGGCAACGCCTATGTCGAGTTGGGCCGGCGTGCCCCCTCGGTGGCGGGAACGAGCGACGGTCCTCTCTCCGACGACCTTTCCGAGTGGACCCATGCGGATTTCCAAAACGCCATGCGCCGGGCCTATGCCGAAGCGTTGGCCGACATGCCCCTGCTGGCCCGTACTTCTGTTGATGATTACGCTTTGCTGATAGAGAAGGGCGCGGAGAGCGCCCTCTTCGGGCACGACCTGCTGTCGCTCGTGGTGGGCGAGGTGGCCGACCGCTGCGACGATTTCGCCTATATGGCCGACGTCTATGTCCGCGCCGTGGAGTGCTATCGGGTGTTGGGTAAGGCCGATGCCGCCTGCCTGATGCAGCTGGCGCGGATGCGCTATCTGTACGAGCGCAATTCGCCCGAAGGCAATCCGCTCTACCGTAACCGCGATGCCTATGTGGACAGCCTCCGGAGCCTGCTGTCCCGCCACGAGGCGATGGCCCCGTACGTCTATCAGGAGTGGGCCGACACGGAGACGGCCGATTCGGTGAAGTACGCCCTTTGCCGCGAGGCGTTGCAGAAGTATCCGCGCTATAAGTTTGCCGACTTCTTCCGCCTGCAGCTCGACCGGCTGACGTCGCCGCAGCTGTCGTTCTCGGTAGACGGGACGGTGCTCGAAGGCCGCCCGCTTGAGCTGGCGGTGGTTCACCGCTCGGTGCCGTCGGTACGGGTGCGGGTGAAGGAGGCCCAATCGGGCCGGGTACTGCAGACGAAGGACTTCAAGCTCGCCACCCCCGTGCCCTATGCAACGGATGTCACCACGTTGTTCCTCAGTCCCCTGCCCCGTGCCGGGCGTTACGTGGTGGAGATGCAGGCAGGAGGGGAGACCCGCCGCCTGGAGTTGAACTACAGCCGCCTGCGCCCCGTGATACGCCACTTGCCCGACGGACGTTGGCAGGTACTCACGCTCGACAACCAGAGCGGCCACCCCGTCGAGGGCGCCGAGGTGGAGTGGATGAAGCAGGACTACAGCCATCGTAAGCCCATATACCATTCGCTAGGCAAAGCCCGTAGCGGGAGCGACGGAGCGGCGTACTTCACCGGCGACGACTTCGGCTACTGCCTCTGCGCCTCCAAGGCGGGTTATGGCCGCACCGACACGCTGCGTTGCACCGCCTACGGCTATTCGGTGGTCGACACGATGGCCACTGAATATACCTATATATATACAGACCGCGCCGTGTATCGTCCGGGTCAGACCATTCAGGTGAGCGGTTTGGTGTTCTCGGGCAGCAAGGACGACTTTGCCGTGTGTGCAGGCCGGGAGGTAGAGCTGACTGTGACCGACGCCAATGGCAACACCCTGGCCGAACAGACCGTGAAGACGAATGACATGGGCTCGTTCAGCACACAAGTCACCCTGCCGGAGACGTGTATGCCGGGCGTGGTGTGCATCGAGGGCAACGACGGGAGTGTCACATGCCGCGTGGAGGAATACAAGCGCCCCGTGTTCGAAGTGGAGCTGAAGCCGCTTGAGGGCGCATATGCCTTGGGCGACAGCGTGACGATGGAAGGCACGGCTCTGAACTATACCGGTACGCCGGTGGCAGGAGGCGAGGTGCAATACACCGTGACCCGCTCCGTCCGTTGGTCGGTGCGCGGGCAGCAGCCCGAACTGACCGTGGCTGCCGGGAAGACTACGGTCGGTGCCGACGGGCGTTTCCAAATCCCCTTCCGCCTGGTCTCCAATGCCTCTAAAGTGGATAAGTACGCCATAGATAACTTCGTTGTAGCCGTGTCTGTGACCAGCCCTGCAGGCGAAACGCAGGAAGCCTCGCACACCGTGTCGGCAGGCACCAAGTCGCTCGACTTGGGTTATACGAGCCATACCTTATATATAAAGGAACGCTTGGACTCCATCATGCTGACGGCCTACAACAGCGAACGCCGGATGGTCGGTGTGGAGGTGGAATACTCCGTTTGCCCCCTGTCATACGACGAGAAGCGGAATATCCAAGTGGGCGAGCCGCTCTGCACGGGCCGTTCCCTCGCCGGGCAGATGTTCTATCCCGCGATGCTGAAGAGCCTTCCTTCGGGCTGGTATCGCATGTGCCTGACAGCCACCGACGGCCAAGGACGCAAGGCTGAAGGACAGTCCGATTTTGCCCTCTTCAGTCTCGACGACAAGCACATCCCCGTCGAGGAAGCTCTATGGACCTGGCAAGACAGCTATCGCTTCGAGGAGGGCAAGCCCGTCACGCTGAAGATAGGCACGGCGGAGAGCGATGTGTGCCTGTTCTACGACGTCTTTGCGGCGGGCAAGCTTCTGGAGAGCAAACGCTTCCTGCTGTCCGACTCGCTGTTGACCCTCCGCTTGGAGAATCGCCCGGAGTATGCCGATGGCGTGCTGGTGCAGTGCCTGGTGTTGAAGGACGGCGTTGTTCATATGCAGGACCTGACCATTTCTCCCGCCGAGAGGAAGCGCGACCTGCAACTTCGCTGGGAGACCTTCCGCGACCGTCTCCGTCCCGGCGACACGGAAGAATGGCGGCTGCGCGTCACCCTGCCCGACGGCACTCCCGCCAATGCCGAACTGCTGGCCACGATGTACGACAAGTCGCTCGACCGATATCAGAGGCTGTATTGGCCGATGGGCGTGCCGCGCTTCAGCCGTTTGCCTTATGTGGCCCAGTGCGCCCCGCAGACCTATCTGCCGCCTCGTTACTTCAGCCTGGCAACCGACAAGAAATACGGTGACCTCTATTGGGACTTCGATGCGTGGATAGACCTGATGCACTTCTATGGGATGATGTCGCGTGGCCTTGTATTCAACGGCGTCATGGCCAAGGCTGCCTTAACGGGAAGCGTGGCCGATGTGGCCGACATGAAGAGCGCCGTACAAGAGAATAGTTTTACGGAAGCTGTCGTCGTAACAGAGCTGGCAGAGCCTGCCGTGAGAAGCATCACCGATGCGAAAGGCGCGGAGCAGGGCACGCCGGCCACGCTGCGCACCGACTTCTCCGAGACTGCCTTCTTCTATCCCCACATCCGTACCGATTCGGCAGGCATCGCCACCATTGCCTTCACCCTGCCCGAAAGCCTCACCACATGGCGTTTCATGGGCTTGGCCCATACGCGGGACATGTACTATGGGTTGTTGGAGGATGAGGTAGTGGCCAGCAAAGAGTTCATGCTGCAACCGCAGTTGCCGCGCTTCGTCCGTGTGGGCGATGAGGCCACGCTTTCCGCCACCATTGAGAACCGTTCTGCCGGACCGGTGAAAGGCACCGTGCGCATGGAGCTTTTCGACCCGCAGACCGGGAAAACGTATGCATTCCAAAAGCAACCGTTCGAGGTGGCAGCCGGAGAGAGCACGGTGGCTTCCTTTGTCGTGGAACCGGACGAAACAGCTCTGTTGGCCTGCCGCATGGTGGCCGATGGCGATGCGTTCAGCGACGGCGAGCAACGTTACCTGCCCGTGTTGAGCAACAAGGAGTGGATTATCGAGAGCCGCACGGTGTCGGTCAACGGAGCCGGACATCATGAGGTGGACTTGCACGACCTGTTCAACCACAACAGCCGCACGGCCACAAACCGCCGACTCACCGTGGAATACACGAACAATCCCGCATGGCTTGCCGTGATGGCATTGCCTTCGCTCGGACAGCCCGACAACGACGATGCCATCTCGTTGGCGTCGGCCTATTATGCCCTTTCCTTGGGCGGTTGGGTGGCGAAAGCATATCCCCGCATCCGAGAAGTGTGCAAAGTATGGCAGGGCCAAGGCGGCGACGGTGAAACCCTTTGGAGCCAGTTGCAGAAAAACCGGGAACTGAAGAATATCCTGCTGGAGGAGACTCCGTGGCTGGCTGATGCCGATAACGAAGCCGAACAACGTCGTCTGCTTTCCACGTTGTTCGACCTGAACACGTTGGAAGCGCGCACGGCTACTTATCTGCAAAAACTGACCGCCCTGCAACGTGCCGACGGCGCATGGAGCTGGTATCCCGGCATGGGCGGCAACCGCTACGTGACCACTTCGGTAGTCGAGACGCTGCTTCGTCTGAACCACCTGACCGACGGCGCTTTCAACGACGAGACCGCCCAGAGCATCAGCCGTGCCATGAACTATCTGGCCGAAGACGCCATGGAGGAATACAAGCGCATGAAGGAGGCCGAGGCGAAAGGTGCGCACGACCTTTATCCTTCCGAACTGACGCTCCACTATCTCTACCTGCAAACACTCTATGGCAAGAAGCTCTCTGCCGACAGGCAAACGGCTTTCGACTACTTTCTTGACAAACTGGCACGTTCCACTTCCCGCCTGAGTATCTTCGGCAAAGCCGCGTCGGCCTACATCTTGTGCCAAGCGGGTCGCGAGGAGGCGGGCCGCACTTTCCTGCAGTCGTGCCTGGAATACTCCGTGCAGACCCCCGAGCTGGGACGGTATTATGATACGGATATCGCTCAATACGCTTGGGCAGACTATCGCATTCCGACCCAGACGATGGTCATCGACGTTTGCCGCTCGTTGGGCGTGGCCGACAGCACGGTGAACGAGTTCCAACAGTGGCTCCTGAAGCAGAAGCAGGTGCAGGCATGGGATACGCCCCTCAACAGCGTGAATGCCGTTTACGCTCTGTTGGCCGGACGCGGCGAGTGGCTTGACGCTTCCGAACCGGCCACGCTGAAACTCGACAGGAAGGCTCTGGACTTTGACAGCCCTGCTTCGGCCTTGGGTTACGTGAAGCAAACCATCGCGTTGGAAGGGAAATCGAAATCGCCCAAGACGCTGACCGTGGAACAGAAAGCCGACCATCTGTCGTGGGGAGCCGTCTATGCGCAGTATCTGGAGGAACTGGACAAGGTGGGCAGCCATGCCGCAGGCTTGTCCGTGGAACGCCGGTTGCTGGTGCGCCGCCTTGTCGACGGAAAAGAGGAGTGGCAGGAAGTGCAGCCGGGCGAGGCATTGGCCGTGGGCGACCGTGTGTTGTCACGCCTCATTGTCCGCGCCGACCGCGACATGGACTTTGTTCAGATAGAAGACAAGCAGGCCGCCTGCATGGAGCCGGGCGTGGTGCTCTCCGGTTATCGTTGGACCGATGGCGTGGGCTGTTACCGTGTGGTGAAGGATGCGTCTGTCCGCTACTTTGTCGACCGTTTCCGCAAAGGCGTGCACATGTTCGACATGGAATACACTCTGACCGCCCCCGGCACGTACCGTTTGGGCATAGCTACCATCCAGTCTGCCTATGCGCCCGAACTGAACGCCCATTCCGATTCCGCCGTTCTGACCGTGGAATAATCTGCTAAACAGACTCCATCCCGAAGGAGGCATGTCGATACAGCATCATCCCCCGATGCCGCCGACATGTCTCCTTCCGCTTTTCTTTATTGACGCTCGTGAGCGGCCATATGCTTAGTCGCGAGCGGACATATTCCCGGACGCGAGCGTCCATATATCGGCTCGCGAGCGTTCATATCGTCGCTCCTCCGGCCCCTCAATGGCGGAAGGATAAGCGTTTGTTTCGTTTATGTGACAATCGTCCCCAAAAAATGGTTAAAAAGGATGTATGGGAATCTGATTTATAATATTCTTCTTACATTTGCTGTGTTTAGTCAATAAAGAAACAGATTAATATAAATCTTATGGTAAAGATAACACGTGAAGCGGCCTTGCTTTATCACTCACAGGGAAGGCCGGGTAAGATAGAGGTGGTTCCCACAAAGCCTTACAGTACGCAAACCGACCTGTCGCTGGCCTATTCGCCCGGCGTGGCCGAGCCTTGCCTCGAGATAGAAAAAGATCCTCACAAGGCATACGATTATACCGACAAGGGCAATCTGGTGGCCGTCATTTCCAACGGCACGGCCGTGCTCGGACTGGGCGATATCGGTGCCGTGAGCGGCAAGCCCGTGATGGAAGGCAAAGGGCTGTTGTTTAAGATTTATGCAGGCATCGACGTGTTCGACATCGAGGTCGACGAGAAAGACCCCGACAAGTTTGTTGAGGCCGTGAAAGCCATTGCGCCCACGTTTGGCGGCATCAATCTGGAAGACATCAAGGCTCCGGAGTGTTTCGAGATAGAACGCCGGTTGAAGGAAGAACTTGACATCCCCGTGATGCATGACGACCAGCACGGCACGGCCATCATCTCTTCGGCCGGTTTGCTCAATGCCCTTGAAGTGGCAGGCAAGCGCATTGAGGACGTGCGCATCGTGGTCAACGGCGCCGGCGCTTCGGCCATATCCTGTACGAAGCTGTATGTCAGTCTGGGTGCGCGCAAGGAAAACATCGTGATGCTCGACAGCAAGGGAGTGATTACTTCCGACCGCGAGAACCTGACGGAGAACAAGAAACTCTTTGCCACCGACCGCCGCGATGTGCATACGCTGGCCGAAGCCATCCGGGGAGCCGATGTGTTCCTGGGTCTTTCGAAGGGCAATGTGCTGACGCAGGACATGATACGCAGCATGGCCGAGAAACCCATCGTCTTCGCACTGGCCAATCCCACGCCGGAGATTTCCTACGAAGATGCCAAGGCCTCGCGTCCCGACGTGCTGATTTCCACGGGACGTTCCGACTATCCGAACCAGATAAACAACGTCATCGGGTTCCCCTATATATTCCGCGGAGCGCTCGATACTCATGCCAGTGCCATCAACGAGGACATGAAGCTGGCCGCCGTGTATGCCATTGCCAATCTGGCCAAGCAGCCCGTGCCCGACGTGGTGAACGAGGCTTATCATGTGAACAATTTCACCTTCGGCCCCGACTATTTCATTCCGAAACCGGTCGACCCGCGTCTGATTACCGAAGTCTCGATGGCTGTGGCCAAGGCCGCCATGGAGTCGGGCGTGGCCCGCAAGGAGATAACCGACTGGGATGCCTACAAGACTCACCTGCGTGAGCTCATGGGGCAGGAGAGCAAGCTTACGCGCCAACTCTACGAGACGGCCCGCCGTGACCCGCAGCGCGTTGTGTTTGCCGAGGGCACGCATCCGCACATGCTGAAGGCCGCCGTTGAGGCCAAGGCCGAAGGCATCTGCCACCCCATCCTGCTGGGCAACGAGGAGCGCATCGAGAAGTTGGCCAAGGAGCTGGACGTGAGTCTGGAGGGCGTGGAAATCATCAACCTGCGTCACGATTGCCAGACCGAGCGACGCGAACGCTATGCGCATATCCTGGCCGAGAAGCGGGGACGCGAAGGGTTCACCTTCGAGGAAGCCAGCGACAAGATGTTCGAACGCAACTATTTCGGCATGATGATGGTGGAGACGGGCGAGGCCGACGCTTTCATCACAGGCTTGTACACCCGCTATTCCAACACCATCAAGGTGGCAAAGGAGGTCATCGGCATACAGCCCGAATACAAGCATTTCGGCACGATGCACATCCTGAACTCCAAGAAGGGCACTTACTTCCTGGCCGACACGTTGATTAACCGCCATCCCGACACGGCTACGCTGATAGACATTGCCCGCCTGGCGCGGCGTACGGTGGAGTTTTTCAATCAGACTCCGGTGATGGCCATGCTTTCCTACTCCAATTTCGGTTCCGACGAGGCCGGAAGTCCGGCTATCGTGCATGAGGCGGTGGACTACATGCAGGCACATTATCCGAGCCTGGCCATAGACGGCGAGATGCAGGTAAACTTTGCCATGAACCGCGAGCTGCGTGACAAGAAGTATCCTTTCACCCGTCTGAAAGACAAGGACGTGAACACATTGATATTCCCCAATCTGAGTTCGGCCAACTCGGCCTACCAGCTGATTCAGGCCATGGGAGAGACCGAGATGATAGGCCCCATCCAGATGGGATTGAACAAGCCGATACACTTCACCGACTTTGAAAGTTCGGTGCGCGACATTGTGAACATCACCGCAGTTGCCGTGATTGATGCCATGGTGGCAAAGAAAAGAAGAAATTGATATTATGTTGTAATGATAAAGGCTGTCACGAGAGACGTTGTGTCTTGTTGACAGCCTTTTTTGTATTAGACTTCGAAAAATGAGAAAGCCTTTGTCTCGCTCTCAGGCTGTGTGCCTGATTCTGTTGTGGGTTGCGCTTTGTTTTATTGTCTTGACGTCCGCAGCCCGGATTGACGGCCCTTTGGTCGTGTCGCTGGCGCTTTCGGCCGTATTGGTGCTGATTCCGGTGTGGAAAAGTTTCCGGCATTGAAACGATTGCTTTGCCGCAGACGCGCAAGTTGAGCGCGGGTGATTAACTATTTGTCTATACAAATGGAATAAATATAGGAATTTGATATGTTTTTATCTAAAAATGTAGGATTTTGATTGCGTATTCAGATGTTTTGTGTATTTTTGCAGTCGAATAGAAAGCTGTTTTACTAAAATAGAAGATATGAATGCAACGAACGTATTGGAAGATTTGAAAAGGCGGTTCCCGAATGAACCGGAGTATCACCAGGCAGTGGAAGAGGTACTGAGTACTATTGAAGAGGAGTACAATAAGCATCCTGAATTTGACAAAGTGAATCTGATAGAGCGTCTCTGTATTCCCGACCGTGTCTATCAGTTTCGTGTGACTTGGGTGGACGATCAAGGCAATGTGCGTACCAACATGGGTTACCGCGTGCAACACAACAATGCCATCGGTCCTTACAAAGGCGGTATCCGTTTCCATGCTTCCGTGAATCTGGGCATCTTGAAGTTTTTGGCTTTTGAGCAAACTTTCAAGAACTCGCTGACCACACTTCCGATGGGTGGCGGCAAGGGAGGTTCGGACTTCTCGCCGCGTGGCAAATCGAATGCCGAAGTGATGCGTTTCTGTCAGGCTTTCATGCTGGAGTTGTGGCGTCACATCGGCCCCGAGACTGATGTCCCGGCCGGAGACATCGGCGTTGGCGGTCGTGAAGTGGGCTACATGTTTGGCATGTACAAGAAACTGACACGCGAGTTCACCGGAACGCTGACGGGAAAAGGTTTGGAATTTGGCGGCTCGTTGATACGTCCCGAGGCCACAGGTTATGGCAACATCTATTTCCTGCAGGAAATGCTGAAAACCAGAGGTCAGGACTTGAAAGGGAAAGTATGTCTGATTTCCGGTTCCGGAAACGTGGCTCAATATACGGCTGAAAAGGTTATCGAATTGGGCGGAAAGGTTGTCACCATGTCCGACTCGGATGGTTACATTTACGATCCGGACGGCATCGACCGCGAGAAGCTCGACTACATCATGGAGCTGAAGAACCTTTATCGCGGCCGCATTCGCGAGTATGCGGAGAAGTATGGTTGCAAATACGTGCCCGGAGCTAAACCTTGGGGAGAGAAGGCTGACATCGCATTGCCTTCGGCCACGCAAAACGAACTGAACGGCGACCATGCCCGCCAGTTGGTGGCCAATGGTGTGATAGCCGTGTCGGAAGGAGCCAACATGCCTTCTACTCCGGAGGCTATTCGTGTGTTCCAGGAGGCTAAGATACTCTATGCTCCGGGTAAGGCAGCCAATGCCGGCGGTGTATCGGTGTCGGGTCTGGAAATGACGCAGAATGCCATTAAGCTGGGATGGACGAAGGAAGAAGTGGACGAGCGTCTGAAGAGCATCATGAGGAATATTCACGAGGCTTGCGTGAAATATGGCACCGAGCCGGATGGTTATATCAACTACGTGAAAGGTGCCAACGTGGCCGGTTTCATGAAGGTGGCAAAAGCCATGATGGCGCAAGGCATCGTGTGACCGGGCGCTTGAAGCCGGATAACGGAAAACGCAGGAAGTGTGCATCGCAGGATGAGACTTCCTGCGTTTTCTTTTTGTGTCGTGGCGGACGGGAGAAATTTGAGCGGACGGGAAACAAAAACAGTAGGTGTTGCAAAACCCCTCGCTTATCTCCCGTCGAGAATTGAATATTTCAGGCAAAAAATATTTTTGAGGAA
>CALUJS010000035.1 GCA_944321015.1 uncultured Phocaeicola sp. | reverse complement strand
GCGGATGCAAAGGTAGAGCGTTTGCGCGTTCCCTCCAAACTTTTTCGCCACATTTTTTCGAGAAATTTTTAGCAGTCGGGCTAACGCACTAGCAAATAATATGTTATAGAACATGGTTTCTTTGCCTCACAATGTGAAATCAGACCTCTCGCTATCTCTTATCTGCCACAAAGTATCCGCCTCACGCTCTCAAAGAGTGTCACTACTACACTTTTATTAACACCAGCTCACATTCTACAACCTTTTATCCGACACGGCAGCAAACGTTGCTTACATCCGAAAAATGAGATTTTAAAAGCAGAAGACTTGCCATCGAACATCAAAACAACCGCCGGCAAGTCTTCCCATAAATTCATCGTCATACCTCCGAACGTCAAGAAACAAATCTCGACATAATATTTATGTACGCGCGAACATTATAAATAAGGAACCACCGTAGAAAGCTTCATGCTGTTCGAGCCTTTTATCAACACATAATACCCCCGAGGACATTCCGCCTTCAACGCTTCTATCACCTCGTCGGCATTGCGAAAGACGCGCGCCACATCCCCGGCACCGGCAAATTCATCGCCCACCAGCCAAACCTTGTCAAAGCGACAATCGCGCAAGGCATCCGCCACGGCACGATGTTCCTCCGCACTCTGTCCGCCCAGTTCCTTCATGGCGCCCAGAATCACCATCTTGGGCAAGACCTTCATTTCACGGAAATTGTTCAACGCAGCAGCCATGCTCGTCGGATTGGCGTTATAGGCATCGACAATCAGATGATTGCACTGTGTGTGAACCAATTGCGAACGGTTATTGGTCGGCACATAAGCCTTCAGCGCCTCATCGACCTGCCGGGCCGGCACACCGAAGAAACGCCCGATGCACACGGCGGCCAACATATTGTCGACGTTGTAGGAACCAATCAGATGCGTACACACGTCGTGCCACGGCTGCCCGCTTTCCTTCCAACGAAAATGCAGGTACGGAGCACACTCCACCACCTCGCCGCAGACAAACGGCTCATCCGACGCATCGGCCTGCGGACGACCGTAGCGAACGGCCGACAATCCGCCGGCCATGCGACACAGATAAGGATTGTCATTGTGGAGGAATATTTGAGATTGCGGACGCATGCGCAAGAAGTCATACAACTCCCCTTTCGTGCGGATGACGCCTTCGAACGAGCCGAAACCCTCCAGGTGGGCTTTCCCCACGTTGGTGATGATGCCATAATCCGGCTCCACGATTTCGACCAGCTCGCGGATGTCGCCCGGATGGCTCGCCCCCATCTCCACCACGGCCAGCTCGTCCTCCGGCCGCAAGCGGAGCAACGTCAGCGGGACGCCAATCTGATTGTTCAGATTGCCCTGCGTATAGAGCACGCGGTACTTCTGCATCAGCACGTGGGCAATGAGTTCCTTGGTCGTGGTCTTGCCGTTCGTGCCCGTTATGCCGATGATGCGCGTGCCGAGCCGGCGGCGGTGATAATTGGCCAGACGCTGAAGCGTGCGCAACACATTGTCGACCACGATGAAACGCCCGTCGGACGCATCGCCGCACGCCGCATCGTCGATGACCGCATAGGCGCAGCCCTGCTCCAACGCCCGGCGCGCAAACGCATTGCCGTCGAACGTAGCCCCTTTCAACGCAAAAAAAATGCTTCCCGCCGAACAACGGCGGCTGTCGGTCGTAACCTCGGGATGCTCCCGAAATATCCGGTAGAGTGACGTTATTTCCATAGATGAAACCTTTCTTTCTGATTTGACATGCAAACATAGCCAAAATATCAGAAACAGACCGGCAAACAGCTGTTAATAGAGCAAAGAACATCTCGCTCATTCCCCGCCCGCGAGCCTCCATATATCCGCCCGAACGCGCACATATGCACGCTCGCGAGCCGGGATATGGACGCTCACGCCTGCGGATATGGGCGCTCGCGGAGGGGTTACGGAGGGAGGAAAAGGGGAACCGTCGGTTTTCGCACGGGGCAAAAAAGGGAAAACAATTGTATCACGGAATCAATTATTGTGTGTACTTTTGCCGCTACAAACCGACCTGATTCATGAATCACTACACACTCAACATACACGGGACGCTTCTCGACCTGTCGACTCCGCAGGTGATGGGAATACTCAACGTAACGCCCGACTCGTTCTACGCCCAAAGCCGCATGCAGACCGATGACGCCATCCGCCAACGATGCCGCCGGATTGTGGACGAAGGAGCCTCCATCATCGACGTGGGCGGATATTCCTCGCGTCCCGACGCCGAACACATCAGCGCCGAAGAAGAAATGGAACGCCTGCGCCGCGCCTTGCGCATCGTGCGCGAGGAATGCCCGGAGGCCATCGTGTCGGTGGATACGTTTCGCGCCGACGTGGCCGAGCAGTGTGTGGGCGACTATGGCGTGGGCATCATCAACGACATTTCGGGCGGCATGATGGACGAGCGCATGTTTGCCACCGTGGCGCGCCTGCGTGTGCCTTACGTGTTGATGCACATGCAGGGCACTCCGCAGACCATGCAACACAATCCCCGCTACGACTGCCTTGTGGAGGAGGTGTTTACCTACTTCGCCGAACGCATAGACCGCCTGCACGACATGGGCGCGAACGACATCATCCTCGACCCCGGTTTCGGTTTCGGCAAGACGTTGGAACACAACTACGAGCTGATGGCCTGCCTCGAGGAATTCATCCGCACGTTCGACCTGCCGCTGCTGGTGGGCGTGTCGCGCAAGTCGATGGTGTACCGCCTGCTGGGTTGCACGCCCGACGAAGCCCTGTCCGGCACCACGGCCCTGCACGCGGCGGCCCTGATGAAGGGGGCACACATCCTGCGCGTGCACGATGTGAAAGCCGCCGCCGACACGATGCGCGTGGTTCAGGCCATACGCGACGCCGCGGCGTCCAACAATAAATCCGTACTCTAAAAACACTTATCGGCATGTTCAACATCGAAATAAAAGACATCATCGACATCCTGTCGGTCGCCCTGCTGCTCTACTACGGCTACAAGTTCATGAAGGAATCCGGCTCGGTAAAAATATTCACCGGAGTGCTCATCTTCATCCTGCTGTGGCTGCTCGTGGCACAGGTGCTCGAGATGCGGCTGTTGGGAGCCATCTTCGACCAACTGGTCAAGGTGGGCGTCATCGCGCTCATCATTCTTTTTCAGGACGATGTGCGCCACTTCCTGCAGGTGCTCGGCTCGCACGAGAAGGTGAGCCGGCTGTTTCATCTGCTCACGGGAAACAAGCACAGCAAGGTGGAACGCTCGGACATCATGCCCGTGGTCATGGCCTGCATGAACATGAGCCGACAGAAGGTGGGCGCCCTCATCGTGTTTGAACGCGCCATCCCGCTCAACGACATCATCCATACGGGCGACACCATCGACGCGAACATCAACCAACGCCTCATCGAGAACATCTTCTTCAAAAACAGTCCGTTGCACGACGGCGCGATGGTCGTGTGCCACAAGCGCATCACGGCAGCCGGATGCATCCTGCCCGTGTCGCACAGTCTGGACATACCCAAGAAACTGGGCCTGCGCCACCGTGCCGCCCTGGGCGTCTCGCAACAGACCGACGCGCTGGCCGTCATCGTTTCGGAGGAAACGGGAGGCATCTCCATCGCCTTCCGCGGAGAATTCCACCTGAAACTGTCGGCCGAGGAGCTGGAGAGCTTCCTCACCCGCGAGCTGAACTGACACCGCTCAGAAACGAGGCAAATTACAAATTTGTTTCAGCCATGTTGCAGAACCGTTTCGTAAGCGTTACCTTTCCGTTACAAAGCGCAAATTCCTTTTACAGTCTTTGTTTGCTTTTGCCTGCGACTCTACTTTTGCCGCCGGATAGAAATTGTAAAGCAAACATGAACTCGCTGAATGAAACGTTGACAACAACCGGCTCCCGCACGGGCCGGATGCCCGACTGGGCGTTTATTCTATGGGCCGGAGGCACCGCCCTCCTGTCATACTCCTTGGTCTATGCCTTGCGCAACCCTTCACGGCGGCCGAATTTGAAGGCCTCAGCGTGTGGGGAATGGATTACAAGATAGCCGTAAGCATCGTCCAGCTGCTGGGCTACGTCACCGCAAAGTTTTTGGGCATCAAGTTCATCTCGGAACTGAGACCGGAGGGAAGACTGAAGTTCATCGTCGGCTCGGCTGCCCTGTCCGAAGTTTCGCTCTTGGCATTCGGACTGCTGCCCGTGCCCTACAACATCGCGGCCCTTTTCTTCAACGGCCTTTCGCTGGGCTGCATGTGGGGCGTCATATTCAGTTTCCTGGAAGGCCGGCGCACCACCGACATATTGGCCAGCATCATGGGCGTGAGCATGGCGCTCAGTTCGGGAGTGGCCAAATCGCTCGGGCTTTATGCCATGCACGATTTGCACGTGAGCGAGTTTTGGATGCCGGCCCTGATAGGCGCCGTTGCCTTCCCGCTGCTATGCTTCACGGGATGGATGATGACACGCTTTCCCCGTCCGACGGCCGCTGACATAGCCGCACGCACGGAACGCGTCACGCTCAACGGACACGAGCGACGCGACTTGTTCATGCGCTTCATGCCCGTCCTGCTCATGCTCTTCGTGGCCAACCTGCTCATTACGGTGATGCGCGACATCAAGGAGGACTTCATCGTGTGCATTATTGATGTAAGCACCATTTCGGCATGGACGTTTGCCCACGTCGACACCATCGCCACACTGATTATGCTGCTTGTCTTCGCCCTGCTGGCCATGGTGAGAAATCATGCCACCGTGCTTACTGCCCTGTTATTGCTTTCCACCTTGGGCATGGGCACATTGGCCTATGTGGGAGCAAACTACGAAACATTGTCGATGTCGACTACCACTTGGCTGTTTCTGCAAAGCCTCTGCATCGACGTTGCTTATCTGGGCTTCCAGACCATCTTTTTCGAACGCTTTATCGCCTGCTTCAAGATACGCGGCAATGTAGGCTTCTTCATCATCACCATCGATTTCGTGGGTTATGCCGGCACCGTGGCCCTGCTGGTGTTCAAGGAATACTGGCTTACGGGCATCGACTGGAGCGCGTTCTATAACCACATGAACCTGTACATCGGACTGATATGTTGCCTGGCATTCGTCGGCTCTGCAAGCTACATCGTGCGCCGCAAGGCCGGAAAGGCTGTCACGGCCGCGCCACAACCGATACCGAACACACTTTAAACTAATTATAAACACTCTGCTAAATGAAACGTATTGAATGTATCATCATGGACTGGGCCGGCACTGCCGTCGATTACGGCTGCTTTGCCCCGGTCGCCGCTTTCATGGAAAGCTTCAAAGCCATCGGCGTGCCCGTGACGGCCGCCGAGACGCGTGCCCACATGGGACTGACCAAGATTGAAGAGATTCGCGCCCTCTTCCGCAGCGAGCGAATCAACGCCGACTTCCGCGCCAAGTTCGGACGCGATTTCAACGAAGACGACGTGCAGGCGCGCTACGCCGAGTTCCAACGGGTACTCTTCGCCACGCTGGAAGACTACACCGACCCCATCCCCCACGTGGTGGACACCATCGCCTCGCTGCGTGCCGCCGGCATCAAGGTGGGTTCCACATCGGGCTACACACGGCAGATGATGGACGTGGTCATACCGGCCGCTGCCAAAAAGGGATATGTGGTGGATGCCTGCGTCACTTCCGACAATCTGCCCGCCGGACGTCCCGCTCCCTACATGATATATCAGAACATGTGCCGCCTGGCTGTTCCCTGCCCTCAAAGCGTATTGAAGTTCGGCGACACCATAGCCGACATCCGCGAAGGCGTGAATGCCGGAGCCTGGAGCGTAGGCGTAATAACAGGAAGCAACGAACTGGCACTGACCCAAGCCGAAGTTGCCGCCATGCCCGCCGATGAACTGGCCCGCCGGAAAGAAGAGGTGCGCATGCGCATGTATGCCGCCGGAGCGCACTATGTGGTGGACACCATCGCCGAACTGCCGGCCCTCATCGAAGCCATCAACACGCGCATGAATGCATAATCCCAGACATAAACCTTAAAAAACAAACACGATATGAGACCTTATTTACTCCTTACTCCCGGCCCCCTGACCACCAGCGAGACCGTAAAAGAAGCCATGATGAGCGACTGGTGCACATGGGATGAAGATTACAACATAGGCATTGTGGAAGTCATCCGCCACGAACTGACGGAACTTGCATCGAGCCGCCCCGACGAATACACCGCCGTGCTCATGCAAGGCAGCGGCACGTTCTGCGTGGAAGCCACACTCGGCTCCACCGTGCGCCCCGACGACCATCTGCTCATCGCCGCCAACGGCGCCTACGGCCTGCGCATGGGCACCATTGCCGACTACTATCGCATTCCCCATCACGTATTGAAGTTTGAGGAGACGCAGCCCGTCGACCCGGAAGCCATCGGCGCCTATCTGGACGAACATCCCGAAGTGACCCACGTGTCAGTGGTGCACTGCGAAACCACGACCGGCGTGCTCAACCCGCTGGAGCGCGTGGCCCAAGTGGTGAAGGCCCACGGCAAGACGCTCATCGTCGACGCCATGAGCAGCTTCGGCGGCGTACCCGTCGACATGGCCGCGCTGGGCATCGACTTCCTCATCAGCAGTGCCAACAAGTGCATCCAGGGCGTGCCGGGGTTCGGCTTCGTCATCGCCCGCCGCAGTCTGCTGGAGCAATGCAAAGGCGTGGCGCGCTCGCTCTCGCTCGACCTCTACGACCAATGGGCCGCCATGGAAAAGGGACACGGCAAATGGCGCTTCACGTCGCCCACCCACGTGGTACGCGCCTTCATGCAGGCCCTCAACGAACTGAAAGCCGAAGGAGGCATCTCCGCCCGTCATGCCCGCTACTGCGAGAACCATCGCGTGCTGGTGGAAGGCATGCGCTCGCTGGGCTTCCGCACCCTGTTGCCCGACGAGGAGCAATCGCCCGTCATCACGTCGTTCTACTATCCGGAGGAAGGTTTCGACTTCAAAGCCTTCTATCTCAAACTGAAAGAACGGGGCTTCGTCATCTATCCGGGCAAGATATCGCAGGCCGACACGTTCCGCATCGGTAACATCGGCGACGTCTTCCCCGACGACTTCCGCCGCCTGGTGGAAGCCATCAAGGATATCCGCTAAACTGACGGCGACTGACCGCCCGTCAATCGGCATACTTTCACCGCCCTGAGCGTGGATATGGACGCTCGCGAGCGTCCATATCCACGCTCGCGTCCCGGCATATGGACGCCCGGGAGCGCACATATGGACAGACACAAACCCCATCGGGAACCCATTTCACCGCATCCCCGCACGCCGTAGCCCTGCACCACAGAGCGGCCCGTGCGGGGATTGCCGTGTTTATTTCGGTAAGCACTCCAATCCCATTTTCCATGCCATTTGCAATTATTCCTACACACTCTTTGCTTTTTGTTCACACTTTAGTATATTTGCCCTACAGGCACAAATACCTTCATCATGAAAAAACACTCTACTCTATGCGCTATTCTGATAGAGATTTTAGGCGTATTGACTCTCGCTTCTTGTGCGTCTGAACAATTTTTATCCGGAGCACAATCGGCGGAAAGCATACAAACCGACCGTGCAGAAGCTGTCATGCTGTGGAAGCAAATACAAGAACAACCCGGAAGCACAGAACGGCTTGAACGCATCAGCCACGGCAAACACCTCCTCTATGAACATGCCATCACAGCCTCGTCGGAAGACTTCGGCATGTATTACCTCATCCCCTACTGCAACGGCAACAAAGAAGTGGAAGGATGCATCATCTATCCCGTTGACGAACAGAAACCTTTGGAAACAAGAAGCATCCATGGAACACTTGGAATACCCATCAACATGGATGCCGATTTTCTCCGCACCGAAATTCCGGAAAACCATCGTTATCTTTATGCATGGGTGTTTCTCGACTTACACAACCAAGGTTTACAGGTCAGCACTGAATTGCTGCAATTGGCTTCGAATCTGAAAGAATACAAAGAGACATCAAGCGATACACGGGCAGCAAACCCTTCGTCTCTAGTAGACAAGGGCATCGTTTACATCAACTATCAAGTATCCTCCTATGGAGCAGTCGGGCCAAACGGCGAACCCATGGCAGTCAGCATCAGCAATGAAACCATTATAGATACCTTCGAGTACTTTTACAGACATCACTCCGCAGGCGGTGCCATCATTTGCCTAGACCAGATTGCCCATACAGGATTCCGATTTTTGCAATTGAAAATCTCATGCCTACACCCTATAGCCTATGCCACATTGGAAAGAGACATTAAAGAACAAATACAAGAAATCGGAGATTACATCAAAATGTGCTATTTCATCGATATCATATTCCAATACACCTACACTTTAACCTCCGCACACGATGTAGGCGGCGGAAGCGGCCACGGCACAGGCGGAACCAAACCCATAGAAGGCGGATTCGACTCCGGAGGGTATGACCCGAACCATCCTGAACTTGGACGGCCTTGTCGGAACGACGAGAAAGGCAAAGCAAATCCCTTGGTGCTGATGCACTTGATGCCTCCCAACTTATACAACATCGGGGGCGCACGCTTCGGATACACACGTGTTGATAAATACGGAGAAAAGAAATTCCACCAAGGCATCGACTTGATGGCCGACATCAATACTCCCGTGTACGCCCTATTCAGTGGAACGATTGTCGGGCCATATGTCACGGAACAACCAAACAAGATTGGAAAAAATTATCCTAAAGACTATAAAGGAGATAGAAACGGGGCCGGAAACAGATTCGGCGTACGCTCCAAAGTCAATGGCAAGACCATTACTGTCTACTATTGGCATCTTTCGGCAGATTACCCCGTCGCCATACGAAACGGAGAACCGCTCAAAGTGGGCGACTACGTACAAGCCGGTACCATCATCGGCTATACGGGAGTGACCGGCAATGCCAAAGCCGAATTACCCCACCTGCACCTAGGCATCAAAGATGAAACGGGCAACTGGATAAATCCGGAACTTTATCTGAACGGCACCGTAAATGGAAGCAAAGGAACCATATCCACCCCTTGTGACTCTTATCATATCTATTAAACAAACCTTTTAAAACTACTTCATCATGAAACGAATCGCTATTATTTTATGCACGCTGCTTATAGCCGCATTGCAACTATCCGCTCAAATCAAAACAAGAAACAGCCGGGACAGCATATCTATCAACGGAATCATGTTTGGATATATCTATTCCATTGAACAATTAAAGGATGCACTAGGAGAGCCATCTCAAATAAACACACATCCGGCTGATGATTATGGCTATAACCATTACATAAGATTTGGTGGCGATTTAGTTGTACAAATGAAGGATGACCCAAGAGAAAACGACCCTGGAATTACAGACTTCATCCTTAATTCGCCTAAATATACGCTTGACTTCGAAGGGACAAAACTCAAAGTTGGCGACTCGTTCGAGAAAGTCAAAAACATGCCGGGGTATACATCCAGGGAAAAACGATACAATGGATTCTACTCCATCATATTCAACAATCTGATGAACGACCATTCACTACAAATCTTGTTCTCGCAAGATGAAGTTATTGAATGTATTTCCGTCGCACCTAGATATTATTAACCATAACAGCTATGAAACGAATCGCTATTATTTTATGCACGCTGCTTGTAGCCGCATTGCAATTATCCGCTCAAATCAAAACAAGAAACAGCCGGGACAGCATATCCATCAACGGTATCAAGTTTGGATATATCTATTCCATTGACCAATTAAAGGATGCACTAGGAGAACCTACTCAAATTAGCACTTGGGAAGCTACGGATTATGGCACCGGATTTGGATTCAGATTCGGGGATGATTTAACGGTACGTATGAACGACGACGAGAGAGAAAACGACCCTGGAATTATAGAATTTATACTAAAATCACCCAAATATACGCTTAACTTCGAAGGGACAAAACTCAAAGTCGGAGACTCATTTGAGAAAGTCAAAAAGATGCCGGGGTATACATCCAGGGAAAAACGATACAATGGATTCTACTCCATCATCTTTAACAATCTGATGAACGACCATTCGCTGCAAATCTTGTTCTCGCAGGACGAAGTTATTGAATGCATTTCCGTCGCACCTAGATATTATTAACCATAACAGCTATGAAACGAATCGCTATTATTTTATGCACGCTGCTTGTAGCCGCATTGCAACTATCCGCTCAAATCAAAACAAGAAACAGCCGGGACAGCATATCCATCAACGGAATCATGTTTGGATATATCTATTCCATCGAACAACTCAAAGAAGCTTTAGGAGAACCTACTCAAATATACACATGGGAAGCTACGGATTACGGCACCGGATATGAATTCAGATTCGGGAGTGATTTAACAGTACGCATGAACGACGATAAGAGAGAAAATGATCCGGGGATTATAGACTTCATATTGGATTCTCCCAAATATACGCTTGACTTCGAAGGAACAAAGCTCAAAGTCGGAGACTCGTTCGAGAAAGTCAAAAACATGCCCGGATATACATCCAGGGAAAAACGATATGATGGATTCTACTCCATCATCTTTAACAATCTGATGAACGACCATTCACTGCAAATCCTATTCTCGCAGGACGAAGTTATTGAATGTATTTCCGTCGCGCCTAGATATTACTAAGAAAACAAAAACTTAAAAAACGTCCTGAAAGGCTGGTTACTCCACGGCGAACGCATAACTTTGCACCCCAAAACCGACACGCAATGAAGAACTACATAGCACGCACATTCCTGCTGACACTCATCGTGGCAGCCGTTCTGCTGGGACTGCACTGGTTGCCCGCCATCACCATCGACGGCCACACCATGCGCCGCGTGAACATGTTGGCCGACATCGAGGCCGAAGAGCCCGAGCCGGAGGAAGCCGACACCATCCCCCTACCACCGCCGCCCAAACCGGCGTTCGTGGACACCTGCCGCACGGGGCTTACCTGCATTGAGGACTATGCCGACTCCACCCGGCGCGGCATGGCACCATTCTACGATGCGCTCGACCACGTCGGCGAACGACCCGTGCGCATCGCCTACTTCGGCGACTCGTTCATTGAAGCCGACATCCTGACGGGCGACCTGCGCGACATGCTGCAAGAACACTACGGCGGATGCGGGGTGGGTTATGTGGACATCACCTCGGGGACATACGGCTTCCGCAAGACGCTGCGCCATTCGTTCGGCGGATGGACATCGAAAGGGGTCAACGACTCTACGGGCTACGACCGTAAGCGCATAGGCCCGTCGGGACACTACTTCATCCCCCGCGCCGGAGCCTACGTCGAGGCACGTCCGCCCAAAGCACACCGCGCACATCTGGACAGCTGCGAAGTGGCGACCATCTATTTTGAATCGACCGACACCGTGTACATCAAAACCCGCATGGACGGCATAGACAGCGCGCCAACCCCTCTCGCGGGAGACGGACGGATGCAGACACTCTGCCGCGAAGGCCTCATAAAGAACATGCGCTGGACGGTGGCGGAAGCCGATTCGGCTACCTTCTACGGCTTTGCGCTCGACGGACGCACGGGCATCGCGGTGGACAACTTCGGCGTGCGCAGCAGCAGCGGGTTGACGCTGGCCTCCATTCCGCAGGAACGGCTGCGCCGGTTCGGCCGGGTGCGTCCCTATGACCTCATCGTGCTGCAATTCGGGCTCAACGTGGCTACCGAGCGCGGACGCGACTACAGCTGGTACGAAACGGGCATGCTGCGCGTCATCGACCATCTGAAAACCGCCTTCCCCGAAGCGGGCATACTCGTCATCGGCGTGGGCGACCGCGAATACAAGGACGAGGAAGGCCGCCTGCGCACCATGCCCGGCGTGAAGAATCTCATCCGCTACCAGCAGTCGATAGCCGCCAAGGGAGGCGTGGCCTTCTGGAACCTCTACGATGCCATGGGCGGCGAGGGAAGCATACGCCGCATGGTGGAGGCCAAGCCGCCACAGGCCAACCTGGACTACACGCACATCAACTTCCTGGGCGGACGCACGCTGGCCCGCCATCTGTACGAAACGCTCATCTATGGCAAAGAGCAATATGACCGGAGGAAAGCCTATGAAATGGATTAAGCTCTTCCTCCTGTGCCATATCATATGCCTATGCGCGGCACAGGCGCAGGACGTGCTGCCCCGCCCGCTGGCCCCGCAGGACACGCTGGCCAACCCGGACATTCACCTGCGCCATGGCGTGCAGGCACGGCTCAACGCCGTGGCTGTGGGCAATTCGCTGCCGAAGTCATTCCGCAACCCCGGTGAGAATGTGATTGAAGACGACAGCCTGCTGGCCCCCTTCTTCGCCAAACTGTGCCAAGGCACGGAGCCGGTGCGCATCGTGCAGCTGGGCGACTCCCACGTGCGGGGGCATGTGTTCAGCGTGGCCGCGCGCCACACGCTGGAAGCAGCCTGGGGCGGCCAGGCCGTCTATCCGGACGAAATCAACTACCGCACCACGGCCATTGCCCGAGAGACGGGCGCGCCGGGACTGGTCTACCACGCCATCGGGCAAAACGGCGCCACGGCCTCTGACTTCTGCACCCGCGAGAAGATGGAACAGATGGCCGCCCTGCGTCCCGACCTCATCATCCTCTCTTTCGGCACCAACGAGAGCCACAACCGGCGCTACGACCCGGTGGAACACTTCGCACAGCTGGACGCCCTGCTCACCCTGCTGCGCCACTACGCGCCCGACGCCACGGTGATGCTCACCACGCCGCCGGGCTCCTACGTGCGTGCCAGCCGGCGCCGGCGCATCGTGAACCCGCGCACCGTGAAAGTGGTGGACACGCTGCTGGCCTTCGCGGAACGGCGCGGACTGCCCGTGTGGGACTTATACAATCTGGCAGGCGGCAGCCGGAACGCCTGCACAAACTGGAAAAACAACCGCCTGATGCAGCGCGACCAGGTGCACTACACGCATCAGGGCTATACGATACAAGGAAACCTGTTGGGCGAAGCCCTCTTAAAAGCATTCAACGACTATGTGGCAAATTGACCTCGACCGCCTTTGCGACGTGCTCACCTACGACGCACAGCAACCCATGATATTCAGCAGCGGCCTGTTCCTCTTCCTTTTCCTGGGCTTCAGCCTCGTCTATCTGTGCCTGCGGAAGACGACCACCTTGCGCCTGCTCTTCGTGGTGCTCTTCTCCTACTACTTTTACTACAAAAGCAGCGGCACCTACTTCGTGCTGCTGGGCGTGGTGACGCTGAGCGACTTCTGTCTGGCCCGCCTCATGGAGCATGCCCGCACCAAGGCGGGGCGGCGCGCGCTGCTCGTCACCAGCCTTGCCATCAATCTGGGACTGCTGTGCTACTTCAAATACACCAACTTCTTCTACGAGATGCTGGCCCCGCTGTGGGGCGGAGAGTTTCATGCGCTGGACATCTTCCTGCCCGTGGGCATCTCGTTTTTCACCTTCCAGTCGCTGAGCTACACGCTCGATGTCTATCGCGGGGAGCTGAAGGCGTTGCGCAATCCGCTCGACTACGCCTTCTTCGTGTCGTTCTTTCCGCAGCTGGTGGCAGGCCCCATCGTCCGTGCACGCGACTTCATCCCGCAAATCCGGCGCCCGGTCATCGTCACGCCGGAGATGTTCGGCCGGGGCGTATATTTCATAGCTGCCGGACTTTTCAAGAAAGCCATCCTGTCGGACTACATCAGCGTGAACTTCGTGGAGCGCGTGTTTGAGAACCCCGGACTGTACTCCGGCATTGAAAACCTCTTCGGCGTCTACGGCTATGCCCTGCAGATTTACTGCGACTTCTCGGGCTACAGCGACATGGCCATCGGCCTCGCCCTGCTGCTGGGCTTCCACTTCCCGCTCAACTTCCGCTCGCCCTACAAAGCCTCGTCCATCACCGACTTCTGGCACCGCTGGCACATCTCGCTCTCCACCTGGCTGAGAGACTACCTCTACATCTCCCTGGGCGGCAACCGCAAAGGGAAGCTGCGCACCTACGTCAACCTGTTTCTCACCATGCTGCTGGGCGGACTGTGGCACGGAGCCTCGTGGAATTTCGTGTTCTGGGGCGCGGTGCATGGCATAGCCCTGGCGCTGCACAAGTTCTTCCGCAGCCTGCTGGGACGCGACAAACGCTACGAAAGCCGGGGCTGGAGGCGCGTGGGCGGCATCGTGCTCACCTTCCATCTGGTGTGCTTCTGCTGGATATTCTTCCGCAACAGCACGTTTGAGGCTTCATGGACCATGATACATCAGATAACGACCAACTTCCAGCCCCAGCTCTTCTGGCAGCTCGTCGACGGCTACCGCGCCGTGTTCATCCTCATGGCCATCGGCTTCGTGCTCCACTTCCTGCCCGACCGCTGGGAGACGGCCTGCCAGCGCGGCGTCGTCCGTCTGCCTCTCGCGGGGCAGGCTCTGCTGCTGCTGATTGTCATCTACGCCGTCATTCAGGTGAAGACAAGCGACATACAGCCGTTCATATACTTCCAGTTCTAGGATTTTTTCCTACCTTTGCACCCATTATCCGAATAAAACAGAATAACATCCAGAACGTATGATTAAACAGTTCTTCTCCCTGATGCGGCGATACATAGCGCCCTACCGGCGCTACCTCACGTGGGCCGTGCTCCTGAACTTCATGTCGCAGTGGCTCAACGTGTTCTCGTTTGCCGCCATCATCCCCATTCTGAACATCCTGTTCAAAGTCGACAGCCAGCACTACGAGTACATGCCCGTGGACTGGAGCCACTTGGACAAGGACGTGCTCATCAACAACGCCTACTATTACGTGAGCCAGGTCATCGAAACCCACGGAGCTTTCCTGACCCTCATCTTCATGGGCTGCCTGCTCATCCTCATGACCCTGCTCAAGACTGCCGGATATTTCGCCTCATCGGCCGTGATGGTGCCTCTGCGCACGGGCATCGTGCGCGACATCCGCGTGCAAGTATATAATAAGGTGTTGCGTCTGCCGCTCAGTTTCTTCTCCGAAGAGCGCAAGGGCGACATCATCGCCCGCATGAGTGCCGACGTGACGGTGGTGGAAAACTCGCTGACCAGCTCCATCGACATGCTCATCCGCAACCCGATAGCCCTCGTGGTCTGCTTCACCACGCTGTTCACCATCAGCTGGAAGATGACGCTCTTCGTGCTCGTCGTGCTGCCCCTGGCCGGATGGGTCATGGGCGTGGTGAGCCGCAAACTGAAACGCCAGTCGTCGGCCGCACAGGCACAGTGGGGCGACATCATGTCGCAGCTTGACGAAACACTGGGCGGACTGCGCATCATCAAAGCATTCATCGCCGAGAAGAAGATGGCCGACCGCTTTGAGAAAACCAACAACGAATTCCGCCAGGCCATGAACGAGATGGTCATCCGCCAAAGCTCGGCCCACCCCATGAGCGAGTTCCTCGGCACGTGCGTCATCGTCATCGTCCTCTGGTTTGGCGGCTCGCTCATCCTCGGCACCGACTACGCGCCGATGGACGCAGCCACGTTCATCTTCTACCTCGTCATCCTCTACAGCATCATCAACCCCCTGAAAGAGTTTGCCAAGGCGTTCTATAACGTTCCCCTCGGACTGGGCGGCATGGAGCGCATCGACATGATTCTGAAAGCCGAGAACCACATCAAGGAGCCCGAGCATCCGCAGCCGCTCGACGACTTCACCCGCGACATCGAGTTCCGCCACGTGGGCTTCAGCTACATTGCGGGACGCCCCGTGCTGAAAGACATCAACCTCACCGTGCCCAAGGGCAAGACCGTGGCCCTCGTGGGGCAGTCCGGCTCGGGAAAGTCGACGATGGTCGACCTCGTGCCCCGCTATCACGACGTGACGGAAGGCGAGCTGCTCATCGACGGAAAGAACGTGAAGGACGTGTCCATCATGAGCCTGCGCTCGCTCATCGGCAACGTCAACCAGGAAGCCATCCTCTTCAACGACACGTTCTACAACAACATCACCTTCGGCGTGGAGAACGCCACCATGGAACAGGTCATCGAAGCCGCCAAGATTGCCAATGCGCACGACTTCATCATGGAGACCGAAAAGGGCTACGACACCATGATTGGCGACCGGGGCGGCCGTCTGTCGGGAGGCCAACGCCAGCGCGTCAGCATTGCCCGCGCCATCCTGAAGAACCCGCCCATCCTCATCCTCGACGAAGCCACCTCGGCCCTCGACACCGAGTCGGAACGCCTCGTGCAGGAAGCGCTCGAACGCCTGATGAAGTCGCGCACCACCATCGCCATTGCCCACCGCCTGAGCACCATCAAGAACGCCGACGAAATCTGCGTGCTCTACGAAGGTGAAATCGTGGAACGCGGCACCCACGAGCAGCTCCTCGCCCTGAACGGTTACTACAAGAAGCTGAATGACATGCAAAGCCTGTAAAAACCGTATATTTGCAACACAAGCAATTGCCGCCATCTGACGAGCGGGATGCAACTACTCAACACGATCGGGAATACAACATTGCAATAAAGACAAAAAACAAAACATCATCATGGAACACAGAACCGTATTCAACAAGGCACAAATCGAACTGCTCAACTTAATGGCAAGCATCAACAGCGAAGAAGAACTCAACGAGCTGAAACACGCAATCTCAGAGTTTTTCGCCCGCCGTGCCGACGAAGAGATGGAAAAACTCTGGCAGAGCGGCGAATGGAACGAACAAACTTTAGAAAAACTACGTGGCACACACCTTCGCACACCTTATAAGTCATGAGCCGCCACATTGTTTTAGACACCAACTGCTTGGTACAGATGCTGTCTGTACATAGCCCATATCGCCCGGGATGGCAAGCCTTCCGCAACGGACTCTACAAGCTATGCGTAAGCAATGAAATATTAAGCGAATATGAAGAGATAATCGGACGTGTGGCAAACGAAATCGTCGCCCACAACGTAGTCAACGCCATTGCCCGCAGCCCGTTCACTTTGTTTTTCGACCCCCGCTTCCACTTTCAACTGATAGAACAAGACCCGGACGACAATAAGTTTGTTGATTGCGCCATTATTGCAGGCGCCGATTACATTGTTAGCGAAGATTCGCATTTTCACGTATTAGACAAAATCGACTTCCCGAAAGTCCATGTCATTCGCTTGGATGAGTTCATGAAAGAAGTACAGCAAATGTAAAGCAGCTAGAGAATAACTGCTAACTAAAAATCTGTAACGCGGGCGCGGCAGGTTCACACTGGGGAACCTGCCGCGCCCGCAATTTCAATGTCGCATCGGGAGGCAATCACTCAATGTGATACTTCTTCCAGAACAGGCCCAAGAAGCGGTAGAAGTGGAAACGCACCTTCTTCCAGAAATTCCCTTTCAACCACGAGCCGGAATAATGATGGATGGAGTAAGTGCTCGGCGTCACCTCCAGTTCCTGCGTGTGCCACGTTTTCGGGCTGAAATAATCGGCAGGAAGAACGTTGATAACATTCGGCGAGAAATCAAATTCCTGCACGGTTTCAATTTCCTTCATCTCGAAATGCTCCTTTATTATTCCCAACATGATGGCCGGCAAAGGCTGTTTGTCGAAGTGCCCCCGGGTCTCCCTCTCCTGCCCGCCGAGATAGAAGTGGCGGTCTTTGTAGTAGTCGAGCAGGTATTTCATCAACGGATGCCCCTTCTCGAAGCCCATCGTGGCGGCCTCGATGGGCGTGTGCGTCTTTTCCTTGCCCAGGAAATAGGGCAAATGGAGCAGATCATCATAGGATTTGAGCACCTCCACGTCGCAATCCAGATAGATGCCGCCGTAGTGATACAGCGCATAAGCGCGGATATAATCGGCAGCAAAAGCATATTTCCCGGCATAAAAAGCCGTCTTCACCCACTGGGACGACTCAATGTCGAAGCTGGAAAAGTTCCACAACTTAAACTCGTAGTCCGGCAGATGTTTCTTCCAACTGTAAAGACACGCTTGTATGCCTTCGGGATAAGGATCGTTGCTGAGCCAGCAATAGTGTATGATTTTCGGTATCATGGATTATGTTTTTATCGTTTCCTTCCTAAAAGTTTCCGCCGTATGTCCTTTGCTTCATAAGGAGTATAGCCACGACATATGAGCAAGGCCACAAGAGGCTTATATTTCCGGAATATATGTAGATAGTCTTTCCGATGACATCCCCACGGAATCCGCGCCGCATAGTCGAAATAAAGACCCGACAAGGGATGATGACAACCGTAATGCCACGGCTTGAGCGGCCCCGAGAAGTGCACTACCGCAGGATTGTCCTTGGCCGCCTGAAGGAGCGGAAGGTTCGCGTCAGACACGTGTGGCTGAGGACGATAGTAGCAATCGAGCAGATTCCACTCCAGCGGAAGGAAGAGCACGGTGCCGTGAAGCAGGGCGTTCATCACATCCTGATCGTGGAAAACAATGCGCTCTTTGTGGTCGCGAAGGTAGGCAAGGGCTTTCTCCGTGAAGTCCATCTGCCGCAAGCGGGCCACGTTGAGCAGCATGAGTCCTGCGTTGAAATATCCTTCGGCAGGATCGTATTGCAGCCGTTCTGCATTTTGATTAGGCGCGTCTTCCACGGCTGCCAACGTGTAGGAACTGATGTCGCGGTCGTAGATTTCGCTCACGTCGCGACAGAACACGAGGTCGCAATCGGCGTAAAGCGCCTTGTCTACGTGAGAGGGCAAGCAACGGGGTATAAACAAACGCAAGTAAGTAGCCAGCGACGGGTAATCGTGCCGATGCATAGGAAAACCTTTTAACTGTTGTTTGTCTATATCAATAAACACTACTTGATGACCAGCCGCTTTAACATAACCGGCCAACAATTCCTTCGACGACAATGGCACACCCATGGCCAATATGTATACCGTAAATTCTTCTTTTGGAGAATGGGCAAACAAGGAAGCCAACATGGCTGCACAATGCCGGACGTAGTTCGCGTCGATGTTGCACACGATGTATTTCATACGCAAGTGGTTATTCGGATTAATATATTCTTGTTTTTCTCTTCTGATAATATCGCAAATAGAAGTCGCCCAGCCTGAAACTCAGCCGATAGGCCTTCATCAGTTTCCGCCATCGGCGGGGCATGCTTTTCCGCAGAGCGGGGTTTTGCTGCATTTCGTGCAGTACGAAACGGATATCCTCGCGATAAGTACTTCTGTCGCCCGCACTCAGACAATAGAACACTGGTTGAATGCGAATCAAAGAATACTCTATGGGGATGAGCTTGTCCCAACCCATTTTAGTCAAATAAGTTGTAATCCATTGTGCATGATGACGCTTATCTAAACAGTTTTTCCGCCAGTCGGCATTACAGATGGAGTCGGAACGCTGGTAATAATAGAGCAAAGGCACAGAAACCGTCACCACTTTCTTTGCATAGGACAGCAGCTGGGTCATAAGCAGCAGGTCCTCACCATAGGAGATATCAGGGACAAACTCTATGGAATGTTCCACAAACAAGGCGCGACGCTGGAAGTTGGCCCACACGTTGCAATGGCATTTCCAACGAACAATGAGCTGATAATATTCCATGCCGGTGAGTTCGCCAAACTGCTGCATGTATGCTTTCTTTTTGGTTCCATCCTCATATGTGTAATAAAAGGGAAGGGCCACAATGTCGGCCGCAGTCTCTTCGGCTCGGTCAACCAACGTACGAATGGCCGTAGTGACAAGCTCATCATCGCTGTCCAGATGCTGAATGTATTTACCTGTAGCTTTTTCCACGCCGGATTTTCGTGCCAAAGGCAATCCGCCGTTTGGTTTATCTATGCAGACAATACGGTTGTCGTGCGCTGCATATTCTTTTATAATGGAAAGGCTTTCATCTGTACTTCCATCATTTACCACTATGATTTCCAAAGCTGAATAGGTCTGATTTACGACACTATCCAAGCATCTTCGCAAAAAAGGCGCAGTGTTGTAAACCGGTATGATAACCGACACCAAAGGTTCGCTATCCATAAAACGCATTATTAGTTGACAGTCTTTTTAGTTTGTGTTCTGTATGTGTGTTGAAGGAATCACTCCGTTTTCGTTCCCTTCACAATCCCATTCTCACACCACGTGCGATGTTCAGCCGTTACTTCCTCCAGCACGCGGTTGTGGAAGGGGAGGTTTTCGCGCGAGGCGGGTTTGTGCCAGAGGTGATACTCCACCCCGCCGGCTTTGAGGAAACGCTTCTTGATGCCGGCATACATCAGGCGAAACGCAATCTCGGTGTCTTCGGCTCCCCACATGGTCAGGTCTTCGTTGTAGCCGTTCACCCGCAGCAGGTCTTCGCGCCAGAAGGCCATGTTGCAACCCCGCAGGCGGGTGAGGTCCTTGGGCGCAAAATGGCGCGCCATGTAGCGGCGCAGGGGGCGGCAACGGAAGGAATTGAGCATGTAACCCAACGTCAGCCGATAGAAAGGCGGACGATAGGCGCCACCGCTGCGGAAGAACCGCTCCGTCATCTCCGGCTTCAGGCCCACGCGGCTGCCGCAAACGAAATAGCCCGGCTCGGCCACCTCCAGATGGTCGGCAATGAAATGACGGTCGAGCACCACGTCGCCGTCAATCTGTATGACGTAGGGAGAAGCGACCCGGGCAATCGCCTTGTTTCTGACTGCCGACAGACGGAACCCCTTGTCCTCCTGCCACACGTGGACGATGGGGATGTCCGTTTCGCGGCGCAGGCGGTCAATCAGTTGACGCGTATCGTCGCGCGAGCCGTCGTCGGCCACGACAATCTCGGCAGGCTTCACCGTCTGGCAAAACACGCTGCGCAGACAAAGTTCCAAAGCCTCCGGCCAGTTATAAGTAGACACCAATACGGATGCAAGCATGAGTATATTCCTATATATTATAATATGTATACAACGAAAAGAAAGAATCGGGAGGATTCCATGCCTATAAACGCACGGAGACGGGAAACACTGCACTCCCAAACGTTAAAAAATGCGCCTCGAACGATGCACGCATCATCCAAGGCGCATTCACGGATGCGCTATGGTCAAAACATGTAAGCCACGGACACCTGCCAAGTCTTCAGCTTGGCAGAAAAAGCCATGTCGGCAGCTTCGGCCACCCCTTCCACTTCGGCCGTCTTGCCGAGCGGTATGTTGTAGGTGGCTCCCACCTGCAGGTGGCGCAGAAGCTTCAAGCCCGCACCGACGTTCAGGCTCAGGTTCGAGTTCTTGAAGGCGAACCGGCTGCCTTCGCCGTCGTCCCACTTATCGTCATTCAGGCCGAAACCAAACTGCGGCCCGGCAGCTATGTAAACGCCGAGCATACTGCCCAAACCGATGTTATACTTCAAATTGACGGGAATCTCGATGGACTGACGCTTCAGCGTCTCGCCTTCGGCCTTGATGCCCGTCTGGGAGAAGAGCAACGAGCCGTCTACCCCCAACCCAATCAAAGGAATGGTAAACTCGGCAGTCGGGCCGATGAAAAACCCCGTGAAGTTATCACTCTTAAAATCGCTTCCGCTAAACGAAGCCTTGGCCAGATTCAAGCCGCCGCGCACACCCCACTGCAGCTGGGCATACGAAGGAGCTGCCACACACAGTGCGGCCACAACTAAAAAGATTGTCCAAATTTTCTTCATAACTTCTCGCTTTTAATGTTAAAACTCAACATTGAATGGGCAAAGATGGGAAATATTTAGGCTCTATCCTAATTTACAGTCCGAAAAAATGAAGAAAACCGGGGTTTCCGATTCAATTGGGTACCTATAAAGAGATTATTTTCCTCTCGGATGAAAGCCGAATGTTCCGTCCGGCTTTTCTCTCCATCATTTCGTTTGTCCGGCTTCACCGCCTCTGTCCGGGGATTCAAGCGGGAATATGTAGGCCCGCGAGCGCGAATATGAACGCTCACGGGCGGGAATATGAAGGCTCGCAAGCCGAGATATGGGCGCTCATGAGCGCGGATATGCACAAGAAAGCATCAAATCGGGAAGAAGTCGAACGGGATATGTGCGGATAATTCCCGGATTTTGGCGAAGGTCTCCACAATGGCGATGGTGGTCTGCGCGGCCTTGGGGCTTTTCAGGATGGTGGCAAGCATGTACAGGCCTTTTTCGGTGAAGACTTTGGGCAATGCCGGGGAATATTTCAGTTTGGGGAGGTGTGTCGAAAAGAAGTTTTGTATTGATTCTTCAGACGCAGATGACGCGGAAAACGCGGATTATTAATTATTTATCTGCGTTATCTGTGCAATCCGCGTCTAAAAAATAGTATTTAGACACATTCCCTCGGCCTTTTCCTCCTTTGTCAATTCAAAGATATTTCTCCTCGTCCTGCCCGGTCAATGCTTTTTCCAGAAACCGGGGCTGAACAGCAGGAGCACGGAGAACAGCTCCAGACGGCCGATGAGCATCAGAAACGAACAGGCCCACTTGGCCGCGTCGGGCAGATGGTTCCACGAATAGGCCGGACCGCAATTGCCCAGGCCCGGACCGACGTTGCCCAGACTGGAAACGGTGATGCCGAAACCTTCCATGAAGCCGACGCCCTGAGTAAGCATGAACAGCCAGCCCAGCAACAGGATGCTGATGTAGGTGAAGAAGAAAGCCAGCAGCGTGCTTTTGATTTCGCCCGATATGACTACGCCGCTGATGCGCAACGGAAGCACGGCGTTGGGGTGGAGCATGTGGCGGAACTGGTTGCGCACAATCTTGAACAGCATGGCCAGACGGATGCACTTTATGGCTCCTGTGGTAGAACCGGCACACGCGCCCACAATCATGGCGAAGCACAACACCAGCCACGTGCAGGAAGGCCACAGCATGTAGTCGGCCGTGCCGAAGCCCGTGGTGGTCTGCAACGAAGCTACCTGAAACGAAGCCAAGCGGAAACTTTCCTCCAGCTTCATCGGGGTGTCTATCAGCAAGGCGATGGTGACAAAGGCCGTAAACACGGCATAGCTGCCCACATACCAGCGAAACTCGGTGTCCTTCAGCAACTTTATCGGCTTGCGTTTCAGAATGGCCATGTAGAGCAGGGTGAAGTTCACGCCCGATATGAGCATGAACAGCGTGGTGATGTATTCAATGTAGGGCGACTGGTAGGCGGCGATGCTGCTTTGCTTCACGGAGAGTCCTCCCGTGGCGGCCGTGCTCATGGCCGTGCAGATGCTGTCAAACCAAGGCATGTCGCCCGCCATCAGCAAGGCAGCATGAGTGAGGGTTATGATGAGGTAGATGCTCCATATCCACTTCCCCGTCACGTCCAGACGCGGGTGGAGCTTGCTGTGGGTAGGTCCGGTGGTTTCGGCCGCAAACAGCTTCATGCCGCCCGACCCGAAAATGGGCAACACGGCAATGGTGAAAAACACGATGCCGAGTCCGCCGAACCACTGCGTCATGCTGCGCCAGAACAGGATGCCGTGCGGCATGGACTCGATGTTGTCCAGAATGGTGGCCCCGGTAGTGGTGAAGCCCGACATGATTTCAAAGAAGGCGTTGGCCACGCTGTTGGTGTAGCGGCCTATGAGCAAGGGCAACATGCCCAAGGCGGTAAACAGAATCCAGGAGAAGGTGACGATGAGATAACCGTCTTTCCGGCTCACCTTCTTGTCCGCGTCGCGTCCCAGAAGGAACAGGAGCAACCCGATGGCGGCCGTGATGCCGGCCGAAGCCAAGAAGGGAATAAGATCGCTCTCCCCGTAACAGAGCGGGAACAAGGAGCATCCGGCCAACAAAAGCGCTTCCACAAAGAGCAGGATGCCCAGAATTTTGGCTACTATTTTATAGTTTATCATAAGCGTATGTGTTGTGTGACAGACTAGTCCCTAGTCAACTGAAACCCTGTCAACCTGTCTCTGTCAGATAAAGAACTTCTCGATTTTCTGCATGGTCATGCCCGTGCAGAACACCACCACGTGGTCGCCCGCCTGGAGTTGGGTGTTACCGGTTACCAGCGCGCCGGTGCCGTGACGGATGACACCTCCGATGTTGATGCCCTTGGGCAGCCCGCAGTCCTTGACGGGCTGCTTGGTAATCTTGGAACCTTCCTTGACGATGAACTCGGCCACGTCGGCATTGGCCACGGTGAGACACTTCACGTTGGTCACGTCGGCGTCGAGCATCATCTGGTAGATGTGGCTGGCGGCTATCATCTTCTTGTTGATGATGGTACCGATGTCCATGCTTTCGGCCATGCCTATGTAGGCCATGTTTTCCACCTCGGCCACCGTCTTGCTCACGCCCGTCCGTTTGGCGGCCAGGCAGGCCAGAATATTGGTTTCGGCGCTTCCGGTAAGCGCAATGAAGGCCTCCGTATTCTCAATGCCTTCCTCCACGAGCAAGTCCATGTCGCGCCCGTCGCCGTTGATAATCATCACGCGGTCGTCGAGCAGTTCCGTCAGCCTGTGGCAGCGGTCTATGTCTTTCTCTATGATTTTGATTTTCATGTATTCGGGGGCCAGTTGCGCCGTGCGCACGGCGATGCGGCTGCCACCCATGATGATGACGTTGCGCACGTCGGCATAGTCGTCTTTTCCGGCTATCTGGCGGATGTAGGGGATGTATTTCTTCATCGTCATGAAGTACACGAGGTCAAGCTCCTGCAAGCAGTCGTCACCGCGCGGAATGATGGTGTGCAGTCCCCGCTTGACGGCCACCACGAGATAGGGCGTGGAGCGTGTGTCGAGTTGATGGAGGGGGATGTCCAGTATGTGTGCCGTGCGGCGCAGTTTGACGGCAATGAGCACCAGTTCGCCGCCGTCCACTTCCCACCATTGGCGTATCCAGCTCATTTTGATGGCGTCCACAATCTCGCGTGCGGCCAGCATTTCGGGATAGATGAGCGAGTTGATGCCGATGTTGGCAAAAAACTCCTGATGTTTGGGTTGCAGGTATTCGGCGTTGTCGATGCGTGCCACGGTTTTCTTTGCGCCCAAGCTGTGTGCCAGCAGACAGGACGTCATGTTGCGGCTTTCGTCAGGGGTGACGCCGATAAACAGGTCGGCGCCGGGCACTTCGGCTTCTTTCAGTCCGTTGATGGAGAGCGAGGAGGCATTGACCGTCATCAGGTCAAAGTTGTCTTCCAGCTGATGGAGGCGCTCTTCGTCGGTATCCATCAAGATGATGTCCTGCTTTTCGCCCGACAACATCTTGGCCAGGTGGGTTCCCACCTCTCCGGCTCCGGCAATGATGATTTTCATAATGCGGAATAGTTTATGTGTCCTTGTTGTTCGGGCGCAAAGATAGGGCATTTCGGAAGATATGAAAGAATCTTCCCTTTCTTTTTTCAAGCGCAGCCATCCGGGCTGAGAATGCGGACGGCTCAGTCGTGAAGTTCGGCAAGCAGCGTGTCGCAGATGCCCTCCCGGTCCATGCCGCACACGTGATGGAGGATGCCTACCGCCCCGTGCTCGATGAACTCATCGGGGATGCCGATGCGCCGGATGCGCGGCGTGTGGCTGCGGTCGGACATATATTCCAGCACGGCGCTGCCCACTCCGCCCCGCAGGATGCCGTCTTCCACGGTCACGACGCGGTTGAAACGCGCGGCGACTTCGTCCAGCAAAGCCGTGTCGAGCGGCTTGGCAAACCGCAGGTCATAGTGCGCGATGCTCGTGCCGGGCATGGTCCGTTCGACTTCGGCAATGGCCTCGGCCGCCGCGTGTCCTATTGGGCCGAGGGTAAGCACGGCCAGGTCTTTGCCCTCTTTCAGGCAACGTCCCTTGCCCACCTCCACAGGCTCCAGCGGACAGCGCCAGTCCACCAGATAGCCGTGCCCTCGCGGATAGCGGATGACAAACGGGCCTTGGCCGGGAAGCTGGGCGGTATACATCAAGCGGCGCAGTTCGTGCTCGTCATAGGGAGAGGCTATCGTCAGATGGGGGACGGGACGCAGACAGGCCAAATCGAACACGCCGTGGTGCGTGGGGCCGTCTTCGCCCACCAGCCCGGCACGGTCCAGACACAGCACCACGTTGAGCCGCAGCAGGGCCACGTCGTGGATGATGTTGTCGTAGGCACGTTGCATAAAGGAAGAATAGATGTTGCAGAACGGCACCATTCCCTCTTTGGCCATGCCGCCCGAAAAGGTGACGGCGTGTCCTTCGGCGATGCCCACGTCGAAAGCGCGGTCGGGCATGGCTTCCATGAGCAGGTTCATGGAACACCCCGTGGGCATGGCCGGCGTGACGCCCACGATGCGGTCGTTCTGCCGGGCCAGTTCCACCAGCGTCTCGCCAAACACGGTCTGAAACAAAGGCGGCCTGCCGTTCTCATTCTCCACCAGCCGCTTACCCGTCTTGGGGTCAAAGCGGCCCGGCGCATGCCAGATGGTGGCTTCTTCTTCGGCCGGGGCAAAGCCGCGCCCTTTGACGGTGTGTATGTGGAGCAACTTCGGCCCTTTCATGTCTTTGAGCGTGCGCAGGGTGCGCACCAGCTCGGTCACGTTGTGACCGTCCACGGGGCCGAAGTAGCGTATGTTCATGCCTTCAAATACGTTCTGCTGTTTGGAAAGAACGGATTTCAGGCTGTTGTTGAAGCGGATGATGCCCTTGCGTGTCTGTTCGTTGAGCAACCCCAAACTTTTGAACAGATTGGAAAGCTTGAAACGCAATCGGTTATATTTGTCCGAAGTGTTGAGCGTAAGCAGATACTGACGCATGCCGCCCACGCTGCGGTCAATGGACATCTCGTTGTCATTGAGAATGATGAGCAGGTCGTTGGGCGTGGTCGACGCGTTGTTGAGTCCCTCAAAGGCCAGCCCTCCGCTCATGGAGCCGTCGCCAATGACAGCGACGATGTGACGGTCGTTCTCGCCCTTCAGTCGGGCACTCACGGCCATACCCAGGGCCGCCGATATGGAGTTGGAAGCATGTCCGCAGGCGAAAGAGTCATATTCGCTCTCCTCGGGCGAAGGGAACGGACGGATGCCTTTGTATTTGCGATTGGTGTCAAACAGGTCTTTGCGGCCGGTAAGAATCTTATGGCCGTATGCCTGATGCCCTACGTCCCACACCAGTCGGTCGTAAGGCGTGTTATATACATAATGTAAAGCCACGGTCAACTCCACCACGCCCAAGCTGGCGGCGAAATGCCCGGGATTGCACGACACTTCGTCGATGATGTCCTGCCGCAGCTCGCGACACACCTCGGGCAGCCGGTCGGGGTCGAGCCGACGCAAGTCTTCCGGGTAATGAATGGTGTCAAGCAACTTATATGTGTGTTCTTTACTCATCAGTGGTTTGAATAATAATTGGCAAAAGTATATAAATACTCGCTAAGATGCGTATTTTTGCGGCGTATTTTTGGAACGGCTTCCCAAGCCCGACCTATCGCATAAACCAACTATATAAACAATGGATTTCAGAACAAAGGTGAAACTGCCCGCCGACGGACTGCAAATAAACCATGCCGACCGGCTGATGTCTTTGGGCTCCTGCTTCTCCGAGCAGATAGGAAATCGCTTGACGGAGGCCAAGTTTCATTGCGACGTCAACCCCTTTGGCATCCTCTACAATCCTCTGTCCATAGCCGAGGCATTGCATCTCATGCTGCGGGGAAAAACCTTCGACGCAGATTCGCCGGAACTATTCGCCACGGGCGACGGATGGTGGCACAGCTTCATGCACCATTCGCAATTCTCCGCGCCGACCAAAGACGAATGTCTGCGGCTCATAAACGAACGTCTGCAACCGGCCATCGAGGCGCTGCCGCAGCTCGACTGCCTGCTGATTACGCTGGGCACGGCCTATGTCTATTTCAAGACGGACCGACACGCCGCCCCGGAAGACTGCTATGGCGTGGTCGCCAACTGCCACAAACTGCCCGAAAGCATGTTTGTCCGCAAGCTCATGACTCCGGCCGACATGAGCAATGCCCTGCGCCTTGCGCTTGACCCGCTGTTCAAACTCAATCCGAAGCTGCAAGTCCTGTTCACGGTAAGCCCCATCCGCCATGCCCGCGACGGATTTCATGCCAACCAACTGAGCAAGGCATCCCTGCTGCTGGCCGTGGACGCGCTGTGTCAAGATTATCCGGGCTGCCACTATTTTCCTTCCTACGAAATACAACTCGACGAGCTGCGCGACTACCGCTTCTATGCCGACGACATGCTACACCCTTCCGCATCGGCCGTAAACTACATCTGGGAATGCTTTTGCGAAACCTATTTCACGCCAAAGACACGCGCGCTGATAAGCGAATGCCGGGACATACGGCAGGCATTGGAACACCGTCCCTTCCATCCGGAATCTCCGGCCTACAAAAGCTTTTTAACTCAAATAGTGTTAAGGATTAACCGCCTTACCGAAAAATATCCGACCTTAGACTTCAGAAAAGAATTGAAACTATGCCATACACGATTGAAACAATAAGTCATCAGATAGGGGCTGAACGCTTTGGCAACAAAAAAGCCCGGATTGACTGGATATTAACCGACAGCCGCTCGCTGTGCTTTCCCGAGGAGACTTTGTTTTTCGCCCTGCGCTCGAAGCGCAACGACGGACATAAATACATACGCGACCTCTACAACAGGGGCGTGCGCAACTTCGTCGTATCGGCATTGCCCGACGCACATGAAGAATACGCGGGCGCCAATTTCCTGCGCGTGGCCAGCCCCCTCAAGGCGCTGCAACACTTGGCCGAGTTGCACCGCAAGGAATTCGACATCCCGGTGGTAGGCATCACCGGCAGCAACGGCAAAACGGTGGTCAAGGAGTGGCTCTACCAGCTCATTTCGCCGGACAAGACCGTCACACGCTCGCCACGAAGCTATAATTCGCAGATTGGCGTGCCGCTCTCCGTCTGGCTGATGAACGAGGACACACAGGTCGGCATCTTCGAGGCCGGCATCTCCGAAATGGGCGAGATGGACGCCCTGCGCACCATCATCAACCCGACCATCGGCGTGCTGACCAACATCGGCGGGGCACATCAGGAGAATTTCTTCTCCCTGCAGGACAAGTGCAGCGAGAAACTGTCACTCTTCAAGGACTGCGACGTTATCATCTACAACGGAGACGACGAACTCATCTGCGACTGCGTGGCAAAGACCATCCCCTCGGCACGCGAGATTGCATGGTCGCAAAAGGACGACGAGAAGCCGCTCTTCATCCGCTCCATAAAGAAAGACGACAACGGAACAACCGTCGACTACCGCTATCTGGGCATGGAGAACAGCTACCGCATCCCCTTCATCGACGACGCTTCGGTGGAGAACTCGCTCAACTGCCTGGCCGTATGCCTCTACCTGATGATTACCCCGGACAAGATTGCGGACCGCATGGCCCGGCTGGAACCGGTGGCCATGCGTCTGGAAGTAAAAGAAGGGAAAAACGGCTGCATCCTCATCAACGACAGCTACAACTCCGACATCGCCTCGCTCGACATCGCCCTCGACTTCATGGCACGCCGGGCTGACACGAAAGACCGCAAACGCACCCTCATCCTGTCCGACATTCTGGAGACCGGACAGAGCGCCACGCTCCTGTATCGCAAGGTGGCCCAACTCGTGCAGAGCCGGGGAGTGGACAAAATCATCGGCGTCGGACCGGAGATTACGGCCGCTGCCGCCCGGTTCACCATCGAAAAATATTTCTTCCCCGACACGGAGTCGTTGCTGGCCTCCGACGTGTTCGCCTCGCTGCACAACGAAGCCATCCTGGTGAAAGGTTCCCGACGGTTCTACTAGA
>CALUJS010000034.1 GCA_944321015.1 uncultured Phocaeicola sp. | reverse complement strand
CATCAACCCCTATGCCTTCATCAACCTCTACAAGCAAGGCTATCTATACCGCAGCGGACCGACCAAACGCCATAAAGACAAAAGCGTGGAGGAAATCATCCTGAATGCCGAGAGCCCCCGGCAGGAAATACAATCCGTAACCCTGCTCGTCAACGCCGTCACGGCGGAGCCTCTTTCCATCAAAATAACAGATAGTAACAAAAATACTACCGACATAGAGGTTGTGGCATTAAAAAAAGCCCTAAATTTGCCGGACGAACGGTTTATCTTTGACACAAAGAAATATCCCGAAGCTGAAATCATTGATTTGAGATGACAAATACATTAAAATAAATACAGACTATGGAAACAGAAAGAGTAAGATGCCTGATTATCGGTTCAGGCCCTGCCGGCTATACGGCCGCAATCTACACCGGCCGCGCCAACATCGCCCCGGTGCTTTACGAGGGAATCCAGCCCGGAGGCCAATTGACCATTACAACCGAAGTTGAGAACTTCCCGGGCTATCCCGAAGGAGTCAGCGGAA
The DNA here is from genome assembly GCA_944321015.1 of uncultured Phocaeicola sp. Classification (GTDB taxonomy): domain Bacteria; phylum Bacteroidota; class Bacteroidia; order Bacteroidales; family Bacteroidaceae; genus Phocaeicola_A. Next base: position 29,223 of record CALUJS010000034.1, on the reverse strand, counting down.
CGGAACTGATGGAAGACCTGCGCAAACAGGCCGAACGCTTTGGCGTGGACATTCGCAGCGGCATAGCAGTCGCAGCCGACTTGAGCAAAGCCCCCTACAAAATCACGATTGACGACGGCAAAGTCATCGAAGCCGATACCGTAATCATCAGTACGGGAGCCACAGCCAAATATCTGGGACTGGATGACGAAAAGAAATACGCCGGCATGGGCGTAAGCGCTTGTGCCACGTGTGACGGTTTCTTCTATCGCAAGAAAGTCGTAGCCGTAGTCGGTGGCGGCGATACCGCTTGCGAAGAAGCCACTTACCTGTCAGGCCTTGCATCAAAAGTATATCTCATCGTCCGCAAGCCTTATCTCCGCGCGTCTAAAATCATGCAAGAGCGTGTGTTGAACAACCCCAAAATCGAAGTATTGTTCGAGCACAATACGGTAGGTCTGTTTGGCGAGAACGGCGTGGAAGGCGCACACGTTGTTTACAAGATGGGCGAACCGGAAGAAAAGCGCTACGACATTGCCATCGACGGCTTCTTCCTTGCCATCGGACACAAGCCCAACTCCGACATCTTCAAGCCCTACATCGACACCGATGAAGTGGGCTACATCATAACCGAAGGTGCCACTCCACGCACCAAAGTGCCCGGTGTATTTGCCGCTGGCGACGTGGCCGACCCGCACTATCGCCAAGCCATCACGGCTGCAGCCAGCGGATGCAAGGCCGCCATCGAAGCGGAAAGATACTTAAACGAACACGGACTCTGATTGATTAACGTCATAAAGCACGCAAAGAGAGAGGAATAAGCAATTCCGCTCTTTGCGTGTTTTTTGTTTCTGCAAATTCTCGCCATTGATTGTCCATGACAAAAACGTCCACCCTTCTCACATGGTTCTGCCTGTTGCTGATCAGCCTCCTCACGTCTTGCCGTAGCAGTACGCCCGCTTACAATTACCGGGAATTGGCAAAAGCCGGCATCGCATTGGGGCTGGACATCGCAGAAAAGGACAATCACAAATTATACATCGAAACATCCCGATGGATAGGTGTGCCCTATCGTAAGGGAGGGAACAGCCCGAAAGGCATTGATTGCTCCGGATTCACCAAAGCCATATACAATAAAGTATACCACATCACATTGGAACGCGGCAGCAACGACCAACTGAAAAAAGACTGTCGAAAGATAAACAAACGTCATCTGCAGGAGGGCGACCTTGTGTTTTTTCATGGCAGACGCTCCCGCAAAACGGCCAGCCACGTCGGAATCTACCTGAAGGACAACAAATTCGTCCACGCCAGCACAAGCCGCGGCGTCATGGTCAGCAACTTAAATGAAGCTTACTGGCAACAACATTGGTTGACCGGAGGACGCGTAAGATAACATTTATTAGCACCATCCGTATCGGAATGAGCTAAAAAACGACTCGCGACATTTGCGAATATCAAGCATTTAGTGTAATTTTGCGCCCGATTTAGTCCGTATGGGTTTGAAGAAGTAATCTTGGTCGGATACCGGGATTCACCTGGCGGAGAAACCGTTTAAATAATAGTAAAATGTACGTAATCGTAGAAATTAACGGACAACAGTTCAAAGCCGAAGAAGGCAAGAAATTATTCGTTCACCACATCCAAAATGCCGAGAACGGTGCGACTGTTGAATTTGACAGAGTTTTATTGGTTGACAACAACGGAGCCATCACCGTGGGCGCTCCTACCGTAGAAGGTGCAAAGGTGGTATGCGAAGTGGCTTCTCACTTGGTAAAGGGTGACAAAGTATTGGTATTCCACAAGAAGAGAAGAAAAGGCTACAGAAAGTTGAACGGACACCGTCAACAATTTACCGAGTTAACAATCAAACAAGTTATTGCTTAATCATTAAAAACAGAAGAAACAATGGCACATAAAAAAGGTGTTGGTAGTTCAAAGAACGGCCGTGAATCAGCAAGTAAGAGATTAGGCGTAAAGATATTTGGTGGACAAGTTTGCAAAGCTGGTAACATCATTGTTCGTCAAAGAGGTACTGTTCACAATCCCGGCGAAAACATCGGCATGGGTAGTGACCACACGCTTTACGCGTTGGTAGATGGCGTTGTATGCTTCAAAAAAGGACGCAACAACAAGAGCTATGTATCTGTGGTACCGTCCGCAGAAGCATAAGGCACATCATACCGGAAAAAAGCAAAAGAGGCTCATGGAATTCCATGGGCCCTTTTTGTATATACTATAAAGGAAATCTTTATCTTTGCATTCGACTTTAGAAACTATCAAGACATACAGATATGCTTACGATTAAACAAATTACGGAAGATACGGACAAAGCCGTCCGTGCTTTGGAAAAGAAACATTTCAAACATGCGAAAGAAGCAATCGCAGAAGTCATAAGGCTAAACGATAAACGCAAAGCCGCACAAGCTCAACTAGACAACAATCTGGCCGAGATAAATGCAACGTCAAAATCGATCGGAGCACTGATGAAAGAAGGAAAGACCGCAGAAGCTGATGCCGCAAAAGCCGCCGTAGCCAAAATAAAAGAGGCCAACAAGGCATTGGAAGAAGCCAAAGCAACCGCCTTCAACGAGATGCAAACGCTGTTGTACGCCATCCCCAACCTGCCCTACGACGAAGTGCCCGAAGGAGAAACGGCAGCCGACAATGTAGTGGTGAAGATGGGCGGAATGGAAACCGAACTCCCCAAAAACGCATTGCCACATTGGGAACTGGCCAAGAAATATGACCTCATCGATTTCGACCTGGGCGTCAAGATTACAGGTGCGGGATTTCCCGTATATAAAGGAAAAGGAGCACGATTGCAAAGAGCACTCATCAACTTCTTCCTCGACGAAGCCCGCAACGCAGGCTACACTGAAATCATGCCACCCACGGTAGTCAACGCCGCTTCAGGCTACGGCACCGGACAGTTGCCCGACAAGGAAGGACAGATGTATCATTGCGAGGTGGATGACCTCTATCTCATCCCCACAGCCGAAGTCCCGGTAACCAACATCTACCGCGATGTCATCCTCGACGAAAAAGACCTTCCCGTCAAGAACTGTGCCTACACACAATGTTTCCGCCGCGAAGCCGGATCATACGGAAAAGACGTGCGCGGCCTGAACCGTTTGCACGAGTTCTCTAAAGTTGAACTGGTACGCATCGACAAGCCCGAACATTCCAAGCAGTCGCACAAGGAAATGCTCGACCATGTAGAAGGATTGCTTCAGAAACTGGAACTCCCCTACCGCATCCTCCGGTTGTGCGGAGGCGACATGAGCTTCACTTCTGCCATCTGCTATGACTTTGAAGTCTACTCAGAGGCCCAAAAACGTTGGTTGGAGGTAAGTTCCGTGTCGAACTTCGATACTTATCAGGCCAACCGATTGAAATGCAGATACCGCAACGCGGATAAAAAAATCGAGCTATGCCACACGCTGAACGGCTCTGCCCTCGCTCTGCCGCGCATCGTGGCCGCCCTGCTGGAAAACAATCAAACGCCCGAAGGCATACGCATCCCCAAAGCCCTTGTGCCTTACTGCGGATTTGAAATGATCGACTGATATCTACAAACATACACAGGCACGAGTCCAAGGATTCGTGCCTTTTTCATTTACCTTACACCACAACATGTTACACTTTGACTGTGATTATCTGGAAGGCACACATCCGCTCATCATGGAACGCCTGCTGAAAACCAATCTGGAACAAACGCCCGGCTATGGGTTTGACCGATACACCATCGATGCAAAAGAAAAAATCAAACAAGCCTGCCAGTGTCCGGACGCAGAAATACATTTCCTCATCGGAGGCACACAAACCAATGCCACGGTTATTGACGCCCTGCTCAGACCATATCAAGGTGTGCTAGCCCCTACAACCGGGCACATCAACGTACACGAGTCCGGAGCCATCGAAGCAAGCGGACACAAAGTCATCGCCCTACCTCAGCACAACGGGAAGGTGTCGGCCAACGACGTCGACCGCTACATCACCGACTTCTATGCCGACCCTACATTCGGACACATGGTAGCCCCCGGCATGCTCTATCTTTCCTATCCCACCGAATACGGTACGCTCTACAGCCGTAGCGAACTTGAAAACCTAAGCGCCGTCTGCAAGAAACACGGCATTCCCCTCTATCTCGACGGCGCACGACTGGGCTACGCCTTGGCTTCGGATGATGCCGACATGAGTCTGGCCGACATTGCCCGCCTGTGCGACGTGTTCTACATCGGCGGAACCAAGGTCGGAGCCCTCTTTGGCGAAGCTGTCGTAGCCACACGCCCCGGCATACTAGGCAACTTCTTCCCCATCGTGAAACAACATGGCGCCCTGCTGGCCAAAGGCCGATTGCTGGGTTTACAGTTCGATACGCTTTTTACGGACAACCTGTATCTGCGCATAGCCAAACACGCCATACGCATGGCCATGAAGCTCAAATGCGGATTTGCCGACAAGGGCTATCGTTTCTACATCGATTCTCCGACCAACCAACAATTCGTCATCCTCGACAACAATACACGCGAACGTCTGTCACATCATGCCACGTTTGAAACCTGGGGACACACCGATTCAGGAGATGCCATCGTACGCTTCGCCACCAGCTGGGCCACACGCGAAGAAGATATCGACGAACTGTTACATTGGCTGTAAGGACATCCATCCGGTGAAATGTCGGGAACGGATTCGCATCTAATCGCCAACAGCTGCACCCTGCGACAAAGCGTCCCTTATCCTTCGGATGTTCCGTTTATTACGACCGAATGAGCATATCGAAGTGCGCCTGTTCAGATCATTCACACTGTTGACCCATACCTGTCCTTTGTCGAACACGATAAATATCTGTTCGCCCCATGTCAGGCTCAAAAAGGATGGGTTGGTATGCGCCACGATGCAGTCTTCGCCGTAGTGGTCCACGTCCCAATCGTAAGTAACCGACAACCTGTATATCCTGTCATAAATTCCCTGTTTGTCCAATGAAGTCGGTATGCTCTGAAAGTCCAGCTTGCGCCGTTGGCTCCGGTAAAGCAGACAAGCAAACGGCACGGGTACGAAGCCGAGCCATAAAAGCCCCTCAACGTCCGTATTGCTCGAACAGTGCATCACTCCCCCATGGAAAGAAACAGTGCGGAAAAAAACAGCAGCATGTGCGATGCACCATAATGGGTGTACGCCCAACTGATAATCAGGGGCAGAGTCTTCTTCTTCAAGACAAACTCGGCAAGAGCGACATCCTTCTCCTCACGGTAGCGGTATCGGCAGGCAAGCCACCATATCAACTCAAACAAAGCCCCCACAATCAGGGTCGCGATAAGATAGTCCAAGTCGTCCAGCTTGCTCTCCCGAGGCTTGACGGAATAGGGAATCCCGCCAAAGGTCAGTTCCTTGCAGGACACTTCATAGCCGTCGCTGGTGAAGTAATAAGTGTAGGTGTATTCTTCCTTGCCGTCGGAACTCGAATAGGAATTGCTGTTTGGCCTGCTTGTTTTCCCGTTAATGACCAACAGGGGAGGATTCTGGTCGGGATGTGTGTTGCAGGTCAAGACGGCACGGTATTTGGCATAATCGCTTTTCAGCTGCTCCACCTTCAAATCGCATTCCAATCTGCTCATATCCACCCCGGCAGGATGCACGGACACACGGCATTCCGGCGTGGTATATGTCCGGGAGCCGACCTTTACGGATGCGGCTGGGATTTCGATCTCCCCGTCATGCCGGAATCGCACAAGATAATAAAAGCCGGATTCATGACTATTGTGTTCCACGCCGTCTACAACGGCATAGCTGCTGCATTTATGCGGCTCCGGGCCACGCACCACCTCAATGCTGTCGTTGAACACAGGAGCAGAGACCGAATCGAACGGAGAATTGACCAGTGCGTACGCCAGCTTCAACACCCGGCCGACACGGAGACCCCCCAGCGTGTCCAACTTTATGTGGAAATACACGGAATCTGCCTTGCCGGAGGTGGCTCCGGCAAGGACTGTCGGCAAAAGTGCAAACAGCAGCGACAAGCAAATTATCAGCCCGCTGCCGATAAGCCTGTTCCTCATGCGGCCAATCTTTTCCATTATATCCTACTGTCGGCCTTCCACACTTGCCATAATCTGTCTCATTTCTTCGGCGCTCAGCCCCCGCATCAACAAGGTGTTTTCCCGTTCGTCCGCCACCCAGGGGCGTAACAACGCCAACGCCTGATGGTAGGGCAACACACCTATGTTTTCTTCCGTTTCGTAATCGAACAAGACCAATACCCACAGCCCGATTTCCTTTTCCTCCACCACATATTGTTTCTCGGGCTCTTTGGGCAGAATCGTGTCGGTGGTCGTGGTCAGCGTGAAAACGGCCAACAGCGTGCCGTCCTGACGTTCCAGCAGTTGCGGATTGGCTTCATAGGCATCCTCCCATGGGTCCTTTTCCCCTTCATCATCAGATTCGTTCTGCCGGGTCATGATTTCGAACATCAGTTGCTGATAGGTAAACGCATTGCCTTTCCTGACATATTCCACGGCTTCACTCCCACCCAACGCCAGCGCCGGCACGAAACCGTAAATCTCGTCAGGCTGCAGGGTGCCGCATTGCTCCATCGCCTGTCCGAACAGCGTTTTGCGCAACATGGATTCCATGACATCTTCCACCGTAAGAAAACGCAAGAGGCCCTCCAGACTGTAGGCACAAACCTCAGTGTTGCGGTAGTGTATGTCCAGCAGACAAATGTCAGCGGCCGTTTCCGACAGTTTCCGGTAATAGAGCATGTCGCCGAAAGCGGTCATGAGAATGGGGATGCGGTCGGGATTCTCCTTGCCCAGCCAAGTGTAGAGATTGGGCATGTAGTCGTTGGGAGCGATAACTTTCAACATGCCGTCGCCGTAGTTACCAAAGCCATAGGCTTTCCAAAACTCCAGCCACGGGGCGGGCAGACGGTCTTCAAACTGTGCCAACTCTTCGGCTGTCGGCTTTCTAAGCATTCCCGATGGCGGGAACTTTTGCAGAAACTTATTGAATATTTCCATGACAAAAACAGATTTTTTGGATTGATTTTGCGCAAAGGTACGAAAAGAATCGGAAGTACAAACCGTTTGGTTTGGAAAATATAGAGGAGGGACGGCAAAACAGAAAGAATCAGGCCGCTGCCGATTGTCAGATTTAACCCCAAAGCCTAAACAGCATGACATCTTCACAAGAAGCAGTACAAAAAAAATCCCCACAGCCAAAGCCATGGGGACCACCTTCAAAAGAGAAGGATTCTATGTACAAGTACTCACTTACTTGTTCAAAGCGAGTGCCACGTTAACGGCACAAGCTACGGTACATCCTACCATCGGGTTGTTGCCGATGCCGAGGAAGCCCATCATCTCCACGTGAGCGGGAACGGAAGAAGAACCTGCAAACTGAGCGTCGGAGTGCATGCGGCCGAGCGTATCCGTCATGCCGTAAGAGGCAGGACCTGCGGCCATGTTGTCCGGGTGGAGCGTACGGCCCGTACCACCGCCGGATGCTACCGAGAAGTAGGGCTTGCCGGCGAGCACGCGCTCTTTCTTATAGGTGCCGGCTACCGGATGCTGGAAGCGGGTCGGATTGGTAGAGTTGCCGGTGATGGAAACATCGACGTTTTCCTTCCACATGATGGCTACGCCTTCGCGAACGTCATCGGCACCATAGCATTTCACCTTGGCACGCGGACCGTCGGAATAAGCGATTTCGTTCACCACTTTCAGTTCACCCGTGTAATAGTCAAACTGAGTCTGAACATAGGTGAAGCCGTTGATGCGGGAAATAATCATGGCAGCGTCTTTACCCAAGCCGTTCAGGATGCAGCGCAACGGGTTCTTACGTACCTTATTTGCCATTTCGGCAATCTTGATGGCGCCTTCGGCGGCAGCAAACGACTCGTGGCCGGCAAGGAATGCGAAGCATTGAGTCTCTTCGCGGAGCAGACGGGCGGCCAAGTTTCCGTGTCCGATGCCCACCTTGCGGTCATCGGCAACAGAACCCGGGATGCAGAATGCCTGCAAACCGATGCCGATAGCCTCGGCAGCGTCGGCTGCGTTCTTGCAACCTTTCTTCAGCGCGATGGCGCAACCTACCACGTAAGCCCATTTGGCGTTTTCGAAGCAGATGCCCTGAGTTTCCTGACAAGTCAGATAGGGGTCGAGGCCTGCTGCGTCACAGATAGCATTAGCTTCTTCGATGTCTTTGATGCCGTTTTCGTTCAAAGCAGCCAGAATTTGCTTCATACGGCGATCTTGGCTTTCAAATTGTACTGGTCTAATCATAATCTGTGTCCTCCTTATTATTCTTTACGTGGGTCAATATATTTAACTGCACCTTGTTCAGGTTTGAAGCGTCCGTAAGTTCCGGTAACGGCTTTCAGTGCTTCGTTGGCGTCAACGCCTTTCTTCACTTGCTCCATGAATTTGCCCATGTGGACGAACTCATAACCGATAACCTGGTCGTCTTTGTCGAGAGCCATACGGGTGATGTAGCCTTCGGTCAGCTCCAGATAACGGGTACCTTTCACTTTCGTTCCATAGAGCGTACCCACCTGGCTGCGCAGACCTTTACCCAAGTCTTCCAGACCGGCGCCAATCATCAGACCGCCTTCTGAGAAAGCTGACTGCGTACGGCCGTAAACGATTTGCAGGAACAATTCACGCATAGCTGTATTGATTGCATCGCAAACGAGGTCTGTGTTCAGAGCTTCCAGAATGGTTTTGCCCGGAAGAATCTCCGAAGCCATGGCGGCAGAGTGGGTCATGCCCGAGCAACCGATGGTTTCCACCAAGCATTCCTCGATAACACCGTTCTTTACGTTCAGCGTCAGTTTGCAGGCGCCTTGTTGGGGAGCACACCAACCCACACCGTGTGTCAAACCGGAAATATCAACGATTTCTTTTGCTTTTATCCACTTTCCTTCCTCAGGAATAGGAGCAGGTCCGTGGTTCGGGCCTTTCTTTACAACACACATGTGTTCTACTTCGTGTGAATAAGTCATGTCAATTACGTTTTAATATGATAATAATATGTAGCCAAAAGCCTTTCGCTTTCCGCTGCAAAATTACGGTTTATATTCGTTTGTTGCAATATTCCCAATCATAAATTTGCCTGACGGAAGATATGGACGCTTGTGGCTGAGAATATGACGGCTCGCGAGCGGCAATATGGAGGCTCGCAAGCGGATATATGGACGCTCACGGGCGGGCATACGGACGCTGCAAGAAGACCGCGCGAAGCGCTTTGCCGATATGTATTAATCTGCTAACTTTGCGCCCTGAAAAAACAGAAAACAAAAACATGCTTCAGTTCTTAAAGAATTGGACACTGCCGGTAGCCATGTTGGTCGGTGTCCTGAGCTATTTCTTTTTTGCCAAGGTCGGTTTTGTGGCGCCGTTGAAACCGTTCGTGTTCACCTTGGTGGAGATTCTCACCCCTTTTCTCATCTTTGCCCAATTGCTGCTTACGTTCTGTAAGATTGATTTCCGCGATTTGCGTCCCATGACATGGCACGCGTGGCTATTGCTGTTTCAGCTGGCGGCCTGCCTGGCTATTGCGGCCATATTGCTGTGGCTCCCCATGGATGAAGTCTATCGGGAGATTTTTGAAGGAGCCATGGTGTGCTTCATCTGCCCCACGGCCACGGCTGCCGCCGTCATTACCGGCAAACTGGGAGGAAATGCGGCAAGCCTCACGACCTACACGCTGGCCTCCAATCTGTTGGCAGCCATAGTCGTACCGTTGTTATTTCCGCTGATTGAGCCTCATGCCGAACTTTCCTTCATCGGCGCATTTCTGAAGATACTGAGCAAGGTGTTTCCCCTGTTGCTTTGTCCGTTCATCCTGGCCGTCCTGTTGCGATGGCTGCTGCCGGCCGTACACCATTGGCTGGCCACCATCAGCAACGCGGCGTTTTACATCTGGGGAGTGGCGCTGGCCATCGTGTGCGGGCAGACCGTGCGCTCGCTGGTCAACAGCGACGCGCCTGTCCATGTGGAATGTCTGGTGGCGGTGGCTTCGCTGGCAGCCTGCTGTCTGCAGTTCTTTTTGGGCAAACGCATCGGAGGACACTATCGGGAACGCATCAGCGGAGGACAGGCTTTGGGACAGAAAAACACGGTGCTGGCCATCTGGATGGCATATACCTATCTCAATCCGCTTTCGTCGGTCGCTCCGGGCGCATACGTACTTTGGCAGAACACCATCAACAGCTGGCAGCTGTGGAAAAAAAGAAAGCGCGATGCCAAAAACAGCACGCGCCTCTCTTCTTAATAACTAAAACTTATTTCTTCGTCTTGATGATATCGAACAGATAGCTTAATTTGACGGTAATGGACGAGTTGCCGGAACGCCCGAAGTAATCACGCTTGGTATTGCCGAAAATATCGGCGAGTCCGTAATAATAGCGCCCTTCGAGCACAAAATGGCCGATGCCGGTACTCCAGTCAAGCCCTCCGCCGCCACAAATGCCATAGTCAAACTTGTTCTCTGTGGCCTTGCCGTATTGGCCGGTCACATTGTTGGGGCGATGGCTCGGATCCCACGGGTCGCCGCCGTAAGTTTCCTCTTCGCCAAGGAAGAAGTTCATTTGAGGGCCGGCATTAATGAAGAATCTCACCCCGCGCTGCTCGCGTCCCCAGCCCATGTTGAACATGAAGGGAACCTCCAGATAATTGGTCACACGCTGATAGGTGTTGTTGCTGCCATCCTCTATAACCTCCTCCCAACCGCGCTGAACATAGTTGATTTCCATCTGCACGGCACAGATGGCCGTGAAATATTTCTCGCAGGTATAACGGATGCTGAGCCCGCCACACATCCCCGTAAGATAGGCGGTTTTTATGGTGGGGGTAAACGTCACGCTGCTCCAATTCATTCCGCCGTTTATGCCAATGGCCAAGTCGCTGCGCGCCTCGCCCACCTGGGCCGAAACCGGCATGACATACAACAAAGACGCGATGGCGAATGCAAGGAAATGTTTCAAGCTGTTCATTGGTCAAAGTCCATTTTAATCAGTTCGTGATTTTTTGTGAAGTGGATAAAGAACACTTTCTTGTTGATGAAACCGCCCCAGTTGTTCACCCGGTCAAAACGGAAACTGGTCTGAATGGGAGTTACACTGATATGCCGCAAGTTGTTTTCCAGATTATTGCCGTAAAGCGACAACCCCTTCAGCAGGTAATAAGCGGTCTCATAACCCAATATGGCATATTTGGGATAGGTGTTGAGTATTTCCTTGTGATACCACTGACGAAATTCCTTCTGAAAGTTCACCACGCTTACCGACAGGTTGTTGGCATAGAAGGAAGTATAGAAGTAGGTATCAAAGGTGTAGAAATCGTCCAAATGGTCGGTCGTATAGGTCTGCCACTCGGGATAGCCGAAAAGATGGATGCCATACTTGTCCGGCGTGCCGTCGGCCTCCCACGAGAGCTTCATGGCTTTCAGGTAAGGCAGAAGCTTGATAAGCGCAATGTTGCTGCCGGAGGTCGGGATAAGCATGTTCTCCCTGCCGGAGACCAATGCCTGCTCTATGCTCTCCTTGCTGTGCACCGTAATCTCCTTGAACGGGATATGCTGGTTCTTCAATTCCTGCTTGAATCCGCCGATAAACTCACGTTTGTCCGTCTCCCCGTCGCCGGCATTCACAAAGATGATGTTTTCGCCACGGAACTTGCGGATGAAGTGCTCATATACCTCCGAATAGAGGTAGGACTGCGGCGTATTGACCTGATAGAGATAAGGATTATTGAACACCTCGTCGCATTTTGAAGTAAAAGGAACAACAAGGCGTATGCGGTTCGTCTTGGCAAAATCGGATATGGCAGGGATGTGGGTGGAGTGTCCCGGACCGATGATGAGGTCCATATCCTTCAGCTCGCTCTTGGCCAATATCCGGCGCACGGTGGCGGCGTCATTCCGGGTGTCGTAGGCATAGATGTCAAACGACGTGCCGTTTTTCTTCAACTCGTTCACGGCCATCAGAAATCCCTGATAGTACTCCACCATGCGCATCTGCTCGCCCTGATTGGCGCCGTCGAGCATGAAAGGGAGCATCACAGCCACACGCAGTCGCTCCTTCCGTTCGCTGCCGGGACGCGCACTTTCAAACAAGTCTTTGTCGTCGGGCACGACGGTCGTTACCGGAGTTGCCTCCGGCACTACGGGCGTCGTTGCATGATAGGGGATACGCAGGTATTTGCCTCGTTTCAGCTTCTCGGTCTTCAGTTCGGGATTGGCGGCGATGAGTTCCTCTTCCGTAATGCCATACTCACGGCAAATGCTGTAGATGGTCTCGCGGCGTTTCACCTTGTGTATGTCGCGATAGCTCTGCCGGGTGTCGGCCGCAGGCTGTTGCTTCTCCGGCCGGGGTTGGGCCGGGACAAGGGCTTCTTTGTCGGCGGCAGGGATGACAATCACCTGTCCGCTGCGGAAATTATCGGCGCTCAGTCCGGGGTTGGCCCGGCATATGGCCTGAGCCGAAACACCGTAGGTTTGCGTAAGCCGGTAAAGGGTTTCGCCTTGCTGAATGGTATGGAAGCGCGGCCCCTCGCCATTCTGCGCCTGGGGAATGCGCAACTTCTCGCCGGCACGGATTACCTTGTCGCTGCCCGGATTCAGGCGGACAATGTCGCCAACCGATATATTATAGGTGGCAGCGATGGACGTAAGGCTCTCGCCACGCGCAATGGTGTGCAGGAAATATGTCGATGTCGTTTGTGCTTGAAGGCATATCGGCAAACCGGCAAGCAGTCCGATGAAGAGCCAGCGTCGTAGGAGTTTCATTCTTACTTGTTTTAAGGAGTTCAGGATTTGCCCGCAAAAGTATAAAAACTCTCGCCATATACCTACGTAAAATGAAATATTCTTTCCTCCCGTGGCCGTAATATCGACGCTAAGCATTAATTTTGCAGGAATTCTAGAACTACGATATGACAGACGAAACGGAAAAGATTGACGTGTATGGAGCACGTGTGCACAATCTGAAGAACATAGACGTGGAGATTCCGCGCAACAGCCTGACCGTCATCACCGGGCTGAGCGGCAGCGGCAAATCCTCGCTGGCATTCGACACGATATTTGCCGAAGGGCAACGCCGATACATAGAGACCTTCTCGGCATATGCACGCAACTTCCTGGGAGGCATGGAGCGACCCGACGTGGACAAGATTACGGGACTCAGCCCGGTCATCTCCATAGAACAGAAGACGACCAACAAGAACCCCCGCTCCACCGTAGGCACCACAACCGAAATATACGACTTCCTGAGACTGCTCTTCGCACGCGCCGGAACGGCCTACTCCTACCTCTCGGGAGAGAAGATGGTGAAGTACACAGAAGAGCAAATCATCGAACTCATACTCAATGACTACGATGGACGGCGCATCATGCTGCTGGCTCCCCTGGTGCGTACGCGAAAGGGACACTACAAGGAGCTGTTCGAACAGGTAAGGAAGAAGGGATACCTCTACGTGCGGGTCGACGGAAAAATATCCGAGGTGGTGCACGGCATGAAGCTCGACCGCTACAAGAACCATGACATAGAGGTCGTCATCGACAAGCTTACGGTAAGCCGGAAGGACGACAAGAGACTCGCCCAAAGCGTTGCTACGGCAATGGCACAGGGAGATGGCCTGATCATGGTGCTCGACGTCGAGGCAGACGCCGTGAGACATTACAGCAAACGACTGATGTGCCCCACCACAGGCCTCTCCTACCGAGAACCGGCACCACACAACTTCTCCTTCAACTCCCCCCAGGGAGCATGCCCCAGATGCAAAGGGCTGGGATACGTAAACCTGATTGACATCGACAAGGTCATCCCCGACCGAAGCCTCTCCATACACGAAGGAGCCATCATTCCGTTGGGGAAGTACAAGAACGCCATGATCTTCTGGCAGATTGCCTCGCTGCTTGAGAAGTACGAAGCAACACTCAAGACCCCCGTCAACGAGCTGCCCGACGAAGCCATCGACGAGATACTCCACGGGGCGAACGACCGCATCAAGATTAAGAGCTCGCTCCTGCATTCCTCCTCCGACTTCTTCACAACCTACGAGGGGCTGGTGAAATACATCCAGATGCTGCAAGAGAGCGACGCCTCCGCCACACAGCAAAAGTGGGCCGAACAGTTTGCCAAGACATCCGTCTGCCCCGACTGCGGAGGCGCCCGCCTCAACCGCGAGGCACTCAGCTACCGCATCCACGACAAGAACATCCACCAACTCTCAACGATGGACATCGCCGAGCTCTACGAATGGATGCTCCACGTCGAGGAACATCTCGACGGAAAACAACGGCGCATCGCCGAAGAAATCCTTAAGGAAATCCGCACACGACTCAAGTTCCTCCTCGACGTAGGACTCGAGTACCTCTCCCTCGGCCGCTCATCCGTGAGCCTCTCCGGAGGAGAAAGTCAACGCATCCGGCTGGCCACCCAGATAGGCTCGCAGCTGGTCAACGTGCTCTACATCCTCGACGAGCCAAGCATCGGCCTGCACCAGCGCGACAACATCCGGCTCATCAACTCCTTGAAGGAGCTGCGCGACATCGGAAACACCGTCATCGTCGTTGAACATGATCGAGACATGATGCTCGCCGCAGACTACGTCGTCGACATGGGGCCAAAGGCCGGACGACTTGGCGGGGAAGTGGTGTTCGCAGGTCCCCCGGCCGAGATGCTGAAGACCCACACATTGACATCGCAATACCTCAATGGCGAGATGAAGATTGACCTGCCATCCGCCCGACGCACAGGCAGCGGACAATCGCTGTGGCTGCGGGGAGCGCGCGGCAACAACCTCAAGGGAGTCGACGTGGAATTCCCCCTGGGGCGGCTCATCTGCGTCACCGGAGTCTCCGGCAGCGGCAAGTCAACCCTCGTCAACGACACCCTCCAGCCCATCCTCTCCCGACACTTCTACCGCTCCCTGCGCGACCCCCTGCCCTACGACTCCATCGAAGGCTTGGAACATATAGATAAGGTAATAGATGTCGACCAGTCCCCCCTCGGGCGCACGCCGCGCTCCAACCCGGCCACCTACACCGGAGTGTTCTCCGACATCCGCACGCTCTTCGTCGGGCTTCCCGAGTCGAAGATACGAGGATACAAGCCCGGACGCTTCTCGTTCAACGTCAGCGGAGGACGCTGTGAAGCCTGCGGAGGAAACGGGTACAAGGTCATCGAGATGAACTTTCTTCCTGATGTGCTCGTCCCCTGCGAAGTCTGCCACGGAAAGCGGTACAATCGCGAGACACTTGAAGTGAGATTCAAGGGGAAATCCATAGCCGATGTGCTCGACATGACTATAAACCGCGCCGTGGAGTTCTTCGAGAACGTTCCCCAGATACTCAATAAGATTAAGGTCCTCCAAGACGTAGGCTTGGGATACATCAAGCTCGGGCAACCCTCCACCACCCTCTCCGGAGGCGAGAGCCAACGAGTCAAGCTGGCCACCGAACTGGCCCGCCGTGACACGGGCCGCACGCTCTACATCCTCGACGAACCCACCACCGGGCTTCACTTTGAGGACATCCGGGTGCTCCTCTCCGTCCTCAACCGGCTGGTCGACAAGGGAAACACCGTAATCGTCATCGAGCACAATCTGGATGTCATCAAGTCCGCCGACTATATCATCGACATGGGACCCGAAGGAGGAAAGAACGGCGGACGTCTCCTCTGTCACGGCACCCCCGAGCAGGTAGCCGCCTCGGGGATAGGCTACACATCGTCCTTCCTGAAAGAAGAACTCCTCCGCAGCGGACATTTGGAGTCCTCCCCATCGACCCACGAGTGACCCTATGCGGCGACCCGCTAGTGCCCCGCCACGGAGACCCACGAGCGGGTCGCAACGACATCTCCCAAAGAAACACGATTAACAACATAGAAGCATGAGCAACAAAATCAACAAGACCAATGTGGCCCGACTGCTGGACAAGGCGGGCGTGACCTACGAGCTTATCCCCTATGAGGTGGACGAGAGCGACCTGAGTGCCGTCCACGTAGCATCGAGCCTGGGGGAAGACGTGGAACAGGTGTTCAAGACCATCGTGCTGCGCGGCGACCGCACGGGGCACTTCGTGTGCATCATCCCCGGAGAGCACGAGGTCGACCTGAAGATGGCCGCCAAGGCGTCGGGCAATAAGAAGTGCGAGCTGCTGCCCCTGAAGGAGCTGCTGCCCGTGACGGGATATATCCGCGGCGGCTGTTCGCCCATCGGGATGAAGAAGCGCTTTCCGACGTACATCCACTCCACCTGCCTCGACTACCCCTACATCTACGTAAGTGCCGGAGTGCGCGGTTTACAGCTGAAAATCTCACCTCAAGACATAATTCATGCCGTCCAAGCGGAAGTTTGCCCGCTGTATGCTTGACAATATGAAAAATATATCTATATTTGTGACCACATTAACTTTATTAATTCTATCTAATATCTTAACTTATGTTTGAAGGACAACCTAAAGGACTGTATGCCTTGGCGCTGGCCAATACCGGCGAGCGTTTCGGCTACTACACCATGTTGGCCATCTTCGTATTATTCTTGAAGGCCAACTTCGGACTATCTCCCGGCGTCGCCGGAACGATTTACTCCACATTCTTAGCTTTAGTTTATTTCCTGCCGTTCGTGGGTGGCATCCTGGCCGATAAGTTCGGCTACGGCAAGATGGTTACGATCGGCATCATCGCCATGTTCGCGGGCTACGTGTTGCTGGCCCTGCCGCTCGGCACGGGCACGTTGGGCATGATAGGCATGTTTGCCGCCCTCATCGTCATCAGCTCGGGTACGGGCCTGTTCAAGGGCAACCTTCAGGTGATGGTGGGCAACCTGTATGACGCTCCCGAGTATGCCTCCAAGCGCGACTCGGCGTTCAGCATCTTCTACATGGCCATCAACATCGGAGCCTTGTTTGCTCCGACGGCTGCCGTGTCCATCATGGAATATGCCCAGAAGACGTGGGGCACGAGCGTAAACGACTCCTACCACTTCGCTTTCGCGGTGGCCTGCGTGTCGCTTATCGTTTCGATGGCCATCTACTACGGCTTCCGCAGCACATTCAAGCACGTTGAGGGCAGCACGAAGTCCAACACGGCGAAAAAGGCCGACCACGCCGTCGAGGAAATCTCTCCCAAGGAAACGAAGGAGCGCATCGTGGCCCTGTGTCTGGTATTCATCGTAGTCATCTTCTTCTGGATGGCCTTCCACCAGAACGGACTGACGCTGACCTACTTTGCCGACGAGTTTACGGCGAAGAGCTCCGAAGGTCTGGAGAGCATGATGTTCAGCGTATGGAATCTGGTGGCTGTCATCTTCATCGTCTACGCCCTGTTCTCGTTCTTCCAGTCAAAGACGGGCAAAGGGAAAACCATTTCGGGGCTTGTCATATTGGCAGCCTTGGCCTTCCTGGGCTATCGCTACAGCGCCATCGAAGGCGCCACTCCGGTAGACGCTCCCATCTTCCAACAGTTCAACCCGTTCTTCGTGGTGGCGCTGACTCCGGTGTCGATGGCCATCTTCGGTTCGTTGGCCCGCAAAGGCAAAGAGCCTTCCGCTCCGCGCAAGATTGGGCTGGGTATGCTGGTGGCCGCCTGCGGTTACATCCTGATGATGTTCGCCTCCTTCGGTCTGCTCACTCCCAATGCGCAAGGCGCTGCCCTCGAAGCGGGCACAGCCTCGTTCGTATCGCCCAACTGGCTCGTGTCCACCTATCTGGTGCTGACGTTCGGTGAATTGCTTCTCTCGCCCATGGGCATCTCCTTCGTGTCGAAGGTAGCTCCTCCGAAATACAAAGGCATGATGATGGGCGGATGGTTTGTAGCAACAGCCATCGGCAACTACCTGACCGCCGTAGCCGCCTGGTTGTGGGGCGACCTCCCGTTGTGGGTGGTATGGGGTGTGCTCGTGGCACTCTGCCTGCTCTCGGCTCTGTTCATCTTCTCCATCATGAAACGCTTGGAGCGTGTAGCGAAATAACAGCTATTCATCCATTGATACAAAGAGTGTGTCCGGACTTGCCCGAAGGCTCGTTCCGGCACACTTTTTTATTCCCCTATTTCCTCATGCCATGCAGGCAGTTCGCTGCTTTATCTGTATTTTTGCAGCGGCAAAACAGAACGACGCATTATGGAAGCAGACGAATATAGAACCATCGCCGCACCGGCCGAAGCCGTGTACACCGAGAAACGGAGCAAATTCATCGCCATCGCCCTGCCGGTACGCACGGTCGAGGAAGTCAAAACGCGCCTGGAGGAATATCAGAAGAAGTATTACGACGCGCGCCATGTGTGCTACGCCTACATGCTGGGCCATGCGCGCACCGAGTTCCGCGCCAACGACAACGGCGAGCCTTCCGGCACGGCGGGCAAACCCATATTGGGACAAATCAACTCACGCGAGCTGACCGACGTGCTGGTGATTGTCGTGCGCTACTTCGGAGGCATCAAGCTGGGCACCAGCGGACTGATTGCAGCCTATCGCACGGCTGCGGCCGAGGCGCTGGATGCATCTGCCTTCGTCGAAAAGACCGTCGACGACGAGGTGGAAGTCGCCTTTGAATACCCTTTCATGAACGATGTGATGCGAGTGGTGAAAGAGGAAGGTCCGGCCATCGTGTCGCAATCCTACGACACGGATTGCGTGATGAAGCTGCGCATCCGCCGCCTGTCCATGCCGCGACTGCGCACGCGATTGGAGAAGGTCGACACGCTGCGCTTCACGGACGAAGCATAGCGCCGCCCGTCAGAGGACGAATTTCCCCACAGTCTCATCCCAGCGGAAGCCTTCCCAGGCAAAGCCTTTCAGCGCCTCGGGGGAAGCAAGCCGTTCCTTCAGGACATAACGCGCCATTTCGCCCCGGCACATCTTGGCGTACACCACAATCGTGCGCAGCTTGTCGCCCTTTCGCACCCGGAAATCCGGGGTGACGACTTTGGCCTCGCGGGTTATCCGCTTCCAGTCAAACAGACGCTTCATCTCCTCGCTGGCCAGATTCACCAAAACGCCGTCATCGGCATGTATGCGCTCCAGCAACACATCGGTCAGGCGCGGCTGCCAATAGGCAAACTGGTTTAGTCCCGCATGTCCCGGGAGCACGGCGTCGCCCTCCAGCCGATAGTTCCGTATCAGGTCGAGCGGACGCAGCAAACCGTAGAGGAACGACGTGATATTGAGATGCTCCTGGGCATAACGGAAATCGTCGGGAGTAAAGTCCTCCGGAGCCATATGCTTGAACACAATGCCCGTATAGGCCAGCAGGGCGGGCAAAGGCCTGTTGTCGGCATCGTGAAAGCGACAGTAGCGCAAGCGGTTCTCTGCAGCCAGCGCATGGTTAACGCGCAACATGCGCTCCATTTCATCCATAGTCAGACCGGCCAGCCGCAAAGCCATCTCCGAAGCCTCGGCCTCAAAAGGCGGATGCGTGGTGAAAGGCACCGGCGTGCTGCTGTCGGCAGCCATGGTCTTGGCACAAGAAAGCAATATTTGCATAAGAACAGATGATATAAGAAAAATGCGAGCCGGCAAGCAGGAAAGTCAACTTCCCCGTGCCGACTCGCATTTAATCTGGATTCAACAATAGGTTCCGCTTATTCGTGGGCCTTGATAATCTCCATGCCGCGACGAATAGCCTCCTCGTTCATCGGAATCAGGTGATGATGACGCTCGGGCAACGTCTTGCGCAAACCCTTCAGCACCGACTCAATGGCCACGATGGGATGAAGCTTCAGCAGTCCGCCCAGCACAATCATGTTGAATGCCTTCATGTTGTTCATTTCGGCGGCGGCATCCATCGCGTCAATGCGGTAAACGTTGATGTCCTTGCGCATAGGCGGCTCGCTGATGCCATATCCGTCGTAGATGAGCGTACCGCCCGGTTTCACCTTGTTTTCAAACTTGGCCATGGACGGCTGATTGAGAATGATGGCCGTGTCGTAACTGCTCAGGATGGGCGAAGAGATTCGCTCGTCGCTGATGATAACAGTCACGTTGGCCGTGCCGCCACGCTGTTCCGGGCCATAAGCCGGCATCCAAGTCACCTCCTTGCCTTCCATCAAGGCCGAGTAGGCCAATATTTTGCCCATCGACAGAACACCCTGTCCGCCGAATCCGGCTATAATGATTTCTTCTTTTTTCATGTTGCTTTACTCCTTATCTTTTAAGTCTCCCAGCGGGTAATAGGGGAACATGTGTTCTTCCATCCACTTGTTGGCTGCCACGGGCGACATCTTCCAGCCCGAGTTGCAGGTTGACACAATCTCCACAAGGTTGGAGCCTTTGCCTGCCATGGAATTTTCAAAGGCCTTGCGAATGGCCTTCTTGGCCTTGCGAATGGCGGCCACCGTTTCCACGGACTGACGGGTCACGTAGGCCGTGCCTTCCAGCGTGGCGGCAATCTCGGTCATGTGCAGAGGATAGCCGTGAATCTTCACGTCGCGTCCGTAAGGACAAGTGGCCGTCTTCATGCCCACGAGCGTGGTCGGCGCCATCTGTCCGCCGGTCATGCCATAGATGGCGTTGTTGATGAAGATGATGGTGATGTTCTCGCCACGGTTGAGCGCATGGATGGTCTCGGCCGTACCGATGCAGGCCAGGTCGCCGTCGCCCTGATAGGTGAACACCAGGCGGTCGGGCCACAGGCGTTTGATGGCCGTGGCCACGGCGGGCGCACGTCCGTGCGCCGCCTCCTGGCAATCGATGTCGAGGTAGTTGTACATGAACACGGCACAGCCCACAGGCGATACGCCCACGGCCTTTTCTTCCATGCCCATTTCTTCGATAACTTCTGCTATCAGTTTATGCACCACGCCGTGGCTGCACCCCGGACAGTAGTGCATCGTGTTATCGTTGAGGAGAGTCGGTTTCTTGTATACCAGATTCTCAGGTTTGATGATATCTTCTCTAGTCATAATGTCTCACGTTTTTCACTTGTAACGTATCATGCGCATCACCACCTCCGTCATCTTGATGGCCAGTGAGATGCCACATGCGTAATAGAACGGTTTCGGGTTGTCTACGGCAAAGTAGAGGATGATGGTGACAACCGTTCCTATAATAAATAGTAGATTGAGCAGGTTCCGGATTTGCTGTTTGTCCATAAGCGTCATTTCACAAGTTTCTCTTTCAGCGCTTCAACCACCTCGTCCGGATCGGGAACAATACCGCCCATGCGGCCGAAATATTCCACCTTGACGCCGTTGTTCACAGCCAGACGGACATCTTCCACCATCTGTCCGGCATTCAGCTCCACGGAGAGAATGCCCTTCATGTGGTGCGACAGACGCTCGATTTCCTTCGAGGGGAAAGGCCACAGGGTGATGGGCCGCAGGATGCCGACCTTTATGCCTTGCTCGCGGGCAATCTCGATGGCCTTTTGGGCAATACGGGCACATGAGCCGAAAGCCACGATGAGATATTCGGCATCATCGCAGGCAATCTCCTCAAAGCGCACTTCGTTCTCGCTGATTTCCTTGTATTTGGCTTGCAGATGGATGTTGCGCTGCTCCATGATGGCCGAATCGAGCTCCAGCGAGGTAATGATGTTCGGCTTGCGGTCTTTGGTCTTGCCGGTAGTGGCCCACGGACATTGCGCAATGACCTCGGCATCGGTGCGGCGCGGACGTTGCTCGGGCAACACCACCTTTTCCATCATCTGTCCGATGACGCCGTCGGAAAGGATGAGGGCCGGGTTGCGATACTTGAAGGCCAGGGTGAAGGCCAAATCCACGAAGTCGGCCATTTCCTGCACGGACGACGGCGCGAGTACGATGAGGTGATAATCGCCGTGACCACCCCCTTTGGTGCTTTGGAAATAGTCGGCCTGACTGGGCTGAATGGTTCCCAATCCCGGGCCGCCGCGCATGACGTTCACCACCACGGCGGGCAATTCGGCTCCGGCAATGTAGGAAATGCCTTCCTGCTTCAGGCTCACGCCGGGACTGGACGACGAGGTCATCACTTTCTTTCCGGTGGCTGCTCCACCGTAAACCATATTGATTGCAGCAACTTCACTTTCTGCCTGAAGCACCACCATGCCCGTGGTTTCCCAAGGTTTCTGCTCGGCCAGCGTTTCGAGGACTTCCGATTGTGGAGTGATGGGGTAACCGAAATAAGCGTCCACGCCGGTACGGATGGCGGCGTGCGCTATGGCTTCGTTACCTTTCATGAGTACAACATCTTCTGCCATATAGTTAAAATTTAGATTTTGGTTTTATACACAGAGATACATCCGTCCGGACAAACGATGGCACACGAAGCGCATCCTATGCACTTGTCTTCGGTTTGCATTGCAAACGGGTACCCCTTTTTGTTTACCTCCTTTTGCGCGAGGCTGATAATTTTTACCGGGCATGCCACCACACACAGGCCGCAGCCCTTGCAGCGTTCGGTGTCGACGACTATCGCCCCTTTGATTGTTGCCATAAAAATCACTTTATTGGTTGTACATATCCTTATTATAGAACTCAAGTATATCCATCAGCATTGCCCGGGCGTGAACAGCCGGGCTTTCGGGATTGAGCGCTATGGCTTCCAGATAGTTGTTGAGCGCCATCTGCCAATTTCCCAACTTGCGGTAAGCATTCCCCCGCAGGTAATAAAGCTCGTCGGCACAGGCATCTGCCCGGCCCAGCATTTCGTCGAGCAGACGAATGGCCTCATCTGTTTTTCCGGCATCGAGCAAGCTCTTCGCCAATTTCACATTTCCTGCTTCGTTGTGCATATCCAAGTACTTTTTCTGTCACAAAGATAGTTTTTTATTTGAGAAACCCTACTTTTTCAAGGTTATAAATTGTACATTTTGTTAATAATACCAAATCAGCCTGTCCTAATGTCAAGATTAATGTGCAAGAAAACATGGGTTTACTTCCGCCGGTTGCCGGGCGGAAACGCAGCGATATGCAGCGGCGCGAGCCGCAATATCTCCGCTCGCGAGCGTCCATATTCCGGCGTGCGAGCGTCCATATCCGGAGACACAAGCGTCCATAATCAAGCAAAAACGAAGACACGATGACAAGAAACCTACAGCATCAGCAGGCTCAAGGCCATGACCGCCATGCCGGCCACCACGCCGCCCACCCCCAGATGATGGTGGCCGTATTTCTCGGTTCCCGGCAAAAGTTCGTCAAAGGAGATGTAGACCATGATGCCCGACACGAACGAAAGCAGCAGGGCGTCCATGGACGGCGACCAGAAAGGTTGCAGAAACAGATACCCGGCCAAAGCGCCCACGGGCTCGGCCATGCCCGAGGAAAACGAATACCAGAATGCTTTCTTCCGGCTGCCCGTCGAATGATAGATGGGCACGGACACGGCTATGCCTTCGGGTATGTTGTGGATGGCAATGGCCAACACGATGGGCAGGGCGATGTCGAGGCTGGTCAACGCCGAAGCAAAGGTGGCCAGACCTTCGGGAAAGTTGTGTATGCCGATGGCCAGAGCCATCATCACGCCGGTGCGTTTCAGGCGTTTGTATTGCGCGGAGTCTTCATCGGTGTGAATCTCGTGCGGATTCTCGTCCGACGGAACCAGGCGGTCTATCAACGCTATCAGGCCTATGCCGCCGAAAAAGGCCGCAAGCATATACACCCGGGCCATGCGCTCCGAATGAATGTCGCTCAGCAGAGCGACCGACTGGGGCATCAGCTCCATAAACGACACGTATATCATCACCCCAGCCGACAGGCCCAAGGCGGCCGACAGGAATTTGGTGTTGGTACGACGGGTGAAGAAGGCTATCAGGCTGCCTATCCCCGTGGAAAGGCCTGCTATCATGGTCAGGCCGAAGGCGATAAGTACGGTTGTATCCATGTAAAAATCTATTTTAACACAAATCGGTCATTAAACTTTAGATATAATGCGGTTTAATGACCGATTTGGGTTTAGTTTAACGGTCAGCCGACGGCAACCGGCAAGTCAAGAACGGGGAACACTAAAAACGCCAGCGACCTGCCGGATTCTGCGCCTCCACCTTGCGCTCCAGCTCGTCGGGCAACGAGGCAAAAAAGTCGATCCCTGTGCGACGCTCCACCTCGTCCACGCTCATCATAAATTCGCTGGTTCTGGCACCCTTCTTGTTCCGATGGGGGAAGATGAAGCCGATGGCACGCGGCCTCTTGGCGTAGGGCACCAGCACCACCTTGTAGAATGCGTCCGGCACCACCACGCGCCCCTCTCCTATCCGTTTGGGCGATTTGCCTACGATGGGACCGCACACAATCCAGATGGCGCTGTCGCGTTGGGCCCACTCGCGGCACTGACGCTCCAGCTTGCCCCAGTTTCCCGCATTGAAATCCGACTTTTGCGGACACATGTTCGTCAGGTAAAAACACTCCTCCATCGCCTCCCTGTCCCAACGCATGTCGGCAGCGGGTGCCATGTGGCCACGGCTGTAGCCCGACCGCCGGTAGTCGGCCAATGTGGCCTGCGGCCCGTCGAAGTCAGGGTCCTCGCAAAACGAGTCCTCACGGTTCATCTTGGGCTTTGTTTCCCGTGCCGTAAGTTCCCAGGCCACCCAGTTGGGAATCTTCCACACGGAGTTATAGGACACGACGTATCCTTTGTGGTGCAGGATGTGCTCGTCGCGTCCCTCCAGCGGAGCCGGAAGGGCCATGCCCGCCTCGGCCCCCGAACGGGGCGACGCCGCCTGCGGAGCGGCAACGCGCTTTATCTCGTCCAATATCCGGGCAGGCTGCGATGTGGGAAGCTCCACCCGCCCCTCCTGCTTGTATACGCCAAACACATAGCAGACAGCCAGTGCCACCAGCACGGTCAGCCAAACCTTCGTGTTTCCTTTGCTTCTCTTCGATTTCCGTTTCATTTGTACAGCGTTTAATCTGCGGCAAAGATAAGATTCCTTCCAAAATAATGAATGCACGAACATCGAAATACAAACTAAAAAAGTATATTTGCTCCATAAACCAAACAGCAGACAATCATGAGAACGGAGCAATGGAGCAAAGAAGAATCAATCCTGGTGTTAAACCTCTACATGACCAAGCCCATCGGCCTGAAAGCGGCCGACAGCGACCCGGTGGTCAATCTGGCCCAACTCCTGGGACGTACTCCGGAAGCGCTCTGCCGACGCATGCAGTGGTTCCGGCAATGGTATCCCGTGCTCCCTTTCGATGCGGACGAGAACATCTACACCGATGAGAATCCGGCCATCTGGAGTGATTATTTCAACCGCCCGCAGAAAGCACGCCGGGAGGCCCCGGCCATCCTGAAAGAGTTCTGCATCGGCACGCTGACACTGAATCTTTACTTCCAGCTCATCATCAGCACCATGAATGAAAAGGTGCCCGAGGTGATTGCTTTGGCCAAGCTCGTCAAACGCCCGATAAAGACAGTCGTAAGCCTGCTCCACGACTATGCTTCGCTCGACCCTTTCCTCAAAGAGAATCAGCCCGAGCCACGGTCGGTCTCCCCCGTCACCCGCCTCTTGTGGGAACGCTATGCCGACGACATGGACAAGCTGTCGCGCGTGGCGAAATACATTGAAAACAGCTATTCTGCAAGGGGATAGGAAGAATTGATAAGGAAAAATCAAACTAGAACAAGGCTTGCCAATCAGACTGATGTAGGGGAACCTATAATGAAGTGAAGTTCGACCTCTTCAAGGTCGTGCCTTTTCCTTTGCTTCCCCGCAGGTGGCGCATTTCCGCGCCACACAGTGTTATGCATCGTTGGACTGTTCCACCGTCTAACCCCAAATGACAACTCTGCCCGCTCCGGCAGGAAGAGAAAGTTTTTGCCAGACACCAATAAAAATGAGTTGACAAGGAAATAAGCTCTACACTTCTCCTTGTCAACTCGTTTGTTAAAACAACGCTTACAACTTCTTTTCAAGTTGCATCAAATCGTAAACCGTGAAATACATTTGAGTGACTTCCATGTCGGCCAACTTGCTTCGTACGAATTTTGATGCACGCTGGCGCACTGTTGCGTCATCGGTTTGTATCAGATGGCTCATGTTGCCCATCAGTGCGCCTTTAGTTTCTTCTGACAGCTGGTCATATATCTGCTCGCACAAGTCGAGATAAGCGTTTAAATCACCTTTGGCATGGCATTCTATCAAACGGAACACAAGGTCGTAGCTTCCGTCCTTGTTGAAGCCCTGTTCGTTTACTTCACGCTTAATCATTTCATAGGTAGCGGCATCATACTCTTCCGTCGCCGTCAGATAACCATAAAGCTGATAGTGATACAGTTTACCCAACACTTGTTCAACGGTTGCTTGGGATGCTTGAGGAAAGTCCTTGCGATGGGCTGCCATGAAACGTATCGTCTCATCGGTGGCCTTTTGGGCATATTTCTCGTAAATGAACAAGTTGGCAGGAGCCAATCTGTCTGCTTCGCTCAGTCCCTTGAAATAATCCTGCACCATTTGGAATGCTTTTTTGGTTTCCTGTTCCCCGCCATGATTCTCATAAGCATCCTCCACAATCCAGGCTGCATAGGAAGATATCAATTCCGGGGTGCGTTCGCCACTTTCGTAACGTTCTTTCATGCGGGCCGGTGACCTGTCCGGGTCGAGCATACGGTCAATCTGGGCGATAAAGTCATCGGCTTGCGCCATACCGACTTTGGTCAGCACAATCTTCTTGTCTGTGTCAATGGCGATAAAAGTAGGATATGCCTTTATCTTGTAAATGTCGGCCAGTTCTTTTCCTTCTTTTTCGGCATTGATCTTGATGCAGACAAACTTGGCATTCATGTAATCGCCCACGGATTTCAGCGGAAACACATCGCTCATCATTCGTTTGCATGGACCGCACCAGTCGGTATAGAAGTCCATGAACACGAGTTTGTTTTCAGCTTTGGCCGTTGCGATTGCCTCATCATACGTGAGGTCACGAAAGTTGGTTTGAGCCAAGCCCGGCAGCCCGAAGAGGGCTGCCAAGGCAAGTAAAGTAATCTTTTTCATTGATATATTGTGAATATATTAAATCAGTCGGACAACGGGAAAGGATTAAGTTCACCTGTCGCAAAATCCATACCGTTAGCGATTATCGGTGAGATAAAGCGTACGGATTTTACCTTACCCGTGCCTTCGGCTGTTTTAGTTGCGGCATTGACCGGCAGGCCTCCATTCAGGCCGTCATAAAAATAGAGTTTATAAGTGCTGCCTGTTTGGGTGCCGACTATCAAATTATCGAAGTTATAAGTTGTCCCCAAGAAAGAACCGAACCGTAACCACTGATTGGAAATGAAGGTGATGTTTTCACCGGAAGGAATGCCAGGCGTAGGAACGTCACGTTCCGTGCCGTCTTCCAAACTATAGGCGTATGCCTTTCCATTGTCTATACAGTAAATATAAGAAGCCGTATGGCCATTGAAAGATTGCTGCGTGCTGTGTGCCAAGTGCGAGGACGGATCGACCTTGGTTGCTGCGTCAACATAGTTGGTGCTGGCTGTTTTTAACAGGTAGCGGTCGCCGGTAGAAGGTTGTTCGCAAAGGAACCAAGCAGTCGGGGTACCGGCGTTCACATTTGTACCGGAAGCGATGCACTCCAAATCATCGGGAAATTCTACACCGTTTGCCGGTTCTACGACATTGGGACTGTACACATTGTAGTCAATAGTCCTTAGTCCGTGTTCCGAATCACTCCAATAAATATACCCAATCATAGCATTTAAGACTTGAACATATTTGCTGGCTCCGGCTCCGATTGGATAACCTAATTTTCCAGTGCTGCCACCATATCCTGAAGCTTTATGGGATAGTACGCCGGTATTTGAGAGAACAAGATTGAATATTGGTCCGTCTACGAAGTTGCCTATCCGCTCATTTGCAGACATTGTTCCGGAATAGAACAAATTATCATTGTTGAACAGTTCACTCATATCTTCGGTGAGATAGCCTTTGATTTGTCCGGCATCGGTCATGACAAATACTTGGGCGCCATGATCCATGGCATTTGTTTCAGTATTTATATACCATCCATCGTACAACATGGATAGGCCGTAAGGCTTTCCCTGTAAAGAAGTACCGGAAATGCCGGAAATCAAATCGACCAGCAAACCATCGTCATTCAGGAGATCCAGCTCTGTGTTGCCGTCTTCTGTTTCTTTCATAATATAGAATCCTTTGGAGAAGGATGTCGTTGTGCGGATGGTCATCTCGGCCAGTTTGGCGTATCCGGTTTCGGTATTGGTCACTTCAAATACGAGCGTGTAGGAACCGGAAGGCAGATTGACTTCATAGTCCACTTCCTTGCCGGAAGCTATCAGGTGATCTTTATAGCCTCCTTTGCTTTCTTCACCATAAAGATACCAGGCATAACTCAGCTGTTCTTCGGGTATAGCGGTTGTTATGGTCGGCTTAATCAGATCTTTGAGATTCACGCCTTGGAAAGAGCGTACATCCAGTCCCTCCGTGACCAAACCTTCCACCGTAATCTCATCTGCAGTCAGTCCACTTCCCATGGACGAACTGTCATCCGTACAGGCCGACCAACCGAACAACAAGCCGGCAAATAACGAAATAAGTATAATCTTTTTCATTGTTTCAATGTTTTAAATTAATCAATAAGGCAAACTTTTTAGCATTTAAAATGCCATTGGCTCAAATTTCACCGGCTTTCCAGTATCCGGATCCATCAGGACACCCAGTCCTTGCGCCTCACGTTCAGCGTTCAGTTCGGCCAGTTTTTCCTGGAAATATCCTTTGAGATAATCCAAATAACCGGGGTCGCCTGCGTTCAGTTCCTTTATGTATTCATCATCCCATCCCTCGCCTGTCCATTCAATCATCAATTCATGTACTGTTCTAGTGTATTCGACGAAATTATAATCCCAGTATTTCGTATCCCATTCAGTAGGCCGGGTCAGTTGGCTTGCGATGTGAAGCGTATGGGTATTGTATTTGCTGTAACCCGGCTTGAAAATTCCGTTGTCTTTAAACGTAATCCGCAAAGCCACGTCTTTTTCATCCAAAGACGGGTCACGCAAAACAACAACAGGGATTTGGGCTATGGTGGTGCCGGCTGGAACATAACTTTTAGCCAGCAACTCGGGGTCGTCAAAGGGAACATAATGCACACCCGGAACAGCTTCATTTTCGCCATATTCCTCCAATTCTTCTGCTGTTATTGTTTTTTGTTCTAACTGTACAGTTCTGTCTTGGTCGGATACTTTGCCGATGGTTTCCACTTCCAGCCACACGGTGTCCTGCTGCAGGTCAACGCCACCCAAAGCGGCACTGCGCATGGCAAACGAGTAGTAAGAGTCGTCCTTCATCAGTTCTTCA
>CALUJS010000033.1 GCA_944321015.1 uncultured Phocaeicola sp. | reverse complement strand
GCTGCTGCACGCGCTGGACAAGTATAAGTTCGACGCTGCCTTCGGTGGCGCCCGCCGCGACGAGGAGAAGTCGCGCGCCAAGGAGCGCATCTTCTCCTTCCGCAACCAGTTCCACCAGTGGGACCCCAAGAACCAGCGTCCCGAGCTGTGGGACATCTACAACGCCCGCATCCGCAAGGGCGAGAGCATCCGCGTGTTCCCGCTGAGCAACTGGACGGAGCTGGACATCTGGCAGTACATCCGCCTGGAGAAGATTCCCATCGTGCCGCTCTATTTCGCCAAGGTGCGCCCGGTGGTCAACATCGACGGACAGCTCATCATGCCCGACGACGACCGCCTGCCGGAGAAATACCGCGACAAGATTGAATACAAGAAAATACGTTTCCGCACCCTGGGATGCTGGCCGCTGACCGGAGCCATCGAAAGCGAGGCCGACACCATCGAGAAGATTGTGGAGGAGATGATGACCACCACCAAGAGCGAACGCACCACGCGCGTCATCGACTTCGACCAGGAAGCATCAATGGAAGAAAAGAAACGCGAAGGATATTTCTGACCAAGGAATAATCCGGACAGAAAAACGGAGCAACCCCCGACGCCGGGAACCGAAAGCTTAAACCGCCGCAAGCGTACATATCCGCGCCCGTCAGCGTACATATGGACGCTCGCGAGCGCGCATATCACGGGACACGAGCCGCCATATGACCGCTGAAAGCCCCGCCACAAAGGCCTTCCGCAGGGGCTATGCAAGAACCGGGCACGACGGATTTGCTCCACGCCACAGGAAACATGAATCACAAAAAAACAGAACAATGGAAAACGTAAAGACAAATACGAAGCTGTCCATCGAGGAGTTTCTGAAGAAAGATGAAGAAAAGGATCTGCTCCGCTTCCTCACCGCAGGCTCGGTGGACGACGGCAAATCGACCCTCATCGGGCGGTTGCTGTTCGACAGCAAAAAGATATATGAAGACCAGCTGCAGGCGCTGGAGCGCGACAGCAAGCGCATGGGCAACGCGGGCGACCACATCGACTACGCCCTCCTGCTCGACGGACTGAAGGCCGAACGCGAACAGGGCATCACCATCGACGTGGCCTACCGCTACTTCTCGACCAACAGGCGCAAGTTCATCATTGCCGACACGCCGGGACACGAGCAATACACGCGCAACATGATTACCGGAGGCTCCACGGCCAACCTCGCCGTCATTCTGGTGGATGCCCGCACGGGCGTCATCACGCAGACGCGCCGCCACACGTATCTCGTGTCGCTATTGGGCATCAAGCACGTGGTGCTGGCTGTGAACAAGATGGACCTGGTGGACTTCTCGCGCGACACGTTCGACCGCATCGTGGCCGACTATCGCGCCTTCATCGACCCGCTGGGCATCCCCGACGTGCAGTGCATCCCCCTCTCGGCGCTCGACGGCGACAACGTGGTGGAACACTCCCCGCGCACGCCGTGGTACGAAGGCCCCTCGCTGCTGGAATTCCTCGAAACCGTGCACATTGCCAACGACCACAACCTGACGGACTTCCGTTACCCCGTGCAGTACGTACTGCGCCCCAACCTCGACTTCCGCGGTTTCTGCGCCAAGGTGGCATCGGGCGTGGTTCGCCGGGGCGACCCCGTCGTGGCCCTGCCCTCGGGCAAGACATCGCGCGTGAAGAGCATCGTGACCTACGACGGCGAGCTGGACTATGCCTTCCCGCCCCAATGCGTCACCCTCACGCTGGAGGACGAAATCGACGTGTCGCGCGGCGAGATGCTGGTCCACCCCGACAACCTGCCCCTCGTGGGCCGCAACTTCGAGGCCATGCTCGTGTGGATGGACGAGGAACGCATGGACATGGGCAAGTCGTTCTTCCTGAAACAAACCACCAACACCAGCCGCTGCCACGTGGAGCGCATCGACTACAAGGTGGACGTGAACACGATGGAGCACCTGTCAGTCGACAACGGGCGATTGACAGCAGACAGTCTGCCCCTGGAGCTGAACCAGATAGCCCACGTGCTCATCACCACCTCCAAGGAGCTGTTCTTCGACCCCTACCAGAAGAACAAGGCCACCGGCTCATTCATCCTCATCGACCCCATCACGAACAACACCAGCGCCGTGGGCATGATTATCGACCGCGTGGAAGACAAAGACATGCACACCACCGAGGAACCGCTCGTGCTCGACCTGCCGCGACTGGGCATCGGCCCCGAACACTACGACGCCATCCGGCGCGCCGTGAAGGAACTGAGCCGCCAGGGACTGGAAATCAAGGTAATTAAGAATGAAGAATGAGGAATGAAGAAGTATTTCGCCGACTAGACACATGCCGCATGGCCATTCTTCATTCTTAATTCCTCATTCTTCATTAAAAACATATCGCTTATGGGCTTATTAGAATTTAGCAAACTACCAATCAATACGCTCGTGGGAGCCGACTGGGCCACTTTCAAGGCCATCACCTGCGGACGCGTCATCGACCCCGCCTATCGGGGCAAATATCGGCTGACGAAAGCCGTATGCCGGTTGCTCTCGCCCCTGGCGTCCATCCAAGACGGACGCTATGCCAAACTGTTGGCCGACAAACCGCTGGAACACGACCCGGTGTTCATTCTGGGACACTGGCGCAGCGGCACGACCTTCATGCACAACGTGTTCTCGTGCGACAAGCATTTCGGCTACAACACGACCTATCAGACCGTATTCCCGCACCTGATGATGTGGGGACAACCTTTCTTCAAGAAGAACATGAGCTGGCTCATGCCCGACAAACGCCCGACCGACAACATGGAGCTGGCCGTGGACCTGCCCCAGGAGGAAGAGTTCGCGCTGGCCAACATGATGCCCTACACGTACTACAACTTCTGGTTCCTGCCCAAACACATGATGGAATATGCCGACAAGTACCTCCTGTTCGACGACATCACGCCCGAACAGTTGCGCGTGTTCGAGGAGACGTTCGTGAAGCTCATTAAAATCTCGCTGTGGAACACGGGCGGCTCGCAGTTCCTCAGCAAGAACCCGCCCCACACGGGCCGTGTGCGCGAACTGGTGAAGATGTTCCCCAACGCCAAGTTCATCTACCTGATGCGCAATCCCTACACCGTGTTCGAGTCCACCCGCAGCTTCTTCACCAACACCATTCAGCCGCTGAAGTTGCAAGACATCACGTCCGAACAGCTGGAAGCCAACATCCTCGCTGTCTACGCCAAGCTATACCACAAGTATGAGGCCGACAAGGCGTGCATCCCCGAAGGCAACCTGGTGGAAGTGCGCTTCGAGGACTACGAGACCGACGCCTATGGCATGACCGAGGACATCTACCGCCGCCTGTCGCTGCCCGGATGGGAGGAATCCCGCGCCGCCATAGAAGCCTACGTGGGCAAGAAGAAAGGCTACAAGAAGAACAAATATGCCTACGACGAACGCACCGTGCGCCTGGTGCAGGAGCATTGGGGCTTCGCCTTGAAGGATTGGAACTACGAGCTATAAACCGACATACGACAATGAAACGAATCATACTATCCGCAGCGCTTGCAGCCGTATGCAGCCTCACTTGGGGCCAGGAGCGGGAGGAGCTCCTTCCCTTCGGCAACATGGACCAGTGGGTAAAGCGTGAAATCAAGGAATCGGCCATCATTGGCGGCGCACAGAAGGACATCTACGCCGTAGGACCCACGCAGACCATCAAGGGAGAGATTCCCTACAAGCCCGTAGGAGGCTCTCCGTGGGCCACATCGAACGTTATGGCCAAAGTGGTGGGAATCGTCAAGACCAACTCTTCGGTCTTTCCTGAGGCCCGCAATGGCGGCTATTGCGCCCGTCTGGACACGCACATGGAGAGCGTGAAGGTGTTCGGCCTGGTGGACATCACCGTGCTGGCTGCCGGCTCGCTGTTTCTGGGCGAGGTGCACGAGCCCATCAAAAGCACCAAGAACCCCAACGGGCTGCTCCTCATGGGCGTGCCCTTCACGAAGCGTCCCGCCGCGCTCCGCTTCGACTACAAGGTGCGCATTGCCGACCGGCCGCAACGCATCCGCGCCACGGGCTTCAGTCGCATTGCCGACGTGGACGGCAAAGACCATGCCGCCGTGGTGTGTCTCCTGCAGAAACGATGGGAAGACGAGGACGGGAATGTGTATGCGAAAAGGGTGGGGACGTTTGCCATCCAATACACGCAAAGCTGCGACTGGCAGAATGCGGCCACCTACAAAATACTCTACGGCGACATCACCGGCCGTCCGGAGTATCGCGCCGACTGGATGGCGCTCAATGCCTATGAATATAACACGGTGAACAGCCGTGGCGAAAGCGTACACATCAAGGAAACGGGATGGGCCGCACCCGACGAGGCGCCCACGCACCTCATCCTGCAATTCGCGTCGAGCCACGGAGGCGCCTACATAGGCACGCCCGGAAACTCGCTTTGGGTGGACAATGTGAAACTAGTCTATTAAGCATGAAGAATGTAGAATGAAGAATCTCGCTGGCTTTGGGACAGCCGCACGGCCATTCTTCATTCTTCACTCTTCATTCTTCGTTAAAAAGTGTCTTACGCGTTGCTCCACGTTCTTGCGCAGGCAGTCCTGATAGAACGTGAGTTCCTGCAAATGATAGTTCCCCACCGGGAACATGTCGCCGAGCGAAGGCAGATAGTAATCTTCCGGATTGAAGCCCTCCACCAGCAACACATGGTTCTTGGTGTCCACACGCACGGTGGCCACTTCGTTCAGATAGGCCGGACTGCCGTCGGTCTTCCAGTTGACGGGATTGATGCACAGCGCGCTTTTGCCCAGCACGGGACAGGCGGCATCCGCCGTGGCCACCGAGTTGTAGCACACGGTCACGCCCGTGTCGATGGAATCGCGCGCGGCCTCGATGGTGTTGAAGTAGTCCAACTCGCGCTCGCTCACCGAATAGCCCACCACATAGGCCGCCACCAGACGCTCATACACCTCCGGCGACATATCTTTCAACAATTCCACCACGGCCTTGGCCCCTTGGCTGAATCCGGCCAGAATGAAAGGCCGTCCGCCGTTGTCGTGCTCCAGGTAATAATCGAAGGCCCGCTTCACGTCCGCCATGGCATAGGGGAAACGTTCCTCCACGGTATCTGTGCCCTCCATCCACGACTCCAGCGTGATTTGGCGGTAATAGGGGGCATAGAAGTTATACGTCGGGGCAAATATATCGGCAGCCAGCTCCAGCGAGGGGCGCAAAGCCTCGCGCTGGTCGGCATTGTAGACATCCTCAAAGTGCATCACGTTTCCGTTGGCATCCTGCCAGTCCCACACACAAGTGGGGGCGATGTAGAACACGTCGGCCTGCCGTTCGCCCTTGGCGTTCAGCTCCTTGTACCACGCATTTTCCTGCGTGTAGTCGGGCGCCGTCGGCAGATGGTAGCGTGCGGACTTGTCCGAACAGCCCAGACACACAAACAGACAACACAGTAAGACAGAATAGACTTTGTTCATAAGACGTTGCTTGATTTTCTTTTGCAAAGGTAAACATATCTCCTCACAAAAGCAAACAAAAGTTAGAGAATCTAAAGAATCCCCTCATTTTGCAGTCCCATCACCCGTTTCTCCGTCCATATGCGCGCCCGTGAGCCTCCATATGCACGCTCACGTCCGGCCATGTGCGCGCTCGCGAGCGGCCATATGTGCGCTCATTTGCATTATCTTTGCAGCGTAAAACCAATATCGACACAATGACGCTGAATCAACATACGCTGCCCAACGGATTGCGCATCGTCCATGCGCCGTCGGCCACGCCCGTAGCCTACGGCGGATTTGCCATCGACGCCGGCACGCGCGACGAAGACGAACGCGAACAAGGCATGGCGCACTTCGTGGAGCATCTCATCTTCAAAGGCACGCGGAAACGCCGCGCATGGCACATCCTGAACCGCATGGAGCGCGTGGGAGGCGACCTGAACGCCTTCACCAACAAGGAGGAGACGGTCATCTATTCGGCATTTCTGGCTGCGGATTTCGCCCGCGCGGCCGAACTGCTGACCGACATCACCTTCCACAGCACCTTTCCGCCGCAGGAGATTGGCAAGGAGGTGGAGGTCATACTCGACGAGATACAGAGCTACGAGGACAGCCCGTCGGAGCTTATCTTCGACGAGTTTGAAAACCTGCTTTTCCAGGGGCATCCGCTGGGGCGCAACATTCTGGGCGAACCCGCGCTGCTGAAAGGATTCCGGTCGGCCGACGCACTGAGCTGGACCGGGCGGTTCTACGCGCCCCGCAACATGGTGTTCTTCCTGCGCGGCAACGCGGACTTCCGCCGCGTGGTGCGCCTCGTGGAGAAACTCACGGCCGACATCCCCGCCGGGTCGGCCAACCGGCGCACGCGGCCCCTGCCGCCCTACGTGCCCCAATCGGTCACGAAACGGCGCGACACGCACCAGGCGCACGTCATGCTGGGACGCCGCAGCTACGACGCCCACGACGAACGCCGCACGGCCCTCTATCTGCTCAACAACATTCTGGGAGGCCCCGGCATGAACAGCCGGCTGAACGTGGCCCTGAGGGAACGGCGCGGACTGGTGTACAACGTGGAGAGCAACCTGACATCCTACACCGACACGGGGGTGATGAGCATCTACTTCGGCTGCGACCTGCGCGACGTCGACACCTGCCTCCGCCTGGTACACAAGGAGCTGCGCCGCCTGCGCGACGTGCGCCTGACCGACACCCGCCTCGCCGCCGCAAAAAAACAAATCACAGGGCAGATAGCCGTGGCGGGCGACAACTTCGAGAATCTGGCGCTCGACATGGGAAAGACCTTCCTCCACTACGGGCTTTACGAAAGCCGGGAGGAGGTGTTCGCCCGCATCAATGCCGTCACCGCCTCGCAACTGCTCGAGGTAGCCAACGAAATGCTGGACGAAAGCGGACTGACCACGCTCGTCTATCGCTGACGGGGCCTTGCGCTCCGGAACGCGCGCATCGAACGCACGGCGGAAAACTATCATCCGCATCCGGCTTTCCGTGCAACGGCTGTCATAAAGCGCAAAACAAGAACAAATCCGAAACAATAAGAAACAACAACACCCCATATGGCGACATTGCGGATTTCCCTACCGGGGAAATTCCCGCATTTTTGCGCCCGTCCGTCCGCTGATACGCAGAAAAACGATTTTCAGCGGGGTTGCTTTCAGCGTCCGCCGGTGAACAATCGGGCAAACGACGGCGGAAAGCGACGGAGCACCACGTAGCCCGCCACCCCGGCAGCGATAATCAACACCGGCACGCCCACATAGACCACCAGCAGAGAAAGGGGAGTGTCGGGAGGCAGAACGTGACACAACACCTTGCGCGCATTGCCAATGAACAACCCATGGAAGGCATACACGAAGAAACTGCTTTGCGTGAGCAAAGCGAACCACCGCCCCGGACGCAGCGCACTCCAACGCGAGGCAAAGCACACACAGGCCGGAATGCCCAACAGAATCCCCAACCGATGTACGTAGTCATCGGCCGCACCGGCCCAATCAAAAGTATCGGCCACACTGACGAACAGGTATGCAATCATCAGCAGACGTCCCCGCGACAGCCGAAGCCCGTCACCGCCTGCCGGCATCAAAGCCACACAAGCGCCCGCCCCAAAGAAAAAGAAAGCCGTCAGACTGGCTCCGGGCCAATCGGGCACCCATCCGCCAAACCACAGCACGCCCATCGCCGCCACGGGCAACGCCTTCCAACGGCGGATGAGCGCATGGAGCAGCGGAGTGAAAAGCACCACCACCATCAGGTCGCGCACGAACCAAAGCACGAAGTCGGCAGGCATACTGCTCGTGCCCTCGCCCGGAACGTGGAGTGTCCAGAAGGAACCGGCCAACATGCCAACCAATTCCCCGGCCGACGGACAACGTCCGGCCATGCAGAGGCGGATAAGCTGAATCAGAAAGCCGACCATGTTCCACATCACATAGGGCAGGAGCAGGGTGTGAAGCCTCGACGCGAGCTTACGACGGTAGACGCGGTTGTCGAAAGTCGTCCGATAGAAAAACAAGTAGCCCGAAATAGCGAAGAACAACGGCACGCAAATGCGCGGCAACACATCGGAGAAGTAGGTCATGAAGTAATGGGCAAAGGCCCAATCGCCCTCGGGAGGCGCACAGACGTGACGCCCGCCGACCATGATGTCGCACAGGTTATTGTGAATAAGCACCACGCCCACGATGAGTGGGAAACGCAACACACGGATGGTGTCGGAAAGAATCGTGTTGTGAGCGGTCATTTCAGAACTTGCGTCAGAAGAAAAAACGTAACGGTGTCCGGACGGAACCTTGTGGCGTCGCGGACACCGTCTTTATATCTGTCGGGAAATCACGTCGCGCGGTCAGAAGAAGTTCACTTCCTCGCCGAGCAAGTCGTTGACCAGCGCATTGGCCAGACTGCTGGCGCCGATACGGAAGTAGCGCGGCGTGAGCCACTCCAAGCCCAGCACCTCCTTCACGATGGAGTAATAGACCAGAGCGTCGTGCACCGAGCGGATGCCTCCGGCGGCCTTGAAGCCCACCATGCGGCCCGTCTGCTCGTGATACTCCCGTATGGCCTGACACATCACGTAGGCCGCTTCGGGCGTGGCCACAGAGCCTTCCTTGCCCGTGGAGGTCTTGATGAAGTCGGCGCCGGAATACATGGACAGAATGGCCGCACGCTTCACGTTGGAGGCCGAGCCCAGCAATCCGGTTTCGAGAATCACCTTCAGCAGCTTGTCGCCGCACAATTCCTTCAGCTCGTCCAGCTCGTCGCAAAGGTCTTCGTAGTTGCCGTCGAGAAAACGGCCCACGGGCATCACCACGTCAATCTCGGTGGCGCCTTCGTGGAGGGCCATGGCCGTCTCGGCCACCTTCACCTCGGTGAAGGTCTGCGACGACGGGAATCCGCCGCTCACGGCAGCCACTTCCACCCGGTCGGCCTCGAGCGACTGGCTCACCAGGCCGCTGAAGAGGGGATAGGTGCACAAGGCCGCCACGTGGGGCAGGTCGGGATGGGCGTTGTCGAAGGCATTGACGCGCTCGACGAGGCGCAGGATGCTCTCGTCGTTGTCCGTCGCGTGGAGCGAGGTCAGGTCGAGGCAGGAGAGGAGCCGCTCCTTGACCTCCTTCGTGTTGTTCGCGGCTATCCGGGCCTCGATAATCGCGTCCACGGCCTTGGTCACCTCGGCATCGTCGAGCCGGGTGTCATAGCGGGCCAGGGCCGCATCGTATTTGCTGGGCTGGTGCAGGTGTTCCTTGTCGTCATCGTCGCACCCGCACGCCGGGTCGTTGCACTCGCAGTCGTCGTGGCTGCAATCGTGGTTGCGCGCATGTCCCGGGCGGCATTCGTCGTCCTCGTGGGCGTGCCCGCATCCGCATTCATGCTCATGAATCTGTTTCATACCAATTACAGTTTGGGGTTATTCTTATGCCGCTCTTTGTCGCGGCAGGTTTTCTTCTCCAGGTTGCGGCGGAAAGCCTCGGTGAGGTCCACTCCCGTCTGGTTGGCCAGACAGATGAGCACCCACAACACGTCGGCCATCTCGTCGGCCAGATTGTCCTTTTCGCCCGGCTTGAACGACTGGTCGCCGTATTTGCGGGCCATCACGCGGGCCAGTTCGCCCACCTCTTCGGTGAGGACGGCCATGTTGGTCAGTTCGCTGAAATAGCGCACGCCATAGGTGCGTATCCAGTTGTCTACGGTCTGTTGTGCCTCTTCCAGTGTCATCATTCCCTTAGTTTTGAGTCGATGATTATCGTCACGGGGCCGTCGTTGAGCAGTTCCACCTGCATGTCGGCGCCGAAGGTGCCCGTCTGCACGGGCTTGCCCAGTTCGCCCGAAAGCGTCGCGCAGAAGGCTTCATACAAGGGGACGGATATGTCGGGTTTCGCGGCGCGGATGTACGAGGGACGGTTGCCCTTGCGCGTGGAGGCGTGGAGCGTGAACTGGCTTACGACGAGGATGTCGCCTCCGGCATCGAGAATGCTGCGGTTCATCACCCCGTTATCGTCGTCGAAGATGCGCAGGTTGACCGTCTTCTTCACAAGCCAGTCGATGTCGGCCTGCGTGTCGGCTTCCTCTATGCCGACGAGGATGAGCATTCCGCCCCCGATGGCCGACTTCAGTGCGCCGCCGATGGTGACCGACGCGTGGCGCACGCGTTGAATTACGATTCGCATGAGTGTTTCTTCGTTTCTTGGTTAATGAATAATCGGTAAACACGCCCGCACGGGCCTGCCATGCAAAGATACAAAATCGGGGACAAACGGAACACGGATGTGTGCGACGTAAAGCGATTTTTCCCTTCCGGCAGTCCGTCCGGGCCGCAACACGAAGGGGCTTCACGCTCCATATGGACGCTGCCGGGCGGGCATATGTACGGACGTGAGCGCCCATATATCCGCTCGCGAGCGTCCATATTCGCGCTCACGAGGAGAAATACGGCGGTTTCGGCATCCGTCACATGTCGTTAGGAATCAAGCGATTGTTCGCCAACAGGCTGAGCATTCTCCCTGAGAGAGGCATGGACCAGCCCGGCCTTGGCGGGGCCGATGACGGCAGAAAGCTCTTCGAGCGAGGCTTCGCGCACGCGCTTCACGCTCTTGAAGGTGCGCAAGAGGGCGGTCTTGGTCTTTTCGCCGATGCCCTTGATGGAGTCGAGCGCCGAAGCCACCTGACGCTTGCTGCGCTTGTCGCGGTGGAAGGTGATGGCGAAGCGGTGCACCTCGTCCTGGATGCGTTCGAGCAGGTGGAAGAGCGACGTGCCCTGCTTGACGCCGATGACCACGGGCGGGAAGCCGTAGAGCAGTTCGGAGGTGCGGTGGCGGTTGTCCTTGGCCAGTCCGGCAATGGGGATGTTGAGGTGAAGCTCGTCCTCCACGACCCGTCGCACCACCTCCATCTGTCCGCGTCCGCCGTCGGTGATGATGAGGTCGGGCAGGGGAGAATCTTCTTCGATGGCGCGGCTGTAACGGCGGCGCACCACTTCCTGCATGGAGGCATAGTCGTCCGGCCCCACAACGGTCTTGATGTTGTATTTGCGATAGTCCTGCTTCGACGGCTTGGCTTTCTTGAACACCACGCAGGCCGCCACGGCATCGGTGCCGCTGATGTTGGAGTTGTCGAAGCACTCTATCTGCATCGGCAGTTTGGGCAGATGGAGCTGGTCTTGTATCTCGCGCATCAGACGCACGCTTTTCTGCTCCGGATTGAGTTTCTCCGCCTGCTTCAGGCGGTCCACCTTATACTGTTTCACGTTGAGGAGGGAGAGGTCCAGCAACGTCTTCTTGTCGCCCCGCTGGGGGATGGTGAACGTCACGCCCGTCAGTTCCAGGTCGAGTTCGAAGGGGACAATGATTTCGCGCGAACGGCTCTTGTAACGCTCGCGCATCTCCACGATGCCCATGGCCAGCAGCTCCTCCTTGGTCTCTTCGAGGCGTTTCTTATACTCGAACGTGAACGCCTGGTTCACGCAACCGTTGGTGATGTGCAGATAATTGATGTAGGCCGAGCCTTCGTCTTCGGCAATGGAGAACACGTCGATGTTGTGCAACACGGAACTGACCACTTCGCTACGCGAGCGATAGGCTTCTATCAGCTCATACTTCTCTTTCACTCGCTGCGCTTCCTCGAAGCGCATTTCGGCGGCCAGCGCCTGCATCTGCGCCATCAGGGCCGCGCTTATCTCGCGCGTGTTTCCCTTGAGGATTTCCTTCACTTGGGCGATGCTTTCCATATATTCCTCATGAGACTGGGCGCCGATGCAGGGGCCTTTGCAGTTCTTGATGTGATATTCCAGGCACACTTGGAACTTGCCCGCCCGGATGTTTTCCGGCGTGAGCGCCAGGTGGCAGGTGCGCAGCTGGTAGAGGCGTTTGATGAGTTCCAGCACGGCGTTCATGGAAGGAATGTGGCTGTAAGGGCCGTAATAGGAAGAGCCGTTCCGGACAATCTGCCGCGTGCGGAACACGCGGGGATAATACTCGTTCGTCACGCAGATGGAAGGATAGGTCTTGTCGTCCTTCAGGAGGACGTTGTAGCGCGGCTTGTATTTCTTGATGAGGTTGTTCTCCAGCAGGAGGGCGTCTTCTTCCGTCTTGACCACGATGTAGCGGATGTCGGCAATCTTGCTCACGAGCACGCGTGTCTTGCCCGGCGCGTGCTCCTTGCTGAAATAGGAATAGACGCGCCGCTTCAGGTTCTTTGCCTTGCCAACGTAAATGATGACCCCGTCCTTGTTCAGGTATTGGTAGATGCCGGGGCTGTCGGGCAGGTTCTGCACGATGCCGCGCAGGTATTCGTTCTTGTCGAGTATTTCCACGCTCCTTACAGTTGCAAGACGGTTTCAAGGTGCGCCTCTTCGGGGAACTTGGCACGCCCGTTCAGCTCTTTCAGTTCAATGACAAAGTTGACGTAGGCAGCCTTGGGGTGGAACTTCTGCACCAGATGATAGGCCGCGCACATGGTCCCGCCGGTGGCCAGCAGGTCGTCATGAAGCAGCACCACGTCATCCGGAGTGATGGCGTCGCGGTGTATCTGGATGGTGTCCTTGCCATACTCCTTGTCGTAGTGCTCCTCCAGCACATCGGCCGGAAGTTTGCCGGGCTTACGTGCCATGACGAATCCGGCGCCCAAGCGGACAGCCAAGGATGCTCCCATGATGAAGCCACGCGACTCGATGCCCACCACTTTGGTGATGCCTTTGTCCTTGTACATGTCATAGAGGATGTCCTCCAGCTCGCGCAGACAGGCTGCGTTTTTAAACAGCGTCGTCACGTCCCAAAAAAGGATGCCCTTGACAGGGAAATCCTTTATAGTTCTCAGATTGCTAATCAATGTTTCCTTGCTCATAATAAGCAGCTTATTCTATTTAGTTATACCTTTTGTTTCACGTGGAACACTCCATATTACCGCCCAAGCAAGACGAGCAGTACGTTGACATCGCTCGGCGACACGCCGGGAATGCGACTAGCCTGTGCCAGCGTCTCCGGGTCTATCCGGATGAGCTTCTGACGAGCTTCCGTGGACAAGGATTGAAGGGAAGCGTAATCGAAGCGGCCTTTTATCCTGATGCTTTCCAAACGCTGCATCTTCTCGGCAATCATCCGTTCGCGGTCAATGTAGCCTTGATACTTGATGCGCACCTCGGCGGCCTCAAGGGTCTCTTCCCTGCGCTCGACAACACTGTCCAGACAACGGCGGAAGGCGGATATATGTTCGGCGATGTTGGCCAGCGTCACTTGCGGGCGGTTAATCAAATCGACAAGCTTGCAGCCATGACGCAGGGGCGTCGTGCCCAACGCTTCCAAGGCCGGATTAATCAAATCGGCCTTGATGGAATATGTATCGGCGAAGTGAAGAATGCGCTCGATGTCGGCACGCTTGCGGCACAAGCGGTCGTAACGCTCACGGGTTGCCAGCCCCAGGCGATAGGCACGTTCCGTGAGACGCATGTCGGCATCGTCCTGACGGAGCAGGATGCGATACTCGGCACGAGAAGTAAACATGCGGTAGGGCTCATCCACGCCCTTGGTCACCAGGTCATCAATCAGCACGCCGATGTAAGCCTCGTCGCGATGGAGCACGAACGGTTCGCCGCCATTGCAGTTGATAGCCGCGTTGACACCTGCCACGAGTCCCTGACCTCCGGCTTCCTCATAGCCGGTGGTTCCGTTGACCTGTCCGGCCAGGAAGAGGTTTCGCACGAGCTTCGACTCCAACGTGTGCTT
The DNA here is from genome assembly GCA_944321015.1 of uncultured Phocaeicola sp. Taxonomy (GTDB): domain Bacteria; phylum Bacteroidota; class Bacteroidia; order Bacteroidales; family Bacteroidaceae; genus Phocaeicola_A. Next base: position 16,598 of record CALUJS010000033.1, on the reverse strand, counting down.
CAACTGCGTGGGGTCGAAGAAGTCGTATTCGATGGCGTATCCGGGACGATAGATTACAAGGTCGCGGAAGGCCGGAATCTTCTTCAAGGCGGCCACCTGAATGTCGATAGGCAGCGAGGATGAGAATCCGTTCAGATACAGTTCCTGCGTGTTTTCGCCTTCCGGCTCCAAGAACAGCTGGTGCTGCTCCTTGTCGGGGAAGGTCACAATCTTGGTTTCAATGCTGGGACAATAGCGCGGGCCGATGCTTTGAATCTGACCGTTGTAGAGCGGGGAGTCGGGGAGGCCTTCACGCAACACTTCGTGCACTTCGGGGTTAGTGAAGCACGTCCAGCATTGCAGCTGCTTCAGCTTCCGGGGTTCGCTCAGGAAGGAGAAACTGTGAAAATCGCTCTCGCCGTCCTGCGTGTCCATCAGGCTGTAGTCCACGCTGCGTCCGTCGATGCGCACCGGCGTGCCCGTCTTCATGCGTCCCGGCGTAAGGCCATGGCGGGCAATGGACTCCGTAAGACGGAACGATGCCGGCTCGGACACGCGTCCGCCGGAAATCTTCACACGCCCGAAGTGCAGCAGGCCGTTGAGGAATGTCCCGGCCGTGAGCACCACCGCCTTGGCGCGGAAAGTGACTTCCAGCTGCGTCCGCACGCCGCGCACTTCGCCGTCTTCCACAAGCAGTTCCTCCACCGTGTCCTGCCAGATGTGCAGGTTGGGGATGCCGTCGAGCACCTCGCGCCAAGCCCAGATGAACTTGCCCCGGTCACACTGCGCGCGGGGACTCCACATGGCCGGACCTTTCGAACGGTTCAACATGCGGAACTGGATGGCGGTGCGGTCGGTCACCAACCCCATGTATCCGCCCAGGGCATCAATCTCGCGGACTATCTGTCCCTTGGCAATGCCGCCCACGGCGGGGTTGCAGCTCATCTGCGCAATCTTGTTCATATCCATTGTTATCAGGCACACGCTCGCACCCAGGTTGGCCGCAGCGGCGGCAGCTTCGCACCCGGCATGTCCGGCACCGATAACCACAACGTCGTAATTAAATTCCATCGTATGCTCTATATCTCGTTATCAACTGCTTGCAAAGGTAGGCATTTTTTTGGGAAAAGTTGAGCGGGAAGGCATCCGTTGACGAACGAACAAAAGAGCCGGCAGACATGGCCCCGCCCGACCGGATTTCCGCCCGGACGGCAACCACATCGCATCCCGGGCGCCGAGCGTCCATATGTCCGCCCGCAAGCGGGGATATGGCGGCCCGTGAGCGAAGATATGGTCGCCCGCAAGCCGGCATATGGACGCTCAACCCGCTTCCGGCTCTCAAAGCGAAAGGAAAGCCATCCGCCTCAAAAGTAGCATTTTGTATAGCATAAGAAGACGATTTACCGACAAAACCTTACATTTAGACAGCATATCCGAAGCAGACAGACCATCAATAACCCCATAGAGCTTACGCAGCGCATCGGACTAAGCCGTTCATTTTCGATTTTTCGGAAGCAGACGGAGGGAAATACGGAAAAAATGAATTTTCAGGGCAGTTGAAAAAGCATAAAGCCGCGAAGAAGCAAATTCTTTTGACGCGGAGAATGCGAAGAACGCGGATTCTATTTTTTAGAAAGAAACACAGCAAGAAATCCGGCATCAGCTCTGCGGCGTAAAGCGTAGGCGCACTTCGCAGCGTGAAGAGCGGGAAGCTGTTTGAGCGAAGCGAGTTCTTCCCGCTTAGCGAAGAAGTCCGCCGGAGTAACCGCAGAGATGCAGCCTTGATCCTTTCTTTTGGTTCCGTTTTCTTTCGCATCAAGGCGAAAGAAAATGAACAAGCCCCAAGCACCAGACAAAACGCTGACAACGCAGATTTTTAGTTCCCCTGCCGCATCTTCCGCGAAAATCCGTATCTAAAGAATAATAATAAAAACGCCCCGACACAAGGCCGGGACGCAAACTGTAAAAACCTACTATCTGATTAATCGCATAGCCTCAGGGCAACACCTCGCTCACCGGCGTGCCGATGCATCCGCTCGGCATCTGGATGTGGAGCAGGGCAGAGACGGTGGCGGCAATGTCGGTCATGTGCACCTCGCGCTGCGTGTGTCCCGGACGGACGCCCCAGCCCATGAAGAGCAGAGGGATGTGAGCATCGTAAGGACACCACACGCCGTGCGTCGTGCCGCGCGTGCCACGGTCCTCGCCGTCATACCATCCGGGGTTGAGCACCACCTGGATGTCGCCGCTGCGCTTGCTGTTGTAACCGTTGATGACGCGCTCGCGGACGGGAGCGGGGAGCGGAGCCGTCCCGGCCTGTTCCAGGTCTACGGCATACATCACATCGTCCCTGCCGCGCAGGTAGCGCAACACGGCTTCCTTCACGCGCCCGATGTCCGCCCCGCCGCGTTCCAGCTTTTGGCGGTTCAGAAACACCTGATAGTTCATCACGGCCTGCACGCCGTCCTCCACCCGGAAGTCGGCCGCCACCAGCGAATCCAGCGCGGCTTCTGCAGCCTCGGCGCTCCATGCACCCGAGGGGATGCCGTGGTCGGCCAGGAAACGGACGTTGTGGGCTGCGGCATGGTCGGCGGTCAGGAACACGGTGTAGTTGCCCGCGCCCACCTTCTCGTCCAGCTGCGTCAGGAAAGCCGCCAAGTCGCGGTCCAGACGGAGATAGGTGTCTTCCGTCTCGACGGCATTGGCGCCGAAGCGGTGGCCCACGTAGTCGGTCGACGACAGGCTGACGGCCAGCAGGTCGGTGATGTCATCCTGCCCCAGACCTTCGTTCACAAGCGCCTCTCCGGCCACCTGCAGGGTCATGGTGTTGCCGTAGGGCGTCTCGCGGATGATGCCGTAGCCGTCGGATTCGAGCAGTTGCGACGTGCGCACCGGAAACACCGCCTTGGCGCTCTTGCCGAAGGGCGTTTCATAGGGCGTGTCGTCGGCCGTGCTCTGCGCGTAGGTGTCGATGGGATAGAGCGTGTTCCAGTCCTGCTCCATCAGGCGGCGCGCGGGGTCGGTCGCGTTGAACGCCTCCAGCCAGGCGGGAAGCGTCTCGCGGTAATAGGTGCTGGTAATCCAGCGGCCCGTGCTGCTGTCAAACCAATAGGCGGCGTCGGCCGTATGTCCGCCCGGCAGGATGGCCGCACGGTCTTTCAGCGACACGCTTATCACCTTGGCGCGGAAGTTCGTGGCCAGATGGAGCTCGTCGCCGATGGTGGTCGTCAGCAGGTTGCGCGGCGACATCCGTCCCGCCGCATTGTCGCTGCCCACGCCGCTCACCGTGGCGTCGTCCGTGCAATAGGTTTTCCGGCCCGTATGGCGGAAAATGAAGTCGTTGCCCGCAATGCCGTGAATGGACGGCACGGAGCCCGTATAGATGCTCGTATGGCCTATGGCGGTCACCGTGGGCACATAATTAAGGTGTGTGTTCTCGCAGTTGAACCCGTCGCGCAGGAGGCGCTTGAAACCGCCCTCACCGTAGCGGTCATAATAGCGGTAAAGGTAGTCCCAGCGCATCTGGTCCACCACAATCCCCACGACCAGTTTCGGCCGTTCCGCGCCGCCGGTCACGTCAGCCTTGGCCGGACACAAGCCCAGAGCGAAGGCCGCACACAGAGTCAAAAACATTTTCTTCATGACGTATAAATAATAGCATTGTTGTTGATGTTGCAAAAGAAGCGCGCCCACATGACAAAACGGTGACAACGGCGTAACATCCTTGTGGCAAAACAGAGGCGCGCGAAAAGGTCTTGGTTTTGTCACGGGATGGTAACACGCCTGAAACAGAAATCCGCTTATCTTTGCATCATCAAACATCATTCAAACGGCCTATGAAGAAAAGACTGATAGCAACCATGCTGGTTGCCGGTTGCTGGGGAATGACATTCGCCCAGACCAAAGTGATAGCCCACCGCGGCTATTGGGACTGCGAAGGCTCGGCCCAAAACTCCGTCGCCGCCCTCGTGAAAGCCTCCGAAGCGGGCGTTTTCGGTTCGGAATTCGACGTTTCCGTCACAGCCGACGGCATCCCCGTGGTCAACCACGACGATGACATCCGGGGGCATGTGATAGAGACCAGCGTCTATGCCTCCATCAAAGACCTGACGCTGCCCAACGGCGAAACGCTGCCCACGCTGGAGCAATATCTCGTCAAAGGCAAATCGCTGCCCGACGTGCAGCTCATCCTGGAGATAAAGCCTCACAAGCAGGAAGCCAACGAAGACCGCGCCGTGAAAGCCATCGTGGAGCTGGTAAAGAAACACGGGCTGGAGAAGCGCGTGGACTACATCTCCTTCAGCATGAACATCTGCAAGGAGCTGGTAAAGGCCGCTCCCGGCGCTCCGGTCTACTACCTGAACGGCGATGTAACGCCCGCCGAGCTGAAACGGCTGGGCATGGCGGGGCTGGACTACCATTACAAGGTGTTGCAGAAGCATCCGCAGTGGATTAAGGAAGCCCGCGCACTGGGCCTGAAGACCAACTCATGGACGGTGAACAACACGAAAACGATGCAATGGCTCATCGACCAAAACGTGGATTTCATCACCACCGACAAGCCCGTGGAGCTGAAACGGCTCCTCGAACAAGAATAAACCGGGGATTATTGATTGTTTTTTAGGGCGAGGCCACGCCGGCAAGCACTCATAGCAGAGGAGGTGCTACCGCGCGCGGCCTCATTTTTTGTCCCCGCTGCCACTCAACATTTCCACACAGAAAGTTCCCCCGTGTGCCCAAAAAGGTTATCTTTGCATCAAGACCATCTAAAAGAATATTCAAACATGCCTAAGTTCATCAACCCATTCACCGATGTGGGCTTCAAGCGCATCTTCGGACAGGAAATCAATAAGGACCTGCTCATCGACTTCCTCAACGCACTCTTGGAAGGAGAAAGACAGGTGAAAGACATCCGGTTCCTTGACAAAGAACTGCTCCCGATGTATGAAAACGACCGCAGGCTAATCTACGACGTCTACTGCACGGACGAGAACGGAGAACAGTTCATCGTCGAAATGCAAAACAAGGAGCACGTCAACTTCCGGGAACGCACCATCTTTTACCTCTCGCAAGCCATCGCTCGCCAAGGAGAAAAGGGCGTGGACTGGCGATTCGACCTCAAGGCCGTCTACGGCGTCTTCTTCCTCAACTTCATGCTGACTGACCTGCCACGGAAGTTGCGCACGGACATCGTGTTGGCCGACCGCGACACCCACGAACAATTTTCCGACAAGATGCGATACATCTTCTTGCAACTCCCCTTGTTCACCAAGGAAGAAAGCGAATGCGATACTGATTTTGAACGTTGGATTTATGTACTTAAAAATATGGAAACCTTACAGAGACTGCCATTCAAAGCAAGAAACGCCGTGTTCCAGAAACTGGAAGAAATCGTCGACATCGCGGCCATGAGCAAGGAAGACCGCATGAAATACGACGAAAGTATCAAGGTCTACCGAGACCGATTGGCCATAATTGAATACGAACGAAGAAAAGGTTTGGCAGAAGGATTGGCTAAAGGCGAGCGTAACAAACAAATAGAAATAGCATGCAACCTGAAACGAATGGGACTTGCCACCGAAACCATCGCACAGGCTACCGGACTTGCGCCAGAGGCTATCGAACAACTGTAACAGACGGCCGGCATAGAATAATCCCAAATCGGACATTAGAATTTGAGTAGATTGGTCGCTTATGCCTTGCAGCCTGTTTCTCGCCTCGCCGAAGGCGTAGCGGGCTACGTCGAGGCGGGGCTGGAGCAAGATGTCGGCAGAAGCGGGCAATAACCATTCGTCCGCCAACAAAGGGAGAAAAGAAAACCAGCATCAGCTCGGCGGCGTGAAGCGGAGCTGATGCCTTGATCCTTTCTTTTGGTTCCGTTTTCTTTCGCATCAAGGCGAAAGAAAATGAACAAACCCCATGCACAAAACAAAACGATTCTTTTGACGCAAATAAACGCAGATTTTTAGTTTCCTCCCTCCGCCGCCATATCATCGGCTTCCGTACATATGCTGTCCGCAGTAACGTCCATGAACTTCGACAAGTTCTCTTCTCTTAATTTTTGGTCTATCTTGTCCAGTTCCTCCTGATATCTCCCCAGGTCGGTTTCATGCGTCTTTGCATTAGCTTGTATCTTTAAGGAGAATACCTTGACCATAATTATTGCAAACAGTACGATGTTCGACAGAATATTCAATGCAAGGTAAGCAATAAAACCAATAAAGCACGCCCCCGCGCAACAGGCAGACAACATGCCGGAACCAACAGGAAAAAGAACGGTTTCCATCCACTTAATGCCCACAAACAATGCAACTATCAGAATCACGCTATGCCACACGAAACCTGGGCCCAGAAACCGTTTCCACCTTTTATCCATTTCCAGACGCTCAAACCAAAGACAATGCACCAGCAATGCCGACAAAGCCATAAGCATTATTTGCACCAAGCCGTCTATGCACATGCTGCACTTCTCCTGAAGCACCCCGACAACCAACACGAATATGCCAAACAAGAAACAATCATAGGAAATGACGGGCAAGAAGTCTGTCTTCGTGTGAAATCTCAACTTCCTTTCGCTCCATTCCTCCACCCTGTGCACATCTTCTACGACCTCATTTGCCTTTTGACTGATCAGATTAAGCGCTCCTCTTGTCTCGTCACGCAATAATCCCGAGCTCAAATAATAATTAATCCTGGCTATCAATGCTTCCTCCTGCCGTAGCGGCTTGGTTCTTATTCTGAGCGCCTGTTCCTTTATTGTGTCGGTAATCTTTGCCAATATATGGTAGAAAGAAGACTGGCGTTTGCCCTCAATAATGACGTACGCCATCGACAGGCCCACCGCAAGGACAAACAAGTCATTAAAATCCGCCAACTGAATCTTGTCACACATAGCAACCACTCAATAGCAATCAACAAAGCGGCACGCTCTTCGCCAACGGGGAAATGAAAATCTTATCGAAAACAGTTCTCAACCCCACGGCCTGTTCTGGCGAGTTGAAGTTGCCGAAGGCCATGCGCTCCTTGATGTCCGTTTCAAGCCGGAAAGCCCTATCGTCCGACACCGTAAAGTGCGCCGGCGCGCCTTTGTACATCACATTCCCGTCATAGCTTTTAACAGAGACCTGCAACGGATATTTTGCAAACAGCCGGGCTATGTCCGTACGCGAAAAGTCAGGAGTATAATCGGTCAGTATAATCCGAATCGAATGCGTTATGTCCGAATCAAGGAACTTCTTCATGGCATCGCAATATCCCGCATTATTGGACACTTCCGTACACATGTTGCTGCTGAATATGTCAATATAACGGGTAGCATAGCTGGCCAGAGCCTGATGCACGATGGCAGCATGCTCCGCACTCGAATTATAAAAGACTTCATTCTTTTGCTCTGCTGCCAACCGGAATATGTCCGCGGCATATACAGACTTCATTTTTTCGCTCAACATAACTAGCCTCATTTATAGTCTTTCACATACAAATATACAAAGATCTGGAACGCCTTTTGTTCTGCCGGTTCCGGCTCAACATGAAATCCTTCATTTCGCAGACGCGACAGCAATTCCCGGGCAACATCCCAACTGTCGCACCGCGTGCTTCCAAGCACAGTTACGCCATTGCCCGCTTGCTTGAGTTGCCCAATGTCGGAAGTCAGCCCCACACCAAAGTTCGCTTTTGTCTGGCCTTCGCTTCTATTCATGTCAAAAATGGAATTGAACCTTTTGACAGTCTCATTTATTGTCATGGCTCATGTTCTTTTATTAGGTAATATGCGAATATAAATAAAATAAGCTACGCCAACTCATGAAGAAACAAAATTTTATACATAATTCACACCGGCAAGCTCACGACTGCAAAAAAGGGCGGCCCGACGGCCGCCCCCAAAAATCTGTGATAAATATTCATAAGTGCCGCGTCATCACGACGGGGAGTTTCGTTGTATCAAACTCTTGTTAACGTTATTGATTTGTTTTCTATCAACTCTTCTACAGTCATAGAACCTCTGTAAGTGTAAGAATTCCACCCACTGTTAATTTCACAACTGAAATAGATATGGTCTGTTCCGGTAAAACCTACAAAGGTATCCATCGTGATTTGACCGCTGTAATTAGTTGTTTTTTCATCAGTCACAAGCTGAGAATAGTTCGCATCCTTGTAAATAGAAATAGCTACATTTCTTGCTACCGATGTTTGATTTCCATTCCTGTAATTTATCGTCAACGTCAATGGTGGAGTGCTGTAGTCTATCGTAGCCGTTTTATGGTCCATAGCCGAGAGCTGGATAGTCTCGCTGGCGTAGTTTTGTGTCACGGTGAAGGTGATTTCCTGACGCTGTGTAGCATCGTTGGCTACGTAGAGAATGCCTTCACCGTCGGGACGTAAGGTGAAGGTGCCGGTCGTGGTCTGCGCGTTCTTCAAGTCCAAGTAGTCGGCAAAGATTTCCACCGGGTTCGAACCGTCGGTATGGTTCGAGCTATGACACAGCAGTTCGAACGCCAAAGTCACAGTTTGGCCCTGAGTGTTGTAAGTATTGAAGTGATAGATGTCCGCCTCGCCATTCAGCGTCACGTCGCCGAAATTAAAGCGCTCCTCATCTGTATTAACAAACGAGCAAGTGTTAGGATACTCTGCCGTAGCTTCAAAATAATCGTTAGAAACCGTAATGCGTGTGGTGCTCTCGCGCATGTTCGTCTTGAAGTGGAAGAACATTACGGGGTTCTGGCGGTACTCGTTGTAGGTCACCGTTGCTTGGTATTGGAAGGTGTAATTGCCTTCTGCTTCCACGGGAATGCGGTTCTTGGCCACATCGGGGTAAATAGACTTCTTGTCCGGCTCAATGTCAAGCGTCAAGGGGAAAACAGAAGTCGGCATGTTTCGCGGCAAGCGGACTACCACGGTCAATTCCGAACCGATAGTGCGTTCCACACGGTCATCGCAGTCCACGGCATCGAAATTGAAAGGCTTGCGCACGTTGACCGTCACACGACGTGACAGGCCGGAAGCCGTGGTCACCACAAACTCCTGCGTCTCCATCACGTCGGGCAGCGGACTGACTGGCGTAATGGTAATGGTACCGTCGTAATTACACTTGACGGACTGCACGGCGCGCGGGTTGATGCCATCCTCGCTGTCAGCGTTAACAGGAATCACCTGCACATAACCTTCACCGTTGCACACATTCCCGTCTTCTTTGTATTCGTAACCCAATGTGTAAGCACCGGCAGTAGTTATCATGATGTCCAGATTGTCCACTCTCAATTCATGGCCGTTGCCATCCTGGATGCTGTTCACCTGGCTTACTTCTACCGAAGCGGAAATGTTATTGGACGCCACGGCGTTCATGGCTTCCGCAATGGTCTCATAACCGGCGCCCACCACCGTATTGATGGTTATGTTATAAGCAAAATTACGATAGAGGTTGAGGTAGGATGTAAGCCATGTGTCTTCGTCCTGTCGCACGATGTCAAGCTTATAATAGTACGGTGTGCCATCGTAGGTAGCCTTCACCAAGATGTAGGCCGGGTTGGCCGCCTCGTCCTGATTGCGTTCGTAGACGTATTTGGCATCCGGTGTAAAATCGGCATCCACGAGGTCCTCGTCGTCGTCCAAGGTACCCACGCTGTTTCCGCCAAAGCCTCTGTTTGCACTTGCATTGCGGAACTCTGTGTAGGCATCGCCTTGACCCGGCAAATCAAAGGTGGCAAAACCGCTGCCTGTGTAGGGAGCCACTGTGCCTGCCGTAGTTTCATTGACCACGGCAAAACCCACCAGCTGGAAACCGGCTGCCACATTTGCGCCACGCGCAACAGTAATCTTGGCAAAATTGCGCACGAGCGTCACCTTGGGCAGCTGCGTGCTCTCGCTGATGCCGCCGTCTATTTCCGTGCGTGCCCAATAGGCATCCTTTCCATCACTCACTGTAAGGCTGCTGAAAATGCTTACTTCACTCTCGGTAGGCGCATACATGTCATAGTCCACATCGCCCAACACAAAGTGAAGAATGGTTTTCCCATCGGTCTTTGGCAGGTAGACGGTGTAAGTACCTTCCAGCCCCGCAAAACTGTTGACGACAGCCGTTTGGTCGGCAATGAAGAAGCCGTTCTCATCGAACACCAACACGTGCATTGGCATATCCGTGACATTCTGCGGCTGCTCGCCCAAAGCACGTGAGGCTACTATCGGCTCAGGAATTGTCACGTTGAACCGATATTCGCCCGGCTGCAAGGCCGGAGCGGTGGCCAAGTCCTCCTGTTGGCACGAAGCGGCCAACAGAAAAATCAGCATACTTAAATAGGTATATATCTTTTTCATAAGTTACACTACATTTTATAGTTTAACGCATCTGTTCGTCGCCCCAAACGAATTGGTCATCGCGGCCTCCCTTTTCGCTCAGTTTCTCATTGCCCCAATACCATACGTCGTAGACACAGCGGACAACCTTACCAGAAGCATACGGATAAAAGCCCGGTTCTTCCTCGTAATAGCCATTGTCATAATAACGTCTTGATGAAGCATAATAACTACCGTTAAACAATGCCGGCATTACACCTCTGTTAGACAAACTAACTATATATTCGATTTCAGCCTCAGTCGGCAAACGCCAACGGCCAGCTGGATAACCATTCTCTTGATAAGAGGCACAACGCTCTTGAGCCGTCTCATAAGTCAATGTATTCGTATTGGTTACCCCCCAAGAAGATGCTATTTTGAAAGCCGGAGCTATCACATTGTCCACTTCCGTTTCTCTCGTCGGGTAGTAATAAGTCAGAGTGCGACCTTGAGAGTCTACATTTCCCAAGTAGTCCAAATTATCGACTGTTGAAGAGCGGGGGTCGCCAATGGCATAATCACTGCCCGCAATATCGAACGAGGTGATATAGATAGTGTATTGGTTTAAGTTTGAATTGGAAGCACTGCTCGTTAGAGGATTGTTCACACCTCCTAATGAATTTCCAGTCCAATTAAGTATGCTTCTATAATCATCATATACACTACCTGAAGTTTCGCCGTAGATAAACCGGTTCTCATCTCCATTCGGATTATAGTCGCCCACAATGTAGATAGCCGGATACTGCTTAATCTCCCAAGTGGCGGTTATGCCTTGCTCGTTCTTCACTTCCACGGTGATGGTGTAAGGCACGTAGTCTTCCGTGGTCACGGGGTGAGTGAATATCAGTTCGTCGTTGTTCCATTCGAGTTCAAAGCCTGCCGCTTCAGCGTCCGAAGCATTCAACGTCTTCGTAGAAGTAAAACCGGTGGAAGGCGCACTTTCATCGTTATAATTCGGATAAGTCACCTTAACTATGCGTGTAGTGCTCTTATCCAGCGCGCTACTGCTGATATACGGCATCCGCAACTCGTTCACATTGTTCATCACGGAACTGTACTCATCGAGCACCAAGTACTCGTAGTGCTGCATGTCGGCGGACAGTTCCATGTCGAACCAATCATAGATGGCGAAATTTCCATCCAGTTCCACGGCATCGCGCGGGTTCAGACTACCCAACACGCCCACATGGACGTTCACCTTATAATATTGATTGCGTCCCAGCGTGGCGGGGATGTCCTCACGGCCGGTGATGGGCACGCGATAGTAGTAGTTGGCCGACTGATTGCCCGTCTCCGTCTGCATCGACCAAGGCACGCAAAGGATAAGGTAAGTATTTTGCCGGTCGGTCGTCGTCTCCGGGTTCGGGTACGAATAGAAAGGCACTTGCGTATAAGTCCCGTCCGCACCTGTATAGCTACGAAGAATGCGGGTCACATAGTCGGCAGACTGCACGGCGTAGTCGCCCGCAAGATTGGTGCGCTGCACACCATAGACCATCGTGACGTTCATCTTGTCCAACTGCGGCGTGTAGGTCACGCCGTTTGACTCAATGCTCTCTTCCACGGTGGGGAAGAGAGCCACCTTGGCCATGGCGCGAGTGAGTTGCACCTTGCCCGGCGTTTCCTTGGATAGAGTCACGCCTGTCATGCCGTCCATGAGGAGTGATTCCTCCACCTCCGAGCCGCTGTAACCGTCTTTCCACGCCGTAGTGATGGTCTTGGCTTTCAGCTGGGCGACAGTCTGGCCCACGGCTGATTCGTTTGTCACGTCGGCATAGTAGGTGCGCCCGTTGGCAATCACATAGATATAATAGGTGCCGCCGAAACGCACTTTGTCATTGTCGAGCTTCACGCGCAACTGCGTACCATCGGGCACAAGACCCGTCTGAGCATAGATGCACTGACCATCGGCCTCGTCAAAGAAGAACACGTCGGCAGAAACCACTGTGTTTTCATTGTATGCATCCTCGCCTGCCGAACGGGACAACTGCACAGCCGTTGTCTCCAGATTGAGCAGCAAGGTGTTTTCGTCGCCCGTCCATGAGGCGTTATCCAAATCTTCCTGGCAGGCACACAGGCAGCCCAGTGCCACGAGCACCATGCAGGCTATATTGTAAATTCTGTGTTTCATAGTGGTGTTTATCTGCTTTGAAGTAATGTAAATCGGTTAATGACTTCATCTTCGCCGGGAGTGATGTCGCCGGCTTCGGGATTGGTCAAGTCAAGTTCATAAGTCTTTCCGCCTATGTCGGCAAAAACACGCAAGGTAGCCTCATAACGTTCATCCGATTCAGGCGCAGTCACTTTCACCTTGATAGTTTGCTCCACCGGAGCACCTTCGGTATAAGCTGAACCGGAATTGATGCCGTCTACAAACTCAAACGCATTGACATCACCTTCCAACGTAGCACGCCAAAGCGCGCCGTTCGGCGCATTGATAGTGAACTTCAGCTCAGCCGGCATATCCGGATTCAAATGAACTGTATTGTCCTGCAAACCCAAATAAGTACCGCGTGTCCATCCGGCACTGGTATAAGTCAGAATATCCGTGAAGTCAAGGCTTACTTCATTATCTTCCCAAGGCAATACCTCATACTCCAACTTCCAGTCATTGGCTTTCAATGTGATGGTTATGTTCAGGAACTTGTTTCGCAAGATGGCGCTTTGCAGGGATGAACCGCCCGTCATGTCGTTTACCAAAGAAAAATTCTTCGTGTTGCCGTTCCATGTAGCCTGCAACACATATCCTCCATCCGGAGCCTGGCTCTCATAAAAATAGCCCGTGGAAGTGCTGGCTTCCGACAGTTGGGGAGCGGCCACCGTCACGTCGCCCAACTCCAAATCGACCGTGCCTTGGTCATTGGGCGTGTAGTTCATCGCACCGCTGATAGGAAACAGCACCGTTTCCGCCGCACCTACTTTGAGCAGCTTCACGTCGGTGATGGTCTGCTCGGTGCCCGTCTCGTTGATGAAGTTCACGCGGGCTTTGGCCACGGCGCGTTGCATCTCGATGGTGAGCGATTGGTTTTCGGTTGCCGTCACCGAATGAGAAGCCTTTCCGGCGGCGGGAAGTCCGTTGGTTATAAGCGTATTGGCACCCGCCGTTATCTGATAGTTCAAAAGGGCACTTTCGTCGCCCAAGCTTTCGCCCTCGACGTAATTGTCGAAGTTGCCGCCGAAGCTTGCCTCGTTGGCTATGGCGTAGAAGTCATAAGTACGCCCGGCATAGAGGTCGCCGAAACGCACGGTGTGGCTAGTCGCATTATCCGGCACGTTGAACTCCCGGTTAAAGCGCACCACTTTCGACTGTTGGTCCGCCACGATGACGCGCAGGTGCTTCATGCCCTCGCCTTCCTCCACGGCGTTCGGATCGGCAGCACCGTCGCCATTGGCACCTACACGCGTCGTAAACGTCAGCTGCACGCTCGCTTTGTCGGCTGCGGCATAGTCTTCCTTGATGCAGGAAGTCAGGCTGCACGCCAGCAGCAGGAGCGCGGCGCCGGTGTATTTCAATAGTTTGTTCTTCATAAGGCTCATTCCTTTCTGCATTTATGGTTATTCCCAGCCGGGGGTTATGTCTTCGATGACCCAGGCCGGTAGTTTGATTTCAACGTTGGTTTGATTGAAGTTGATGGCGATGGGCAGGTCGGCTTCCTGCTTGGTCACGTCGATGTAGTCTTCGTTGTCCACGATGTAGTCATAGAGCGGGCCTTCCAACAGCACATTGCCCTCAGTGCCACGCAGACGCAACACGTGTTGGCAGCGGGCCGGATCGAGCACACCGTCCGAATCCATGCGGAACAGCGCGAGGTCGTCCGTGCGGTAGCAGTTGCGTTCGGCATCCCATATCAGGTCGGGATAGATTGTACCGGTTTCTCCCTCGTTGATTTCATTGGTGAAAGATGTTTGCGCGTTGGAGTTCTCAATCTCCAGGCTGATGGGTATGTTTTCTGCCTGACGGGTGCCCGACGGAGCCGGAAGCCCGTTGATTTCCACGTGCACATTGATGTGGGAGCTGTAGAGCGTCACCGTGTCGCGATAGATTACGCCTTCGCCTCCGGCCACAAAGAACTCGTCCTGACCCAGGTAGTTGTGGTCGTGATTGGTAACGACGTCTCCATTGCCCCAGTTGGGGTGTTGGATGAAGATGTCGTCGAAGCTCGTCGCGTCAAGGTTCACCACTTCGGTCGCATCGTAGGCATTGCCCACGGCCACCACCTTGTAGCGTCTGCCCGCAGGCAGCTTGAACGACGGTTTGGCAGAGAAGCTGGATAGTTCGTCCTGATTGTACTCGCGGGTTCCCATAAGGTGCCCGCCTTCATCGAAAACATACAGGTCTACCTTACGCATATACTGATAAAGCACATCTGTATCGCCATCCGCCAAATACTGGAAATAGATGGTCACATTGTCGCAATCGTCGTAATCCTCTTTTATACAACTGGTCGTCAGGACGGGAACGGCCAGCAACAGTAGTAGTTTATATATAATATGTTTCATCACTTCGTACGGTTTTGTTAAACTGTATGTCCTTTTCTTCGTTGTCCGCTACGGACGCGGAAGAGTGATTTTTTAAGAAATCCCTCCCCGGCAATGCCCGGCGGGAATCGCCGGAGAGAGATGTGTGAGTTGGTTGATTATAGCCTCTGTAAGAGCTATGATTAACGCAGGAGATTATTGCTCGTCTTCAATCCATTGAGCGGAAAGGTCTACAACGTCCCAAGCAGCTTCAACAACAGTCACGTCAACACCCCATTGAGTGTTACCTTCCTCATCACCGATGATGTTGTTGTCTTTCAAAGTAACATCTGTAATGCGATAGATCTTACCGGCTTCAAAGCTGAAATCAGTTTCATTATTGTAAGACTTAATGACTGCATAACGCGGAGTAGATACCTCTTCGTCATTACCTGTAGCATTTGTAAAGTAAATCTTCACAAGTGGCATCTGGAGGTCACCATTAGGATAGAAATTGAAAGCATATACTTGTTTAACAGGAGCAGTCTCCTCACCTTGTGCAGCTCTATCTGCCGGCCATACCTTACCTTCTTGCAAGAAACTTTCAGAAGTAATATCTTCCCACAAAATAGGAGCAGGAATATAACCCGGTTGTCCTTCTGTACCAACGGCAGGATAGTGATAATCAGTTACATTTTCAGCAGCACCCGTAGTCTTAATCTTGTCCAAGTAAATTCCGTCGATATTCAAAGTTGCATATTTACAATCTTTACCTTCATCCACGTGAGTAATGCCGGAGATTTCCAAGCGAGCAACCGGAATATTCATCTCTACGCGAGCCTCATACATTTCGTATGTTTTGCCACCGTTTACTTCTGTCCTTCCTGCCGGAGTAATGGTTTCATCTACGCCGTAAGCCGGGATGTTTTCAGGCATATAAGATTGGAATGTACTTACATTCGTTTTGTCATATTCAGCAAAAGCAACACCGCCATTTACAGAGGCTTCAACCTTAACCGGATTGGTAACATCCCAGAATTTTACAGTGTAACTAGACGTACTTAATTCGTCTCTTTCAGCTTGTGTAATAGTAGCTATTTTCGACCCTCCATCGCAAGTCAACGTAACCGTAATGTCGCCTTTTACAACCACTTTGTCTTCACCTGCTGTACCACCAGTTGCATCCACGGCACGGCTCGTAGGAGCTACCAATTTCACTTCAACAACACCATTGCCTTTGATGCTGCCATCAACACCTTCATTGTCATTACTACAAGCAGCAAACGCGAGCGCAGCTGCTGAGAACATAATCAAACTTTTCAGTTTCATAGTCTCTAAAATTTTAAATTAAACAATCAGTTATTTGTATTTAAGTTCTTACGTTTCTTTGTAGGGGCGGACCGATGTGTCCGCCCGGATTCGCAGCCCCAAACCAAACCCTGCGGCCCCACCCAAACCCTCCCCAGAAGGGAGGGCTTTAAGGCCATTCGGACAGGTTCTCCCCCTTCGGGGGGAGTCAGAGGGGGCCGGGAGTGTTGTGTTTACAGTTGCTCCATCACCTTCAGCACCTGCTCCAGGTTCGTCTTGGCGTCGGCATTGCCTTCGCGGGCGGCCTCTTCCAAGGCGGTTTTGGCCTTCTGGTATTCGCCCGCCTCGGCGTAAGCCACGCCCAGGGTGTTCTTCGCGGCGGCATCGAGCGTCTTGCCTTCAAGCAGGGCGATGGCGGCGCGGGCGTCCTTCTGAGCCAGACACGTCGCGGCGGCGTTGCCCAGGGCAACCGGGTCGTTCGGATAGGTGCGGGCGGCGATTTCCATCACCTCGCGATATTCCTT
>CALUJS010000032.1 GCA_944321015.1 uncultured Phocaeicola sp. | reverse complement strand
CGGGTTATACGTTCCTGCTTGTCGCTCCCCATCTGGATATGGCCGACGATGGTTCCATCGACCTGATTAACGAGCTTTATGATTACTGTGTGGAGAATCACTATCCGTTCTATTGCGTGACCTCCTCCATGCCCGATGTGATTGCGTCGTGGCAGGACCGCACGGGAGCCGAATATCCCTATCTCACGGGAGATGAGATTGTGTTGCAGACGATGATACGCTCCAATCCCGGCCTGTTGTTGCTGAGGGAAGGCACGGTCGTCAACAAATGGAGCTATCAGGATTTGCCCGATGAATATGACTTGCGGGGAAGGTTGGAGGACATCCCTCTGGGGCAGATTCAGCAAATGCCGTTGGGGCATCGTGTGGGCATCGTGTTCCTGTGGTTCTTTGTGCCCTTGATGCTCTTTACGCTGCTCGACAACTGGTATCATCTGTACAAGGCCCGGAAGGCACGCGGCATGAAAGACAACTAATAACTTTATTTTAATATATACACAACTATGAGAAAGAACATTGTAGCAGGCAACTGGAAGATGAACAAGAACCTGCAAGAAGGCATTGCTTTGGCAAAGGAACTGAATGAAGCTTTGGCGGCAGACAAACCCAATTGTGGCGTGATTATCTGCACGCCGTTTATTCACTTGGCATCGGTGACTCCGCTGGTTGACGCCGAGGTTATCGGCGTGGGCGCAGAGAATTGTGCCGACAAGGCTTCGGGCGCATACACCGGCGAGGTGTCGGCCGAAATGGTGGCTTCCACCGGTGCTCAGTATGTCATTCTGGGCCACTCCGAGCGTCGTGCCTATTATCATGAGACGGTGGAAATACTGGCCGAGAAGGTGAAACTGGCCTTGGCCAACGGTTTGAAGCCCATCTTCTGTATCGGCGAAGTGCTCGAGGAGCGTGAGGCCGGCAAGCAGAACGAGGTGGTGGCAGCCCAATTGGCTTCCGTATTCTCGCTTTCAGCCGAAGACTTCTCGAAGATTGTCCTTGCTTACGAACCCGTTTGGGCTATCGGTACGGGCAAGACTGCCACTCCGGAGCAGGCACAGGAAATCCATGCTTACATCCGTTCGCTGGTGGCTGAGAAGTATGGCAATAAAGTGGCCGACAATACTTCCATCCTTTACGGAGGCAGCTGCAAGCCTTCCAATGCAAAGGAACTGTTTGCCAAGCCCGATGTGGATGGCGGTCTGATTGGCGGCGCATCGTTGAAGGTGGCCGACTTCAAAGGCATTATCGACGCATTTAAATAAGTCGGATTGTCCGGATGCGGATGAGGCGGCGAACGTTTGGTCCGCGTCCGGCAATCATAATAATCAAAGAACTGGCGTATGAGATTGATAGCTTTATTGATATTCACCGCGTGCAGCATGAGCATGTGGGCACAGAGCGATATCGTGTCGGCCCTTACCCGCAAACAAAAGGCGGGCGAGGGGACAGTCGTGCTCCATCAAGACGCGCGACTGAAAGCCTTGCTTCAGGCCGAGCGTCCGGTGTCGGCATCAGGGACGGATGAACGTGTGGCCAAGATTGCGGGATTCCGTGTGCAGGTATATGCCGGGAACAATTCCCGCCAGGCACGCAACGAGGCCAATCAGATGTCGGCCAAGGTGCGCGAGGCTTTTCCCGAATTGCAGGTATATACCCACTTCGTCAATCCCCGTTGGCTCTGTCAGGTGGGCGACTTCCGCAGCATCGAAGAGGCTGACGTGGTGATGCGCAGGCTCAGGGAAACGGGCGAGTTCAAGGAAGTATCCATCGTGCGCGCACAGATAAACATACAGTATTGATGGACGAGTTACAGGATTTTACGGCCAATGGGGCGTTTGACGAGCTGAAGGGCTGCTGTGGACGGATGTTGTCGCTGATAGGCGAGGACCCCGGACGCGAGGGATTGCTCAAGACTCCGGAACGGGTGGCCAAGGCCATGCTTACCTTGACGCGGGGATACCGGATGGATGCTCGCGAGGTGTTGCTCTCGGCCAAGTTCAAGGAGGACTACAGCCAGATGGTCATCGTGAAGGACATCGACTTCTTCTCGCTCTGCGAACACCACCTGCTGCCTTTCTACGGCAAGGCCCATGTGGCTTACATTCCCAACGGATACATCACCGGGCTGAGCAAGATTGCCCGTGTGGTCGACATTTATTCGCACCGTTTGCAGGTGCAGGAACGCATGACCTTGCAGATAAAGGAATGCATTCAGGAGGCGCTCAATCCTCTGGGCGTCATGGTCGTGGTTGAAGCAAAGCACATGTGTATGCAGATGCGCGGCGTGGAGAAACAGAACGCCATCACCACCACGTCCGACTTTACCGGAGCGTTCAACCGCGCCAAGACGCGCGAGGAGTTTATGAACCTCATCAAGCAGGACTGATTTCAGCCAATCAGGTTGCACAAACCTAAACCAATGCGGGCAACACAGATGGAGAGCCTCTCCCGTCTGCGCTGCCCGCATTGGTCTTTTGTTGTTGCGCTCACACGTTCAGCACGCGGTCGCCCAGGCGCCGGGCGATGAGGCGTTGCACTTTCGACAGTTCCTTGTAGTGGCGCATGATGTTCAGGTAGCGCGCCTCGTCATGCAGGTTTTCGGGGTCGAGCAGGGCCTGCTGCGTGTGCTTCAGCTCTTCCTCCACGATGGCAAACTTGAAGTCGGTCATGACGTGGGGGACCAGCTCCATGAGCCGCTCCTCGTCGGTGGCAATCCGTTGCGCCTTGGTGTGATATTTGCTCAGCGTGTAGCGTTCCTCCATCAGGGCGGCGGCATAGCGGCTGATGTCCGGGTCGGGATGGGTGCCGAAGTAGTGTTCGGCGCGGAAGCCCTCGTCGTGCAGATGGGCGGCGGCTTCGGCCAACATGCGGCGGTGGAGGGGGTTGTGAAGGCGGAGGTCGTCTATCTGCAGTTCGTTTACCACAAATTCCACCACGGAGAGCGGCGTCTCGCGGCCTTCGTCGTCTTCCACGTTGCACATTGTCTTTTCTCCATAGCGCACCACCAGCTCCATGATGAGCTTTTCCAGCGGGAAGAACTTGCGGCTCTCGGCATTGTCTTGCGGGATGTAGGATTCGTAGGGCGTGGGCGGCTGTGGGGGTTGTGGCGCCTCGGGAGCGGGACCGGCCTCGGGCGTTTCCCCGGCGGGCGCATCCGGCGCGGGCTGTGCGGGTTGGGCCTGTGCGTTCTGCCGCGCCTTGTATTCCTTCTCGGCCTGAGCCTCCTTCAGCTTGCTTATCTCGGCCAGGAGCAGTTTCTCGTCGACCTGCAGCAGCTGGCTGCACTCCTTCACGTAGACCGAGCGCACGATGGCGTCGGGGATGACAGCGATGCTGCGCACGATGTCGCTGATGAGGCCTGCCCGTTTGATGGGGTCGGTGCCGGCGTCGTCGAGCAGAAGGTTGGTCTTGAAGCGGATGAAGTCCACCTCGTGCGAGTTGATATACTGCTGATAGTCCGTGGCGTTGTGCTTGCGGGCGAAGCTGTCCGGGTCGTCGCCGTCGGGCAGGAGGACGACCTTGATGTTCATCCCCTCCTCGAGCAGCATGTCGATGCCGCGCAGGGAGGCCTTGATGCCCGCCATGTCGCCGTCGTAGAGCACGGTGATGTTGTTCGTGAAGCGGTGGATGAGGCGTATCTGGCCTTGCGTGAGCGACGTGCCCGACGAGGCCACCACGTTCTCGATTCCCGACTGGTGCATGGAGATGACGTCGGTGTAGCCCTCGACCAGGAAGCAGCGGTCCTGCCGCACGATGGCCTGCTTGGCGAAGTAGATGCCATAGAGCTCGTTGCTCTTGTGATAGATTTCCGACTCGGGCGAGTTGACATACTTGGCCGTCTTGGCATCGGTCTTCAGCACCCGTCCGCCGAAGGCAACCACCTTGCCCGAGAGGGTGTGGACGGGGAAGATGACGCGCCCCCAGAAGCGGTCGCGCAGGGTGCCGTCATCGCGCGTGTAGCACAGGCCCGTACGGGTGAGGTATTCCGCCTTGTAGCCCCGTTGCGTCGCCTCGCGGGCGAAGGCGTCGTGTTGGTTGAGGCAGTATCCCAGCTGGAATTTCGCGATGATGTCGTCGCGGAAGCCGCGCTGGCGGAAGTAGGCCATGCCCACGGCACGGCCCTCGGGGTGGTTGCGCAGCACGTCCTGGAAGTAGCCGCGCGCGAAGTCGTTGACGACGAACATGCTTTCGCGCACGCTCTGCGCGTGTTTCTCCTCGTCGGTCAGCTCGCGCTCCTTCACCTCGATGTGGTATTTGCGCGCCAGCCACATCAGCGCGTCGTGGTAGGACAGCTGCTCGTGTTCCATGATGAAGTGGACCACGTTGCCGCCCTTGCCGCAGCTGAAGCACTTGCACAGTCCCTTGGCCGGTGACACGCTGAACGAGGGGGTCTTCTCGTTGTGAAACGGACACAGACCCACGTAGTTCACCCCGCGCTTGCGCAGCGTGACGAACTCCGACACCACGTCGACTATCTGCGCGGCGCTCATTATCTTGTCTATGGTGGCTTGGTCAATCATTGGCGGATGTTTTTATTTTGGAGACGAGGGTTTAGAGGGCGGGGGCCGAGGGGGATTCCTCCTTGTTCCCTTGTTGACTTGCCCCTCGTCAACTCGTCTCTTGTCTCCTGCTTCGGTAGATGTCTGCTATTTTCTCGATGGGGATGTTCAGCTGCTCGAGGCGTTCGAAGAACTCCGGCAGCTCCTCGCCGAGGAAGCGGTTTTTGCGCAGCTCCGTCACCCTGAGGCGGGCGCCCGGCTTGACGAAATAGCCCAGTCCGCGCCGCGTGTGGATGACGTCCCGCTCCTGCAGCTCCTCGTAGGCGCGCACGATGGTGCTCACATTGACGCCCAGCGCGGCGGCATGTTCGCGCACCGAGGGGATGCGGCTCTCGTCGCGATACTCCATGGTCAGGATGTCGTCGCAAATCCGGTCGGCTATCTGCAGGTAGAGGGGTTTGTCGTCTTTGAATATCATACGTCGTTGTCCGTTCTTTCGGTCGGCTTGCGAAGGTACGCATTTTTGTCCGATGCGCCAAGCCGGAAGCCGCTTCTCCCGCAATATTCGCGGCCCGGAGCCGTGATATGGGGGCGCACGAGCGTGCATATGTCCGCCCGTCGGCGCCCATATCCGCGCCCGCACGCAGGCATATGGCGGCTCGGCACGTGTGTTCGCGTCGGCTTCGCATATGCGTCGGTGCTTTCTTCGCATATGCGTTGACCCCGCCTTCGGATATGCGTTGGCGCCTCCTTCGCATATGCGTTGCCCACGCCTTCGGATATGCGTTGCCGGACGTTCCGCGCGTGGGAACAAAAAACGAGAGGGCATGCGTGAGATGCATACCCTCTCGTGAGGATTGTCGGTGTCGGTGTGTCTTTATTTTCCGGCCTGGCACAAGGGGCGCGGCTTGATTTGCTTGAAGAAGTCGTTGCCCTTGTCATCGACGAGGATGAAGGCGGGGAAGTCTTCCACCTCAATCTTCCAGATGGCCTCCATGCCCAGTTCGGGATATTCCACGCATTCGATGCTCTTGATGTTGTTCTGGGCCAGGATGGCGGCCGGTCCGCCTATGGAGCCCAGGTAGAATCCGCCGTGTTTCTTGCAGGCGTCGGTCACTACCTGGCTGCGGTTGCCCTTGGCCAGCATCACCATGCTGCCGCCGTGGCTCTGGAAGAGGTCCACGTAGGGGTCCATGCGTCCGGCCGTGGTCGGGCCCATCGAGCCGCATGCCATGCCCGCGGGGGTCTTGGCCGGTCCGGCGTAGTAGATGGGGTGGTCTTTGATGTACTGCGGCAGGTCTTCGCCACGGTCGAGGCGCTCTTTGAGCTTGGCGTGGGCAATGTCGCGGCCCACGATGATGGTGCCGTTGAGCGAGAGGCGGGTGGCCACGGGGTACTTCGAGAGTTCCTTGAGGATTTCGGCCATCGGTCGGTTGAGGTCGATGCGTACGGCGTCACCCTCGCCGGCTTCGCGCAGCTCTGCGGGGATGAGCTCGCCCGGATTGCTGTCGAGCTTCTCAATCCAGATGCCGTCCTTGTTGATTTTGCACTTGATGTTGCGGTCGGCCGAGCAGGATACGCCCAGACCCACGGGGCAGGATGCTCCGTGGCGCGGCAGGCGGATGATGCGCACGTCGTGGGCGTAGTACTTGCCTCCGAACTGCGCGCCCAGGCCGATGCGGTGTGCCTCCTCGAGCACTTGTTTCTCCAGCTCGATGTCGCGGAAGGCGCGTCCGCCCTCGCTTCCGGTTGTGGGCAGGGCGTCGTAGTAGTGGGTCGATGCCAGCTTGACGGTGAGGAGGTTCTTCTCGGCCGACGTGCCGCCGATGACGAAGGCTATGTGATAGGGCGGGCAGGCTGCCGTGCCGAGGGTCTTCATCTTCTCGACGAGGAAGGGCACGAGGGTGCCGGGGTTGAGGATGGCCTTGGTCTCCTGATAGAGGTATGTCTTGTTGGCCGAGCCTCCTCCCTTGGTCACGCAGAGGAACTTGTACTCCATGCCCTCGGTGGCTTCGATGTCGATTTGTGCGGGGAGGTTGCACTTGGTGTTCACCTCTTCGTACATGCTCAGGGGGGCGTTCTGCGAGTAGCGCAGGTTCTCTTCGGTATAGGTCTTGTAGACGCCGTGCGACAGGGCTTCCTCGTCGCAGTAGCCCGTCCACACCTGCTGTCCTTTCTCGCCGTGGATGATGGCCGTGCCGGTGTCCTGGCAGAAGGGGAGCACGCCCTTGGCGGCCACTTCGGCGTTGCGCAGGAAGGTGAGGGCCACGTACTTGTCGTTTTCGCTCGCCTCGGGGTCGCTCAGGATGCGGGCCACCTGCTCGTTGTGCGAGCGGCGGAGCATGAACGACACGTCGCGGAAGGCGGCGTTGGCCATGGCGGTGAGGCCTTCTTTTTCGATTTTCAGTATCGGTTTACCTTCAAACTCGCTCACGGACACGTAGTCCTTGGTCAGCAGGTAATACTTGGTGGTGTCCTCTCCCAGTTGGAAAGGCGCTTCATACTTGAACGGAGGTGTTGCCATAATATTACGTAATTAGGAGTTGATGTTGGTGTTAATGTTAGTATTGTTGCAAATGTACGAATATCTTCCGTTAGTCCTCTCTGCACGGCAGGGAAGATGCCTTTTCTTTAGCTTTCTTTAGTTGTTCGGCCTTCTCTTCATGCAGGGCGGCGATGAACTCGCGGAAGTGGGGGAACATCGGCTGTCCGCCGGCATCGGCTTCTTTGCGGGCGTCGGCCTCGATGTCGTCATAGTATTGGCGCAGGTTGGCCTCGTAGTTCCGCAGGGCGGCCTCGATTTCGTCCGTTGTGTAGGTTGCCTGCACGTGGCGTGCGACCCACAGGGGATAGTCGGAGCAATGGCGGGCGAACAAGAGGCGCAGGTGCTCCAGCGACAGGAGGTTGCCCCGGCGCACGATGTCGAGCAGGTTGTCCAACACGCTGTCCGGCAGGAGCGTACCCAGCATGTCGTGCCACGCCTCGCCGGCGGGGAGGGTTGCCGTCTCGTCGGCGGGAGCCTGCCAATGACGGGCGACATAGAGCTGCTCCATGCGGCGGTAGAGGTCGATGCCGCGTTGCAGCGCCTTGTCCGGTATGCGCACGCCTTTCTGCAAGGTGTATGCTCCGTCGTCGTCGGGTTTGCCCTGCTGTTGCAGACGTTCCAGCTGTGCCCGTCCTTCCCTTATCCGGCAAATCACGTAGGCGTTGAGCGCGTCGTAGGTGGATATGCAGTCGAGCCGTGTCGAGGGGCGTCTGTCGCGCGACGGCCATTTGCGGATGTCGCGGTAGGTGCCCACCGTGGCGAAGTTGATGCCCGGCAGGAGGGTGGCCTGACCGTTGGCGCAGAACAGGTAGGAGAAGGGGAACGACGACAGGTCGGCATGGCTGTCATATTTGCCCATCACGAGCGAGAAGGCGCCTATGTGCCCGTCCCACACGAGATGGGTGCCCGAGGCCGTCTTGCATCCGCGATCCATCGTGCCGTAGTGCAGCGGGCCGAGTTTGTAGGCATGGTTGCTCATGTTCGTGCCCGACCCGGCGTTGAAGAAGGAGAACATTCCCCCGATGAGCAGCGTCGATTTGTGGTGGCTCACGGTGTAGGGTCCGGCACAGACGGCACATGCCTCGCCGTTGTCCATGTAGCTGTTGGCGAAGAAGAGCGACGCTTCGGCCGAAAAGCCTTTGCCCAGGTGGACGGACTGTCCCACGAGGCAGTCGCTCACCTTGGCTCCGTCGGTCACTTCGGCTCCGCTTTGCAGCAGGCTGCGGCGGCAGATGACGCCCGTGCCCACGCGGACGGGAGCTTCCTCCGTGCTGCACAGGAAGCATTCTTCCACACAGTCGGCACAGTCGATTGCCGCACAGGCTCCGGTGCTGACGTTCCTTATGCGGCGGGTCCCCGTGATGGTGGTTCCCTGGCCCACGTGTCCTCGCGGGGAGCGGTAGCGTTTGGTTTCGGCTTCCGCCATTTCGTTCAGCCGCTTGCGTTCCTCGGGCTTCAGCATGGTCAGCAGGCAGAAGGTCTGGGCGGTCAGGTCGGGGTGCAGCGATGCCTGAAAGTAGTCTCCCGCTTCGCTCAGCACGTTCACGCGGGTGCCGATGCCGAACGAGGTCGGCCCGTCGGTGACCATCGTGCCCACGCCGGTGATGATAACCCCGTCGGCAATGTCATAGTTGGCGATGTGGCCGTGAATGTGCTCGATGAGACAGTCGTCCCCGACGGTCGCGTGATAGAGCTCGGCCCGGCGGATGCCCGACGGCCGGAACACGCCCTCGCCCAGTTTGTAGGCGCGGCGGAACGCGCCCAGGCGGATTTGCCCGTGAAAGCGGACGTCTTCCACCCGTCCGGGGTCGAAGCCGTCCTTCACCCGGATGTTCTCCCAGTTGTCGGCACGACAGCCCTGCTTCTCCAGCGTCAGGACTTCGTGGGTTGTCAGCGGACGGTAATCCGACGGGTTATTCCGGGTTTCCATCGTCGCTATAAGTTTGATAGAGGAAATCGTTGTAGGGATACTTCTGCACGTGCAGTTCCTTCACCTTTTTATATAACAGCTCTTTCAGTTCTTCGATGTTCGTCTTGTTGCGGGCGGAGATGAAGAGGCAGTTGTCGTTCAGTTTGGCCATCCACGTCTGCATCAGTTCTTCCAGCGTGATGTTTTCCCTGGTGCGGGGCGTCAGGTCGTCTTCGTCCTTTTTCACATACGTATAGGCATCTATCTTGTTAAATACCAGTATGGACGGCTTGTCGGAACAGCCCAGGTCGCTCAAGGTCTTTTCCACCACGTTGATTTGTTCCTCAAAGTCGGGATGGGAGATGTCCACCACGTGCACCAGCAGGTCGGCCTCGCGCACCTCGTCGAGCGTCGACTTGAACGAATCGACCAGGTCGGTGGGCAGCTTGCGGATGAAGCCCACGGTGTCCGACAGCAGGAAGGGCAGATTCTCGATGATGACCTTGCGCACGGTGGTGTCGAGCGTGGCGAAGAGCTTGTTTTCGGCAAACACCTCGCTCTTGGCCAGCAGGTTCATCAGGGTCGATTTGCCCACGTTCGTGTAGCCCACCAGGGCCACGCGGATGAGGCGCCCGCGGTTCTTGCGCTGCGTGGACTTCTGGCGGTCGATGTCGGCCAGCTGCTGTTTGAGGAGCGACATGCGGTTCAAGATGATGCGGCGGTCCATCTCCAACTGTGTTTCGCCCGGACCGCGCAGACCCACCGAGCCGCCTTTGCCGCTGCCCGAGCCGCCGCCCTGACGTTCGAGGTGAGTCCAGAGCCGTTGCAGGCGAGGGAGCATGTATTTGTATTGGGCCAGCTCGACCTGCGTCTTCGCGCTGGCCGTCTGGGCGCGCATGGCGAAGATGTCGAGGATGAGCGACGTGCGGTCGAGTATCTTGACTTTGAGTTCTTTCTCGATGTTGCGAATCTGTTTGGCCGAAAGCTCGTCGTCGAAGATGACCATGCCGATTTCCCTTTCGGGGTCTTCTTCGCATGCGGCCAGATATTCGCGGATTTCCTCCAATTTGCCTTTGCCAATGTAGGTCACGGAGTTGGGCGTGTCCAGCTTCTGCGTGAAGCGTTTCACCACTTCGGCGCCCGCCGTGTCGGCCAAGAACTCCAGTTCGTCCAGATATTCGTTGGTTTTGCGTTCGTCTTGCAACCGGGTGATGAGACCCACCAGCACCGCTCTTTCGGTTTGTGCTTGAGAGATAACAAATTCTTTCATTAAGGAGTCAAACTAGTTTATGTGATAATCTTTGCAAAGATACATCTTTTCTTTCGGATTGTTTCGGTGCCCGGCGGGGAATAATTCCCCGTTTGTTCCCGCTCGTTCCACAAAGGCGGACAACTTGTGTGTCCGCATTCCCGCTTCATGCCGCAGGCCGGTTGCCGTCCGTGTGGAGACTGAAGAATGAAGTGGGCGGGACGGGGCGGCGGAATAATGAAAAATGCGGACACGGAGCGAGACGCCGGGACGGGATGCCCGTTCGGAGAAGCGGCTTGTAATCGGCTGATATTCATCATTGTGCTTCGGCCCTGATGCCGACACGTTGCCGGACGGCTGCCTCCATATGGACGGGCGCGAGCGACCATATTCCGGCTCGTGAGCGTCCATATCCGCGCTCGCGTCCGTCCTCGTCTTCGCTCCCGAAGGAACACGTGAGGCGTGAAAAAAGCGTACATCCGGCTTCGGTCCGGCAGACCGGAAGGGCGGGCGTTGGCACGGATTTTGCCTAAATTCTCATAAAGCTTGTCGCCGGGGCGGCTGAAAAGCCTTATCTTTGTAAGCTTGTGTGAATGAATTAGGAATGATAGGATAATACAACGAAACAATAGGTATGAAAAGACTGTTTATGTTAAGGAGCAAAGACATCCGTCTCTCAAGGAAAAAAATCGCTTATGCATTCGTCGCGTTGCTCGTGGTGGGAGTCGCCGCGTGGGTCATCGCCCACCGTGGCAAGTCCGAGCCGCAGCTGCCCGTCATAGCCACGGTGCCCGTGAACCGGCAGGATGTGAACATCTACGGAGAATACGTGGGGCGCATCCGCGCGCAGCAGTTTGTCGAGATACGTGCCCGCGTGGAAGGCTTCTTGGAAGAGATGCTTTTTGAGGAAGGCACCTATGTGACCAAGAATCAGGTGCTCTTCGTCATCAATCAGGAGCAATATCGCGCCAGGGCCGACAAAGCCCGCGCCCAGCTCAAGAAGGACGAGGCGCTGGAACGCAAGGCCCAACGCGACTTGGAGCGCATACGTCCGCTCTATGCCGAAAACGCAGCCAGCCAGCTCGACCTCGACAATGCCGTGGCTGCCTATGAGAGCGCAATGGCCTCGGTGGCCATGAGCGAGGCCGACTTGTTTCAGGCCGAACAGGAGTTGGGCTACACCATCGTGCGTTCGCCCATATCGGGCAACATCAGCGAGCGTCTGGTCGATTTGGGAACGCTCGTAGGCACGGGAGGCAAGTCGCTGCTGGCCACCATCGTCAAGAGCGACACGGTGTTGGTGGATTTCAGCATGACGGCGCTGGATTACCTGAAGAGCCGTGAGCGCAACGTGAACCTGGGACAGCAGGATGTCACCCGCTCGTGGCAACCCTACATCACCGTGACGCTGGCCGACAACACCGTGTATCCCTATCGGGGGCTGGTGGATTTTGCCGAGCCGCAGGTTGACCCGCAGACGGGCACCTTCTCGGTGCGCGCCGAGATGCCCAATCCCGACCGTGTGTTGCTGCCCGGCCAGTTCACCAAGGTGAAGCTGCTGCTCGACGTCATAGAAGACGCGCTGGTGGTGCCTCAGAAGGCGGTCATCATCGAGAAGGGCGGCGCTTACATCTATGTGGTGCGTCCTGACTCTGTGGCAGAGCGGCGCTTCGTGGAACTGGGTCCGGAACAAGACAACTACGTGGTGGTGGAGCGCGGTCTGGCCGCCGGCGAACAGATTGTGGCCGAAGGCTATCACAAGCTGACGCCGGGCCTCAAGGTGCGCGTGGACAACAGCAACCTCATCCTGCCGTCCGACAGCGTGGCTGCGGAATCGGCAGTCTTGCCCGATTCTCTTTCCCAACGTAACGACTAAACTCCATCCGCATGAAAGTGAACTTCTTCATCGACCGCCCGGTGTTCTCGGCGGTCATCTCGATAGTGATAGTCATCGTGGGCATCATCGGCCTGACGATGCTCCCCATCGACCAATACCCGCAAATCACCCCTCCGGTGGTAAAAATCAGCGCCTCCTATCCGGGTGCAAGCGCCACAACCGTGTCGCAGGCCGTGGCCACGCCCATCGAGCAGGAACTGAACGGCACGCCCGGTATGCTCTACATGGAGTCTACCAGCTCCAACTCCGGAGGCTTTTCGGCCACCGTCACCTTTGATATTTCGTCCGACCCGGACTTGGCCGCCGTGGAGATTCAGAACCGCCTGAAGCTGGCCGAGTCGCGCCTTCCGGCCGAGGTCATCCAAAACGGCATCTCGGTGGAGAAGCAGGCGGCCAGCCAGCTGATGACCATTTGCCTCACCTCGAGCGACCCGAAGTTCGACGAGATTTATCTGAGCAACTTCGCCACCATCAATGTGCTCGACGTGCTCCGTCGCATTCCCGGCGTGGGGCGTGTGTCGAACATCGGCAGCCGCTACTATGCCATGCAGATATGGGTACAGCCCGACAAGATGGCCAACTTCGGCCTCACCGTGCAGGACCTTCAGAACGCGCTGAAGGACCAGAACCGCGAGTCGGCGGCCGGCGTGCTGGGCCAGCAGCCCGTGTCGGGACTCGACGTGACCATCCCCATCACCACGCAGGGCCGTCTGTCCACCGTGAGCCAGTTTGAGGACATCGTGGTGCGCGCCAATCCCGACGGTTCCATCATCCGCCTGCGCGATGTGGCCCGTGTGTCGCTGGAAGCCTCGTCCTACAACACCGAGAGCGGCATCAACGGCGGCAATGCTGCCGTGTTGGGAATCTACATGCTTCCCGGCGCGAATGCCATGGAGGTGGCCCAGAAGGTGAAGGACGCGATGGAGGACATCAGCCGCAACTTCCCCGAAGGCCTTACCTATGAGATACCGTTTGACATGACGACCTACATCTCCGAGTCGATACATGAGGTGTACAAGACCTTGTTTGAAGCCTTGTTCCTGGTGATTGTGGTGGTATTCCTGTCGTTGCAGAACTGGCGTGCCACGTTGATTCCGGTGGTGGCCGTTCCCATATCGCTCATCGGTACGTTCGGGTTTATGCTCGTCTTCGGCTTCTCGCTCAACATCCTCACGCTGCTTGGTCTCATTCTGGCCATCGGTATTGTGGTCGACGATGCCATCGTTGTGGTGGAAAACGTGGAGCGCATCATGGAGGAAGAGAAACTGAGCGCATACGAAGCAACCAAGAAGGCCATGGATGGCCTGACGGGTGCGCTGATAGCCACTTCGCTGGTATTGGCGGCCGTGTTCGTGCCTGTGAGCTTCCTGCCGGGCATCACGGGGCAGCTCTACCGTCAGTTTACCATCACCATCGTCGTATCGGTGCTCATTTCCACCATTGTCGCGCTGACGTTGAGCCCGGTAATGTGCTCGCTCATCCTGAAGCCGTCTTCGGGCAAGCGGAACATTGTGTTCCGCTACATCAACTATTGGTTGCGCATAGGAAATCATAAGTATGTGGATGTCATCAGGCGTGTCATCCGCCATCCGCGCCGGGTCATGAGCGCGTTCGGCTTTGTGCTGATAGCCATACTGATGCTCCATCGCATCATTCCCTCCAGCTTCCTGCCCAGCGAGGACCAAGGCTATTTCACCGTAGAATTGGAGCTTCCGGAAGGAGCCACGCTCGAACGGACTCGCGTCGTAACCGAACGGGCCATCGACTATCTGTCGACCTTGCCCGAGGTGGAGTATGTGCAGAATGTGACCGGTTCCAGTCCGCGCGTGGGCAGCAATCAGGGGCGCAGCACGCTGACCGTCATCCTGAAGCCTTGGAAAGAACGCGACAACACGACCATCGACCAGGTGATGGAGCGCGTGCGTGCCGAGTTGGCCGAATATCCGGAGAGCAAAGTCTATCTGTCCACACCGCCGGTCATTCCCGGTCTGGGTTCCTCCGGAGGATTCGAGATGCAGCTTGAGGCACGTGGCGACGCGACATTCGAGAACCTTGTGCAAGCGGTTGACACCTTATTATATTATGCTTCCCGGCGTAAGGAACTGACCGGCTTGTCCTCTTCGCTGCAGGCCGAGATTCCGCAACTCTATTTCGATGTCGACCGCGACCAGGTGAAGTTTGCCGGCGTTCCGTTGTCGGACGTGTTCTCTACCATGAAAGCCTATACCGGTTCGGTGTATGTCAACGACTTCAACATGTTCAACCGCATCTACCGTGTTTACATTCAGGCTGAGGCTTCCTATCGCAAGCACAAGGACAATCTGAACCTGTTCTTCGTGCGAGGCACCGACGGGGCCATGATTCCCCTTACGGCGCTGGGCACGGCATCCTACACCACCGGGCCGGGCAGCATCAAGCGCTTCAACATGTTCACTACCTCCATCATTCGCGGAGGTGCGGCCGAGGGATACAGCTCCGGTCAGGCAATGGAGATTATGGAGGAAATAGCCCGCGAGCATTTACCGGACAATATCGGCGTGGAATGGAGCGGCTTGTCCTATCAGGAGAAGCAGGCCGGAGGACAGACGGGGCTGGTGCTGGCCTTGGTGTTCCTTTTCGTGTTCCTCTTTCTTGCCGCGCTCTATGAAAGCTGGATGATTCCAGCCGCCGTGCTTCTTTCGTTGCCGGTGGCTGCATTGGGCGCCTATCTGGGAGTTTGGGGATGCGGCTTGGAGAACGACGTGTATTTCCAGATTGGGCTGGTGATGCTGGTCGGACTGGCAGCGAAGAACGCCATCCTGATTGTCGAGTTTGCCAAGGAACAGGTCGATAAAGGCGTGGACACACTTCAGGCGGCCGTCCACGCGGCACAGATGCGTTTCCGCCCCATCCTGATGACTTCGCTCGCCTTCATCCTGGGCATGCTGCCCATGGTGATAGCCTCGGGGCCGGGTGCGGCCAGTCGCAAGGCCATTGGCACGGGTGTGTTCTTCGGCATGATTTGCGCTGTGATATTCGGCATCATCCTTGTGCCTTTCTTCTTTGTGTATATCTATAAGGCGAAGGATAAGGCCAAAAACAAACTGCTTAAGCATAACAACAAATGATTCCCGTAATATGAAACATGGTTTATACCTTATACTGATAGTCGGCTTGCTTACGGCTTCGTGTCAGCTGGGCAGGCATTACACCCGCCCTGAGCTCGGCTTGCCGGCAGTGCTCGACAGCGTGACAACCGACACGACTTCGATTGCGGACTTCCGTTGGTGGGAGCTTTACACGGACACAACGCTGCAGGAGCTCATCCGCCAGACACTGGAGCACAACAAGGACATGCTTGCGGCTGCCGCCCGCCTGAAGGAGATGGCCGCACAGCGGCGTATCGCTTATGCCGACATGTTCCCCAAAGTGAACGGACAGCTCTACACCGACAAGGAAGCCGAGAACTATGGAGGCGACAACTATGAGTCTACGCCGGAATACTCGGCCAAGTTCATCGCTTCGTGGGAACTGGACCTGTGGGGCAACTTGCGCTGGGCGCGCGACAAGAGCATGGCCCAGTTTGTGCAGGCGGTGGAGAACCGCCGTGCCTTGCAGATGACGCTCGTGGCCCAGGTGGCGCAGGCCTACTTCGAGCTGGTGGCGTTGGACAACGAGCTGGCCATCGTGAAGCAGACATTGCGTGCGCGCGAGGAAAGCGTGCGTCTGGCACGCTTGCGCTTCAACGGCGGCTTGACCTCGGAAACGGCTTATCAGCAGGCGCAGGTCGAGCTGGCGCGCACGGCTACCCTCGTGCCCGACCTGGAGCGGGCCATTGCCCTCAAGGAGAACGACATCAACTTTCTGGCCGGCCGTTATCCGGAGAAGGTGGAGCGCTCGCACCATCCGCAGGACATCCGGCTGCCCGAGACCTTGCCCGCCGGGCTGCCCTCGTCGTTGCTCGAGCGACGGCCCGATGTGCGTGCGGCCGAGGAGGCTTTGGTGGCGGCCAATGCCGATGTGGGCATAGCCTACACCAATCTCTTCCCGCGCATCACGCTGACGGCCCACTACGGGCTGGAGAGCGAGGAGTTCAAGGATTTCCTCCATTCGCCTTATCATTTCCTCAGCGCCAACCTGCTCACGCCGCTCTTTGCCATGGGCAAGAACCGTGCGGCGCTGAAGGCCAAAAAGGCCGCTTACGAGCAGGCGGTATATCAGTATGAGAAAGCGGTGCTTTCGGCTTTCAAAGACGCACGCAATGCCATCGTGGAGTTCAACAAGATACAGGACATTTACGACGCCCAGCTGAAGCTGGAGCAGGCCGCCCGCAAAAGCATCTCGCTCACGCAGAAGCAATATCTCAACGGCTACATCAGCTATCTGGACATGCTCGACGCCCAACGTACCTATCTCGACGCGCAAATTGCCCTGAGCAACGCCGTGCGCGACAAGCAGATTGCCATGGTGCACCTCTACAAGGCTCTGGGCGGCGGATGGGAATAGCAATGTCAAGAAAACGTAACGCGGCGGACATGACTTCGTAATATGACGTATCTACCTTCGTGGTGACAAAAACAAGGTAGATACGTCATATGTTTTTACGCAAGCATTACCGCACGGTAGTCCTCTCGGACATTCATTTGGGGACTGCACATTCCAAAGTGGAGGAAGTCAGCCGCTTCCTGAGCAGCATCAACTGCGACCGGCTGATTCTCAACGGTGACATCATCGACGGATGGCACCTTCGCAAAAACGGCACGCGCCGCTGGCAACCGGCCCATACACAGTTTTTCAAGATTCTCATGAAGATGATGGAAAACTGTGGCACGGAGATTGTCTACGTGCGCGGCAATCACGACGATTTTCTCGACAATCTGGCTCCGATGAGCTTTGCCAACATCCGGGTGGTGAAGGAATATACGCTCGACGGCGCAAACGGAAAGCGCTACTTCGTGACCCACGGCGACATCTTCGACCGCGTGACCACCCAAATGCGCTGGCTGGCCCATCTGGGCGACATGGGTTACACCTTCCTGCTCTGGTTCAACGGTGTTTACAACCGCTACCGGGCCTGGCGCGGCAAGTCCTACTACTCGCTTTCGCAGCGCATCAAGCAGCGGGTGAAGTCGGCCGTGTCCTACATTTCCGATTTTGAAACGACCTTGGCCCGTTTTGCCGAGTCGCGCCGCTGCGACGGCATCATCTGCGGGCACATCCATCATCCCGATGACCGTTATTACGGACAGATACACTATCTCAACTCCGGCGATTGGGTAGAAACGATGTCGGCTCTTACAGAAAGCAAAGAGGGCGACTGGAACATCGTCTACTACGCCGAAGTTGAGTTAGATTCCGAGTCTCCGGACATGAACATCGTAACAAACATAGCTCCTGCCTCATGAAATATCTGTTTATCGTTCAGGGCGAGGGCCGCGGACATCTGACCCAGGCCATCTCGCTGGAAGAAATGTTGAGAAGCCGCGGACACGAAGTGGTGGGCGTGTTGGTGGGCAAAAGCAGTTCGCGCCGCCTGCCGGCTTTCTTCAGCCGCAACATCCATGCGCCCATCCACCGCTTCGAGAGCCCCAACTTCCTGCCCACGGCGTCGAACAAGCGCAACAACCTGACACGCAGCGTGATTTACAACGCGGGGCGTCTGCCGGTATATCTGCGCAGCATGCGTTTCATACGCGACCACATTCGCCGCAGCGGCGCCGACGTGGTGGTCAACTTCTACGAGCTGCTCACGGGGCTGGCCTATGCGCTCTACCGCATCCGCACGCCCCAGGTGTGCATCGGCCATCAATATCTGTTCCTGCACCGCGATTTCCGCTTTCCCAAGAAGAGCCTTCCGGGGCTTTGGGGACTGAAGTTTTTCACCCGCCTTACGTGTCTGGGAGCGCGCCGCAAGCTGGCGCTGTCCTTTCATCCCATGCCCGAAGACGGGCGTGAAGGCATCCGCGTGGTGCCGCCCCTGTTGCGCAAGGAGGTGTTCCGTTGCGAAGTGTCGCGGGGCGATTACATCCACGGCTACATGGTCAATTCCGGCTTTGCCGAGAACGTGCGCGCCTGGCATGACCGCCATCCGGAGGTGCCGCTTCGTTTCTTCTGGGACAAGAAAGGGGAGGCCGACGTTCGCCGCGTGGACGATACGCTGAGCTTCTATCCGCTCAACGATGCGGAATTTCTGCGCCAGATGAGCGGTTGCAGGGCATATGCCAGCACGGCCGGTTTCGAGTCCGTTTGCGAGGCGATGTATCTGGGCAAGCCCGTGCTGATGGTGCCCGCCCACATCGAGCAGGACTGCAATGCCTTCGACGCGGCTTCATGCGGCGCCGGCATCGTGGCCGATGATTTCGAGCTCGACCGCCTGTTGGAGTTTGCCGGCAGCTACGTGCCCGACGAGCGTTTCCGCTCGTGGGTGGAGAGCGCGCCATACGTCATCGGCTATGCGTTGGAGCCCGATGCCTATGCGCAGCCCGTGTCCGACCACATGTACATGGTCGAGGAGTTTACGTGAATGATATTTCCCTGCATGAGCGGGGATATGCCCGCTCGCGGGCGGGCATATGGACGGACGAACGCGTGCATATGGACGCTCGCGAGCGTCCATATGTGCGCTCGACCGCTTTTCCCGCCGTGAGGGATGGCGGTGGATAATGCCCTTAAGATTAGTGTGTTGCGCTAACGTGGCGTTGCGCCGATGAAGACCGGATGTCTTCGAGCAATGCCGTCACCTCGGCGGTGAGCTCGTCGAGCGTGGGGATGGGGTTGTCGTCGTGCATGTAGCAGACGGTGCCTTCGGCGTCGGCAATGTAGATGCGGGGGATGGAAGCGTCGGCAAACAAGCCGTAGAGGCTGCGCGTCGGGTCGGCATGGTAGGGCAGCGTCAGGCCCTCCTGTTCCCAATAGGCGGCCACCGAGGCGTCATCTTCTTCGCGGCTGATGAAAGCCATGCTGACGCTCTCTCCCCGCAGGTTGTCATAGAGTTGCTGCACGCGGGGCAGCGTGGCCCGGCAGTCGGGGCACGACGTGTCGAAAAACATGATGAGGCGCACCGTGCCGTCGGTCGCGGTGGTGCTGAAGGTGCTGCCGTCGGACAGCGTGACGCTGAATGCGGGCAACGGGTCGCCCACCTGCACGTGTACTTCGCCCGAAGGCGCATCGTCGGCAATGCACGCCGCGAAACACAGGCACACAAGAAGGGATATGAGTATGCGGGTCATGACTTGTTGATTGAGTTTCTGCAAATGTACGCGAATAATCCGGCTTTGTATTTCAAATAAAGCTGTAGTAAGGTGAATAAAATATAAAATGCGGGTTGTTCGCATGAAAACTATCTGTTCGATAACGGTTTTCTTAAGATATTTGTCTTAAAATCCCAACTAGAATAATGATGAGTAAATATGGCAAGACGCATATTCCGCGACCGGATTTGCACGATAAGATTTTAGAAGTGACGATGGCCATGTTTCAGGAGCAAGGCATCAAGCAGGTTAAGATGGACGACATTGCAAGGAAGCTGTCCATCTCGAAGCGTACGCTGTATGAGATATTCGAGGACAAGGAAACACTGTTGCTGAAGTGCATCAACCGCCAGCAGCAGATGCAGGAGGACTACATGCGCTCGTTGGACTTGTCGCAGTCGAATGTGCTCGACGTGGTGTTGCGCTACTATCAGTACACCATCGAGCGTATACCGCCCATCAACCCCGTGTTTTTCGAGGACATGGAGAAGTATCCGGCCGTGTTGGCCGTGCTTCGCAAGAAGCGTGCGCAGAATTTCAAGTCCGTGGTGGCCTATTTCAACAAGGGCATCGAGCAAGGCATCTTCCAGCCGGTTGTCGACATGGAGCTTTTCATGCGCTTGCTGAATCTGACGTTTGACAAATGTATGGAGTCGGGCGTTTACAAGGCTTATTCGGTGGAGAGAGTCTTTCGGGCCGTATTGTTCACCTATCTGCGGGGCATTGCCACCGAGAAGGGCCTCGAGATACTGGATGCTTTCATCCGCAACATGGGAAATAAAACGGACTGACAAACCGTATCGGTCTGCCAGTCCGCTCCAAAGAGTGTGATTGTTATTTCAAGTTGCCGCTCTTGATGAGGTATTCGGCAATCTGTACGGCGTTGAGTGCCGCGCCTTTTTTGATTTGGTCGCCCACAATCCAGAACGTCAGTCCGTTCTCATCGGTCAGGTCTTTGCGGATGCGGCCTACGTAGACGGGGTCTTTCCCGGCCAGAAACAGCGGCATGGGATATACTTTGTTTTCGGGTTCGTCCATCAGCACCAGTCCTTCTCCCTCGGCAAATGCCTTGCGGGCTTCCTCAACGGAGACGGGACGTTCGGTCTCCACCC
The DNA here is from genome assembly GCA_944321015.1 of uncultured Phocaeicola sp. GTDB lineage: Bacteria > Bacteroidota > Bacteroidia > Bacteroidales > Bacteroidaceae > Phocaeicola_A. Next base: position 11,273 of record CALUJS010000032.1, on the reverse strand, counting down.
AGATGCTTTCGGAGTGGGAGCGCAGGGCAGGCACGCGCACGCAGGTCGCGCTGGTCTTCACATCGGAGTGCATGATTTTGCGCGTTTCGTTGAACATCTTCATTTCCTCTTTCGTATATCCGTTGTCCGTGAACACGTCAATCTGCGGGATAACGTTGTAGGCCAGCTGATAGGCGAACTTTTCCACCGTGACGGGCTCTCCGGCCAGAATCTGACGGTATTGCTCGTGCAGCTCGGCCATGGCGGCGGCTCCGGCTCCGCTTGCGGCTTGATAAGTGGCCACGCGCACACGTTTGATGTGTGAAAGTTTCTCGATGGCTTTCAGGGCCACGACCATCTGTATGGTGGTGCAGTTGGGGTTGGCAATGATGCCGCGCGGGCGGTTGAGCGCGTCCTCGGCGTTGACTTCGGGCACCACCAGGGGCACGTCGTCATCCATGCGGAATGCGCTTGAGTTGTCGATCATCACCGCGCCGTGTTTGGTAATGGTGTCGGCATATTCCTTTGAAGTGCCGGCTCCGGCCGAGGTAAAGGCAATGTCTACCCCTTTGAAGTCGTCGTTGTGTTGAAGGAGTTTGACTTCGTGTTCCTTTCCGCGGAACAGATATTTAGTACCTGCACTGCGGGTAGAGCCAAATAGTACCAATTCGTCGATGGGGAAATCTCGTTCTTCGAGAACGCGGAGGAACTCTTGTCCGACAGCTCCGCTTGCGCCAACAATAGCTACTTTCATTTTGTTTCGTTATATTCTAAAGTTAGTATTTCAGTTGTATTCCGGATGTTATTGAGCTTAATCGGTTGCAAAAGTATAACATTTTGGTATATACAGGCGTATGGATTGGAATCTTTTTACTTATTTTGCGGAAAGAATCACAGATACTGACACCGGACTATGCAAACAATATTTGATTTTGACTGTTTCCCCATTACCGATCCCACGTGGATATTCTTTCTGGTATTGGTCATCATTTTGTTTGCGCCCATCATATTCGAACGCCTGCACATCCCCCACATCATCGGCATGATATTGGCCGGTGCCGTCGTCGGCGAACATGGTTTCCACATTCTGGAACGCGACAGCAGCTTTGAGCTTTTCGGTCAGGTGGGCCTCTACTACATCATGTTCCTGGCCGGCCTCGAAATGAACATGGAGGACTTCAAGAGCATCCGCGTGAAAGCGACCGTGCTGGGCGTGCTCGCATTCCTCTTCCCGCTGAGCATCGGCATCTGGGCCAATATGAACCTGCTGCAATACGGTCTGTTGTCCGGTGTGCTGCTGGCATGTCTTTACGCCAGCCACACTTTGGTCACCTATCCCATAGTCATCCGCTACGGACTGGCCAAACAACGTTCCGTGGGCATTGCCGTGGGCGGAACGGCTATTACCGACACCCTGACGCTGCTGGTGCTCGCCATCACGGCCGGGTCGTTCAAGGAAAACATGCCCAACCTGTTCTGGGTGTGGCTGATTCTGAAATTCATCGTGGCGGCCATTGTCATCACCTTTCTCTTTCCACGTGTGGGGCGATGGTTCTTCCGTCGCTATAGCGAACCTGTGCTGCAATACATCTTTGTGCTGTCTATGGTGTTCCTGGGAGCAGGCATCATGGCGTTCATCGGCATGGAAGGCATCTTGGGCGCCTTCCTTGTGGGATTGTTGCTGAACCGTCTCATCCCCCATGTGTCGCCACTGATGAACCATCTGGAGTTTGTGGGCAATGCCTTGTTCATCCCCTACTTCCTCATCGGCATCGGTATGCTCATCAATGTCACGTCCCTCTTCGACCACCTGTATGCCTTGAAAGTGGCCGGCATCATGGTGGCCGTGTCGTTGGTGGGCAAATGGCTGGCAGTCTGGAGCACGCAGAAAATCTTCCGTATGCGCAAGGTGGAACGCCGCCTCATGTACGGACTCAGCAACGCGCGTGCCGCGGCCACATTGGCAGCCGTCACCGTGGGCTACAACATCATCCTGCCCGACGGGAGCCGCCTGCTCAACGAGGATGTGTTCAACGGAGCCATCCTGCTCATCATCATCAGTTGCACAGTAAGCGCGTTCATCACGGAGAATGCGGCTCGCTGTCTGGTTACTGCGGAGCATGAGGGACAAGTGGCACACGGGAAGGAGAAGCACGACGAGCGCATACTAATCTCCATCTACAATCCGGAAACCATACAAGGGCTGATGGACATCGCCCTCATGATAAGGCATCCCAAACAAAACAAGGGGCTCGTGGCCCTGAGCGTGGTGAACGACAGCACAGCCTCGGAAGCCAAGGAGCTCAAGGCGCGGAAAGACTTGGAGCAGACTTCCAAAATAGCTTCGGCGGCCGGCACGGATGTCCACACGGTGCTCCGTTATGACATCAACGTGGCGCAAGGCATCATCCATGCAGCCAAGGAACATGCCATCACCGACTTGGTCATCGGCCTGCACCGAAAGACAAACATCATGGACTCCTTCTTTGGCAAACTGACAGAGAGCCTGCTGAAGGGCACGCACCGCGAAGTGATGATCATGAAACTCCTTATGCCCGCCAACACCCTGCGCCGCATCGTGGTCGCCGTGCCGCAACAGGCGGAATATGAAGTGGGATTTTCCAAGTGGGTGGGACAACTGTGCCGTCTGGGCAAAACGCTGGGATGCCGGGTGCACTTCTTCGCTACCGAACAGACATTGAAATACCTGAAACGCGTGGCCGACCGGGACGAACCGGGAACCAACACGGAATATACCGAACTGGATGACTGGGAAGACCTGCTGCTGCTCACCGGGCAGGTGAGTTACGACCATCTGTTCGTGGTGGTGTCGGCCCGCAAGGGGTCAATCTCCTATCAGCCGTCGTTCGAGAAACTGCCTTTGCAGATTGCCCACTATTTTGCCAACAACAGCCTTATGGTCATTTATCCCGACCAGCTGGGCGACCCGCAAGAGCTTGTTTCCTTCTCCGAGCCGCATCAGATGATCGACTCCAAAGCTTATGAGACGGTAAATCAGTATTTGTACAAATGGTTTAAATCAGAATCTTGATATGGAGCCGGCTTCATTCCCTGAATGGCAAAGACGAACATGCCTGCTGCTGGGCGACGAACGCATGGGGCGTTTGCGGCGGGCTCATGTGCTGGTGGTGGGCACCGGCGGAGTAGGGGCCTATGCTGCCGAGATGGTCTGTCGGGCCGGCGTAGGACATCTGACACTTGTGGATGCCGATGTCGTGCAGGCAACAAACATCAATCGTCAGCTCCCGGCTTTACACTCGACCATAGGGTGTTCCAAGGTGGATGTTCTGGCCGGGCGCTTCCGCGACATCAATCCGGAACTGGACATTACCGTCCGGGCTGAATACCTGACTGAGGACGACATGCCCGTCTTGCTCGATGGAACGCATTTCGACTTTATCATCGACGCCATTGACACCATCGCGCCCAAATGCCGCCTCATCAGCGAGGCCTGGAAACGGCACATCCCCATCGTGTCGAGCATGGGAGCCGGAGCCAAACACGACCTCACCAAGATACGCTTTGCCGACCTTTGGGAAACCTATCACTGCGGTTTGAGCAAGGCCGTGCGCAAACGTCTGCAGAAGATGGGGCCCAAACGGAGGTTGCCCGTGGTGTTCAGCATCGAGCAGGCCGACCCGCAGGCAGTCCTTCTTGTCGACAATGAGCGAAATAAGAAATCCACGGTCGGAACGGTGAGCTACATGCCTGCCGTGTTCGGCTGTTACTTGGCACAATATGTAATTGAACACTTATGATGATAGAACTTCGGGGAATCACCAAGAGCTTCGGCTCGTTGCAGGTGTTGAAGGGTATTGACCTCGACATCGGGAGGAAAGAAATTGTTAGCATTGTCGGGCCGAGCGGCGCAGGCAAGACCACTCTGCTGCAAATCATGGGCACCCTCGACAAGCCTGATGCCGGAACCATACGGATAGACGACGTGGAGGTGAGCCGCCTCAGGGAAAAAGAGCTGGCCCGCTTCCGCAACCTCCATTTGGGCTTTGTCTTTCAGTTTCACCAGCTGTTGCCGGAGTTTACGGCGCTGGAGAACATCATGATTCCCGCCTACATAGCCGGAACGGGGCACAAACAGGCTGAGGCCAGGGCACGCGAACTGCTCGAATTCATGGCCCTCTCCGACCGAGCTGCGCACAAGCCCAACGAACTCTCCGGCGGAGAAAAACAGCGGGTGGCCGTGGCGCGCGCGCTGGTCAACAATCCCGCCGTGGTGCTGGCCGACGAACCGTCGGGCAGTCTCGACACGCAAAACAAGGCCGAGCTGCACCAGCTGTTCTTCCATCTGCGCGACACGTTCGGCCAGACGTTTGTCATCGTGACCCACGATGAGGACCTGGCGCGCCTTACCGACCGCACGGTCCACATGACCGACGGACAAGTAATCCAAGGCTGACCGGCCTGCCATATTTTGAAACCAACCAATCCTTAATAATCATGCATGTAAAATTAGGAAAATACAACCAGCTCGAGGTCGTGAAGGAAGTGGACTTCGGCATATACCTCGACGGTGGCGATGACGGCGAGATTCTGTTGCCCTCGCGCTATGTGCCTGCCGACTGCAAGCCGGGCGACTGGCTCAACGTGTTTATCTATCTGGACAACGAGGAACGCCTCGTGGCCACTACGCTCACGCCTTATGCCCAGGTGGGCGAGTTCGCCTGCCTGCAGGTGGCCTGGACGAATGAATACGGCGCCTTCCTCGACTGGGGACTGATGAAAGACCTTTTTGTGCCCTTCCGCGAGCAAAAGGCAAAAATGGTGAAGGGGCGCCGCTACGTGGTGCATGTCCACATCGACGAAGACAGCTTCCGCATCATGGCCTCGGCCAAGGTGGAGCGATTCCTTTCGCACGGGCAGCCTCCTTATCAGCCGGGCGACACCGTGGAAGTCCTGGTGTGGCAACGCACGGACCTGGGCTTTAAGGTGATAGTCGAAAACCGCTTTGGCGGGTTGCTTTATGCCAACGAGGTATTCCGTCCCTTGGAAGTGGGCGACAGGCTTGAGGCCTATGTGAAGCAGGTGCGTCCCGACGGCAAAATCGACCTGGAGCTTCAGCGCGGAGGCTTCCGCAAGGTGGACGATTTTGCCGACGTCCTGATGGACTACATCCGTCGGCACGGCGGCACTGTCGCGCTTGGTGACAAAAGCCCGGCCGAAGAAATCTATGCTGCGTTTGGTGTCAGCAAGAAGACCTTCAAGAAGGCTGTGGGCGATTTGTACAAGAAACGGCTTGTCGTGCCGGGAGATTACGACACACGCATGGTAGGTGAAGAATAAACCGGCCGTATCAGACGATACGTTGTCCGCGATCGTTTCCTCGACGCTCGGGCCGCGCATGATTGTTGCGGTCCGGGCGTTTGTTGTTTTGCGACGGTCGCACGTTGGGTCTGCCGGGTCTGTTGTTTTGTGACGGACGCACGTTGGGTCTGCCGGGTCTGTTGTTTTGCGACGGACGTGCGTTGGGTCTGTCTGGCCTGTTGTTTTGCGACGGACGCACGTTGGGCCTGTCTGGTCTGTTGTTGTGTGGCGGGCGCACGCCGGGTCTGTCTGGCTTGTTGTTGTGTGGCGGGCGTACAGCCGGTCTGTTCGGTCTGTTGTCATGCGGCGGGCGCACGGCGGGACGGGGCGGACGCGGAGCCACACCCGGCCGTGGAGGACGTCCGGCTATGCCGGGGCCGAAATCGTGCCGACGGTTGACCGCATAGTGTGCGTGGCGGCTGGGGCGGATCCAGATGCCCGTGTAGCGCGGGTGATGATAGCGGTTGCAATAGAATCCGTGCGCGTAGTGTGCTCTGCTGTGCAGTCCCATGTAGGTCAGGAAGTTCAGCGGCGCGGCAAAGTAGTAGAATGTCGGGTCGTTGTATACCGTGTAGATGCGCAGGCGGCAGGTGCGGTTTTCCACATACAGCGGGCGGTAGAAATATTCCCGGTTCATGAAACGTTCAAACTGGCTGCGCGTCAGCACATAGCTCAGGTCGTCGTTGCGCAAGTCCAGACTCTCGTAATATTGGTCGATGGCATACGTGTAGCCGTAGGCCAGGTCGTCCATCACGTAGCGGATGCCGGAGAAAAAGTCGTAGTTGATTTCATACACGTCGTTCCGCTGCATGCTGCTGAGGCCCAGTTCGTGAGCCATGCGGTCGGTCATGAAACGCGCGTTGTCGCGCACTTCCGAAGTGCTCATGGCGGCAAAGGCTGACAGGGTGCAGAGGCACAGCATGAGCATCATTACCATTCGTCTGATAGTTTTCATAACGTGATTCTTTTTGGTTTTCTGAAGGCAAAGATACGCATAGGATTTCACTCCTCCATACGGTTTTTCCCTATCATTTCTTAGGAATATCCCTACCGTCCCGCGCTTCCTCCCGCTTCTGTCTTCCGCCTTCGTGCGGGCTGACGGCCGGTTGGTGTTTGGCCCGAATCGGAGAATATGAGGGCTTCCGAGCGGTAATATGGGCGCTCGTGTCTGTGGATATGGACGCTCGCGCCTGCGGATATGGGCGCTCACGTCCCTCAATATGGAGGCTTGCGGGGCCGGATTTGAGGCAAAAACACTCCCGGGGGATGGCGTATTTTAAAATTATCCTCTACCTTTGCAACATAAAACCTTACCCGTATGGATACGAACGACAAACTGGCTATTGAAGAGCGCATCGTCAAGATGCTGAAGACGGTGTACGACCCGGAGATTCCCGTAAACATCTACGACTTGGGACTGGTGTACAAGGTCGACGTGCAAGACAACGGCGAGACGACCATCGACATGACGCTCACGGCCCCCAACTGTCCCGCTGCCGATTTCATCATGGAAGACGTGCGGCAGAAAGTGGATTCGGTCGAAGGAGTGAAGGGCGCCACCGTCAATCTGGTCTTTGAGCCCGAGTGGAACAAGGACATGATGAGCGAAGAGGCCAAGCTCGAACTGGGCTTTTTATAATTAAGGTGTCTAACCGCTAAACAAGTCAGTCATGAAGAACATCTATTTCCTTTCGGATGCGCATCTGGGTTCGCGCGCCATCCCTCACGGACGGACGCAGGAACGCCGTCTGGTGAACTTTCTCGACCAGATTAAGGACAAAGCCGCCGCCGTCTATCTGCTGGGCGACATGTTCGACTTCTGGTATGAGTTCAAAACCGTTGTCCCCAAGGGCTATACCCGTTTCCTGGGCAAGCTCTCCGAGCTGACCGATGCGGGCGTGGAGGTGCATTTCTTCACGGGCAATCACGACATCTGGTGCGGCGACTATCTGGAGAAGGAGTGCGGCGTGACGCTCCATCGCGCTCCGCTCACGTGCGAAATCTACGGCAAGCTGTTCTATCTGGCCCATGGCGACGGTCTGGGCGATCCCGACCGCAAGTTCAAGCTGTTGCGTTCCATGTTCCGCAGCCGCACCCTCCAGCGTCTGTTCTCGTCGCTTCATCCCCGTTGGAGCATGGAGTTGGGTTTGGAGTGGGCCAGGCACAGCCGCCAGAAGCGCGAGGGTGGCAAGGAACCTCCCTACATGGGCGAAGACCGCGAATATCTCGTGCTCTACACGAAGGAATATCTTAAGACCCATCCCGACATCAACTATTTCATTTACGGCCACCGCCACATCGAGCTTGATTTGATGCTCAGCCGCACCACGCGCATGCTCATCCTGGGCGATTGGATTGCCTCGTTCACCTATGCCGTCTATGATGGCGAACACATCTATCTGGAGAATTACATCGAGGGGGAAACCCGGTTGTAGCAGCCGATTGCCGGGAGCCGATTTTTGACTGTCGCGCGACGATGCCGGCTTCCTGCCCCGTGCGGCCTGTTGCGCGCGAAGCAAGTTGTTTTATTCTAGCGTGTTAGTGCTGCGGCGGAAGATGCGCGTTCTCTGCTTTGCCGAGCTGAATTATTTAGAATGGGTACAAATTATGGCTAATTGGGCAGAAAGCGCGCCAACGAATGAAAGAATGGTGTATATTTGCATCAACAAAATGATATTAACACTTTAAACTGATAAGAAAATGGCTTACGTAATTGGTGACGACTGTATCGCTTGCGGTACTTGCATTGACGAATGTCCGGTAGGAGCAATCTCTGAAGGCGAGAAATACTCAATCAACCCGGAAATGTGCACAGAGTGTGGAACTTGTGCAGATGTATGTCCTTCTGAGGCTATCAGCTTGGGCTGAGCACGGACACTACAACGTCAATAAACAACTTAAAAGGAAGGCAGCTTGCTCAGGCAGGTTGCCTTTTTTGATGTTCTCCGGTTCCCGGCATTCATCAGACAGAAACGGTTTGGGCCGGCAAGACAGACAGTTCGGGCGGGAAGGCCGTCGGGGCAGGCAATAAAAAAGGGAACCCGCGCAAGGCAAGTTCCCTTTTTTATGCTGTTTGTCAGCCGACGGGGGATTAGAGGTTGGTTCTTTTCTCCCGGATTCTGGCTTTCTTACCCGTAAGAGCACGCAGGTAGTACAATTTGGCACGACGCACTTTACCAATCTTGTTGACGGTGATGCTGTCGATGGCCGGAGACTCGATGGGGAAGATACGCTCTACGCCCACGGTACCCGACATCTTGCGGACGGTGAAACGCTTCTTGTTTCCGTGACCTGCGATTTTGATGACTACGCCGCGGTAGAGCTGTACGCGCTCTTTGTTACCTTCGACGATACGATAAGCTACGGTAACCGTGTCGCCGGCTTTGAATTTCGGATGTTCCTTGCCCGTAGCGAATGCTTCTTCTGCAATTTTAATTAAATCCATTTGTTGTTTATTAAATTGTTTATCGTAACCAACGCAACATATCAAGTTACTCTTCCTGTGACAGCGATTGCGCGGAAAGCGGTGCAAAAGTACGCTATATTTATCACACACACAAGCCTTGTCGGCGATTATTTGTGGAAAACCGACTGATTTGCCTAACTTTGCGCGCTGTTTATCGATGAAATATGATACGTGGATTGAGATTTTTGCTGTCGGGAGTCGTGACGGCTGCCCTGCTTTGCGTGGCGGGAGGCTGTGCTTCCCGTCGTGTGTTTACGTTGCGTGGGGTGACGGGCGGACGCCTGCCGCTCACTGCCGTATATGACAGCGTGCCGGATGCTGCCGCGCAAGCCGTTGTGGAGGCATACGGGGCGGAGGTCGACCGCCTGATGGACATCGTGCTGGGTCATGCCGACACGGCGTTGACGGTCGACCGTCCGGAAAGTCCGTTGAGCAATCTGGTGGCCGACGTGTTGCGCCTGTCTTCCGGCGAGGTCGGGCCGGAGGCCGATTTGGCCATAGTCAACATCGGAGCCGTGAGGAGCGCCCTGCCGGCCGGGGAAATCACGCTGCGCCATGTCTTCGAGGTGTTGCCTTTCGACAACCGCTATTGCCTGATGACGCTCACGGGTGCCCAGCTCCACCGCTTGTTTGCGGAAATATGGGCGGAGAAATCCGTGGCTTTGTCCGGAGCCGTTCTTACGTATGATCGCTCGCGCCGCCTGGTGACGGGCACGGTGGGCGGACGTCCGATAGCTGCCGACAGCCTCTATCGCGTGGCCACCATCGACTATCTGGCCGAGGGCAACAGCGGCATGGAGGTGCTCAGGTCGGTGACCCGCAAATCGTTATCCGACAGCGTATTCCTGCGACCGCTTTTCATCCGTTACGTGCAGCGCAGGGAAGCCGCCGGACAGTCTGTAACCGTGTCGCCGGAAAGGCGCATCATCTTAAAGTGAAATCATCGTCATGAAAACGTGGATTATCGTAGCCGTTCTCGGTTGGGCCGTCGGGCATCTTCCGGCGCAGACCCTTCATACGCTCCTTGTCTGTCATACCAACGACACGCACAGCGCCATCGAGCCGTTGCCTGCCAACTATCCCGACACCCTGCTGGCCGGCAAGGGTGGCGCCGTCCGGCGGGCCGCGTTGCTGAAGCGCTTGCGTGCCGGGCACGGGGCAGACAGCGTGCTGCTGTTCGATTCCGGAGACTTTTCCCAGGGGTCGCCTTACTATGCGCTATACAAGGGCGACGTCGAAATCGACCTGATGAACGCGATGGGCTATGATGCCTGCGCCATTGGCAACCATGAGTTCGACGGCGGACTGGACAACATGGCCCGTCTGTTTCGTCGGGCCGATTTCCCCGTGGTGTGCGCCAATTACGACTTTCGGGGTACGCCGCTCGAGGGGTTGGTGAAGCCCTACGTCGTGCTTCGTCGTGGCGGATTGCGGATAGGCGTGTTCGGATTGAGCCCCCGGTTGGAGGGGCTGGTGTTCTCGGCCTACCGTCGCGGGGTGACATACGAAGATCCCGTAGCGGCGGCTCGTCGGGTGGTCGCGCAACTCAAGGAGAAGGAGCATTGCGACCTGATAATCTGCCTGTCCCACTTGGGCTGGAAGGGCGAGGTGAGCGACGAGGCTTTGATTGCCGCCACGCGCCACATCGACCTTGTGTTGGGCGGACATTCGCATGATTATTTTGACCGTCCGGCGTATTGTCCGAACTGCGACGGACGGCCTGTGCCCGTGCAGCAGATGGGGAAATACGGTTGTTTCCTCGGTTGGGTGGAGCTGACTTATACCTTGTCGCCGGATTGATGCCGGTTTTTCTTTTGTGTTATTTGATTTTTGGACGCGGATGCCGCGGATAGCGCAGATTTTAGTTATTCTCTGTCTGCGACTTATATATAATAGGTATATTGGGGTTAGGTTCGTTATATTGCCTTTTGTCGGGTGCTTGGGGTTTATTCATTTTCTTTTGCCTTGATGCAAAAGAAAACAGAATCAAAAGAAAAAATCAAGGCTGCATCTCTGCGGCTACTACGGCGGACTTCTACGCTAAGCGGGAAAAACTCGCTTCGCTCAAACAGTTTCCCGCTTTTTACGCTCCGAAGTGCGCCTGCGCTTTACGCCGCAGAGCTGATGCCGGTTTACTTGCTGTGTTCCTTACTGCCTGTATTTGCGGATGAATAATTAAAAAATCTGCGTCATCCGCTCCATCTGCGTCCCAAAAATCACTATGCAATCCCTCTTTTGAGCGTCCATATGCCCGCTCGTGAGCGGCGATATTCCCGCTGCCGGGCCTGCATATTCCTGCTCGCGGGCGCGAATATGTCCGCTCGCGAGGGTGAACGTTTCCGCCCGTGCAAGTTAATAAAACGGTTTAGAAGTTAACGATGTCTAATATATGCGGAAGGGCGCAAGTTCACGATTCCGCTTCTAACCCGGCCGCCGCCGGCGCGCTCCGCTAGATGAAAAAACTTTACTGGGGGGGGGTAAAATTGAC
>CALUJS010000031.1 GCA_944321015.1 uncultured Phocaeicola sp. | reverse complement strand
CTTTTAAGGTTCTATAAATGCTTAGAAATAAAATACTCGTTTAATTCCGCGTTTCCGCCTTACCGGAACGCGCTGCAAAAGTAAGAAATTGTTTTCTATTTTTATAGCTGATAAGTGATTAAATATGCTTAATGCAAGAAAAAGTCGTTTTTTGTGATGTTCCGATGTATGTCATCCGGGAGAGACGCGGGGCGACCATCCGTCCGCGCCGGGAGGCCAACGAGCGTCCATATCATCCCGCACGAGCGCGAATATGGACGCTCGCAAGCCGGAATATGGACGCCCGTGTCCGGGCATATGGACGCTCAAACCTGCCATATGCGCCGCCCGGACATCAGCTCTCGGGATAAAAAAGGAAGGTGTGTCAGCGCCGGAATAACCTGCCGCGCGACACACCTTCTTCTTACCTACCTTAAAAACTATAACCTATTTATAAACCTTGATTTTTCGGATTATTCGCTTTGGCTCAAATCGACCGCATAGTTGCCACGCTTGCCCGAGGGGAAGACACCGCTCATGAACAACACTTGGTCGGGCGACTGATTGGCCTCGCGCAAAGCATTCTCCAGGTCTTCAACCTTGCGCATCGGTTGTCCGTTGACTCTCAGGATGATGAATCCCTTGCGTATGCCGGCCTCGGCCATCTTGCCGCTGCTCACGCCGGTCACTTCCAGGCCGTAGCTCAAACGAAGCTGTTTCTTCAAATCGGCCGGCAATTCGCGGAAGGCGGCTCCGAGAATATCCATGCCTGCGTGTTTCACGACTTTCGTATTGCCCTGCGTGTTGCGCAGCTGAACATCGAGCTTCATCTCCTTCTTGTCGCGCAGCAAGGTCACTTTCACCTTGTCGCCCGGACGGTGCTTGGCCATGATTTCCTGAAGTTCGGCCATGTTTTTCACCTTCTTGCCGTCGATGGCCGTAATCACATCTTCCGGCTGTATGTCGGCTTCGGCTGCAGCGCCTCCTTCGAGCACTTCGCCCACATAGACGCCTTCCACCGTACCCAAGTCTTTATCCTCCAGTTCTTCATTGTTCACATCACCACCCTTGATGCCCAACACGGCACGCTGAACGGAACCATACTGCTTGATGTCGGCCACCACCTTGACCATGATGGACGTAGGTATGGCAAATCCGTATCCCGTATAGGTGCCCGTGGGCGATGTCAGCACGGAGTTGATGCCCACAAGTTCGCCGCGCGCATTCACCAATGCGCCTCCGCTGTTGCCTTCGTTGATGGCGGCATCGGTCTGGATGAACGATTCGATTCCACCGTTATACACGCCCAGCGTGCGGGCCTTGGCGCTCACGATGCCGGCAGTCACCGTAGAAGTCAGGTTGAAGGGATTGCCCACGGCAAGAACCCACTCGCCCACTTTAAGCGCATCGGAATCGCCGATGGCAATCGTCGGCAGGTCGTCGCCTTCAATCTTTATCAGGGCCAGGTCGGTGTCGGGATCCGTACCGATGAGCCGTCCTTTGTACTTGCGGTTGTCGTTGAGCGTGACTTCAATCTCGTCGGCATCCTTGATGACATGATTGTTGGTCACGATATAGCCGTCTTTGCTGATGATGACGCCCGAACCGATGCCCACCTTCGGCTGAGTGCGTATGCGACGCTGCCCGTATCCATCGCCGAAGAAGAAGTCGAAGATGTCACCCGGAGTCTGCACGATTTGCTCACGTCCGTTCTGCGTCGACTTGATATGCACCACGGCATGTACCGAAATCTCGGCCGCCCGGGTAAGGTCGACCGGTTGTGCGGCGGCAACGTCGGCAGAGAGGGAAGCCAGTTTGGCCTGGGGATTGGGAGTAAATATGTCAGTGAATGACTCGGAAACTTGCTGCTTGTCCATCAAGGAGTAAGTAGTCACTCCTGCCACAGCGGAGCTGAACAGCACTAATGCTGCAGCGCCTACAATCATCTTAGTTGTTGTTTTCATAACTATGAGTGTTTGATATGTTAATTATCCACTATTGTTTAACATCTACGTTGTTAAAGTAAAGGCAAAAAGTATTCACTTGTCAGCATCTGTGCTATCTTTTGCCATCTTTTAACGGAACGGGTATTCGGTTAACAGCGCTTAAGAGCGCGAACTGCCAAATTTGCATTCGTTATATACTGCTGACAGCCATGGCGTTTGCATTATTTTTCAGGCTTTTTTCCTTTCTGAAAGCTATTTTTTCGTACCTTTGTCGGCAGAAAGCAGAAGGCCGGCTTGTCGCCGTCGGCATCGTCCGAAGGAGGAAAGTCCGGGCAGCGCAGAGCATCCCACTTCCTAACAGAAAGCTATCCGCAAGGGTGGAGTAATGCAGAAGAGAATGACCGCCTCGACCGGAGGCAAGGGTGAGAAGGCGGGGTAAGAGCCCACCAGCCGCATGACGACATGCGGGCTGTGCATCTTGGGAGCTGTAAGATCATGTATACCGGCGCTATGAGGGCTGCTCGTCCAAGCTGGAGGGTAGATTGCTAGAGCCTGTTGGCGACAACAGGCGTAGATAAATGACAAGCGCCTTATATATTAAGGTACAGAACCCGGCTTACAGGCCATCTGCTTTTTCTTATATAATATAAGGTATCCATACCCACTTCAAAAAACACGACCGAAAACGATGAGACTACGCATCAAAACCAAAGTCCGGTTGCTGAAACGCTTCCTCACGCGAGACATCTGGCGGGTGACCGAGGACGAAGTAAGCCGCATGAAGTACTTGATGTATAACACCACGAAAGTCTTGCTCCTGTCGGTGCAACGTTTTTCCGACGACCGCATAGTAAACAAGGCTTCGGCCCTGACCTACAACACCCTGCTCTCCATCGTCCCCATATTGGCCATCCTCTTTGCCGTGGCACGCGGCCTGGGATTTGCCGACATCATGGAGGAACAGGTGCGCCGGGGCATGGAAGGCCAGACTGTGGCCGTGGACATCATCATCCAGCTGACGAACTCCTATCTGCAACATGCCCAAAGCGGAATCTTTATCGGCATCGGCCTGATTGTGCTGCTTTGGGCCGTGCTTACCCTGACGAGCAACATCGAGAAAGCGTTCAACCAGATATGGCAGGTGAAGAAACAGCGCACTCCGTTCCGCAAGATTACGGATTATTTCTCCATCTTCCTGCTGTTGCCCATCGTATTGGTTGTCTCCGGCGGTCTGTCCATCTTCATGACAACCGCGCTCAAAGACGTGGAAGGCTATCTCATACTCTCCTCGTTTGCCAAGTTTCTGGTGCGTTCGGTGCCATTCATCTTCACAGGATTCATGTTCACCGGGCTATATATCTTCATGCCCAACACACGGGTGCGCTTCAAAAATGCCATCGTGCCCGGATTCATCGCCGGCGCGGCCTTCCAAGTGTTGCAGTACTTCTACATCAACAGCCAGATATGGGTGTCAAACTACAATGCCATCTACGGCAGCTTTGCCGCCATCCCCATGTTCCTGCTATGGACGCAAATATCGTGGAGCATCTGCCTTTTCGGCGCGGAACTGAGCTATTGCAACCAGAACTTCGAGAACTACAATTTTGCCAACGAAACGCGCAACATCAGCCGACGCTATCACGACTTCCTGTGCATACTCATCATGTCGTTCATCTGCAAGCGGTTTGCCCAGGGCGAACGGCCATATACCGCCATGAGCCTGTCGCAATTCCACCACATCCCCATTCGCATGACAAGGCAAATCATTTACGAACTGGTCGACCTGCGACTGCTGTATGAATGCAACCCCGATGTGGACAGCAAGGGCGACATGCCTTTCTATCTTCCATCGGAAGACACGGAAAACCTCAGCGTGGCCACACTACTGACGCGCCTCGATTCGGCCGGAAGCGAAAACTTCAAGATTGAAAAGAACGACATGTATGGCACCGCATGGAAAACTCTGGAATCGGCACGAGACGACTATTACAAGAACCTGAGCCACGTGTTGCTGAAGGACCTTTGATTGCTCTTTTTCCCTTAACTTTGCAGCGCTTAAAGAGGAAGGATTAATTATGGACTTTGAACTTGTTTCAGACTATCAACCCACAGGCGACCAGCCGGAAGCCATAGCCCAACTGACCGAAGGCGTGCTTCAAGGCGTTCCGGCACAAACCTTGCTGGGCGTAACCGGCTCCGGCAAAACATTCACCATAGCCAACGTCATTAAAAACGTAAATAAGCCGACGCTTGTTTTAAGTCACAACAAGACGCTGGCCGCGCAACTCTACGGAGAGTTCAAAAGCTTCTTCCCGAACAATGCCGTGGAATACTATGTTTCATACTACGATTACTACCAACCGGAAGCCTATCTCCCGTCAACTGATACATATATAGAAAAAGACCTTGCTATCAACGACGAGATTGACAAGCTGCGTCTGGCTGCCACTTCAGCCCTGCTCTCCGGCCGAAAGGATGTGGTGGTCGTGTCGTCGGTGTCATGCATCTACGGCATGGGCAACCCGGCCGACTTCTACGACAACGTGATTAACGTCCGCCGGGGCCAAAAGATTGACCGCAACGTATTCCTTCGTCACTTGGTAAATAGCCTCTACGTGCGCAATGACATGGATTTAAATCGTGGCAACTTCCGTGTGAAGGGCGACACGGTGGACATTTTCCTGGCCTACAGCGACAACCTGCTGCGCGTCGTCTTCTGGGATGACGAGATTGATGCTATCGAAGAGGTAGACCCGGTAAGCGGTCACAGGCTGATAGACTATGACGAGTTTCACATCTATCCGGCCAACCTGTTCATGACCACAAAGGAAAGCACCCTGCGCGCCATACACCAGATAGAAGACGACCTGACCAAGCAGGTCGAGCATTTCAAGGAAATAGGAAAGCCGCTCGAAGCCAAGCGACTATACGAACGTGTGACATACGACATGGAAATGTTGCGCGAACTGGGACATTGTTCGGGCATCGAAAACTACTCGCGCTACTTCGACGGTCGCGAAGCCGGAACCCGTCCCTATTGCCTGCTAGACTTCTTTCCCGACGATTTCCTGATGGTCATCGACGAAAGCCATGTCAGTGTGCCCCAAATACGGGCCATGTACGGAGGCGACCGCGCACGCAAAGAAAATCTGGTGGAGTATGGTTTCCGCCTGCCCGCCGCCATGGATAACCGCCCGTTGAAATTCGATGAGTTCGAGGCCATGACCAAACAAGTCATCTATGTGAGTGCCACTCCGGCAGACTATGAACTGCAAAAGAGCGAAGGCATCGTGGTCGAACAAGTCATCCGTCCGACAGGACTGCTCGACCCCGTCATCGAGGTCCGCCCGAGCCTGAACCAGATAGATGACCTGATGGAAGAAATACAGCAACGCATCGAAAAGAACGAACGCGTGCTGGTGACCACACTCACCAAGCGCATGGCCGAGGAACTGACCGATTATTTGGCCCGCAACGACATCCGCTGCAATTATATCCATAGCGACGTGGACACCTTGGAACGGGTCAAAATCATGGATGATTTGCGACAAGGCCTTTACGACGTACTCATTGGAGTAAACCTACTGCGTGAAGGTCTCGACTTGCCCGAAGTCTCGCTCGTCGCCATACTCGACGCAGACAAGGAAGGATTCCTGCGCAGCCACCGCTCACTCACCCAGACAGCCGGACGTGCCGCACGAAACATCAACGGCAAAGTTATCATGTATGCCGACAAAATAACCGACAGCATGCAGCAAACCATCGACGAGACCAACCGCCGAAGAGCCAAACAACTGGCTTATAACGAAGAACACGGAATCATCCCGCAACAAATCAAGAAAGCACGCAAAACCGCCCTGCTGAGCACTACGGAAGAAGCCTCCGCCCCCGCCAAAGAAACCAAAACCTATGCGGAACCGGATTACAGCAACATGATGGCTGCCGACCCCATAGTGGAATACATGAGCCGTCCGCAACTGGAAAAGAGCATCGAACGCACACGCAAACTGATGCAAGAGGCTGCTAAGAAGCTCGAATTCATACAAGCAGCCCAATATCGCGACGAACTTATCAAACTGGAAGACATGCTGAAAGAAAAAGCATAACGAATGAGGCTCTACGAAAAAATAGCTTAAAAAAGAGAGGCAGGCGTTGTGTAGTTCCGTGCTTATCCATACATTTGCACATTATTTTGAAATATGATGAAGAAGAACATTACCGCCATAGCCTTTGTGTCCGTATGCTTGCTGACATCATGCGGCGACTATAACAAAGTGCTGAAAAGCCAAGATTATTCTTATCGCTACGAAGCCGCCAAAGAATATTTTTTCAGCGGACAATATACCAAAGCATCCGTTGTGCTCAACGACATGATTACCCTCCTGAAGGGTAGCGGAAAAGCCGAGGAATCCCTCTACATGCTGGCCATGTGTTATTACGGACAAGAGGACTGGCTGGAAGCCTCCTCCACGTTTAAGAAATACTACACAACCTATCCGCGTGGCGAATTTGCCGAGTTGGCACGCTTCTACACCTGCAAGGCACTCTACAACGACACACCCGAACCACGATTGGACCAAACCAGCACTTTCGAAGCCATTGACGAAATACAGGTATTTTGTGAATATTATCCCAACAGCATCTACAAAGACGAAGCCCAGCAGATGATGTTCGAACTGCAGGACAAGCTCGTAGAGAAAGAATACTTGTCGGCAAAGCTATACTACAATCTGGGGAATTACATGGGAAACAATTACCAGTCATGCGTCATCACCGCACAGAATGCCCTGCAGGATTTTCCCTATGCTAAACGTCGTGAGGACCTCTCCTACCTGGTATTTCTGGCAAAATACAAAATGGCCACCGAGAGTGTCATCGAGAAGCAAGAAGACCGTTTCCGCGATGTTGTCGACGAATACTATGCTTTCAAAAATGAATTTCCCGAAAGCAAACACATAAAAGAACTCGACAAAATGTTCGCAGAAGCAAGCAAACATATCAAGGATTAGTATATTAACCAGGATTAATAGAAGATTATGGATTACAGAAAGACAAATGCGCCTACAACTACCGTAACGCGTGACTTGATGGAGCTGTGTGAAGACACGGGCAATATCTATGAAACCGTGGCTATCATCGGCAAGCGTGCCAACCAGATTAGTGTGGAAATCAAGAACGACCTGTCAAAGAAACTTCAAGAATTCGCATCCTACAACGACAGCATGGACGAAGTTTCGGAAAACAGGGAACAAATCGAAATCTCGCGCTATTACGAAAAACTTCCGAAGCCTACCCTGATCGCCACTCAAGAATATATCGAAGGCAAGATCTATTACAGAAACCCGGCCAAAGAAAAAGACAAACTGCAAGGATAAACAGATATGATTCAGCGTATACAAAGCGCCTACCTGTTGCTCGCGGTCGTCCTGATGGGAGTAACCATGAGCATGCCTTTAGGCTTGTATGTAGATAAGACCGGAGCCGTGTCGACACTCTATGCTTACGGAATGGATGTGGCCGAAGCGGAACGCGACGGTTCATGCTGGGGAATATTTGCGATTGCCCTATTGGCTGCCATCGTTGCCTTTGCAACCATATTCTTGTATAAAAACAGGAAACTGCAAATTCGACTGACCGTATTCAACACATTGGTCATCGTCGGATGGTATGCCGCGTTCGCAACCTTTGCAATCGCATATGCAGATCTAATGCCAAATGCCGACTTCCATTGCGGAACGGGAGCCATCCTGCCGCTAGTGGCCATAATCCTTAACCTGATGGCCATACGAGGCATACGCAAAGACGAACGATTGGTCAAGGCTGCTGACCGACTGCGTTAAAATATTGATATCTCTTTTCAACTCCAATCAGGCAGGAAGAAAGCCGTTCCGCTTTTCTTCCTGCTTTTATTTTATTCTTTTTCCACATCATCGGCACGCCTGACGGGGAATATTACGGCTCGCGTCCGGGCATATCCCCGGGCGAACCCGGAGATATGGAGCGGCACGCCTAGTAACGTATACAGACTGACGCGGGAAATATGCGCTCGCGGTCATAAAACGTAGCCACGCTCTGCATCATGCTGCCCACATCGGGGCGCACGCGGCCGTGGAACACACGGCGACCGTTGACATTGACCGTCACCTTCTTGCTCAAATTCACCATGTCCTCGTCCAGAAACAGCGTCAGGCTGCCGCCCGTGGCGGGCGTATAGGTCTTGGCAAAGAGCAGTTCGATGCCCCACATCGGGTCGGTCACTGTCGTCTGATAGTGTACGTCGGATATGGTGAGGTCTATCACGTTGCCTTCAATGCGCATGTCGTAGCGGGTGCGAAGCGAGTCACAAGGGCGACGGTCCACCTTTATATTATAGAAACCCGCGCGGTGCAGCCCGTCCATCTCGAAGTCTTCCCACGTGAAGACTTTCGGATGCGGATTGCGGACGAACGAGGCGAGCCACGGCGTGGTGGGACGATAGTCGATGCTATGCCCGCGGCCGGGTATCAGCTCGATGCGGTGGCGGTAACCGTCAGGACAAGCCGTGCGGAGGCTGTCAAAAGCCATGCGTGTCACGTTCGTGAGCTGATTGCGATAGAAACCATTGTCGCGCGCGCCGGTAAGCAGGCTGAAACCGATGTGGCGGCAATTCTCCGCCGGAGCGTTTTTCAACGGTTCGCCACCCGCCATGGGTCCGGCAGCAGCCCAATAATCAGCATAAAACGAAGCCAGACGCTGACTGCCGTAACCACCTTCGGAGATGCCGAACACATACAAACGGCACGCATCAATATCGTCCTGCAACATCAGTCGGCGCAACAACCACTGCCAAGCCCACTGCTTGGAGCGTTGCCACCAGCGGTAATAGTTACCCTCGTTGGGGATGCGGGGCACCATATAGGCCGAAGGCGCATCGTCAAACATGCGTGCCAGCTTCAGCCCCGTCTCCCACTCCATGTCGCGCGGACCGGAACCATGCAGATAGAGGAAAAACGGACGCCCGGCGGCAGGCACGGTATCGCCTTTCACACCCCAATAATAATCCATCACGGCACGGGGTTCCAACGAATCGGGCAATACGATTTGTCCCCTGCGCGCGCTGTCCAGCGGAGTCAGGGCAGGAAGCTTCGGCTCGTCGGCCTCGTTGTTGGCCGCACGCCAGGCCGACCACACCCGGCGACGTGCCTCGTCCGTCCGACCGGACTTCACACGGTCAGTCTTCCCCGGTCGCACAGCCTGTGACGGGTTGGCAATCGCACGCATAAAATACGCTTTCATCTCGGTATCCGTCTGAGCGCAAACTGGGAACGCCACTGTGAGGCATACGCCTCCCAGCAACGACTTTGCAAAATTCAATTTCTTCATAGACATCTATATTTTATAATCAGGATTAGGTTAATATCGGAAACGTTCACGGCGCACCGTTACATTGCCGCAACGGTCGGTCACGGTCAGTTCCAGCGTATGCACGCGCCCACGCTCCACATCAGTCTCACGCAGGTTGCATGTCAGGCGGTTGTAACGGCTGTTGCAGGCAAAGAGCACAAAGCGGCCGTCCACCGTGGCACGATAGGTGTTAAGGCCCGAACGGTCATCACCCACGCGGAAGGTGATGCGGCCCGATGCCCACTGTCCCCGGTTGAGCGGGACGACCGTGGGCGCAACGGTGTCAATGGCCACCGTGTAGGTGCCCAGCGAACGCACGCGTCCCTCCAGCCATCCGTCGCGCCACGTGCCGCCCACATACCACAACGACTTGCCCGACCGCTCGGCGATGAAATACTTCGTCGAGTCGGCCACCGGCCTCCGCCGCACACCGATGCGCAGCGGACAGTAATCGTGCAACGGCAGCGGACTGTCATGCAGCTGATAGGTGAAAGCCACGGCAGCCGAATCGGTCGTCATCTGCACATCGGCCTCCACGTCCTCGTAAAGCATGCCACGCGGAATATCCAGTTGCATGCCGGGACGGGTAATGACATTCGCCTTGTCCCAGCGCAGCAATGTTCCCCCCGTGCGATGCGCTTCGGGGATGGCTTGCCGCCTGCCATGCACAGTGAAAGCATAGGTGGAACGGTTGCCGAATCCGTCTTCCAGTTCGTATGTGAAGTGATAATCGCGCTCCTCGTCGATGCTT
Organism: uncultured Phocaeicola sp.; assembly: GCA_944321015.1. Classification (GTDB taxonomy): domain Bacteria; phylum Bacteroidota; class Bacteroidia; order Bacteroidales; family Bacteroidaceae; genus Phocaeicola_A. Next base: position 21,986 of record CALUJS010000031.1, on the reverse strand, counting down.
ATCCAACCGCGCCCCGGCGCATCGCTCTGCGTGAGGCGAAGCGGACTGCCGGGAAGCAGGAACGATTTGGCATAAAGCGCGCGCGTGCGACGGTAGACATCGTAGTCTATCAACCCGTTGATGGCACGGTTTTCGGCAAACGACACGCTGTCCGTCCGACTGCGAAACACCTCCACACTGTCAACCAACAGGCGGACGGAGCGCACACCGTAAACGTTGGATGTGCCGGTCATGTAGTCATTGGCACGAATGGCCACGCCGATGACACCCCACGCCTCCACGCGGCGGTTGAGCGCATGTCCTCCCTGCGCCCATTGGAACGTCTGCGGACGCGTGCTGCCATTGACCACTCCCTCACCCGCACGGGCATAAATGCGAAGACCGCGCGCCAGCGGACGACGCGTATCCCGGAGTCGGTCACGATAGAACGGAAGAGGGTCCAGCAACTCGTTCGTAGCCGTGCGGCGCAATTCCAAATGCAGATGCGGACCACCCGAGGAGCCGGTATTTCCACTGCGGGCAACGACTTCGCCACGCGCCACGCGGAACAGCGTACTGTCCGGACGGAGATCGACCGAAAAACTTTCGCGGGCATACTGCTGCTCACGCACATAGCGGGCAATGGCGGGCGTAAACGAATCGAGATGTCCGTACACAGAAGTATGGCCGGAGGGATGAACAATGTAGAGCGCATTGCCATAACCCACGGGACTTACAGTGATGCGGCTCACGTAACCTTCATCCACGGCCCGGACGGGTTTGCCCGTCACACCCTGCGTCTTGATGTCAAGTCCGCCATGGAAGTGATTCGGACGCAATTCGCCGAAGTTGGAACTGAGCAACATGGGAAAATCAAACGGAGCCACCAGCCGGAGCGAGTCCTGCGCGCGCACCGGCAGAGCCAAGAGAAAAAGTAACCAAAGAAGGTGTTTCATGCAAATCTTATTGATGGATACAAAAACAAATACAGACGCTACTGTTTTTTCAAGAACAGACAACGCGAATGACGCTGATTTCAACTATTTATCTGCGTCATTCGCGTCACTCCTGCGTTCAATGAATCAACATCAGCAAGCCTTGAAACTCATGTCGAGCCCCTTCACGGAATGGGTGAGCGCACCGACAGAGATGAAGTCCACGCCAGTTTCGGCATACTGGCGGAGGGTATCGAAAGTGATGCCGCCGGACGACTCGGTCTCATAGCGTCCGTCGACCATGCGGACAGCCTCGCGCGTAAGTTCGGGCGTAAAGTTGTCGAACATGATGCGGTCCACACCGCCAAGCTCGAGCACCTGGTGCAACTCGTCAAGGTTTCTCACTTCGATTTCAATCTTAAGGTCCTTGCCTTTCTCGCGACAGTAGTCTTTGGCACGACGGATAGCGTTGGCAATGCCTCCGGCAAAATCCACATGATTATCCTTTAGGAGAATCATGTCAAAAAGGCCAATGCGATGGTTCACGCCCCCACCTATCTTCACGGCCATTTTTTCCAGCATACGCATGCCGGGAGTCGTTTTGCGCGTATCGAGTACGCGTGTGTGCGTACCTTCAAGCTGCTTCACATAGCGGCGCGTCATGGTGGCAATACCGCTCATGCGCTGCATCACGTTGAGCATCAGGCGTTCGGTCTGGAGCAGGGAACGCACTTTACCGGTGACAATCATGGCCACGTCGCCGGGCTTCACGTCGGAGCCGTCGGGCATGAGCACTTCCACCTGCATGGTGGAGTCGAAACGGTGGAATATCTCTTTGGCTATCTCCATGCCTGCAAGCACACCCGTCTCCTTGATGAGGAGTCTTGATTTGCCCATAGCATCGGCAGGAATACATGAGAGAGTAGTGTGGTCGCCGTCTCCTATGTCTTCGGCAAAAGCAAGATCGATAAGACGGTCTATCAATTCACGTTCTGTTTCCATAATGTATATATGTAGGTTGGTTAATATTCAATTTCCTCATGACACAACATCACCGAACAGGTTCAAACGGTTGGCACGCGCCTCGTCCAGCGTGAGGAGCGCAGGTTCAGCCTGCTCGCGGCGGCGTACAATGTCGCGGTAATGGTCATAGACCTCGCGGACATAAGCATCGCGTGTGGCGGGATTGAGAAGTTTGGCCGCTACAGGCGCGTTTTGCGAAGCATCCTTCAGATGGATGACAGGCGCGTCATATTCCGGCACAATCCGGAGGGCCGTATGCATGTCGCTGGTCGTAGCGCCACCTATCAACAACGGTATATGCAACCCGGCGCGTTGCAGCTCACGGGCCACACCGGCCATCTCGTCCAGCGACGGAGTGATGAGCCCGCTCAGCCCGATGAGGTCGGCTTTTTCCTCAATGGCGCGGCGCACAATAACATCGGCAGGCACCATCACACCCAAGTCGACTACCTCATATCCGTTACAAGCCATGACGACGGCAACGATGTTTTTACCGATATCGTGCACATCGCCTTTCACTGTGGCGAGCACGACTTTGCCTGCCGACCGGCTTCCCTGAACACGCTCGGCCTCAATACGCGGCCGGAGAATGGCAACAGCTTTCTTCATGGTGCGGGCGGTTTTCACCACCTGCGGAAGAAACATCTTGCCTGCGCCGAAAAGTTCACCCACACAGTTCATACCGTCCATGAGCGGACCCTCGATGATGTCCACCGCATGCGGATATTTCGCGGCAGCCTCAGCCAAGTCGTCTTCCAACCAATCGCCCACGCCCTTGACCAAAGCCTGCTTCAGACGTTCCTCCACGGGAGCATCGCGCCAGGCGTCGTGACGGACCTGCACGGCAGAAACATCGCTTTGCTGTTCCTTCAGACGGGCAGCTAATTCAATAAGACGTTCGGCTGCATCGGGACGTCGGTTGAGCACCACATCCTCCACGTGCTCCAACACGTCAGCAGGAATTTCATCATACATCACGGAGGCGGAAGGGTTGACAATGCCCATGTCCATGCCGGCGCGTATGGCGTGGTAGAGGAACACCGCGTGCATGGCCTCGCGTATGTAATTGTTGCCACGAAAAGCGAAGGAAAGGTTGCTCACGCCGCCGCTCACGTGCGCACCGGGCAGATTCTTCCGAATCCACTCCGTAGCGCGAATGAAATCTACGGCATAATTGTCGTGCTCCTCCATGCCCGTGGCAATGGCAAGCACATTGGGGTCGAAGATGATGTCGTGCGGATTGAATCCGGCCTGTTCGGTCAACAGACGGTAAGCACGGGCGCAGACCTCTATCTTGCGCTCGTAGGTATCGGCCTGCCCTTGCTCGTCAAATGCCATCACCACTACGGCTGCTCCCAGACGGCGTACTTCCCGGGCATGGGACAGGAATACATCCTCGCCCTCTTTCAACGAAATGGAGTTGACGATAGACTTGCCTTGCAAGCATTTCAGTCCGGCACGGATGACATCCCACTTCGAGGAGTCTATCATGACAGGCACACGGGCTATATCCGGCTCGGAAGCAATGAGGTTAAGGAACGTGGTCATCTCGGCACGGGCATCGAGAAGCCCGTCGTCCATATTAATGTCTATCACCTGCGCACCGTCCTCCACTTGGCGGCGTGCGATGCCGATGGCTTCTTCATAGTTATGCTCTTTTATCAGCCGCAGGAACTTGCGCGAACCGGCCACGTTGCAACGCTCACCAATGTTGATGAAGTTGGCTTCGGGCTTCACGGCCAACCGTTCCAGTCCCGACAACCACAAGCATGAAGGCGCAGATGCGGGATGATGCGGCTCCGCCCCCGCCACCAAAGCGGGGTATTCGGCAATGTAAGCATCGGTCGTGCCACAACATCCGCCGATGATGTTTACCAGTCCTTCGTCAATATATTCTTTTACCTCAGCGGCCATTTGTGCAGGTGTCTGGTCATACTGTCCCAAGCTGTTCGGCAGACCGGCGTTGGGATAGGCTGATATGTAATAAGGTGCATTGGCAGCCAATGTCTTGAGATAGGGTTTGAGTTGAGCTGCCCCGAACGAACAATTCAATCCGACGGAAAACAACGGTGCATGCTGCACGGAAGCCAGAAACGCTTCCAGCGTCTGTCCGGACAACGTACGCCCGGCAGCGTCAGAGAGGGTTACGGAGAGCATGAGGGGCACACGGCGTCCCATTACCGTCATGGCTTCTTCGGCGGCATAAAGCGCAGCCTTGGCATTAAGCGTGTCAAAGATGGTCTCGATGAGCAAGGCATCCACGCCTCCCTCAAGCAGAGCCTCCATCTGTTCTTGATAGGCAGCAGACAGTTCGTCGAAAGTCAGGGCACGGAAAGCAGGATTGTTCACATCGGGACTCATGGAGCAGGTTTTGTTCGTTGGCCCTATGGAGCCCGCCACGAAACGCGGCTTGTCGGGAGTACGACGAGTGTACTCGTCAGCCAGTTCGCGTGCCAACTTCGCCGCCGCCAGATTAATCTCGCGGCACAAATGCTCCACGTGATAGTCGGCCATCGACACGCGGGTAGAACTGAAAGTGTTTGTCTCTATGATGTCTGCTCCTGCCTCCAAATACTTGCGGTGTATATCGGTCACCACGTCGGGGCGTGTCAGGCAGAGCAGGTCATTGTTGCCCTTCAGCTGACCGGGAATATCCTTGAAACGCTCGCCCCGGAAATCTTCTTCACGTAAGTTGTATTGCTGTATCATGGTACCCATTGCGCCATCCAATATCAGGATACGTTTCGGCACCAGCTGTTCGATTGTCTCCATCTGCTTAAATCTATTTAATGAAGAATGATGAATGAAGAACAGTCATACGGCGTGTCTGCTGCCGGTATAGATTCTTCATTCATCACTCTACATTCTTCATTTCTTAAAGAACCTGTCCATCTCGCGACGCGCGTCTTTCTCTTTCAAGGTCTCGCGCTTGTCAAACTCCTTCTTTCCTTTTGCCAAGGCTATCACAACTTTGGCCAATCCCTTCTCATTGATATACAAACGGGTGGGCACAATGGTGAAACCGGGAGCTTGCGTGTCACGCTCCAGCTTGCGCAACTCCTTGCGGGTGAGCAGCAGTTTCCGGTCGCGCCGTGCCGCATGGTTATTGTACGAGCCGTAAAAGTACTCGGCTATGTGCATGTTCTTCACCCACAGTTCGCCTCGCACGAAATAGCAAAAGGTGTCGACCAGACCGGCCTTGCCCTGGCGTATAGACTTAATCTCTGTCCCCGTCAGCACAATACCGGCCGTGTAGGTATCGATAAACTCATAGTCGAACGAGGCACGCTTGTTCTTAATATTAATCGGAGTAGATTTCATAACTTTCCTATTATCTTATTGCAACAAATATGACAGGCGCCCGAATACCCATTGGATGAGCCACGGTGCTACGATAATGAATGTCGAGACGCACAGAGTGTACGGAAGACGCTTGCTTTCGGACACACGCATCAACCGGCTTGCACCTTCCCACACCACATAGACCACATAGAATTGGAATATGAGTTGCAACACACGGAAACTGGGGAACAATCCGGTAACAATATCGAGCACAAAGGTTACGACCATGGCATAACCCACATACTGCTGACACAGCCCCAACTCATTCCCGCGCTTCAATACCTTCATCCCATACTGATTGGTCAGATAAGCAATGAGAAAGAAGCCGCCAAACAGTGCCACGAACACTGCGCAACAGTTGGTCATGGCCAACTGCAAGGCCGCGCCTCCCCACCCCACGCCAATAAGCGTTCCGATGAAGACCGACAGACCGCAGAATGCAATCATAGGATAGACGAAGGTGGTCATCACGGCTCGTCTATCCTGCTCTAAACTAATTTCCTCCCAAGCCTTAGCCGGGGAGGAAATCAGCATGAATACTTTTCTGAATAGTTCTTTATAGTTCACTTAGTTTATATCAATAGGTACGAACAGTTCGCTTCAAAGCGCCTTTCTGTATGGATGTATACGACAAGTTCACCTTATTTTTCTCAATGCGTCCATTGTCTTCCTTCTCTACCTTATAAATATTAAAGGTGATTGTATCCTCATCATCCAGACCATCGAGCTGATTGTAGAGTGATGTCGTATCAAAATATATCGGGAACGAAGTATTCTGTCTAAGCATATAACCGTCTTTAAGTTTGCCTTCCGTGTCCGTACACTCGCTTGCACGATTGTCATAACCCAACTCCAAGTCCACAATCTTAGCATCCGTATCTACCCGGCTTACATGTAAATAATAATAAGGAGACACCATTGTTTCCGTAGTCGAACCGGAAGAGGTGCTTGTTTTTGTGTAACAGTCACCCACAATCGTAAAGTTCATGTAACCATTCGACGCATTGAAGATTCCACCCAACACGGTGAACCAACTCAGTTCATCTATGTCCGAAAACTCAACATTCTCGAAGGGATTTTCACCTTGCAATTCTTCCACTTCATCCAACACCAATGCATATTGCGGAACGATGGCAATCTTGTCTCCTTTCTGCACTTGCTCTACGTCTTTATATTCACTCGTCACCTGTCCATATACAAAGATACGGTCGATATTCATCAATTCCGTAGCTGATATGCCGGAAAGCGTAACTGTCACGCCATCATCCAGCATCACACTGGAACTCATATCGCCCAACGGTGTACCCAGACCGCCGTAACTTGGCGTATAGTCAGAATCTCCCAAACAAGAGGAAAACAACAATACGGCTGCTGACAGCATCGCCAGAACAGAACTTTTAATCTTTCTCATAATCACAAATAAATTAAAGTAGTGTTAGTTTGTTTTAGTTAAGTCGCGGCAAATATAATGAAATCCTATTGATATACACAATACACACTCACCTTTTTTACTTCACTATCTCCGCAAACTGTTCTATGTGTTCGTCCACATAGTGAGCCAGCGTAGCGGTAAGGTCCTCCTCCTCTTCAATGAAAATCTCCTCCAGCTCGTCAAAGCCTTCATATTGTTCATACATAGCCATAAACTCCTCGTCGGTGCGCTCGCGCGTAAGGTCGTCCTTATGGGCATCGTATATTTTCCGAGCCTTGTATATCAGCTTGGAAAAATCCTTCATGCCGAAAAGGCGCATGGCCTTGGCAAACGGATTCTCGAAGATGTAAGGGCCGTATCCGTTCTGAATGAGTTGCACGAAGCCTCCTTCCATCACCTCGTCGCGAAAGATTTGATAACCGAGCAACACGTGTTGTTCACCCGTCAGGCGGGGCATCGTTTCGGCGGTAAGTTCGCCGCCCAGGCGCTCCCAATAGGCATCGGTGAACACTTTGAGAAACTCGTCCATGCCGGCTCCGGCAGCGGCTATCACTTTCTCTTCGGGAATTTGAATTGGTCTGATTGTTTCCATTTGTATAATCGTCTTTTTAATTGTTCGTATATTAGTATCTTCGATAAGGAAAAGCCCTATTCCAGCTCCTCCGATGTCCAGTTTACCAGATAAAGCTGTTCCGTGGCGCGGGTGAAGGCGGTGTAGAGCCAACGGAAATAGTCGGGGGTAATCATATCCTCCGTCAGGAAACCCTGGTCAAGGTAGATGTGCTTCCACTGACCGCCCTGCGCCTTGTGGCAGGTCACGGCATAGGCGTACTTCACCTGCAGGGCGTTGTAGTAGGCATCCGACTTTATCTTTTTCATGCGGTCGCCTTTGCGCGGCAGGTCGGCATAGTCCTCCATCACGGCATTAAACAAGCGGTCGTTCTCAGCCTTCGACAGAGCCGGATAGTCGGAATGAAGCGTGTCCAGCAACACGGTGGCCTCCAGCTCCCAACCATCGTAGTCGGGAAACGACATGAGCACGTCGGCAAAGCGGAAACCATACATCTCACGCGTGCGGCGCACCCGCTTCACCACGGCAATGTCGCCGTTGGCAATGAATTCCACCTCCTTGCACCCCTCCGTCCAGTAATAATTGTTCTTGGCTATCAGCAACCAGTCACCCGAGGAAAGCTCCTCCTCGCGGAAAAGAATCGTATTGCGTATACCTATATTATATAGGTTCGCGCGCTTGTTGGAACGGCATATCACCATCGTCTCGTCCATGCCCACCCGGTCGTAGCTGGAGGTAAGCGCCTCGATAAGCTCATCGCCCGGCATGCGGCGTATGTCGGCAAAACCGTTCAAGCGGAATTGGGGAAAGCCGAAAAAAGTTTCGTCGGCCAAGTAACTGCGCAAACGGGTGGCATTGAACAAAATGCCGGAATCTTCCATCTGCCTCACAACCCGGGTAAGACAAACTTCACGCACATGCAAGCCATATCCCTCCAGCATCGGGACGGACAGAGCCGGACTCTCCTCCGCGCCCACCGGCGGCAGCTGTGCCGTGTCGCCAACAAGCAGCAGGCGGCAACCTTCTCCGGAATAAACATAGTGCACCAAGTCGTCGAGCAGGCATCCCGTGCCAAATCCGGCACCGGTAAGCGCCTCATTGGCTATCATCGATGCCTCGTCGACCAGAAACAGGGTATGCTGATGCAGATTATCGGAAAGCGAAAAGTTATCCAGCGCATTGGAGAACGTGCGCTGACGATAGATTTTCTTATGTATCGTGTAGGCCGGGTGTCCGGCATAACGGGAAAGGACTTTTGCCGCACGTCCCGTGGGCGCCAACAACACCACCTTTTGTTGCAGGCCGTCAAGTGTTTTCACCAGCGCACCCACCAACGAGGTCTTTCCCGTTCCGGCATACCCCTTCAGCAAAAAAAGCTCTTGCGACCGGCGCGATGTCAGGAAATCGGCCAGGGCTTCCAGCACCTGCGCCTGCTCTCCGGTAGGCTGAAATGACAGATTTGCCTCGATTTGTTTTACGAAGAAGGTGTTTATCATTCTTTTTAATATTACTTTTGTAGCACGAAAGTAAGCGAAATGCGATACATCGCAAAACATATCATCACTAAAAGCACATGAGCGACGCCTTTTTTGACCCTGACCGTACAGGACATTACCACCTCACCCTGCGGATCAGCCCCGAACGGTTCACGTTTGCCCTCTACGACGCCGAGGGCAATCCCCCGTTTTACCATGCCGATTATCCCACCGACAGCCGCCATTCGCTGCCCGTGAACCTGAAGACGCTATCGCAGGACAATCCCTTCATGGGCCATACTTACCGCAGCACGCACATTCTGATAGCCGGCCTGCCGTGTGTGGCCGTACCGAAAGAATTGTTCGATGACGGACAGGCCGAAACCCTCTACTACGGCTGCATGCCCAAAAAAGATTACCGGACCGTGCTATGCCACCCTCTCCCCCAGGATGCGCCGGTGCTGCTTTATGCGCCGGACCGCATGCTGTGCCAGCTTCTGTCGGAGCGGTTCCCCGATGCCGACATCCGGGCGGCAGCCGTCCCGGTCATGGAATATCTGCTCACACGCAGCCGGATAGGAACGTCGAGAAAGATGTATGTACACTGTCACGAACGACAGATGGACGTATATGCCTACGAGCCCGGACGGTTCCTGCTGAACAACTCGTTCCGTTGTACGCAAGGCAACGACCTGCTCTACTATGCGCTCTACATCTGGCAACAGTTGGGATTCGACCAGAAAAAAGACGAGCTGTACCTTATCGGCAAACACATACCCGACCGCGACAGCACGCTGAAGGAATTGCAACGCTTTGTGGCACAAGTGGCCGTCATACATCCCGCAGCGGAATTCAAACGTACCGAATACGCCAAGGCCGACATCGACTTTGAGATACAGGCGTCATTCCATATCCAAGCATAAAAGCATAAAACCATCAATCCATATACAACACCACACGACATGAGAGTAATCAGCGGAATATACAAAAGAAGAAGATTCGACGTGCCCCACACCTTCAAAGCGCGTCCCACAACCGATTTCGCCAAGGAAAACCTGTTCAACGTGCTCGGCAATTATCTGGATTTTGCCGATGGCGTGTCGGCACTGGACTTGTTTGCCGGAACGGGAAGCATCAGCATCGAACTGGTGTCGCGCGGCTGCGACAAGGTGATATCCGTAGAGAAAGACCCGCAACACTACGCCTTCATCTGCAAGATAATGAAAGAGGTGAATACCGACAAATGCATTCCCGTGCGGGGCGATGCGTTCCGTTTCATGGAACGGTGCAGCGAGCGGTTTGACTTCATTTTTGCCGATCCTCCCTATGCGCTGCCCAATCTGGGCGAGATACCCGACCTGGTGTTCCGGCACGGACTGCTGAAAGACGACGGCCTGTTCGTGCTGGAACACGGCAAAGACCATCACTTTGAAGACAATCCGCATTTCGTCGAGCACCGCCACTACGGGAGTGTGAACTTCTCGCTTTTCAGAGCAGCGGCGACAACAGCCGAACCACCGACTCCTTGAACTTCTCGACGAACGGGCGGCTTTTCCATTCCTTCAAACGCACCTGCCGACACTCGCACAGGTCGGCCAGAAACAGCTCCTTGGCATGCAATGCCGCCTGTTCATCGTAAACAAAGGCGTTGATTTCAAAATTGTGCTCAAAGCTGCGGAAATCCATGTTGGTAGACCCCACGGTAGACAGGCAGTCGTCGGACACCATCAGCTTCGAGTGCAGGAAGCCCTTGTCATATAAATACACCTTCACACCCGCTTTCAGCACATCTACGATGTAGGACATCGAGCCCAGATGAGTCAGCAGGCTGTCAGACCTTGCCGGCAACATCAGCCGTATGTCGACCCCGGCCAGGGCAGCCGTCTGCAAAGCCGACAATATCGGCTCGGTGGGCATGAAATAGGGCGTCTGAACGTAGAAATAGCGCTTGGCATTGACGATGGCAAGCACCAGCCCCTGCATGATGGCCCGCCACTCTCCCACCGGTTCCGATGAGACAATCTGCACCAAGGCCGTCCCCGCAGACTCCACCGACGGATAGTATTTGGAGGCCGTAAGCAGGGAGTTCTCCACAAAGAACCAGTCCATCAGAAAGTTACTCTGCAGGCCGTATACGGCAGGACCTTCTATCCTCATGTGCGTGTCACGCCACACGCCGAAGCTCACCCCCTTCAAATAGCGTTCGGCAATGTTCATGCCGCCGATGAATCCCACCCGACCGTCGATGACGGCAATCTTGCGGTGGTTGCGATAATTGACTTTGCTTGTAAACAAGGGGAAACGCACCTTCAGGAAACCTCTCACCTCGATGCCTTCACTGCGCATCCGGTCATAAAAGCCGTTGGGCACGTTCCAACACCCTACGTCATCATACAGCAAGCGCACCTCAACACCCCGCTTCACCTTGTCTATCAACATGTCGCGCACCAAACGCCCCACGGCATCATCCTCGAAGATATAGAATTCCAAATGAATATGGTGCTCCGCACGGGCAATGGCGCCCATCAGCGAACGGAGCATGGCATACCCGTCGGCATAATACGTTATCCCGTTTCCGTCGAAAGGCAGGGCTTTATTGAGCGAACGAAACAGATTGACCAGCGAGGCGTATTGGGGAGGAGGATTGAAAGCTTCCTGCCTGACGTATGCCTGCAACGACTTGCGGCTGATGCGGCTTATCGCCTTCCGGCTGATGAGACGCTCGCGACGGGTGTTGCGCCCGAAAAAGAAATAAAGCGCCAGGCCGACAATGGGCAAAAACAGCAACACCACGACCCACGACATGGCACGCACCGGGTTGCGATTGCCCAGCACGACAACCAGCACCGTGCTGACTACCAGAATCAAATAGGCTATTCCCAGAACGGCAAGGAATACCTCGTGTAGCAAGAAATCCCATCCCATACGAACGACAGATGAATAATTTTACACAAGCAAATGTACGAATATAAACTGATAAGCCCAAATCGCTTTGGGAGATAAAGACAAGGGTTATCCGGACATATGACGGCTCGCGAGCGGGAATATGGAGGCTCACGAGCGAGAATATGGACGCCCGCAAGCGGACATATGTACGCTCACGCCCGGAAATAGAAGGGCTTCACGACGCACAAATCCCGAGCGGGAAGCGTGCCGGGCAACATGTCAATGCCCTTGGGATACAGAACATAAAGATGGCATGCGAAACGGATAGTCACAATCCATTCACACATGCCATCTTGTTATTAACCCCCCATCGGCCGTCAGACCGCACAAGGGGCGTTTGTTTGCGCAAATCCGCGCGACGTCAAGTCATGCCGGCAGCCCCACGTCATTGCAACTGGATGCCGTCAAGGCAAAACCATGCCGGAGTACGCATGCGGTCTTGCGCATCCTTGTCGGATGAGTCAAGATGGAACACCACCTTGTCCACCACGCCAAGGGATGCAAGATCCATACGTGTCCATTCGGTGACGATGTAGCTCCACTTCGGATTCTCGGCATTCGCGCCTTTGCAAGCCAGGTCAAACGTCACCGTGCCGGTTTCCCGGCCGCCGCTGTATCCCGTCGCGGTAAGACGGAAGTAATCTTTGTTCTCATCGGAGAACTTGCGCACGCCGCCGGGGACGTAGGTCAACCAGATGCCCATCGGTTCGCTGGGCACATTGGGATTCTTCACGGGTATCTCCTCGCCGCTGTCCTCGTCGATTTCACAATACTTGTCGCCATAGTTCATGGCCAGATAGGCCCATGAGGTATTTGCCACAAGAATATACTCCACGACAGAGGGCGTCTCCAAGGTAAAGTAAGCCTCATCGTCCACGACGTGGGCCACGGCATAGACTTCCGTCTGATTGGGCCTGGATGTCCACACGCTATAACGAATGAGGTCGAGCTCCTGCTCGCTGCTGACGAACGAGCGCATCGAACGGTTGCTGTAGCAGAAGCCGCCTTCGAGCTGGCCATCGGCACCGCGCACCGTGTTGAAATGTATGCCTTGCGATTCAAAACCGCCATCGGGAACTTCATGGGTAAAATCGTCGAGAGCAAGTTCGTTCAGCGTGATATTGTCAGGATAAGGCACACGGAGGTCGAGGTCGTCATCACATGCGCCCAGGGTTGCCATCAAAAGAACGGCTGGTAATAATTTCTTCATCATAATATCGTTAGTCTTTGATTTGGATACAAGAATGTCATTCGAGGCCCGGATTCTGCGCGATGGGGTTATCATGCGCCTTGATTTCATCCTCGGGAATGGGCCAGCAATACTGGTCTTCGGTGTAGTTTATCTCAGTCCCCTTCAGCTCCTTCAGCCAGGTAGTGCCCTCGGATGTGGTGAAGCGGATGGAGGCAAACCATTCGGTTTCGTTTTCGAGGAACAGCGTAACGACATATTCCTTGAAGATGGCATCCATCAGCTGCTGGTAGGTCGTGGCCGACACCGGTTCCAGTTTCGGCACGGTATAGCGTGCGCGCATCTCATTGAGCGGTGCCAAGGCTCCCGCAATGTCGCCGGGGTTGGTACGCGCCAGGAGTTCGGCTTTCATCAGGTAAAGCTCCGGATAACGGAACACATAGGTGCAATATTTCCCATAGGGATCCATTCCGTTACCGCCCCGATAAAGTTTGATAAGCACTTCATCCTCTTTCCTGCCGGCATCTACCTGCCATTGTTGCGGACCGTAAGCTTCGCCAACGATATACGCATAACGGGGATCGGCCTTCAGCCATGCCGTGGGAATGTCGGTAAATTCCGTCACGTCATACAAACCGGCCGAATAGCAATAGTCCACGCTCATACCGGTAGAACCTCTTTCGGTGAGGTCGCCCACATAGCGGGCAAAAAGCACTTCGTTGGAGTCCCAAGCCTTATCGTAGAGCTGGGTGATGTCGCTCTCCATGGCAAACGTGGCAGGCGCAGTCGCCATCACGTCCTCCACGATTTTCAACGCTTCGGCATAGTCGCCCTCCCATCCGCGCACCAGCAACAGCTTGGCGTGCAACACTTGGGCAAACTGCTTGGACACATAGCGGGCCGACTCGTAATCGCCCAAATGCTGTTCGGCATAGGTCAGGTCGTCGAGAACCTTCTGATAGCTCTCGCCCACGGTGAGCCGTCCTTGCATCAGATTGGCCAGATTGGCCGGTTGGTCACGGTAGATGATGCCATAAGGAGAATCGGCATCGTCGAACCAGCGACTGAAGAACCACACCAGATACAAGTTCATGAAACCACGGAAACAACGTGCCTCGGCTATCAGCTCTTCCTTTGCTTCAGGCGAAGGAAACAAGGCGTCGTCGAGCGGCGTAATGCCGGCGATGGCTGCATTGGCCGCATTGATGCACGAGTAAATGTCCTGCCACACGGTAGGGCTGTAATAATCGGACGTGTTACCCTGCCGATAGGTCATCAGATAAAAGGGATTGTCCCAGTAGTTCCACAATCCGGCCTGTCCGCCCAGCATAAGCGCCTGCAGATAGCCGCCCAAATAGGAAGCGCCTTCATATGTGGAATAGACCCCATTTACTATGTTTTGTGCCGACTGGTAATCAGTGACAACATTGTCGAGAACTTGTTCGTGCTTGGGATTCTCGGTCAAGAAATCATCGCACGAAGTAGTAACAAGCGTAAATCCTATAACAAGTAATAATAGCTTTTTCATTGCTTTGCTTTATTTAAATGTGAATTTCAAACCGATGCTGAATGTACGTGCGGCCGGATAGCTGCTGTAATCATATCCGTATCCATAGAGAGCCAGGTTCGACCCGTTGAAGTTTCCTTGCGGGTCCATGCCCGGATAAGGAGTGATGGTAAAAAGGTTGGTGGCCTGGAAGCTGGCCTCTATACCCTGTATGATGGCATCATTGAACCAATGTTGCGGCAAACGGTAAGAGATGTTCAAAGCGCTCAGACGCAAATAAGAAGCATTGTGCAACCAACGGTCGGTGAACACATCGTTCTCACCGGCTGTGTACAGACTGATGTTGGGATAAGTAGCCGATTCGCCTCCTGCCACATTCCAGCTGTCGAGCAGGAAATTAGGGAAATTGTTGAGGTTGGGGCGCATGTCGCTGCTCTCGGCATTCCAATAGCGTTTACCGCCAATCGAATAAGTAAACGTGAGGTTGGCCATCAATCCTTTCCAATAAAGCGTCGTGCCGAAACCTCCGAAACAATCGGGATTCGAGCTTCCCAAAATACAACGGTCGCCTTCGGCTGTAATCTTGCCGTCACCGTCCAAATCGAGCACATAAATATCGCCTGCACCCTCTGTGGTATCCGTGCGATAGTAGGTCGATGTGCCGGTTGAAGTATTGATGGGACGCAGTCCGTAGACTTCTTCCGTATTCTGGAAGAATCGTCCGGCGTCCACGTAACCATAGAACGTACCCAGTTCGCCGCCTTCCACCAGTTTGAACTTGTCATAGGTTGAACCGCCGATATATTCGTCCACTCCGTTAAGTTTCTCCAGCTTGCCTTTGTTGTGGGCAATGTTGAAGTTGACCTCCCATGTCAGGTCGTTCGTCCGAATCAAATCGGCACGGATGTCAAACTCAACTCCCGTATTGCTGATGGCACCAATGTTCTGCGTGATGTAGCTGAACGATGAGGACGTAGGCAGAGGCTTGTCATAAAGCAAGTTGTCCACATATTTCCGATACCATCCCAGGCTACCACGGACACGGTCGTTCCAAAAACCGTAATCCAAGCCGATGTCAGTCTGCCGTTGCGACTCCCATTGCAACTCGTCGTTGCCAATGGAACTTGGCACAGTGCCCGGTTTGCCATTGTAACGGCCCGAGCCCATCAGGGTTACGAAGTCGTAGTTGCCCAGGTTCTGCGAACCCGTCAAACCGACAGAAGCTCTCAGTTTCAGGTAAGACACATAGGGCTTTAGATTCTCCATGAAATCTTCTTCGGTTATAATCCAGGCTACGGCTCCCGAAGGGAAATAACCCCAACGGCTGTCCTTACCGAAACGGGACGAGCCATCCATACGATAGGTAGCGGTCAACAGATAGCGCTCGTTGAACTTGTACTGCAGGCGGGCAAATGCCGACACCAGCGAATTGGCGCTTTCCGAGCTCCCGATGCTGGTCATCACGGCAGCACTTCCCAAGTCGGTCTGAATCTCATCATCGGGAAAATCCTTTCCTGCGGCCGAGAAACCGTCATTCCAGTTGCGCTCTATCGAATGTCCCAACAACGCCTGCACGTCGTGCTTGCCCATGGTCTTGTAGAATGTCAGCAAGTTGTCCCACACCATCGTATACGACTGCGTGGCGCTCTGGCTTCCGCTGTTTGTATCGTCCGAATAAAACGCGCGGTTATGGGTCTCGTATTTGACATTCGAATAGACAATGTTGCCGGTCGTCCTGAATTTCAAGCAAGGCAAGATGTCATATTCCAAAAACAAAGACCCGTTGAAGTTGCGCGCTGACGACTTGTTCACGTCGAGCAACTCCAACAACGGATTCTTTATCTGAAAGCTGTATTGATTGATGGTGCCGTCTTCGGCATAAGCCGGATAGTCAGGACGCATGTTGATGATTTGGGATATCATGCCATCCTTCTGATTGGCTTCACGTGCCGAAGCGTCCATGTTGAATCCCAGCTTCAGCTTTTCGCGCACCGTACCCTCGAAGTTGAAACGAGCACCGTAATAACGTGTGTTGCTTCCCTTCACGATACCGTCTTGGTCTTTATAATTAAAGGAAGCGTAGTAGGAATTCGACTTCGTTCCTCCCCGCAAAGAGATGTTGTAGTCTTGGGTCACGGCATTTTGCGTCATCATGTCCCAATAATTGTCGTTTCCGTTGAGCCATGCGTCATCGCGGAACATGCCTTCCAAGTCCTTGATATTCCATTGACTCGTTGTCAGCGCATTGAACTTGTCCAGGTCCAGGTAATCATCAAGCACTCCGACTACATTTCCATAACGGAAAGCCTCAGACAACACGGCTTTGCGCGTGACGGTTTTGTATTCCTCCACATTCGCACTGCGCATTCCGTTAGAGTCGATAACCTGCCAACCCAGACGGCTGCTGAATTCAACCACGGGTTTCATGCCTTGCGCACCCGACTTCGTAGTCACGATGACTACGCCGTTTGCCGCACGCGAACCGTAAATGGCCGTCGACGAAGCGTCTTTCAGGATGTCGACACTCTCGACATCATTCAAGTTGAGGTTATACAATGTGTTTGACACATCACCGGAAGTGGTGTCGCTATATTGGGGCACACCGTCGACAATCCACAACGGCTGTCCGTCACCCGAGAGCGACGACACGCCACGGATAATGACCGACACCGGCGAAGTGGGCGATGCGGAAGAAATCATGACGTTCACACCGGCGGCACGGCCTTGCAACAAGCCCTGAATGTTGTTCGTCATCGGGGTCGTGGCCAGCTCGGCCTGTCCCACGCGCGACACCGAACCGGTCAAATCCTTGCGTTTCGACGAACCGTAACCCGTCACGACAACTTCATCCAGCGAACTAATCTCCGAACGAAGTCTGATGACTATCGACTTCTTTCCGGCAATATTCACCGTCTGTGTGCCCATGCCCACAAAGCTGACCAACAGTTCGGGCTTCTTCTCCGAAGCCGGATAAGACAACGAGAAATTTCCTTCGATATCGGTAATCGTGCCGACGTTTGTCATCCCTTTCAGAACGACAGATGCACCCGGTATCGGTTCTCCCTCTTCATCTTTCACCACTCCCTGAATGGTCAACTTGTCTTGCTGCATGTTGACTTCAGCTTTACCACTCATCTCACAAAACGCCTCGGAATACGTCGCTTGAGGCAGGCAAATGAAAATTCCCAAAGAAGCTGCCATCAGTCTTCGCAATCTTCGATTAGACCTCTCGCCTGTTCTTTCTGAATTCATACGAATAATTTTAATTGGTTAATAAATTACAGTTAAAAACTCACTATATATAATGGTCAAAAACGACCATGCGCGGCAAATATAGAAAACGCGCAGCACTTAACAAAAAAAAACGATTCTAAATCGTTTTTATGTAAAAATTCGTTTGCTTGATGCTTAAAAAGGCTGTTTTTTGAAGAATTGGCCCTTGAAATCTAAACAAATCTTATCAACAGCAAATCATATTTATCACTTCGCCCTCCCGCTCCGTCAGGATGGCGTCAAACTCCAATTGATGCATTGAAAAAGGGGAAATTGCCCGACGGGCAACAGAAAAGGCGAAGACTGCAAACCGGCACATTCCGAAAAGGCATTCAAGAACAAATGAAGATTAGGACGGCAAAGCCTTCACCGCATTTTTGTATTTGTCAGAAAATCAACTTACTTGCGTGAAAGATGGTAGGGATTTACTGTCAGAGGCTTACAATCGTTGGTGTGAGCTCCTTACATCCGCCGATATAAGGAGGTTGCAATCGCAATCATAAGGTCGGGAGATTAGCGTTCGGGCTAAGTCGCAATCAGTCAAGTATTTTCCACCGGAACGTCCGCAGCATCGAGCGTCCATATCTCCGGACGTGAGCGCACATATGGAGGCTCGCGAGCGTCCATATGCCGCGGTCGGAGCCGCAATATGGAGGCTTGCAGGGCTGCAATTATCCGATGATTGTGGCTACTACACGGCGACTTCCGCCCCGGTTGCGAAACTCGCACAAGTAAATGCCTTGCCACGTGCCCAGATTCAAACGCCCGTTCGTGATGGGAATGGTGACATCGACACCCGTCAGCACGCTCTTGGCATGTGCCGGCATGTCATCATCGCCCTCCAATGTGTGTTCGTAGTAAGGTTCGCGCTCTTTCACCAAACGGTCGAATATGGAGGACAAGTCTGTACGCACGTCGGGGTCGGCATTTTCACACAACGACAGTCCGCAACTGGTATGCCGTACGAATAAATGCAATAAGCCGGTCGGAGGCAGAGGAGGCAACTGCTGCAAGACTTCCGCCGTAATCAGATGAAAGCCCCGGGCACGAGGACGCAAGGCCAATTCTATTTGCTGTATCATAAAGGAAAGAGTGTAAACACAATCACATTGAGCAGTGCGTGCGACAAGATTACCGGAATAAACCAACGCGAATCCAAACGACACAAACCTCCCCACACCAAGCTCAGACACAACGCGCCCAAAACGAGCATCCAGTTAAACGACCACACGTACATGGAGGTAAACAGCAGGGATGTCGCCACATATCCCACGTTGGCTCCCCAACGCTCGGCAAACACCTGTTGGATATACCCGCGCCAGAATATTTCTTCGGCCGCCCCCATGAGACACAGCACCAACACCGAAAGCAAGATGTGCATGGGGTCTGTATTGAACCAGCGTATCCGTTCCAGGTAGGCCTGCATCACAGGCCATTGGTCGACCAACCACCGGCTGGCATAATGGCACACAACACTCAGAATCAAGGCCAGGCCAACACCGGCCACAATGTTTCTCCGGTTGATGTCGACGTCAAGCGTCCACTCCGGATGGAAATGCCCGGCCAAGATGGAAATTAAGATGGAAGATACGGACAACACCCACCAGAAATCAACCCAAGGACGTGTCCAAGGCGAGAACAACACGAACCAACAGACCGCGATAACCGCAATCGAAAGACCAACCCGCTCGGGGATGTATATTTGCTTTGCTACTTTCCGTTCCAAACCTGTTTAAGTTTTCGATGAATAATCCAAATGTTTATTCCCGATACGAACAAGAACAAACCTGCTCCCGCAAGCCATACCGGCAGAGCTTCGCCTTCCTGCAGCATGGGGAATAAGTCGCGCAAGCGGCTCAGACAGATGCCTTTGAGGCACCATACTCCGACAAGCGCAAGGACCGTTACCCCCAAATTGAGCACGACCACCATCAGCTGATAGGGTAAGGCTATCTTGCCCGGTGAGTAGCCCAAAAGCAGAAGGGTCTGCATCTTTTTCGTATTTTTCTGCAAAAGTAGGAAAATACTTAATACCAAGACATAAAAAGACAAAAAGGTTATCACGATTCCTATCAATAAGACGATTCCGACAAGCATTTGCAGGAACCAGACGGCTTTTCCGGCTTCCAAATCGTCACCTTCCGTCTCATAGGAGTGAGCCTGCAGATATTTCACTATGCGTTCGTCGGCAGGGTTCTTCACTTCGACAATCAGCCGCGAAGGCTCAATCTTGTCGGCCGAGGCGTAATAGGCGTTCGACCACTTCATGAATGCCTCCGGCACCAGAATGGTGTTCAAACGGTTGGAAAAGCCCACAATCCGCCCTTCGTATCTATCCGCACGACCATTGCCCGAAAGCCTTATGTTCAGGTGAACCATGGACAACAGGCCTTCTGACAACTTGGGTAGGTTGCGGCTTTGGGCAAATCCGAAATTGTACAGATTCAAGTAATTGCGAGGCAAAATGATGGGAATCACCCGGCTGCCTTCCTCGTAGTGCCAATGCTCCGACGCGACATCAAGGTATTCATCGGGAACAGACTCAAAAAACATGTCGGTCCCGACATGTATGCCTGTCCCTTCCATACCCAGGGAGGCCGACACCCGATAGGCGGAAGAAGTAAAGCACCCCACCTGATGCACAAACGGTTGTGTACCCAAGGCCTTGATTTCCTTTTCGCCAAACGTGCCTTTGCTTCCCAATAGCGAGCCCAACGTGCTCACCGGCTTAGACAATATCAGGTACTCCCGCTTGAAAAGACCGTCCTGCCCACGCAACAGAGGGGAAACATCCAAATAAAACTGCAAGCCGAAGAGGATGATGACGGTTCCCGTCAGGCCGGCCAGAAAGAAACCGCTCAACTGGGCCATACTGACATGCTGTCGCAAGAGCCTCCACAATATATTCATAGGTATAATATTTTAGTATAGTCCAACGGCAAATGCCGCCCGATGGAGGTGACTATCACACCGGCTCCCCGCTCCGCAAGTTCCTCCTGCAGCAGAGCGGCCATGGCCCCGGCATGACGCTCATCCAGATGACTGACGGGTTCATCCAGTATGATGAAATCAAAAGGCTGGCAAAGGGCACGGATGAAAGCCACCCGTTGCTGCTGTCCGAAAGAAATCCGCCCGACGGCGACATGCAACTTGTCGGCTATGCCCAACCGCTCAAAACAGGCTTCGATCTGCCTGCGCGTCTTATAGCCCGTAAGCCGGTTCTTCAGTTCCACGTTCTCCTGAGCCGACAGCTCGGGAAACAGCCGCAGCTCCTGAAACAACAGGCTCAACGATGTGTTTCGTAAGGCGGTCCATTCCCTCATCCCCAGCTTGCGGATGTTGCGTCCGTCAAAACAGATGATGCCCTCGTAGTCATTCCGATAACCGTAAAGATAACTGCACAGTGAAGACTTGCCCGTGCCCGAAGCCGCTTCCAGCAGATACGCCTCTCCCTTCCGGAACACAAGCTCCCGGTGCCACACATCGGACACGATCTGAGTCTGTCCGTTGAATGCCGCCGGGAGTGTATGCAACAGGTCAATTTGCTCCATGCGAATCCAACAAGGCCTTGACAAACTGCTTCAGAATGTTCTCGCCCGGATTGGCCGCACGCAGCTCCAACGTGCAGCTTTTCACATTCTCCGAACGAGCCACCAAGGTGTCAAACAGCTTGAATACATCAGTATAGGGAGCATGAGTCTTCTGAGCCAGATTGCCGAGCAAACGCATATTCACACGCAAATAAAACGAACTGCCGACAGCTTCCTCTGCCCAGTCGGGACGTTCCCCGCCCGAACTCAGCAAATTCTCGTCCGTGGCACAGAAAAAGCGTCGGTCGGCATCCACGCCAATCCATGTGGGAACCCCCATCGGCTTCAGGCTGTATTTTCCGGGAGCCTCTTTCTTCATCTCCACATCCAGCAGATTCAGCATCTGGGCCATGGCATCCATATCGTCCAGTATGGAGTCATTGGCCAACTCGGCTTGCAGGGCAAGCGAAGGGGGCACCAAGGGCTTGTCCGACGGACGGGGAACACCCACGACGAATGTCACGTCGTTGTCAATTGACGCCAGCAACTTCCTCACGTTGAATCCGAATGCGGCGCCGTCCAACGTTTGTTTCATCTCCGCATTCCGCTCCAGCAGTCGAGCCAATTGCTGCCCGTCAACGGAAGAGGCGGCCCAGAGCCAGAAAGGCGCAGAAGCGTCGGGCAGGAAGGTGCCTTTGACGGGCTTCACCATCCGCCCCTGCTCGTCACAATATGCCTCCGCCACGTCGCTCATGGGACGTATGGAAGCGTTCAGCCGCATGGC
>CALUJS010000030.1 GCA_944321015.1 uncultured Phocaeicola sp. | reverse complement strand
ATAGTGCTTGATTATTAATGATTTGCAATTTTATGATATTTCTTGAATATGTAGGTTCGAGAGCCTGTCTCTCCGCAAAAGAAAAAGAAGGTGTGCCGAAAAGCGCACCTTCTTTTTTATGACAAGAGGGGGTGTGTCGCTCGTTACGTACGACACACCCCCTCTCTCTCTTTTTGCCGTCGGCTTCCGCCGTCGCGCTTAGCGGATTTCGATGACGCGGTTCACCTTGGCTTTCTCCTCGGGTGTGCGCTTGGGCAGCTCGATGGTCAGCACGCCGTCGGCCACGTTGGCTCCGATTCGCTCCTTCACCACGTCCTCCGGCAGAACCAAGGCCTGCTGGAACTTCGAGTAGGAAAACTCGCGGCGCAGATAGCGTTTGTTCTTCTTGTCCTCCTCGCTCGTTTCGTTCTTCCTCTCCATGGTGATGACCAGCTCGTTGTCCTCCGTCAGGTGAATGTTGAAGTCGTCCTTGGTCATGCCCGGGGCGGCCACTTCCACCTTATAGTCGTTTTCGCTTTCGATGACGTTGATGGCCGGAGCGGTGGCGTTGGTTCTCACCATCCAGTCGTTGTCGAAGAAGTCGTTGAAGATGCTCGGTAACCAGTTCTGATTGTACTTTCTAGTCGGTGTCATAATTCTAATCTCCTATTCTTTAATTGTTTGTTCTTGTTGTCGATTGTTTCCGAACCCTTCCGCCTTTCGGCCTCGCGGTTCGTAAAGGGTAGTGCAAACACCGTGCCCGCCGGAAAATCTGTCAGGCGGCCTCCCGCCGCTTTTAATCATTCGGAAACAGATTTAAGCATTGCGCGCGTCTTTTTAAGCCTGTGCAAGCATTGTTTACCTTTCGCCTTGGCCGACGGGCGGGCGGAAACGACTTTTTGTCAGTCGCCCTCCGTCATTGTCCGCGCGGAGGGAAGCGGGCGGGGAGCTGTCCTTCCCTGCCCGTGAAAAGTTTGTTTCTCACCGATGAAAAGTTTGATATATACGTATGAAAAGTTATCTTTGCAGGTATGAAAGTTATAAACGCCGACGTGGTTTATAAAAACTACGACGCGGTTTATACAAACGCCGTCGGCGTTTATAAAGACGGCGACGGCGTTTATAACTTTTATAGGCGTGCAGATGATTTTTTCATCCTATGCTTTCAACTTTTTATAGGCATGGAGGAGATTTTTCATCGGCATGTGGTTTCAACTTAAAACGGATGCGATTATGAGTGCAAAGTATGTGATGCAGGAGGTGAAAGACCTTAACAACGAGGGCCGCACGCTGCTCTATCCTCGCATGGAGCTGCAAGAGGTTTGCGGGCTGGACGAGCTGGCCCGTCAGGTGGCGGCGGGCACCACGTTTGGCGTGGGCGAGGTGAAAGGCGTCATCAGCCTGGTCAGCCGGTGGATGGCGGTGATGATGGGGCAGGGACGCCAGGTGAAGCTCGACGGCGTGGGCACCTTCACGCCCGCGCTGGGGCTGAAGAAGGGGCGCGAGCGCGAGGAGCCGGACGGCAGCGGGGCGCGGCGCAACGCGGCGAGCATCGAGGTGAGCGGCGTGCACTTCCGGGCGGACAAGGAGCTGGTGCGCGAGTTGCGCCGGAGTTGCCGCCTGGAGCGTTCGCCGGAGCAACGCAGGCTCTGTCGCCCGAAGCATTCGCCCCAGGAGCGGCTCGCCTTGGCGCAGGCCTATCTGCGCGCGCATCCGGTGATGCGCGTGGCCGACTATGCGGCGCTGACGGGCCTGAGCCGCACCATGGCCGGGCAGGAGCTGCGCCGCTGGGTGCAGACCGAGGGGTCGGGCATCGCCTCGCAGGGGATGGCTTCGCACCGGGTGTATGTCCTGACGCCGTGACGCGCCGTGCGGAACCGGGCGGACACGAAAAAGGCACAGAGCGTGCGGGGTGCTCTGTGCCTTCGTTATGCTTGTGTTTCGAGGGTTATTCCGCCTTGGCGGGGACGTAGCGTTTGTTCAGCCCGTCGATGACTTCCTGTGTGATGTTCAGCGCCGGGTCTACATGCAGCAGGTTGTTGAATCCGGCGTTGTTGATAATCAGGCTGTACTTTCTGTCCTTGTTGTATTCCTTCAGATAAGCGTTGATTGAGTCGCGCAGGCGGATGCTGTTCTTGTCGTTCTCCTGTTGCAGCTCGCCCATGAGGCGCTGGTGCAGGGCTTCGAGGTCCTGACGCTTCTTGATTAGGCGGTTCTGCTCCTGCTGTGCCCGCTCGGGGGTGAAGACGTTGTTCTGATATTTGCGCTCGAAATCGCGCACCTCGTTGTCGAGGTCCTTCATCTTCTCCTTCAGCGTCACTTCGACGTTCTCCTGCTTCTTAATCATGGTCTCGTTCAGGTCTTTGCAGAGGTTGTAGTTGTTCAGCAGGCTGTCAATCTCCACATAGGCAATCTTCAGGTCCGACACGCCTCTGGCGGGAGCCGCGTTGCTTGTGGCCGTGTCGGCGCCTTTGTTACCGTCGCATTGTGCGAATGCGGCCACGATGGCCAGTGCGGAGAGTCCGTTTACGATAAAGTTCATTCGTTTCATATCACTTATCCGATTTCTTTATTAGTTGTTGATTATTTCTTTTGTCCGTTGAGGGCAAACTCGCGTATCTTCGGGCTTGCCTTGGTGCGGGCCTCGCGGTCCTGGGCCTGCACGCACTTGACGCCTCGTTTCCTCATGGCGGGGTTGTCGCCCACGTGCATGTCGGGGAATCTGCCATCCTTTTTCAGGAGAATCCGCACCGCCAGCAGGGCAGTGCAGATAGCAACTATTAACATGGATATGAGGATGGTTTCGAGCATTTCGTCTAAATTTGTGCTGCAAAGATATAGTTTTGCGCTTACTCTCTTTGTCCTTTTCCCGAAAAAAAGGGAGCGGATGTCGGAGCGAGCTTTTAATTTAACATATTTTACCTTACAAACATCTGATTAAAAGAAAGGAGATTTAGACATGGAAAACCAAACGACATTGCAGCCGGCGTGTGTATTTGACTACTTTGCGGAAATCTGCAAGATTCCGCGTCCGTCGAAGAAGGAAGAGAAGATTATCGCCTATCTGAAAGACTTCGGCCGCGAGCACGGCCTGGAAACGCGGGTTGACAAGGCGGGCAACGTGTTGATGCGGAAGCCTGCCACGCCCGGCTATGAGAACAGGAAGACCGTTGTGTTGCAGGCCCACATGGACATGGTGTGCGAGAAGAACAAGGACACGCGGCACGACTTCGAGAAAGACCCCATTCAGACCTACGTCGACGGGGAATGGCTCCGCGCGAAAGGGACCACGCTGGGAGCCGACAACGGCATCGGGGTGGCGGCGGCGTTGGCCGTACTGGCTGCCGACGATGTGGAGCACGGTCCGCTGGAGTGCCTCTTCACGGTGGACGAGGAGACGGGTCTGACGGGCGCTTTCGCTCTGGAGAAAGGCTTCATGGGGGGCGACATCCTGCTTAACCTCGATTCGGAAGACGAGGGCGAACTGTTCATCGGCTGTGCCGGAGGCGTGCGCACGTTGGCCGAGTTCGATTTCAGCCCGGTGCCCGTGCCCGGTGATTATTTCTGTTTCCGCGTGGCCGTGGAGGGACTGACGGGCGGACACTCCGGCGACGACATCAACAAAATGCGCGCGAATGCGAACAAGACGCTGTGCCGCTTCCTGTACGGGCTGAACAAGAAATACGACTTTTACTTGCTGGACATCGACGGCGGAAACCTGCACAACGCCATTCCGCGCGAGGCACACGCTCTGTGTGCCGTTCCGTCGGGACACAAGGAAGACGTGCGCGTGGACTGGAATGTGTTTGCCGCCGAAGTGGAGGAGGAATATGCACAGACCGAGAAGACCATGAAGTTCAAGCTGGAGTCGGAAGCCTATCATCCGGAGGCTGTCGGACGCGAGGTGACCACGGCTTTCCTCCGCGCCATGCAGGGACTGTTCAACGGAGTGTTTGCCATGAGTCAGGACATCCCCGGCCTGGTGGAGACGTCGTCGAATCTGGCTTCCATCAAGGTGCGCGACCACAAGATACTGGTCACGGGCAGTCAGCGCAGCTCCATCCTCTCGGCGCGCAACAATGTGGTGGACACGCTCCGGGCCGTGTTCGAGCTGGCCGGCGCGCGGGTCGACGTGGGCGAGGGATATCCGGGCTGGAAGCCCAACACGCAGTCGGAGATATTGCGCATTGCCGTGGAGACGTATAAAGAGCTGTTCGGTGTGGAGCCGAAGGTGAAGGCCATCCATGCCGGATTGGAGTGCGGATTGTTCCTTGAGAAATATCCCCACATGGACATGGTGTCGTTCGGCCCGACATTGCGCGGCGTGCATTCGCCCGACGAACGTATGCTCATCCCCACGGTGGATAAGTTCTGGCGTCACTTGCTGGCCATCTTGAAGCGTGTTCCCGTGAAAGATTAAGCAAACTGATGGTAAAACAGGCAGGCTTCGGCATCGGATGGTTTCCGTTCGTTGCCGGAGCCTTTTCGGTAAAGACTCGTGTGATGTGTAGGGACAGGCATGGAGATTGGGTCCTTGTGGCGTTGTGGGCAATGCTGTTGGCGGCGTTGCCCGCCGGCGCCCAGACGGACCGTTTCAGGGTGATGGCATACAACGTGGAGAATCTATTCGACTGCAAGCGCGATTCGCTGAAGGACGACAGCGAATTTCAGCCGGATGCTTCGCGCCGATGGACGTATGGCAGATATCGCGACAAGCTGGCGAAGCTGAGCCGGGTGATTGCGGCGGCGGACGGCGGGGAGCAGGCCCCCGATTTGGTTGCGCTGTGCGAGGTCGAAAACGAACGGGTGTTGACCGACCTGACACGCGGTGCACCCTTGAAGGAGCTGGGCTATCGCTACTTGATGACCGATTCGCCCGACGAGCGCGGCATCGACGTGGCTTTGCTCTACCAGCCGGGGCGGTTCCGCGTCGTGGAGCACCGTGCCTTGCGCATTCCCCGCATGGAGGGGCACAGACCGACGCGCGACATTCTGCACGTGGCGGGACGCATCGCGACGGGCGACACGTTGGACGTGTTTGTCTGCCACTTTCCGTCGCGGGCTTCGGGCGTGAGGCACAGCCGTCCTTATCGCATCCATGCGGTCGGCGTGTTGAAGCGCCATTGCGACTCGCTGATGGCTGTCCGCCGCGAGCCGAGAATCGTGGTGGCGGGCGATTTCAACGACGTGCCTGAGGGCTCCCTGCTGCGCGATGTGCTGGGCGCCGGCAAGCCGGACGGCAACATTGCGCCCGACAGGCTCTATAATCTGATGGCGGGGAAGAAGCCCGGAACTTATCGCTATCACGGCGAGTGGAGCGTGTTCGACCATATTCTGGTGTCCGGACTGTTGCTCGACGCCCGGGCCGGCATTCACACGAGTAGCGATGATGCCGCGATTGTGACATATCCTTTCTTGCTGGAGCGCGACGTGAGGTATGGCGGCTTCAGGCCGTTTCGCACTTACGTCGGGCCTCGCTACGTGGGCGGATACAGCGACCATCTGCCCGTCCGGGCGGATTTCTATGCGGATTGACGTGCCGCGCGGCCTCACTCGTGGTGATACGGGCCGCCGCTCAGGATGTTCATGGCGCGGTAGAGCTGCTCCACGAAGATGAGGCGTATCATCTGGTGCGAGAACGTCATTTTCGAGAGCGACAGCCTTTCGCTTGCGGCGGCATAGACGTCCGCCGAGAATCCGTAGGGCCCGCCTATGACGAACACCAGCCTGCGGTTCACGGTGTTGAGCTTGTTTCTCATCCACGCCGCAAACTCCACGGAGCGGAATTCCTTCCCTTTTTCGTCGAGCAGGACGACCACGTCGCCCGGTTGGATGGCCTTCAGGATGAGTTCGCCTTCCTTTTCCTTCTGTTGCTCGTTGGACAGGCTCTTGGTGTTTTTCAGTTCGGGGATTACTTCAATGTCGAACGTCATGTAGTGTTTCACGCGCTCCGCGTAGTCGCTGATGGCGGCAATGTAATGCTTTTCCACGGTCTTTCCGACGACCAGTAGCAGGGTTTTCATAGGCTTGTTGGTGAATTTACGGATGCAAAGATAGCGCAATCTTGTCGGAATGAATAGGGTCCCGTCGCATTTTTCCGCCGATGAAAAGTTTCCTTCCTGCCTGCGTAAAGTCTGGGACATAGGTACGAAAAGTTATCTTTATAGGCATTAAATCTATAAACGCCAGTGTGGTTTTTATAAACGCCACTGTGGTTTATACAAACGCCACCGGCGTTTATAAAAACGGCGTCGGCGTTTATAGAATATATAGGCATGAACGGAGGTTTTTCAGCCTATGTTTCAAACTTTATATGGGCGGGAGACAAAGTTTTTCCGGGCAGGAAATGTTCGGGACAGTGCCTGCCGTGCGTCACGTGATGGTCTTGTCGTTCAGGTAGCTTTGCAGGGGCTGCTTGTAGCTGTCGGACACCGGGATGTATTCTTTCCCGAACACGATGCGTCCGCGGTCGACCAGGCGGATTTTGCTTTTCTGCACGATGTACGAGCGGTGCACGCGCAGGAAGCGGCCGGAGGGCAGATGTTCCTCGACCGACTTCAGGCTCATGAGCGAGATGACGGGGCGCGGTTCGTTTTCCACGTAGATTTTCACGTAGTCCTTCAGCCCTTCGATGTAGAGGATGTCGTTCAGGGCGATTTGCATGAGTTTGTAGTCGCTCTTCACGTAGATGTATTCGTCGCCCTCCGCCGGGGCGCGGTTGCCCGACGCCTCTTTCATCTCGAACCATTGCAGGGCTTTGTTGCCTGCTTCCAGAAAGTCCTTGTAGCTGATGGGCTTGAGCAGATAGTCGAGCGCGTTGACCCGGTAGCTGTCGAGCGCATATTGCCCGAAAGCCGTCGTGAAGATGATGCGTGTGCGGGGCTTGACCATGTGGGCAAACTCCAGTCCGTCGAGCTCCGGCATCTGAATGTCCAGAAACAGGAGGTCCACGGGCGTTTGTTGCAGTCCCTCCATGGCCTCCACGGCGCTGGCGTATTTCCCTTTGAGCGTCAGAAACGGGGTCTTTTCGGCATAAGCCTCCAGCAAGTCGAGCGCCAGCGGCTCGTCATCGACTATGGCGCATGTCAGTGTCATGGTTTCTTTGTTTTCTGTTTGCGGGTTTGTATGGAGAGTTCCGAGGCGTACACGCTGCCTTTCTCGTCGGTTCCCTTGGTCCAGGTGTAGCGTCCGGGATAGAGCAGCTCCAGCCTCTTCTTCACTTGTTCCAGCCCAATGCCGCTTCCGCTTTTGTCGGAGCGGTTCTTGGGGTGGTTGCTGTTCTCGATGCGGCACGTGACGGTGCCGTCGCATTCGTTCAGGGCGATGTGGATGAAGCTCGGCTCCGTGGGGCTGATGCCGTGTTTGAACGCGTTTTCGATGAGCGAGATGAACAGCAGCGGGGCAATTGGCGTCTGGCTGTCCTTGTTGGCGTTGATGTCGATGGTCAGGTCGACGCTCTTGGCCAGACGGATGCGCATCAGCTCGATGTAGTTGTGCATGAAGTCGATTTCGGTGTGCAGCGGCACGAACGTCCCCCGGTTCTCATACAACACGTGGCGCAGCAGCTTGGAGAGGTCTTGCACGGCCTGCTGTGCCTTCTCCGTGTCGAAGGTGATGAGGGCGTAGATGTTGTTGAGCGTGTTGAGCAGGAAGTGCGGATTGAGCTGGTTGCGCAGGTTGTTGAGTTCGGCCTCCATGCGGCTCTGCTCGGCTTCCTGACGGGCGGCTTCGGCCTTTTGCCACTGCATGCTCAGGCGGATGACCGTGCCCAGCCCGGCCACGAACGTGAAGACGATGCAGTCTTTCACCACGAATGCCCAGCGCGGAGGGCGGTGAGGGTCGGGGAGTTCTTGCGTAGTCGCGCTGTTGCCGGCCAAATAGGCCTGTACGGCGGGCATGTAGTACAGATGGAAGAAAGCGACCAGCCCGACGATGAGCAGCGCGTTGTAGAGCAGGTAGCGCGAGCGTTCTTTCCGGAACAGGCATTTCGGCACGAGCACCCAGTAGTTCACATAGAAGATGATGAGAAAGAATGTCGGCATGACTAAGTGCCAGGAATAGTCTTTCCACCGGATGCCTTCCGAATGGCTTTCCATAATCAGCGGAAACGTGAACAGCAACACCCAGGCTATGATGTGGATGTAGATGGCCAGAGAGCCGGTCCGATGCCTGGTGGTCATGTTGCCGTTCATGTTTCCGCCTTGTTTGTATGGTTATTCGTAGCGCAAGGCTTCTATCGGGTCGAGCCCTGCGGCCTTCTGAGCCGGATACCATCCGAAGAAGATGCCCGTCACCGTACATACGGCGAAGCTCAGCAGGACGCTCCACGGTTGGATGTAGATGGGCCAGTGGGCCACGTCCTTCACAATCCAGCTGGCTCCGCATCCCAGAATGACGCCGATGAGGCCTCCCGTGATGCTTATCAGGATGGCTTCTATCAGAAACTGGCTCAGGATGTCGACGCCACGGGCGCCGACCGACATGCGCAGGCCGATTTCGCGGGTGCGCTCGGTGACCGATACGTACATGATGTTCATGATGCCGATGCCGCCCACGATGAGCGATATGCCCGCAATGCAGGCCAGCAGCGTGGTCATCAGGTCGGTGGTGGTGTTGAGCATCTGGCTGAGCTCCTGTTGCGTGCGGATGGTGAAGTCGTCGGCGTCTGTTTCGCGCAGCTTATGCTCGCGTCGCAGGATGCGGCTGATTTCGTCCGTGGCATAGTCGGTCATGTCTTCTCTCACGGCCGAGGCAAAGATGCCTTGCAGGTAGGTCTGTGCCAGCAGGCGTTTCATCACGGTGGTGTAGGGCGCGAGGACAATGTCGTCCTGGTCCATGCCCATGGAGTTGTAGCCTTTCGACTTCAGTACGCCGATTACGCGGAAAGGCACCTGGTTGAAGCGGATGACCTGCCCGATGGGATTGCTGCCGTCGGTGAACAGGTTGTCAACAATGGTCTTGCCGATGACGCAGACTTTGGCCGAGGTCAGTATGTCGACTTCGGAGAACATTTCGCCGTCCTCGACGGAAAGCTGGCGGATGTCCAGATAGCCGAGGCTGACGCCGTTGATGGAAGAGGGGTAGTTGTCCGACCCGTGGATGAGCTGTCCGGATGCCGACACGTTCGGGCTGATGGCTCCGACGAGCGTGCATTCGTCGCGCAGCGTCTCGTAGTTTTCCAGTTTCAGGGTCTGCATCTCCGACGGGTCGCGGCGCACGCCTCCGCGCCGTTCGCCTCCCGGATGAATCATAATCATGTTGGAACCCATTTCCGAGATTTGCGCCTGAATGCTCTTCTTCGAGCCTTGTCCGATGGCAAGCATCGTGATGACCGACGCCACGCCGATGATGATGCCCAGCATGGTGAGGAAGGCACGCAGCTTGTTGTTGGCCAACGCGCGTAGGGCTATCTTGAATAAGTTACTGATGTTCATATCGTGTTCTTTTCAGTGTTCTCTGTACTTAGTCCTCATCGTTCCGGGGCAAGGCGGCCAAGGCTTTGGTGGCCGAAAGGATGTTGGAATTAAGTGTATCTTCGATGATGTGCCCGTCGCGCAACCGAATGTTCCGGCTGCTGTATTGGGCTATTTCCGGATTGTGCGTGACGAAGATGATGGTGCGGCCGGCCGCGTGCAGCTCCTGAAACAGCACCAGGATTTCAAACGAAGTGCGTGTGTCCAGGTTTCCGGTTGCTTCGTCGGCCAGGATAACGGCCGGGTTGTTCACTAATGCACGCGCAATGGCCACGCGCTGCATCTGTCCGCCGGACATCTGGTTCGACTTGTGTTCCAGCCGGTCGGCCAGTCCCACTTTCTCCAGCGCCTCTACGGCGAGCTCGCGGCGTTTGGATGCGTTTACGCTCGGATTGTACATCAGAGGCAGTTCCACGTTCTCCACGGCAGTCGTCTTCGGGAGCAGGTTGTAGCTCTGGAACACGAAACCAATCTTGCGGTTGCGCAGGATGGCGCGCTCGGGCTTGCTCATCTGCTTCACCGAGATGCCGTCCAGATAGTATTCGCCTTCCGTGGGCGTGTCCAGACAACCGAGAATGTTCAGCAGCGTGGACTTTCCGGAGCCGGACGTACCCATGATGGTGACGAACTCGCCTTCTTCGATGGAGAACGATACGCCCCGCAATGCGTGTACGGTTTCGTCGCCCACGTGGAAGTTGCGTTTTATGTTACGTATGTCGATGACAGTCTTTGCCATGATGATGCCTTATTTCTTCTCGTTCTTCTTTTTGTTTCTGTCCGGCGGACCCGGCATGAAGGGGCTGCGTTCGCCTTGCGGAGCTGTCATTTCGCTCATCTGCATCTCCATTTCGGCTTCGCTCACGATGACGGTTCCCTCGTCAATGCCGCTCAGGATTTCGGTGTTGATGCCGTTGGTCAGTCCCACGTTGACGGGGTGTGCCTGGAACACATGGTTCTCGTAGGTCCACACCTTGTGTTCGCCTTCGCAGTCGTTCACCACGTCCTCGCTTCCCAACAGAGGCTCTTCCGGATAGAAGCGCAGTGCTTTGTTGGGCACGCAGAGCACGCCTTTCTTGTCCACGGTGTAGATGTTGACGTTAGCCGTGAGGCGCGGTTTCAGTTTCAGGTCGGGGTTGTCGGCCGTGATGACCACCTCGTAGGTGACCACCGTCTCGCTTGTCGTGGATGCGCTGGTGCTGCTGCTCTTGCTGCTGCCCAGGCGGATTTGGCTTACCACGCCCTCGAATACGTCCTGCGGATAGGCGTCGACGGTAAACGTCACGCGTTGTCCGTTCTGCACGCCGCCTATGTCGGCTTCGTCCACATCGGCCACGACTTGCATCTTGGTGAGGTCGGCCGCGATGGTGAAGAGGGTCGGCGTCTCAAAACCCGAAGCCACGGTCTGTCCTTCCTCCACGTCGCGGCTGGTCACTACGCCGTCGATGGGCGAGGTGATGATGGCATAGGATAGGTCGCGTTGCGCGTTGTTGTAGGCCGCACGGCTGGTCTCCAGGCTGCTCTTGGCGCGCTGGTAGTTGTAAAGATTCTCCTCGTATTCGGTGTCGCTGATGAGACCTTTCTCATGCAGTTGTTGGTTTCGTTTGTAGCGTCGTTCCTGATAGTTGAACTCGGCTTGTGCGCCGTCATAGCTTCCCTTGGCCGATTCCAATGCGTTTTGCAAGGGGATTTTATCCATCTCGGCGATGAGCTGCCCTTTGGTCACGACGGAATTGTAGTCCACATAGATTCGGTCGATGATGCCGGACACCTGCGTACCGACTTCGACTTCGGTCACAGGCTCGATGTTGCCCGTAGCCGTGATGGAACTGCTGATGTCGCCTTTCTGCACTTGTGTGGTGGCGAACGTGACCACATTCTTTTTCTTTGAGCTTCCAAACAGCCAGTATGCGCCTCCGGCCACAATGGCCGCGATGACGATGCCGGCAATCAGCTTTTGTTTCTTATCCATATATATACTATTGCTTATGGGTTTAGATTTCGATTTGATGGCCTGCGTAGAATTCCAGCAGGACGCGGTTCAGGATAGCCATGTATTTGGCTTGGATGCGTTCTTGTTGAGCGCTCATCAGGTTGTTTTTCTCCGTAAGGAGTTCCACCGTGTTCTTCATGCCCAGTTTGAACTGTTCGTTTACCAGCTCATAGCTGCTGCGGCTGCTTTTCAGTTTGGAGTCGGCTGCCACGAACTGTTGCTGGGCGCTCGAAGCGTCGAGCCACATGGTTTCTATCTCGCGGTAGAGTTCTTTTTGGTCGTTGGTGAGGTCCAGCTTACTGTTCTCGTATTGCAGTTTGGCTTTCTCGACCGCGCTTTTCGTCTCGCGGTTGTTGAAGATGGGCAGGCTCAGGGAGAGTCCGATGGAGTTGTTCCATCCGCGTTTCACCTGCTCGCTGAAGGTGAAGTAGCTGCCGCTCGCGTGGTTCGTGCCGATGCCTGCGCTGAGGCTCAGGCTGGGCATGTATCCGGCGCGGGCCATGCGCACGCTCAGGTCGGCCGATTGAATGCCGAGCTTCCCGCTTTGTATTTCGGGTCGCAAGGCCAGAGCCGCGTTGTAGATGTCAGCTTTGGCCGGGAGAGGAGTGAGCACGTTGCTTTCGTCCAGTTCCGGCGTGGAGAGGCGGAAGTCCTGTTCGCCGTCCAGTTCGAGCATCTGTTTGAGTTGCAGCTTATAGTCGGCCAGCGTGGCTTGGGCGGTGACGAGCTGATAGTTGTCGTTGCTCACCTGCGATTCGAGCTGGGCCAGTTCGCTTTTCGAGATTTCCCCTGCGGCGAGCAGCTCTTTTCCGCGTTCATATTGGGCCTTGCTCAGTTCCAGGGTGCCTTCGTTGATGCGTACGGACTCGTCGGCATATAGGATTTGTATGTACAGTTTCGTAATCTCCTCCTGCAGCATGTTCTCCTGTTCGCTTACGGTCAGTTCGGCGGTCTCCTTGGTCAGTTTCTGTTGCTTGATGGTGTTCAGCCGGCGTCCTCCGTTCCACACGGTCCATTGGGCATTCAGCCCGTAGTTGCCGGTGTACGAGGTCTTGTTGCCGGTGCTGATGATTTCCGTGCCGCTCACCGTGCTGCTGTTCTCCTGATACGGACGGTTGATGACGTTGTGCCCGGTGGTGAACGACAGGCTGGGAAAGAGGGCGGCTTTGGCCGTTTTCACATCCACTTTGCTTTCCTCGAGCGAAAGCCGGCTCTGGCGCAGCTGGATGTTTTGTTCCAGCGCGTAGCGAATGCAATCGTCCAGCGACCATTCCTTGACGGCTTCCTGTGCGAAAGATGCCGACGGAAATGCGAAAGCCAATGCGGAGATGGCATATACGATTCGTTGTTTCATCCTGTATGTTGTTTTGTTAGAATTTCACGTTGCAAATGTAGTTTGGATTATCGGTCCGCGCAATAAAAATAGATTTCTTAGCCTTTTTTATCGTCGGGGGAAGGCTTTTCTCCGATGAATTTGCCCGCGAGTTGTTTCCGGGCGTTGATTATTTCCCTACCTTTGCGCCCATCAGTCAACAGATTATTATCAACCAAACCTTTTCATATTATGTTCTCAGGAATTGTAGAAGAATATGCCCACGTGGTGGGTGTTGTCAGGGAGCAGGAGAACCTGCATCTGACGCTGCGCTGCTCGTTTGTGGACGAACTGAAGATTGACCAAAGCATTTCGCACAACGGCGTCTGCCTGACGGTGGTGCGCATAGAGGACGGCACGTATACCGTGACGGCCATGCGGGAGACCATCGAGCGTTCCAACATCGGCCTGCTGAAGGTCGGCGACAAGGTGAACGTGGAGCGCAGCATGCGCCTGGACGGACGTTTGGACGGACATATCGTGCAGGGACACGTGGATATGACTGCCCGCTGTCTTGCCGTGGATGATGCCGACGGCAGCTGGTATTACACCTTCCAATACGATTTCAATCCCGACATGGCCCGGCGCGGTTATTTCACCGTCGACAAGGGTTCGGTGACGGTGAACGGGGTGAGCCTCACCGTATGTAATCCCACGAAAGACACCTTCCAGGTGGCCATCATCCCATATACGTATGAGCACACCAATTTTCACGCCATCCGTCCCGGAAGCGTGGTCAACATCGAGTTTGACATCTTGGGAAAATACATCAGCCGGCTCATGCAGTTGCAAGGCAGCGGAGAATAATCCGCGCCTTGCGAGCCGCTTGTCAGTGCAAGCCTGCTTCTTTCCCGGAGGCAGGCTTTTCTTCTATCTCCAACGGTCTGGCTTCTTCCGCATCGGCCGGTGCCGACGGTTCGTCGATGATTTCAACTCCGGTGCGGCGGAATCTGTATGCACCCACCATGTCCGACAGACCATATACGATGCTGGCTGCGCCCAACACGATGAACGGCAGTTCGGCCACTTGGAACGGATTGACCAGCACCACGATGCCGGAGGCCAACACCAGCACGGGCACGACATAGAATCCCCAGGCCACGCGGGTGTGCCTTCGGGCCTGCATCAGTCCCACCAGCGTGTTGAGGCCGCCCAATACCAGCACGGCGCCCAGAATATACATTAATATATATACGAAAAATCCCGGCATGATGAGCAACCACAGTCCGAACAGCAGGCTGCCCAAGCCCATGAACGGGAAATATTGTCCCTGTGAGCGTGCCCGCAGGTAGGCTATCAGCGCGAGCAGTCCCGGAACGAAAAACAGAGCGCCTATGAGCATCACGAAATAGATGCTGACAGCTCCCGGATAGAGCACCAGCAATGCGCCCAGCAGCACGGAGAAGATGCCGCGAATCCATACGTTGTTTAGTTTTCTTGTCATAAGAGTTGATTTTGTTTTGAGTACATCCTACGAATTTACATCTTTTTCTTGAACCATGCGCAGGAATCGGCTATTTTTGTCGCAAATATCTTAAAAACATCCGTTCATGAGCACTCTTTATCTTGTGCGCCACGGGGAAACCGAGGAAAATGCCGCCCGCATATTGCAGGGACACATGCCCGGTCACTTGTCTGCTTCGGGCGTTGCGCAACTCCGGGCGTTGCGCGACGAGCTGCTGCCCGTTGCCTTTGATACCGTTGTGTGCAGCGACCTGAAGCGTTGTGTCGACTCGGCCCGCATCCTGACCGAAGGACGCGCGCTGCCCGTGAGCTATACGTCCGTGTTGCGCGAGCGGGACTGGGGAAGCCTGGCCGGCAAACCGATAGACAGCCTGCAGGGCGGCGCGCCTTTTCCCGACGACGTGGAAAGTGTGGACGACATGCTCCGGCGTGCGGCCGGATTCCTCGATTTCATGAGAGAGCATTATGCAGGCCGGACGGTGATGGTGGTCAGTCACGGTCTGTTTTGCCGTGCCATACGTTCGGCATATGCCCGGGTCCCGATGAAGGATATCGACCGGATGCAGAATGCCACCTATCGGGTGCTGACTTTGGATTAGCTCTGAATCACTGTCGTAATCAGCCGGTTATCAGTCTTGCTTTTATCGTCCGCGAGCGGAGATATATCCGCTCGTGAGCCGCCATATCTTCGCTCGCGAGCCGGCATATCCCCGCCCGCGTCCGTCAATATGCGCGCTGCCGGGCGCGTATATGATGAGAAAGGGGAAGACGTGCCTCGCATGATGTCGGCACATCCTCCCCCTTATGATTGACAGCTGTGGCGCGTCAACGATCGGCTTTCAGCCGGTCGGCCATGGCTTTGCCCAGCTCGCGGCATGCGGCGCAGGTGGCTTCCTTCATGCCCTGTTTCATTTCCACCGGCGTGCCTGTGACCTCGAATCCGACTTTCTCGCTGAAGGCGGCCAGACGCTTCACGGAGTGGCAAGCCCACGAGAAGGAACCGAAATAGCCGAGGTAACGGTTCTTCATGTCGCGCATTTCGATTTCGCTCATCAGCATTTCCATAGGCGGATAGATGGATGCGTTGTAGGTGGGCGCTCCCAATATGATGCCTTTGTAGCGGAACAGGTCGGCCAGGATGAACGAGTGGTTGACCCTCGACACGTCGTGCATCACCACTTTGCGTATGCCTTGCGCGGCCAGTTCCCCGGCAATGGTTTCGGCCATTTGGAGCGTGTTGCCATACATGGAACCATAGGCTATGACGACGCCCTCTTCGGCTTCGTAGCGGCTGAGCCGGTCGTAGATGCCGCCCACGCGGGCTATGTTCTCGCCCGTCCATACCGGGCCGTGCGTGGAGCATACCATCTCGATGTCCAATGCTTTCAGCTTTTGCAAGGCTTTCTGCACCGGTGCGCCATATTTGCCCACGATGTTGGCATAGTAGCGTTCCATTTCGCTCCAATACACGGAGGTGTCCATCCGGCTGTCGAGCGGAGTGCCGTTGAGCGCGCCGAAACATCCGAAAGCGTCTCCTGAGAACAGAATGTGCTCGGTGATGTCATAGCTGACCATCGTTTCCGGCCAGTGCACCATGGGAATCATGTGGAACCGCAGGGTGTGGTGTCCCAGTTCCAGCGTGTCGCCCTCGGCAATCGTCAGGGTCTTGGCTCCTGCGCCGTAGAATCCTTCCACCATTTCGAGCGCTTTCTTGTTGCTCACCAGGGTGATGTCGGGATATACCTTGCGCAGCAGGCGGATGGCTCCCGAATGGTCGGGTTCCATGTGGTTGATGACAAGGTAGTCGATGGGACGTTCGCCGAGGATGCCTTTTACCTTTTCCAGGAAAAGGTCGAAGAAGTTCACATCGACCGAGTCGACCAGGGCCACCTTGTCGTCGGCTATCAGATAGGAGTTGTAAGTCACGCCATAAGGCAACGGCCAGAGTCCTTCAAACAAGGTTTTCACGCGGTCGTTCACGCCTACATAATGTACTTTTCCTTTTAATGTTGTCATTGCTTTTGTAGTGTTATGATGGTTTGTATAATATGCCTTGACAGGTTTGCCGCCGTGTCATCTGTTTTTTGAGCTTGGCCGTGAACTCATGGTTTTTC
This sequence comes from uncultured Phocaeicola sp., assembly GCA_944321015.1. Lineage (GTDB taxonomy): Bacteria > Bacteroidota > Bacteroidia > Bacteroidales > Bacteroidaceae > Phocaeicola_A. Next base: position 16,894 of record CALUJS010000030.1, on the reverse strand, counting down.
AGTCCCCAGTCGGGCGCGATGAGCAGCTCTTTGGGCGACTGTGACACGAAGCGTTCCAACACGATGTCGGGTCGGAGGCGTTCCATGTAGTCGATGACCAGGTCGATGTATTCGTCGGCGGTGTAGAGATGGAATTGTGAGGGATGTTCCTCGAAGTCGCGGGCCATGCGCGTGCCTCGTATGAGTTGCAGCTGATGCATTTTCAGGGTGGTCAGCGGCAGGCGTGCGATTTCTTCAGCCTGCCTCATCAGCTCGTCGTGTTCCTCGCCCGGCAGTCCCAGGATGACGTGTCCGCCCGTGAGGATGCCCGCTTCGGCCGTCCGGCGGACGGCCTCACGCGTTGTCCGGTAGTCATGTCCCCGGTGGATGCGTTGCAGGGTGCGGTCGTTGGTACTCTCTATGCCGTATTCCACGAGCACGAATGTGCGTCGGCTCAGTCGGGCCAGATAGTCCAGCAGGTCATCGGGCATGCAGTCCGGGCGTGTGCCGATGACCAGTCCGGCAACCCCCTCCACGGCCAGGGCTTCCTCGTATTTCTCGCGTAGCGCGGCGGTTGCGGCGTAGGTGTTGGTATAGGCCTGGAAGTAAGCCAGGTATTTCATGTTGGGATATTTGCGGGCGAAGAATGCCTTTCCTTCCTCCAGCTGCTGAGTGACGGACTTGTCCGTGCGGCAATAGTCGGGATTGAACGTCTGATTGTTGCAGTATGTGCAGCCTCCGTAGCCCAATGTCCCGTCGCGGTTGGGGCACGAGAAACCGGCATTCAAAGAAATCTTCTGCATCTTTTCTTTGAAGTGCTTTCTCAGGAACGAGGTCAAGTCGTTATACAGAAAAGGTTGCTCCATTTGACGTGTACTAAAGTCTTCCCACGGACCGGCTGTCGGCTGTATTCGGACAGGAACGCGACAAAAGTACGAAAAAGAAGTGGAAATCACAGTTGAAAGCCTTACATTTGCGGCATCAGATATTATAATTAACCTATTATATGAAAAAGCTAACGATTTTATTGGCCTTATTCTGGGCTTGTGCGGCATTATGCGTTCAGGCCGCGGGCAAGTTGGATATGCGCGACGTTGTGTCGGGCAAGTATGCGGCCCAACGTATTAACGGAGTCAATCCTTTGCTCGACGGCGAACATTATGCCCAAATCAGTGACGACGGCAAACGCATCGTCAAGTATTCGTTTAAAGACGGTAAAGAAGTGGGAACCATTTTCGACGTGAGCACGGCACGCAACGTCAAGTTGGAGCGTTTCGACGGCTACATCATGTCGCCCGACGAGAGCCGCATCCTGATTCAGACCAAGACGCGACCCATCTATCGTCGTTCGTTCACGGCGGAATATTACATTTACTCCGTGCGCAACAACACGCTCGAACCGCTTTCCGAGAACGGCCCTCAGCAGGTTCCCCTGTTCTCGCCGGATGGCAACAACATCGCTTTTGTGCGCGATAATAACATCTTTCTGGTCAAACTGCTTTTTGACAACAGCGAGTCGCAGGTGACTAAAGACGGCAAGTTCAACGAGGTGCTCAACGGCATACCCGACTGGGTGAACGAAGAGGAATTCGGTTATAGCCGGGCGTTTGATTTTAGCTCCGACAGCAAGATGATAGCCTATATCCGCTTTGACGAGAGCCAAGTGCCGATGTTCTCCTTCCCGCTTTATCGCGGTATGGCTCCGGCTTATGAGCAGTTTGCCGAATATCCCGGTTATTATTCTTACAAGTATCCGGTGCCCGGTGCGCAGAACTCCACGGTAACGGTGCAGACTTACGACATCAAAAGCCACGTGACCCGCCAGATGGATTTGCCGCTCGACAAAGACGGTTACATCCCGCGCATCAAGTTCTCGTCCTCCGATCCCGACGGCTTGGTCATCACTACGTTGAACCGTAATCAGAATCGTTTTGAAATCTACATGGCCAATCCGCGTTCAAAGGTCTGCCGTCTGTTGGTGCGCGACGAGGCTCAGCAGTATATTAAGGAAGCCGCTTATGCTGACCTGCATTTCTATGATGATTCCTTTGTGATGATGAGCGAGCGCGACGGTTACAACCACATCTATCTCTATTCCGTGAACGGCAACCTGATACGCCAGGTGACGAAAGGTAACTTTGAGGTGAAGTCGTTCATCGGTTGGGACAGGAAGAGTGACGTGTTCTATTACGAAAGCAATGAGGAAAGTCCGCTCTGCACGGCTATATATAAGGTAGACGCCAAAGGCCGCAAAACCAAACTGAGCAAAGAGCGGGGAACGAACAATGCCATATTCAGCACGAATCTGCGCTATTTCATGAATACCTACAGCAACCTCAATACGCCTCCGGTCATCACCTTGAACGACAATAAGGGCAAGGTCCTGACTACCTTGGTGGACAATGAGGCTCTCAAGGAGGAACTGGCAGCGCTGAATCTTGGCAAGCGCGAGCTGTTCACTTTCCGTACCTCCGATGGCGGGACGGAACTGAACGGCTGGATGGTGAAACCTGCCGATTTCGACCCCGCAAAGAAGTATCCGGTCGTGATGTATCAGTATAGCGGTCCAGGTTCGCAGATGGTGACCGACAGCTGGAACAATGGCGCCCGCGGCAACGGCTGTCTGTGGGAGATGTACATGGCCGAACAAGGCTTCATTTGTGTCTGTGTGGACGGTCGCGGCACCGGTGGACGCGGCGCGGCGTTCGAGAAATGCACTTACATGCAACTGGGCGTGAAGGAAGCCCGAGACCAGGTGGAGGCTGCGCAGTATCTTGCCTCGCTGCCGTATGTGAAAAAGGAGGCCATAGGCATTTGGGGGTGGAGTTTCGGTGGCTACAATACCCTGATGTCGATGAGTGAAGGCACTCCGGTGTTTGCCGTGGGTGTGGCCGTGGCGCCTCCTACTTGCTGGCGTTATTACGACTCGGTCTACACGGAGCGTTTCATGCGTACTCCCAAGGAGAATGCCGATGGTTATCGTCTGTCGTCGGCATTGGAGCGTGTAAACAAGTTGCATGGTAAACTTCTGTTGGTACATGGGTTGGCTGATGACAATGTGCATTTCCGCAACACGGCAGAATATAGCGAAGCCTTGGTGCAGGCTAACATCCGCTTTGACATGCACGTCTACACCAACCGCAATCACGGTATCTACGGCGGCAATACCAGCTTGCATGTCTATTCCCTCATAGCCGATTACTTCATAGACAACCTGAAGTAAGCCGGTGAAACCCGATAGAAAGCGATTGCGCGAAGCATACAGGTCTGTTGAGACCTGATGTTTCGCGCAATCGGCATTTATAGTCCCTTGTTTTGTCTGTGTCACACGGTGATTTCACCGCAGATGGGCGTGTTCATGCGGTAACGTACCTCGTGCGGACTCATTCCGTGTCCCAAGAGGAACATCAGTTTGGTCAGGGCGGCTTCCACGGTACTGTCGTGGCCGCTGATGACGCCTGCCTCGCGCAGGTGGATACCGGTTTCGTAACGTTCCATCTCTACGGTGCCTGCCAGGCATTGGCTTATGTTGACGATGATGATGCCCCGGCTTACGGCGTTCTTCAACAGTTTGATGAACCATTCCTTTTGTGGGGCGTTGCCCGAACCGAATGTTTTCAGCACCACGGCTTTCAGGCCGGGGATGTTCAGTATGCTGGCCACGATGTTTTCCTGGATGCCGGGGAACAGGGTGAGGATTACCACATTGGTGTCGAACAGATAATGCGGCTTGAGCGGCAGAGACATGTCGGCCTTGCGGATGCGCTCTTCGTTGTAATTGATGTGGATGCCTGCGGTGCCCAGTTCGGGGTAGTTGAACGAGCAGAAGGCATTGAAGTGCTCGGCGTTGATTTTGGTCGTGCGGTTTCCTCTCATCAGGTGGTTCTCGAAGAAGATACACACTTCGGGCACCACGGCCGTGCCGTCGGGATGTTGGGCGGCGGCAATCTCGATGGCCGTAATCAGGTTTTCGCGCGCGTCGGTACGCAACATGCCGATGGGGAGTTGGCTTCCCGTCAGGATGACGGGCTTTGACAGATTCTCCAGCATGAAGCTCAGAGCCGAAGCGGTGAACGACATGGTGTCGGTGCCGTGCAGGATGACGAAGCCGTCGTAACGCTCGTAGTTATAATGAATGATGCGCACAATCTTTGCCCACAAGGTTGGTTCCATGTCCGACGAATCTATCGGAGGGTTGAACTGGTAGGAGGAAATGCGGTAGTTGAATTGGTTCAGTTCCGGGACGTGACGACGCAGGTGGTCGAAGTTGAACGTCTCCAGCGCACCGTTTTCAGCATTCTGAATCATACCAATGGTTCCCCCTGTGTAGATGAGGAGTACGGAGGGTTGTTTCTTGTGTAGCATAGTGTTCATTTTAATTATAGCACAAAGATAACATTTTTTCTCGTATTCCCCATATGGGAGAGGTTGGCAGATTACAGAATGCTTATTATTTTAGAATTATTCACAATTATATCTTCCCTTGCCGTCGTTACCGCCCGTTTGGGGCATCGGACTGGAAGGGCATCGTTCACTGCGGAGGGTTGGCCAGATAGGTCTCGATATCCTTGTCGCCACGGCCCGAAACGGTGAGCACGACCACATCCTCCGGACGGAGTTTCATCTTGTCCAAAGCGCCCAGAGCGTGCGACGACTCCAGTGCCGGAATAATGCCTTCCAGGCGGGTGAGGCGGTAGGCGGCCCGGATGGCCTCGTCGTCGTTGACGGCCACGATGCTGGCGCGATGGCGGGCAATCAGGTTGGCATGCATGGGGCCTACTCCCGGATAGTCCAGGCCGGCGGCTATGGAATAGGGTTCGGCTATTTCACCCTTCTCGTCCTGCATCACCAGCGTCTTGAAGCCGTGGATGATGCCCGGCTTGCCCAGATGGAGCGTGGCGGCCGATTGACCGCTGTCCAGCCCTTTGCCGCCGGGTTCGGCCAGCACGATGTGTACGCGCTCGTCGTCCAGATAGTGGTAGATGGTACCTGCGGCATTGCTGCCTCCGCCCACGCAAGCCACCAGATAGTCGGGGTAGTCGCGTCCTTCGTGTTCCGTTATCTGTTGCTTTATTTCCCGGCTGATGACCGATTGCAGGCGGGCGACCATGTCCGGATAGGGATGCGGACCCACGGCGGAACCGAGGAGGTAGAAGGTGTCCTCCAAATGGGCACACCAGTCGTTGATGGCCTCGTTGACGGCGTCCTTCAGCGTCATGTTGCCCGAAGTCACGGGACGCACCGTGGCGCCCAGCATCTTCATCCGCTCCACGTTCACGTGTTGGCGTTCCACGTCGGTCTGCCCCATGTAGATGACACACTCCATGCCCATCAGCGCGCATACGGTGGCCGTGGCCACGCCGTGTTGTCCGGCTCCGGTTTCGGCTATGATGCGTCGTTTTCCCATTCGTCGGGCGAGCAGGGCCTGTCCGATGGCATTGTTGATTTTGTGTGCGCCGGTATGATTCAGGTCTTCGCGTTTCAGGTAGATTTTGCAGCCGTAGTGTTCCGAGAGCCGGCGGGCCAGATAGAGGGGGGAGGGGCGTCCCACGTAGTCGCGCAGCAGGAGTTCGAATTCGGCCTTGAAGTCCTCGCTGTCCAACACTTGGCGATAGTTGTTCTTCAATTCTTCCACGCAGCGGTGGAGTGCTTCCGGCACGTAGGCACCTCCGTAGATGCCGTAATAGCCGTTGTCGTCGATGTGATAAGTGTTCATATGTTTTGTATTTGATTGGTGTTCGGATAAAAAAGAAAGCGGGCTGTCGTAAGTACGACAGCCCGCTTTTGTTTGTATAATTATTTTGGATGAATACACATGCGAGGCTTTTCCCCTTACGACTTATGCAGTTGTAAGCGGCGCCACCACCAAGATGTATTCACGGAGAGTTTCATTCGTTTATAGCTTTTTGTTTGTTTCTGCGGACAAAGGTATGTGTTTTTATCATATCTCCAAACTTTTTCTGCAATATTTTTTCGTGAAATGTGTTTTCCACTCTCTTTTTGTTTATAGATAAGTACGCGCGCGAGGGCTCATGTTGCGACTTGCGAGCGTCCATATCCGGAGACACGGGCGGGGATATTGCGGCTCGCGAGCCGCAATATGGTGCCGTCGGAGGGCGCATGGAGGTGTCGGCGGGTGGGTATGAAAAAAGGCCCCGGGGAGTATGTTTCCCGAAGCCTTTGCTGTTTATCTTAAAACTTAAATCACATGGTTCTGTGTTGTCGGGGGCCTTTGGGGCGCGTTTGCCTCATGCCCGTTTGCCCGTCGTGACCCGTGCTCACTCTTCCGGGCGCACATAGCGGAACTCGGACGGCGTGATGTGGCGGATGATGACGTCCCCGTTCTGGTAACGCTTGAGGAGCTTGGTTGCCGTCTTTTGCAGGGCGGCCTTTTTTTCGTTGAAATAGGTGATGCAGGTGTGGTTGATGTTGCCGTCCTGAGCCTCCAGATAGCTTTTCAGCTGGTCGCTGTAGCCTTCGCGGCTCGGCAGGAAACCTTCGTGCGTCAGGCGCACGCTGTCAATCTGTTGGATGTCGGTGAAGTAGACGACGGAGTCGCCGAAACACAGCGATACGCCCATGACATACACCGGCTTGAATTCGTCCTTGCGGGTGGTGAATGCCGACGTGACGACAAACAGCAGGGCTAAAATGGTGATGCTTTTCAGTAGCTTCATAGCGGATGTTTGTTATTGATTGCGTGCAAAAGTAGCAATATTCGGCTTATGCGCGTCGGGCGACACGGCTTTTTTATAGAGTTATAACAAAAAACGTGCGGCCGGCCGCCGTTGTTTACAGGTCGAATGCCAGCGGCAGCAGGTGACGTGCGTCCTCAATGAGCCAGTTGCACTTGGTGCCATGGAGCAACACGCGCAGAGGCCGTCCGGAGGCTTTCTGCAGTTCGGCCATCACTTGCCGGCATGAGCCGCAGGGGGTTACCGGGAGCGGGGTGAATCCTTGTTCGTCGCGTGCGGCAACGGCCAGCGTTGCGGCCGGTGTGCGGGGATTGGAGGCGTGGGCGTAGAACAGGGCCGTGCGTTCGGCACACAGTCCGGAAGGGAATGCCGCGTTTTCCTGATTGGCTCCGCAGATGATTGTGCCGTCGGCCAGACGGACGGCGGCTCCCACGCGGAAACGTGAATAGGGCGCATAGCTGTTGTCGGTGGCTTCCCGTGCGCGGCGGATGAGCTCGCGGTCGTCGGGTGAAAGTTCGTCGTCGGTCAGTTCCGCGACGGGGCAGGTGAGGGTGAGGTGTTTCATGACGGAATGGATGTTGTTTCCCGCAAAATTATGCAAAAACTCGAAAGATGTGTTTCCCGACCGTGAAAAAACAAACGCCGTGTTTGGGACGAACGTCGGCAAACGGTTATCTTTGTGGCATTCATCAAACGTTGTTGCTATGAATCACATCCGCCATTGGCTCGTCTGTGCGCTGTGTTTCCTGTGGTGCGCCGCCGCTCTGCAGGCACAGACCCGGACCAAGACCTATGAAGATTATATCCGCAAGTATAAGGAGCTGGCCATCGAGCAGATGGAGCGTTACGGCATTCCGGCCAGCATCACGATGGCCCAGGGATTGCTGGAGAGCGGCGCCGGGCGCAGCGAACTGGCGCGCCGGTCGAACAATCATTTCGGCATCAAGTGCGGGGGCACATGGAACGGCCGCACGGTCTATTATGACGACGATGCGCGCGACGAATGTTTCCGCGCCTACAAGAACGTGCGTGAATCCTACGAGGACCATTCGCGCTTTCTTACCACGCGCGGCCGCTATTCCTCCTTGTTCAAGCTGAAACGCACCGATTATAAGGGTTGGGCACGCGGCCTGAAGAAGGCCGGCTATGCAACCAACCCCAATTATGCCAAGCAGCTGATAGCCATCATTGAACTCTATGACTTGGATAAGCTGGACACGAAGTCCGGACGGCGCAAGTATGATTCGCCGGTGCGCTTCGTGCACGAGGTCTACAAGGCCAACGACCTGCTCTATGTTATTGCGCGCGACGGCGACACATTTGAGTCGCTGTCCAACGAGTTTGAAATCTCGAAGCGCAAGCTGCGCAAGTACAACGACCTTTACAAAGACTATCGTTTCCGCGCGGGCGACATCGTCTATCTGGAGAAGAAGCACCGGCGTGCCCGCAAGCCGCACATCATCCACCGCGTGAAGGCCGGCGAGTCCATGTATTCGGTGGCCCAGACCTATGGCATCCGCCTGAAGAATCTGTATAAACTGAATAAGAAGACCGAGGATTATGTGCCCCGCGTGGGAGACTATCTTCGGTTGCGTTAACCCTAACCATAAAACACATACGACAATGAAACGTTACGGAAGTGTAATCAAAGTGGCTCCCGGCAAGCTGGAGGAATACAAACGCTTGCATGCCAATGTGTGGGAGTCGGTGAAGAAAACCATCAAGGACTGCAATCTGGAGAACTACAGCATCTATTACAAAGATGGTTATCTGTTCAGCTATTATGAATATACGGGCACGGACTATGAGGCCGATATGGCCAAGATGGCTGCCGACCCTGAAACGCAACGCTGGTGGACTTTCTGCGAACCCTGTCAGGTGCCTTTGGACACCCGTGCCGAAGGCGAGTGGTGGGCCTCGATGGAGGAGGTGTTCCATCTGGATTGAGCCGCCGGACGGCGAAACGGAAGAATAAGCAAGGAGACACGGAGCATGCTGCAGGTGGGCATACGTTCCGTGTCTCCTTGTTTTTGTGTGACCGGGCACATTGGCGGCTGTGTGAACAGTTTGGACCGATGTGCCCGGTGGCAGGACGCGCAGGCGTCCCTTCTATGGTTTGGATGTGAATGTTCGCATGTAGTCCACTTCCCCCTGGTTTTCTCCCTGGCCTGCGTTCATTCGCAAATCGCATGTGGCAGAGGTCAGTTCCACGGTCAGCGTGATACCTCCTTCGGCCATGCGTGCTCCCAAGGCATCCCGTTCCTCGCCGTCGAGTTTCAACAGGTTGATTTCGGTGGTTGAAGAGGTGCCTTCGCCGACACTGAGGTAGTAACTTCTCACCACGGTGAATCCGTATGATTCTTCCGCATCCAGGCAGGCAGACTGCAGTTTATAGATGTAGCCTCCGGCTTTGCTGGATGTGTAGGTGAAGAAGTCGGTGATTTCCGTCAGTCTGTTTTCCTCAAAGTGAAACAACCGGTTGATATTTTCCGGATTGAACGTGTTCCATGCAAACGGGTCGGGGAAGGCGCCCAGGCATTGTGTTTCATCTACCTTGGACGTTTGGGGGTAAACCTCGATGGTTTTCTCCATGCTGTCTCCCCATTTGGAGCTGAACACATCGCAGGTCTCTACGGTGTAGTTCACGGTGCTGATTAATTCGCCGGAAAGGTTTCCGTTCACATCCGGCGCAAGATAGACATATCGTGCGCGGAAAGACAGGCTGTGGTTTCCCGGAGTCTCCGCTGCCGTAAACTGGCGATAGGCCTTGCCGTCTTCGATGTTGCTTGCGTCGTTCCACGCATTGTCGTCGTGTTGCCAGCTGTATGATATTTCGGTGTAGTTTTCTCCGCCGACAGGCAATGTCACTTGAGCCGTCATGGGTTGTCCGGGACGGACATCTGATGTGGTTCCCAGTTCAATGTCGGCAATCGACGAGGGCAAAGAACCGTGTTGGGTCAGGTCTTCGCTTCCGCATCCCACGCATAGTAGTAAGGCTCCGCAGATTGCCAGGTAGTTTTGAAATAATCGTTTCATCTTTAAGCTATTGTTATGTTTATAAGTTACCAGATATGTGTCCGCAGTTCGGGAGCAAGATACAACATGTCGCCCCATTGCACGTCAAAGAGTTCATACCAGCGGTCGCAATTCATCATTACCCCGTTGACCCTTTCTTTGGGAAGGGCGTGTACGTCTTCAAGTAGCGTTTGGGCATAACCGCTTGTGTACTTTTGCCGCCACACTTCCGCCCATCCTTGGTAGAAACGTCTTTCCTGTTTTTCCAGTTCTTCACCGTGGAAACCTTCTCGTTGCAGTTTTTCCACGTATGCCTGATGGGCTATTTCCACGCCGCCCAAGTCGGCAATGTTCTCACCCAATGTGTTTTCGCCGTCACAATACTGTCCCGGCATTTCCTCGGGCATTATTTCCAGCAAGTTGTAGCAATCGATGAGCGATTGGCATTTCTCCGTGAAGGCCATTTTGTCCATTACGGTCCACCAGTTTCTGTAATCGCCGTTCTTGTCATAATTTGATCCGTTGTTGTCGAATCCGTGAGTGATTTCATGTCCCACTATGGCAAATTCGGCATAATTGTAGGCATCTGAAACCTGTTCGTTATACATGGGTGGCAGCATATATGCCGGATAGATGCAGAGGCAGTTAAATTCCGGGTAGTAGAAGCAGTTCACCAATGAAAGACTGCTCATGAAGCTGGAGATAGCGATGTTGAAACATCCCTCTTGGGCACTTTTTCCTGCAAAATGATTCAATAGGTTGAAATGGGCTTGGCGCAATTGCATCACATTCTCCACAAACGTGTTGCCGCTGAAGTCGGGTAGGGCTTCTTCAATCCATTCGTCCGGATAGCCCACATTGAATTGCATGGCTTCCAGCTTCTCGATGGCACGTTGTTTGGTGCTTTCGCTCATCCAATCCAAGTTTGTTAGACGTTTTTTGAATACGGTTCTCATCTCTTCGCATATTCCCAGGAATTTCGCCTTTAGTTCCGGAGAGACATAGCGGGTGGCATAAGCGTAGGAAATAGGATATGCCAGGTATTTTATGTTCACCTCTGTTTTTATCCAGTCCCATACTTCTTCACCCATCAGAGCTTCTGCCCAAGCCGTAGAGGCGTATCTGTAATCTGAAAGGATGGAATATTCCATGACGGCCTTCAGTTCTTCTGTAGTCCAGTCTTCTATGGATTGCAGGGCTTTCTTGTTTTGTTCGGTGGCAAGGATATGTTCTTCGCTGATACCCAGTGTGGCAGCCAATGTCTGGAAGAATCCCGGAGTCGTTGCCCGGGAATGCGTATTCTGCAAAGGCACCAGTTCCGCACGCATTTCGGGATACTCGCGTAAGTTGTCCAGTGACAGATTGATGCCATCGCTGGCATCTTGTAACTGTTTAAGTTTGCGAATGATGATGTCGGCTTTCTGTCGGGCGTTTTCGGAGCTTTCGCCCAGATGCTCGTATATGTCCGCCAGCCATTGTTCTTCTTTGGACTCATCATCAGGCCAGGTAGTCAGGATATTGGTAGTCAGACATATTAAACCTTCATTGGGTATTGCCGCAAATGAAATCACATTGTCATATCCCATGCCGATTAATCGAGCGAAGGTTTTCCAGCCTTCTTCTTTTGTGGTGATTTGGCCTATGAGCGACAGTCGTTCCTTTATTGCAGCTTCTGCCAGCGTCACGGTTTCGTCGGCCCGGTCTGCATTGTCATACAATTTTTGGATGTCAGACTCGCGAATTGCGATTTCTTCCCATTCATTTGCTTGTGTTGCAGCATCGTCATGTAATCCGGCTGATTCTTTTCCGTTCAAGTCGGTGTTTTTATACCAGGTGCCGATGCAGTACATGTAAAAGTTGTCTCCCGGGCGGTAGTTCTCCGTGTCCATATTGGCATCCAGATTCCACTCTTTCACATCTTCGGTTGATGGTGGCGTTACTTCATCTCCGTTGCAAGCTGTCAGGAGGAAAGCAATGATTCCACACCACATGATTACGATTCGTGTCATAAACTGCTACAATGATTTATTTAATTTGTTGCCGGCAAAAGTAGTCTGTTGCCGGCAAGCGTGCGTGGCTTTTTTGGTTTTTCGTATGGCGTTTTTGGCAAGCGCTTGATAATGATATGGAAATGCGCACTTGAAAAGTTCCCTTTCAGTGTCTGTATTTCTTCAAAAAAGGTTACTTTTACACGTCGTAATAACAAGGAAAGAGAATGAAAGACTATCTGCACAGGATTTGTATGGTGGTGATGTTTCTGCTGTTGCCTGCTTGGGGCTTTTCCCAAGAGGTTGTGATAAGCATTGATTCCATCGACAAACTCTACGTTACCGATGCTGAGGCTGCCTTGCGGCACATCGGCACCTTGCGCAGCCATTGTGAGGCTTCGGGATGGAAGTCCTGCAGCCAAGTGCATCTGGAGGCGGTGGAGTCGCTTATATATCTTAGAAAAGGCGACCATCACAATGCGCAAAAACATGCCTATGCCGCTCTGGCCGCTCCACGGGATGACGATAAGACTTGGAGGCTTATTGCATACCAGAGCCTGTGTGAATCTTTCTATGCCACGGGAAACTATGCGCTACAGGGGAAATATGCCATGATGATGAGCTTGGAAGCCGACCAACCAACTTTTTCAGCATTGGCGCACATTTATGAGGCACAAGCTCTGGGACATACAGACAATCCCCGCCGGGCCTTGGCGAAAGCCGACAGTGCTCTTTTCATCATGGAGCAATCTCATCCGGAGACTGAAAATGAACAGTTTAATGCCCTTTTGCTCTATTATTTTTCCCTTGATACGAAGATTCAGATATGCCGTGAGGCCGGAATGCCTGAAGAGGCGTATGATTACGCCATGCAGTTCCTTGACCGTTTGGCGCAGGAAGAACGCCAGGGCGGCAATGGTATGGATGTCAACGGATTCAAAACAGAACGCCTTAACAACTACCTTCGGCTTGCCAATATCTGCCTTGACTTGGGGAAGGACGGCAACATGTGGTTTGAAAAGGGTATGGTGCTGTATCGGGAGTTGGTGCATTCGGTCGATGTCACTTGCGAGGTGGCCGATTATCTTTTTAATACCCGCCGCTATGATGACTATGAACGCATCGTCGTGCCGGCATTGGAAAACTGTGTGAAGGAGAGACCGACCAAGTTTGCCATGCATATGCTTTGGCAGTGGGTGCACATTTTGGCTGTAAACGGGCGGCGGGATGAAGCATTCGGCTGGACAATGAAAGGTATGGAGATGGGAGACAGACTGGCCGGGTATGCCGATAGAAATGCCGGTACGGATTTCCTTATGGCATACGAGAGCGAATTGAAGAACATTGCCATCGAAGCCCAACAAGCGGAACTGGAAGCAAATCGTCTGCGACTGGTAATCATTGCCTCTTTGGCCTTTCTCATTGCGGCCGGACTTGTCTTGACATTGGTGTTGTGGAGACGGCAAAAGCATAATATTGACTTCCTCTACCGGCAGATGGAAGAGAATCGCCAAAAGGAACGCCGGGCGGAGGAACAGATGTTTTCGGTCACCCGCTCTTCTGTTGTGCCGGACGGGAAGGACAAGGAAGACGAGGCCGATGTGGCTTTGCTGGCAAAACTGCAGGCTTTTCTCAAGGAGAACGACCGTTTTCGTGACAGCGACCTTACCATGGAACAAATAGCCCGTCAACTTGCCGTGCGGCAAAAGAAGCTGAACGCTTCCTTGCAGGTTCTCAAGGGAACTACTCTCGTTGGATATGTGCGCGACATGCGCTTGGAGTATGCCTGTGCTTTATTGCGTGATTGTCCCGACATGAAGGTGGAAACTGTTGCCATGCAGGCGGGATACAGCACGCCTCGCCAATTCATGCGCATCTTTAAGGACAAGTACAACCTTACTCCTTCCGAGTATCGTAATGCTTCCCGTCAAAGGAAATAGTTCCTGGCCGGATTGCACGGAGACGGGCGGGGTGAAACAAACAAAAAACAAGAGGATGGAACCTTTGTGACGGGCTTCATCCTCTTGTTCTTCTGTTGCCTTCGGGTGATTAGTCGAAGAAGTTCTTGAACTTGCGGAAGATCTTTTCCTTGATGCCAGGGTTGGGCTTGAAGTTGGGCGACTCCTGCAGCTTTTCCATCTGGTTCTTTTCGTCCCTTGACAGCGTTTCGGGGATGTATACGCTTACGTTGACCAGCAAGTCGCCCGTTCCGTAGCCGTTGACGCTGGGTAATCCTTTGCCACGCAGGCGAAGCACTTTGCCCGGTTGGGTCCCTGGCTCGATTTTCACTTTGGCATGTCCGTCGATGGTCGGTATCTCGGCCGTGCCTCCCAAAGTTGCCGTCGGAATGCTCAGCAGCAGGTTGTAGATGAGGTCGTTTTCATCGCGGATGAGTTCGGGATGCGGTTCTTCCTCAATCTGTATGAGCAGGTCGCCGTTGATTCCGTTGTGTCTTCCGGCATTTCCTTTTCCGTTCATGGAGAGCTGCATGCCCTCGGCCACGCCGGCGGGAATCTTAACTTCCACCACTTCCTCGCCGTAGACAATGCCTTCGCCTCCGCATTCTTTACATTTGTTCTTGATGATTCTTCCTTCGCCGTTGCATTGCGGACAAACGCTCTGGGTCTGCATCATGCCGAAGATGCTTTGCTGCGTACGCAGAATGTGTCCGCTTCCCTTACATGTGGGACACGTCTCCGTTCCGCTGTTGCCTTCTGCGCCGGTGCCGTGGCAATGGGAGCAGGGTACATATTTCTTCAGCTTGAATTTCTTGGTCGTTCCGTTGGCGATGTCTTTCAACGAGAGCTTCACTTTGACGCGCAGGTCGGAGCCACGGAATTTGCGTTGTCCGCTCTGGGAAGCGCCTCGGCCGAATCCACCGAAGCCGCCAAATCCGCCATGACCGCCGAATATGTCGCCGAACATGGAGAATATGTCGTCCATCGACATGCCTCCGCCGCTGTATCCGCCTCCGAATCCGCCGGTGCCGTTCAGTCCTTCGTGTCCGAACTGGTCATAGCGTGCGCGCTTGTCCGGGTTGCTGAGCACCTCGTATGCTTCGGCGGCCTCCTTGAACTTTTCCTCGGCTTCTTTGTCGCCGGGATTCTTGTCGGGGTGATACTGGATGGCTTTCTTCCGGTATGCCTTTTTTATTTCGTCGGCGCTGGCGCTTTTGTCGACACCGAGCACTTCATAATAATCTCTTTTTGCCATAAAATTCTCCTTCTTTAGCGGTTGTGTGTATGGGTTTATTGTGCCACGGCTACTTTGGCATGACGTATTACTTTGTCATTCAGCTTGTAGCCGGTTTGAACACAATCGAGCACCTTGCCTTTTTGGTCTTCGCTGGGTGCCGGAATCATGGCGATGGCTTCGTGGTAGTCGGTGTTGAAATCGGCTCCTTCGGTTTCTATCTTGTTCAAGCCTTCCTGAGCCAGCACTTTCAGAAACTTGGTGTTGATCAGCTCGACACCTTCGAGCAATGCTTTCGCGTCGTCGGACTTTTGCATGTTGGCAATGGCCCGCTCCATGTCGTCCAATACGGGGAGTATGGCTGTGATGGTTTTTTCGGCCGCGTTCTTGATGATGTCGGCCTTTTCCTTCATTGTGCGTTTGCGGTAGTTGTCAAATTCGGCCGACAACCGCAGATACTTGTCCTGTATTTCGGCTATGCGGGCTTCGGCTTCCGTCAGACGTTGCTGCAATTGCTCTTCGGCAGAAAGCTCTTTTTCTTCCGTTGCACACTCGGCAGCCTGTTCTTGCGAGGCTGTTTCGTTGAGTTGTTCTTCGGTGTTTGCTTTCTCTTGTTCCATGTTTTCGTCTACTGTTGAATTCATGTCTGTATCGTTTTATTTATTATTTCGGATTGCAGGGTATGTCGTTTCGGCAGGGCTGAACGACACGGATGCTTTCTACAAAATCTTTGCCACGGGAGAATCTTTGCCCGGGTATTTTGCAAAAGTAGCTAAATTTGTCGGAATACTGTCAGCTTGGCACTGTTTTTTGTTTACCTTTGCAGCCGATAATGAATGGGTTAATGTAATAATATAAGGTAAAAGGATATGATAACAGTTTCAGACCTGGCCATTCAGTTTGGCAAGAAAGTTTTATATAATGACGTAAATCTGAAGTTCACCAATGGCAATATATATGGCATTATCGGTGCCAACGGGGCCGGCAAGTCGACCTTTCTGCGGGCGATATCGGGCGATTTGGAGCCGACGAAAGGTTCTGTCACCCTGGGACCCGGAGAACGCCTTTCCGTGTTGTCGCAGGACCACTTCAAGTGGGACCAGTACACGGTGCTCAACACCGTGCTGATGGGGCACTCGGTGCTGTGGGACATCATGCAGCAGCGCGAAGCCCTCTACGCCAAGACCGATTTCACAGATGAAGACGGCCTGAAAGTTTCGGAGCTGGAGGAGAAATTTGCCGAGCTGGACGGCTGGAACGCCGAGAGCGATGCGGCCGCCTTGCTCTCCGGACTGGGCATTGCGGAGGACAAGCACGGCCTGCTCATGGGCGAATTGAGCGGAAAGGAGAAAGTGCGCGTGATGTTGGCGCAGGCTCTTTTCGGCGAACCGGACAACCTGTTGCTCGACGAGCCGACCAATGACCTGGACATGGACACCGTTACGTGGCTGGAGGAATATCTGAGCAACTTTGAGCACACCGTGCTCGTGGTGAGCCACGACCGTCACTTCCTCGATTCGGTATGTACGCACACGGTGGACATCGACTTCGGCAAGGTGAACCTGTTTGCCGGCAACTACAGCTTCTGGTACGAGAGCAGCCAGCTTGCCCTGCGCCAGCAGCAGAACCAGCGCGCCAAGGCCGAAGAGAAAAAGAAGGAGCTGGAGGAGTTCATCCGTCGTTTCTCGGCCAATGTGGCCAAGAGCAAGCAGACCACCAGCCGCAAGAAGATGCTGGAGAAGCTCAACATCGAGGAAATCCGTCCTTCGTCCCGTCGCTATCCGGGCATCATCTTCACGCCCGAACGCGAGCCGGGCAATCAGATTCTGGAAGTGTCGGGCCTGCGTGCCACGACCGACGACGGCACCTTGCTTTTCGACGACGTGAACTTCACCGTGGAGAAGGGCGACAAGATTGTCTTCCTCAGCCACGACCCCCGCGCCATGACGGCCCTCTTTGAAATCATCAACGGCAACCGCAAGCCGCAGGCCGGGCATTACAATTGGGGCGTGACCATAACAACCG
>CALUJS010000029.1 GCA_944321015.1 uncultured Phocaeicola sp. | reverse complement strand
CAGGTGAAGGAAATCTACCGCCACATCGTGGACGAACACATCTGCGGCCCGGGCGGACAACCGGTGCGCATCGAGATGTTCTGCCACGGCGCGCTGTGCATGGCCGTGTCGGGCAAATGCTACCTGAGCCTGCACGAACTGGGCGCATCGGCCAACCGGGGAGCCTGTATGCAGGTGTGCCGCCGCGCCTACACCGTGCGCGACCGCGAGAGCGACATCGAGCTGGAAGTGGACAACAAATACATCATGTCGCCCAAGGACCTCAAGACCATCCACTTCATGGACGAGATGATAGAGGCCGGCGTACGCGTGTTCAAGATTGAAGGCCGCGCACGTGGACCCGAATACGTGCGCACGGTGACGGAATGTTACAAAGAGGCTGTCCGGGCCTGCCTCGACGGCACCTTCGGCCCCGAGAAAGTGGCCGTCTGGGACGAACGGCTCAAGACCGTGTTCAACCGGGGGTTCTGGAACGGATACTACCTGGGCCAACGCCTCGGCGAGTGGAGCCGCCACTACGGCTCGGAGGCCACGCAGAAGAAGGTCTACGCCGGGCGGGGCATCAAATATTTCTCCAACCTCGGCGTGGCGGAGTTTCTCATCGAGGCGGCCGAACTGGACGCGGGCGACAAGCTGCTCATCACCGGCCCCACCACGGGCGCCCTCTTCCTGACGCTCGACGACCCGCGCGTCGACCTGAAGACGGTGGAACACGTGGGCAAGGGCACGCACGTGTCGTTCCGCGTGCCGCAGAAGATTCGCCCCAGCGACAAACTCTACAAGCTGGTGGACACGGGCAAGGGCGACGTACAAGAGTAATCAGCCTCCATATCCCCGCTCGCGAGCATCCATATTTCCGCCCGTGAGCCGCCATATGGACACGCGCGGGCGCGGATATGCGCGCTGCAAGCCGAAAAAAGGGCGAGCCCCGGAATCTCCGGACTCGCCCTTCATCATTTAATATATAGGAATGAATATGCTTACTTGCCTTCGCGGCGCGGATGACGCTCCTGACGCTGCGGACGGGCGGGACGCTCGGCCATGCCTTCGGGTTTGGGCAGCAGCACGCGGCGCGACAGCTTGAACTTGCCCGTCTTCTGGTCGATGTCGAGCAGCTTCACGTCGATTTCGTCGCCTTCCTTCAAGCCCGTCTCTTCCACGGTGTCCAGACGACGCCAGTCCATCTCCGAGATGTGGAGCAGACCGTCGCGTCCCGGCAGGAACTCGACGAAAGCGCCATAGGGCATGATGGAGCGCACCTTGCCGTGATACACCTCGCCCACTTCGGGAATGGCCACGATGGCCTTGATTTTGGCCATGGCGCTGTCGATGCAGGCCTTGTTGGTGCCGGCAATCTCGATGCGGCCCACGCCGTCCACCTCGTCGATGTTGATGACGGCGCCCGTCTCTTCCTGCATGCCCTGGATGATTTTTCCGCCCGGGCCGATGACGGCTCCGATGAACTCTTTGGGGATGACCATCGTCTCGATGCGCGGAGCGTGGGGCTTCAAGTCGGGACGCGGCTCGGCGATGCATTCGGTCAGTTTGTTGAGGATGTAGAGGCGGCCTTCCTTGGCTTGGTTGAGGGCGCGCTCGAGGATGTCGAACGAGAGGCCGTCGACCTTGATGTCCATCTGCGTGGCGGTGATGCCGTCCTTCGTTCCGGTCACCTTGAAGTCCATGTCGCCCAAGTGGTCTTCGTCGCCCAGGATGTCGGAGAGCACGGCATACTTGTCCTCACCGGCGTTCTTGATAAGTCCCATGGCGATGCCCGACACGGGTTTCTTGATGGGCACACCGGCATCCATCAACGCCAGCGTACCGGCGCACACGGTGGCCATCGACGACGAACCGTTGGATTCGAGGATGTCCGACACCACGCGGATGCAGTAAGGATAGTCTTGGGGAATCATGTCTTTCAGGGCGCGCCATGCCAGATGGCCGTGGCCGATTTCGCGACGGCCCACGCCGCGCTGTGCCTTGGCCTCGCCCGTGGAGAACGGCGGGAAGTTGTAGTGGAGCAGGAAGCGCTGCTTGCCTTGGGTAAGCACGTCGTCGATGATTTTCTCGTCGGATTTCGTTCCGAGCGTGACGGTGCTCAGCGACTGGGTCTCGCCACGGGTGAAGATGGCCGAGCCGTGGGGGCCGGGCAGCGGGCTGACCTCGCACCAGATGGGGCGGATGTCGGTAGTCTTACGACCGTCGAGACGCTTGCCTTCGTCCAGGATGCAGCGGCGCATGGCCTCTTTCTCCACGTCGTGGTAGTAGCGGTCGATGAGGGGAGCCTTCTCTTCCAGCTCTTCCTCGGTATATTGGGATTTGAACTCCTCGCAGATGGCGTCGAAAGCATCCTGACGGGCGTGCTTGTTGGTGTTTCCGCTGGCGGCCACGGCATAGGCCTTGTCGTAGCAGGCATCGTGCACGGCCTTGCGCAGGTCTTCGTCGTTCTCCTCGTGGCAGTATTCGCGTTTTACGGTGGTGCCCACCTCTTCCATCAGTTCCATCTGCGCCTTGCAGTGTCCCTTGATGGCCTCGTGAGCCACGCGCATGGCCTCCAGGAGGTCGGCCTCGGAAACTTCCTTCATCTCGCCTTCCACCATCATGATGTTGTCATACGTGGCGGCCACCATGATGTCCATGTCGGCCTTTTCCATCTGTTGGAAGGTGGGGTCGATGACGTATTGTCCGTCGATGCGTGCCACGCGCACCTCGGAAATGGGGCCTCCGAAGGGAATGTCGGACACGGCGAGCGCAGCCGAAGCGGCCAGTCCGGCCAATGCGTCGGGCATGTCAACGCCGTCGGCCGAGAACAGTATGATGTTCACATAGACCTCGGCATGGTAATTGTCCGGAAACAACGGACGAAGCGCGCGGTCTACCAGACGGCAAGTCAGAATCTCGTAATCGGAAGCTTTTCCCTCGCGACGGGTGAAACCGCCGGGGAAACGGCCGAACGCCGAATATTTTTCTTTGTACTCTACCTGAAGAGGCATGAAATCTGTACCGGGAACTGCGTCTTTTGCTGCACAAACAGTAGCCAACAACATCGTATTTCCCATGCGGAGCATCACCGCACCGTCGGCCTGCTTTGCAAGCTTTCCCGTTTCGAGCGTGATGGTTCTTCCATCAGGCAGCTCGATAGTCTTAACAATAGGGTTAATCATATAAAGTTTTATAAATCTGTATGTATGCGTCTCAATTGGTCCGTTTGCCTCCGCCGTGGGACACGGGCCGGAACCGGATTAGCCATAAATTGCGGGCAAAGATACGTATTATTACAATAATGTATTATATATTTGCAACGCTAATTCTTTAAAGGATATGAAAAACAACAGCATTCTCATGGCCGGTTGTCTGGCATTCGCCCTTGCGGCATGCGAACAGAAACCGCATTTTACCATAACGGGACACATCACGGGAGCCGAAGACAAGACGCTCTATCTGGAAGAGGCCGGCATCACGGCCGTCACGCCCATCGACTCGGTTGAGCTGGACAAGGAGGGCACCTTCACGCTCACGGGCCTTCGCCCGCAGTATCCGGAATTCTACCGGCTGCGCGTGGAAGGCAACATCGTCAACCTGGCCGTTGACTCCACCGAAACCATCCGCGTGGAAGCCGATTGGGGCACAATGTCAACCGACTACACCGTGGAGGGCGAGACGAACTTGAAAATCAAGGAGCTGGCCGTGAAGCAAATCCACCTGCAGAGCGACATCAACCGCGTGCTCCGCGAGCAGAGCCTGGCGCCCTATCAGAAGCAGGACAGCGTGGAAGCCATGGTGACCCGCCACAAAGACGACGTAAAGATGAACTACGTCTTCAAGGCGCCCAACACGCTCTATGCCTACTTCGCCCTGTTCCAGCGGGTAAACGGCACGATGATATTCGACCCCGTGGGCAACGCCGACGACGTGCGCTGCTTCGCCGCCGTAGCCACCAGCTTCGACAACCTCTACCCCCACTCCACACGCACCACCAACCTGCACAACCTGGCCGTGAAAGGCATGAAGAACACCCGCGCGCCCCGCCGGAAGGAAATCAGCCTCCCGTCGGACAAAGTGAGCGAAGCCGGCCTCATCGACATCGCCCTGAAAGACCAGAACGGACGCGAACGCCGGCTGACCGACCTGAAGGGCAAAGTCGTGCTGCTCGACTTCACCGTCTACGGCGCCAAGGAATCGGCCACGCGCAACATGATGCTGCGCGAACTCTACGACAAATATCAGAAGCAGGGACTCGAAATCTACCAGATTGCGTTCGACGACAACGAGCACTTCTGGAAAACATCGGCCGACAACCTGCCCTGGATTTGCGTGCGCGACGCCGGCGGCGCATACTCCAACTACCTGAGGCTGTACAACGTGGCCCGCATACCGACCTACTTCCTCATCAGTCGCGGCAACGAACTGAAAGCCAGACAGGAGAACATCAAAGACCTCGAAACCGAAGTGAAAAAGCTGCTATAAGGCCCGCCGCATTCATAAAATATGTTACATAACATATATCGAGGCTTGGCGCGTATATAATAAAAGGTTACCTTTGCCACAAACGATTTAAAGGATTAGACATAGAAGGGTTCCGGCATTTGCTCTGTTAATGTCGGGATTCTTTTTTATATTGTCCGATTATATTAATTAGTAAATAAAGGAGGAATTACAATGGCTTACATGTCAGAAGAAGGCTACAAGAAACTTGTGGCCGAACTCAAAGAACTGGAAACAGTACAACGTCCCAAAATCTCGGCTGCCATAGCCGAAGCACGCGACAAAGGCGACCTGTCGGAAAACGCCGAATACGACGCGGCCAAAGAAGCGCAAGGACTGCTCGAGATGAAAATCAACCAGCTGAAGGCAATCATCGGCGACGCAAAAATCATCGACACGTCGAAGCTGAAGACCGACTCCGTGCAAATCCTCAGCCACGTGGAGCTGAAGAACGTGAAAAACGGCATGAAGATGGCCTACACCATCGTTTCGGAAAGCGAAGCCAACCTGAAGGAAGGCAAGATTTCGGTCAACACCCCCATCGCACAAGGCCTGCTGGGCAAGAAAGTAGGCGACGTTGCCGAAATCACCATCCCGCAAGGCAAAATCAGCCTCGAGATACTCAGCATCTCATTCTGAACACATACAAGCCGTCAACGTGGCACACCGCCACGGTGGCGGCTTTTTTCATATCGCTTAGCATCCATAACCTAAAAAACTCAAATCTCATGGCAAGCATTTTCAGCAAAATCGTAGCCGGAGAAATCCCCAGCTACAAAGTGGCGGAAGACGAACGATTCTACGCCTTCCTCGACATCAATCCCCTGGTCAAGGGACACACACTGGTCATCCCCAAACGTGAAGTGGACTACATCTTCGACCTGAGCGACGAAGAACTGGCCGGACTCCACGTCTTTGCCAAACACGTGGCCCTGGCCATCCGCCGCGCGTTCCCCTGCCGCAAGGTGGGCGAAGCCGTGCTCGGCCTGGAAGTCCCCCACGCGCACATCCACCTCATCCCCATGCAGAACGAATCGGACATGCTCTTCTCAAACCCGAAGCTAAAGCTCGCTCCCGAAGAGTTCCAAACCATTGCCGACGCCATCCGCCGCGAGTGGGAAGCCGCAGGCAAATAGCATTTCCTTCATTATTATATAATACAACCGGATGCGAGGTCGTGCCCGAGAGGGTGCGGCCTCGCTGCGTTTAGCCGCTTCCCGCCCGCCACACACGGAAAATGTTAAAATCCGCATGCGTCAACATACGTGCGGCTTTTCGATACGATTTTACCCCCCCCCCAGCACTTTTTAACGTACCTTCGCAGCGATTAACGCGTCTATCTCTCAACGCGTCAAAACGTTAACTAACAAATTCAAAGCCTATGAAAAAGAAGACAATCAACCTCAAATCGGTCTGCCTCATGGGAAGCCTGCAATGCCTGCTCGTGCTGGGGCTGGCCTCATGTGCGCAAGGATTTGACAGCAACGAGCTTTACACCTCCAAGGTGACAAACTCGCAACTCGCGTCGCCCGCCGAGAGCGACCTGACGTTCACCTCTAAAGTGAACCCCGACGGAACGGAAAGCATCCAAGTGGCATGGCCCGTTGTGTCGGGCGCCGGAGGCTACCAGTGCTCGGCCTACATTGTGGACGACCCGGCCAACCCCGTGGAGATATTCAACCAGGTGGTCGACGGCACTTCGTTCCTCTTTGACAAGCAGGAGGACACGAAATACGAAGTAAGCGTGCAGACGCTCGGCGACGAAAGCCTGGGCAACACCGATGCCGCCAACGCCACCGTATGTGCCTACTCCACCCTGCTTACGGCGCAGGTCATCCCCGCCGGAACGGACATCGTGGAGTTCGTGAAGGCCAACATGGTGGACCAAGACACCGAACAGGCTTTCGAGCTGGAGGCCGGAGCCTCGTACACTATCGACAGCGAGCTGGATTTTGGCACCAACCAAGTGACCTTCCGTGGCGACAAAACCAACCGTCCAACGGTGACCTTCGGCATTGACGGCGTGATACGCACCTCGGCCGGGCTGAAGATTAAGTTCATCAACTTCGACTGCACCCAGCAGGCATCCTACGGCGTGGTGGAATGCTCCAACAACCCGCCATCGTCGCTGGCCGGACCTAAAGCCAACGCCTACTACCTGCAGAACCCCATCATCTTCCAAGAATGCTTCTTCAAGAACGTGCCCTGCTGCTTGTTTACGGTGGGACACTGCACATGGGCCATCGAAGATGTGCGCGTGGACGACTGCATCGTGCAGCTCGACAACGACGGAAGCCGTTGGAGCAACGGATCGGTCATCAGCGGCTACAGTACCGACTTCTACTATGAGGGCGGACAGCAATGGTACGGCGGCATCAAGAGCATCACCGTGCGCAACAGCACCATCTACAATATCAAGGGCAATTCGAAAAACCGCATGGTTCGCTTCAACAACAACACCCTCTCCAGAGTGTTCGCCACCAACACCGGCTCGGCAACCTTCGAGAACAACACTTTCAGCCAGACGTTCACCGACAAAGAGTTTGGCAACAACACGCCCAACAATGCCGACTACACCATCACCTTCAACGGCAACATCTGCTATGACTGCTACCGCCTGCAGAAGTTCATCCAAGGTAATTGCAAGTTGAACATCGACATAAGAAGCAACACCGCGTGGGGTGTGACCCATCCGGTCGACGGCACCGACAAGACGCGCTGCGCCACCGAAGAGAATCCGCAGTTCGCAGGCGACATCACCCAGCCGCTCGACCTGACGCAACCCAACGGAGGCGTGAACTTCCGTGCCAGCGGACCCATTTCGAGCACCATCGGCGACCCGCGCTGGAGGGAGTGAAACCCGCCGCACCCGGGCATCGGTCTCCGGATATTGACGCCCGCGAGCGGACATATGGACGCTCACGGCTGAGCATATGAGCGCTCGCGTCCGGACATATGGAGCCGCAAGAGACCGATTGTCACCCCAAAAAAGAAACCGTGGCCCGGAGGCCGCGACAACCCATAGTAACATCAAACAAACAGCAATACAATGAAAAAACAAACCATACTCAAATCCTGCCTGACCTTCTCGCTGGCCTGCATGATGGCCATGCCTGCCCTGGCGCAGGACGTGTTTACCGGTACGGTGGTCGACGAAAACGGCGAGCCCATCATCGGCGCATCCGTCAAGATTGAAGGCACCTCAACCGGAACCATAACCGACCTCGACGGCAAGTTCAGCCTTGCCATACCCGACGGCAAACGCCTCGAAATCTCCTACATAGGCTACATCACCCAGACCGTGGACGACCTGAAGAACACGCGCATCATCCTGCGCGAAGACACCCAGCAGCTGGAGGAAGTGGTCGTCGTGGGTTACGGCGTGCAGAAGAAGGCCCACCTGACCGGCTCAGTGGAAGCCGTGCCCACCGACGAACTGCTCGACATCCCCACCGGCAACCTGGCCAGCGCGCTGAGCGGACTGGTCAACGGTGTGAGCATCAGCGGCGGTGAAGCCCGTCCGGGCGAACAGGCCAGCATCTACATCCGTGGCGCCAACAACCTGTCGGAAATAGGCAGCAGCGGCCAGCAACCGCTGTTCGTCATCGACGGCTTCATCCTCGACTCCAACGCGTTCAACAACCTCGACCCGTCGAGCATCGAAAACATCTCCATCCTGAAGGATGCCTCGGCAGCCGTCTACGGTGCCCGCGCGGCCAACGGCGTCGTGCTCGTCACCACGAAGAAAGGCAAGCTGGGCGCGCCGCAAATCACCTACAACGGCAACTTCGGTATCACCGACGCCGTGTCGACGCCCAAGATGCTGAACACCTACGACTACGGCCGCCTGTGGAACATCGTGCGCGCCGCCGACCCCACGGACACCGACCTGAACAACCGCTACGACCTGTTCCAGGCCGACGAGCTGGCCGCCATGCGCAACCTGAACTACAACCTGCTCGACAAATATTGGCAGACGGCCATCACCCAGCAACACAGCGTCAACCTGAGCGGCGCCACCGAGAAGGCCAGCTATTTTGCCAACATCTCCTACTTCGACCAGGAGGGTAACCTGGGCAAGCTCGACTACAACCGCTGGAACTTCCGCGCCGGAACCGACCTGAAAATCGGCAAGTGGCTGACGGCCAAGATGCAGGTGTCGGGCGACTATGGCAAGAAGAACTCCCCGCTGATGAAGGTGCAGAACACCAACGGCGACAAGGACTACATGATGCTGCTCACCCACCCGGGCTACGTTCCCGAAGAAATCAACGGCATGCCGATGGCCAACTACGGCGTGTCAAACTCCGAGCTGGCCACCAACCAGTGCTACAACTACGGCTACCTGCAGAACTCGAGCGACTACAGCCGCAACATGACGCAGAACACCTACATCAACGCCGCCCTGGAGTATGACTTCGGATGGAGCGAGATTCTGAAGGGCCTGAAGCTGTCCGTCACCTACTCGAAATCGATATCGACATCGAAGAGCAACGAGTTCGGAACCTCGTTCAACCTCTATCAGATGGTTGACCGCGCGGGTAGCGGAGCCCACCTCTACACGCCCGTCGACGGCACCGACGTCGACGCCCTCTATGCCGAGAGCAACTTCGCCCTGGCCCACAACGGCGCAGCCATATCCAACGGTACCGACGGCGGATACATCAGCCGCACGATGAGCCGCGCCGACCGCTATCAGCTGAACTTCACGGCCTCCTATGCCCGCGACTTCGGCAAGCACAGCGTGAGCGCGCTGTTCTCCATCGAAAAGTCGGAGTACGAATACGAAGACCTCTACGGGCAAGGCACGAAGCCCTATGAATTCTCGACGGGACAGTCGAACAGCATCAACTCGGCCGACGGCGGCATCACCAGCTCCACGTTCAGCCGCAGCGAATCGGGCACGCTGTCCTACGTGGGCCGCATCAACTACGCCTACAACGACCGCTATCTGCTGGAGTTCCTCGTGCGCTCGGATGCTTCCACCAAGTTCGCGCCCGAGAACTATTGGGGCACCTTCCCCTCGGCCTCTGCCGGATGGATTATCTCCGAAGAAGACTGGATGAAGGATGTCAAGTGGGTTGACTTCCTGAAGGTGCGCGGTTCGTTCGGTATGACCGGTCGCGACAACATCAGCGCATGGCAGTGGATGCAGGTTTACTCAGTGAACGGCGACAAGGGTGCCGTCATCGGCGACAACAATCCGCCCGCCGGAAGCCACCTCACCATCCCCAACGGCAACGCTTCGGTCAACCGCGACGTGCATTGGGACAAGTCCTACAAGGCCAACTTCGGTATCGACTTCAACACCCTGCGCAACCGTCTGGCCATCAATCTGGACGCTTACTACGTGTGGGACCGCGAGATGCTTCTCCCCTTCTCCGGCTCCATCCCCAGCATCGTAGGTACCTCTTCTGCATCGCAGAACTACGGCAAGATGGACAGCTACGGCGTGGAACTCTCCGCCACGTGGCGTGACCGCGTCAACAACGACTTCAGCTACAAGATTCAGCTACAGACCGGATGGTCGGACAACAAGGTGAAACAGATGGACTGGGAGCTCGACGCAGCCGACGCCTACCTGCAACTCTATCCGGGCAGCCGCACCGACCGAGGCTCATGGGGCATGCAGTGCATCGGCATGTTCCGCGACTTCCAGCAAATCGAGGAATACTTTGCCGACAACAACATCACCTCCTACATGGGCATGACCAAAGACCAGGTGCGCCCGGGTATGCTCATCTATAAGGACGTGCGCAGCGCGAAGAAAGCCGACGGCACCTACGACGGCCCGGACGGCATCGTGAGCGAGACGGACGACAAGGTGCAGCTCTCCCACCGCTCCAACCCCTATTCCGTGACGGCCAACCTGAGCGCCGAGTACAAGGACTTCTCCATCACCGCGCAGCTCAACGCCAACTGGGGAGGCTACAGCTTCATCAACTCGAACGCGCTGACCCCCAACGACGGCTCGAACTCCGGCTGGGAATATCTGGAATACATCAACATGCCCTCGTTCTGGAATCCGGACGACATGTACGTTTATCAGGACATCTACGACGCGTCGGGCAACCTGCTGGCCGCAGCCAACCGCGACGCCAAGTATCCCAACATGCAGTATGCCAAGGTCAACAGCGTCACGTCCAACTTCTGGCGTGTCAGCGGCGCGCGCGTCACGCTCAACCGCATCACGCTGGCCTACAAGCTCCCCAGCGAGCTGGTACACCGTGTGGGCATCCAGTCTTGCCGCGTGAACGTCACCGGCCAGAACCTGCTGAGCTTCTACAATCCCTATCCCGACAACTTCATCGACCCGATGACCTCTTACGGTTCATATCCCACACTGAGAAAGTTCACGGTAGGTCTTAATATCACCTTCTAAAAAACACAAGCATAATGATGAAAACCATATTTTACTCCAAAGCGCTCCTGGGAGCCGCTGCGCTGACCTTCTCGATGGCTTCGTGCAGCGACCAGTTCCTGCAGGACATGAAGAACTACGATAACACGTCGTCCGAAATCTACGACTACTACAGCGGAGCCGACGGCCGCATCAACGACCTCTACTATTGGTGCCAGCCCAACATTCAGGGCGCATCCGGCGCCCGCCTGTGGCAGTTCCCCAGCATGGGATTGCAGGACGACCACTCGCAGAGCACCGAAGAATACTCCGGCTTCGGCTGCTTCGTTGACCCGCAAAAGGATTTGAACACCGTGAGCGGCACCGACCAGGCTCCGGAATACTTCCAAGGCACCAGCCCCTACGGACTGAACGCCAACGCGTGGGGACGCATCCGCAACATCAACGACGCCATCAACGGCATCGAGAACGGCGCCCTGTCGCAAGACGAGAAGGACGAGCTGCTGGGCCAGGCCTACTTCCTGCGCGCATGGTGCTACTACTACCTGGTGCGCTACTACGGCGGCGTGCCCATCGTCACCACCGTGCTCGACGCCAGCTCCAGCTCGGCCATGCCGCGCTCCACGACGAAAGCCTGCATCGACTTCATCTGCGAAGACCTGGACAAGGCGGCCACCATGCTGCGCAAACGCACGCTGGAAAACCGCTGGTCGGGCAGCGACTACGGCCGTGTGACCACCGGAACGGCCCTGGCTCTGAAAGGCCGCGTGCTGTTGCTGTGGGCAAGCCCGCTCTTCAACCGCGACAACGACCCGCAACGCTGGCAGAATGCCTACGACTTCATGACCAAAGCCAAGCCCGACATTGATGCTTGCGGCTACGGACTGGCCAACGAAGATGCCCCCGGCGTGAACGGCTCGGGCTGGGCCAACATGTTCCTGGGTCTGAGCGGTAACCCCGAAGGCGTGTGGGTGTCGCTCTATAACCGCAATGTGCCCGATCTGGCACCCGACTACCAGCGCAACAACACGTGGGAGCAGCAAATCCGCCCCGCCAACACGTTGGGCAACACGGGTAAGACCCCGTCGGCCATGATTGTCGACCTCTTCCCGATGAAGGACGGCAAGCGCCCGTCGAGCTACAACTCCTACACGAAGCTCGATGCCTCATCCATCCAATACGACCCCGAACATCCGTATCTGGACCGCGACCCGCGCTTCTATCGCACCTTTGCCTTCCCCGGCGAATACTGGCGTTTCCAAGGCGACCCCAACACCACCACGGGTACGACCAGCAACCCCTACAAAGGCGAGGAATACATCCTGTGGAACTACGTGTGGTATAACGACCCGGCAAAATACAACGACCCGGCCAGCGGCGACGCCTACGGTGCCGACAACCTGCTGGGAAGCGTACACGGCATGTACATCCGCAAGTTCTCCGACGACCTCGACGTGAACTCCACGCCCAACTACGACTTCCACACCGAGGGCAAGTCGGTGGGCTTCCGCTGCTGCCAGACCTCGACCATGGAAATCCGCTATGCCGAAGTGCTGCTCAACTTGGCCGAAGCGGCCTGCATGACGGGCAACATGCCCGAGGCCGTGACCTACCTGCAGCGCATCCGCAAACGTGCCGGATATCCGTCGGACAACAACTACGGCCTGCCCGCCAACATCTCGGGCGACCAGGCAGCCTGCATGTCGGCCATCCTCTACGAACGCCAGATTGAGTTCGCCTACGAAGGCAAGCGCTTCGAGGACATGCGCCGCTGGCTGCTCTTCGACGGCGGCGCCAACTTCGAGAGCATCGGCGCCCGCAAGCTCACCGGATGGGGCGGCAACACCTGCACCTGGCTGGGCGTGACCCCGATGAACGGCCAACGCCGCGACAACATGGAGTTCCGCCTGCAAGACGAATATAACTACACCGACGGCACGAGCGGACGCACCTGGGCTCCCACCAGCACCGACCCCGCCGAGCGCGACGCCAGCAATCCGGACCCGATTATCAAGCGGATGACCCGTGCCGAGCGCGATGCCTACGCGGTAGACCTGAGCGAGACGCTCGTGACTTCCCCGCTGGACGACCAGCTGGAGAAACTCACCGAGTTCTACGACCAGTACCTCGTGCGCAAGACCGTGAAGGGCGACGGCTACGACTCCAACAACACGCAGCTCGTCATCGACTTCAAGCCGCGCTACTACATCCTGGGCCTCACCCAGTCGGCTCAAGCCAACAACCCCACCATGGAACAGACCGTGGGCTGGGAGGACTACAGCCGTGGCGGCGCGCCGGGCACTTTCGACCCGCTGGCCGAATGAGAAACGCCTCATAAAAACATACGCAAGGCCGACGGGCCTTGCGCATTTTAGGTTAAACAAAAGTAATTAATTAGCTAAGAGGGGAACCCGTCTGTGAAGATAGGTTCCCCTCGCCTTATATTCACCGAAAAGCTATTTTCCCGACGCAGATAAATAATTAAGAATCCGCATTCCCCCTTTATAATTAATATAAGCTATAAGCGAGGTATCAGCAGACAGCAACAACAAACAATCAATACATTTTCAGTCCGAGAACGTCCCAAAAGTCGGAAGGCAATGCAACGTTCTCCAATGGGATACATTCCTTGAACAGGGGAGCAATCTGACCGACGGAATAACCTGCGACACCGCAACCTACCCGTGTAACCAGAAAGCGTAACTCCGAATGGTTGGCTGCGAATGATACGAATCTTTTGATTGCCTCACGCATGTCTGCAATGCCTTCCGTTGTCGGGATGGCATAGCTTTGGCCTTGCAATCCTTCCCCTTGACCCCAAACGGCGCCGAATTTGCGCATCGCATAGGCTGCCGCTCCTCCGTTGTGATGGCCGCTTGCATTGCTTCCGAACACGAAGATTTCATTTTCGTCAAGATGATCAATACGATCATTGGATACCCTTGGCCCATAGTACTCCTTTGCGTATCGACGCTTGCTCTCCAGCATTTCCTCTCTCGACATCGACCTGTCTGCCTTGTACAGACAATGCACCTTTTCATAGTAGGCAAAGCGGGATGACCGTTCACATTCCCACGTGTTTCTGGCCCCGCGGTCGTCGTGGCTGAATTCAACGACGTTTTCAATCGAAAGCAAATCAGTCACTTCTTTTACGTTATGAGCTGAACCCATGTACGCGAAAGACCAGCCTTCCGATTTCAATTGTTCTATCAGACAGCGTAATTCGGCTGCATTCCATTTTCTGGATGCGTTTTCCAGTCCGTCGGTCAGGACGGTAACAACAGCTGTCGCATCTTTATCATTTTTTATGCATAAATGGAGGCGTGTCAACGATTGTCCCATGGCATCATATAGCGGAGTACATCCATTAGGCATGTAATCCTTGAACTCTTTTACTTCAGCGATAGGTTGGTTGTCAATCATTGTCCGGACATCCGGTCTGTTTGAGCCGGAGTCGAAAGTAACAAGAGTTAATGTATGCTTCTGTGTTGCGGCAAACTCTTTCTGGGCACTGCGAATGGTGCTGATGGTTTCATTGATTCCCGAGAGTGTGGATTCACGAAGATGACTCATGGAACCACTCTCATCCACAATAATCAAGTTGTAAATTCGTGCTTTGCCGATGTTCGCCTGCTCTTCTTTGGTGTCAGGTCTGTTTCCTTTTTCAGCATTTTCTACATCGGCAAAATCCGGTTCACTTTGAAACGGGTTTTCGATGGTGTCCTTTACTTTTTGTGGATTGTTGTCTTTCTTGAACAACTTCCAGAACTTACTTGTCTTTTTCATAATCGATTTTTAGATGTACAACAATTCTAATTCTAATCCGAATCGGTCATTAAACTTAGAATTGCTCACTGCTGTAGCAAGATTCCTAAGAGCTTTCGCTTTGGAAACGAAATGACCGATTTGGATTTAAATCACACATCACCCCAGCCCGCCGACAAAACGCACGAAGCGTTCCAGCGCCTCTGCCAGACGGGCGCGCGGGCAAGCCAGGTTCCAGCGCATGAAGCCTTCGCCCGCCGCGCCATACATCGAGCCGGCGTTCAGCCACACGTGGGCCTCGGCCAGCAGGCGGTGCTCCAGCTCCTCCGACGTCAGGCCCGTGGCGCGGCAGTCCATCCATGCCAAGTAAGTGCCCTCGAGCTCGGCCACGGGGAAGGCGGGCAGATGCTCGCGGCAATAGGCTGCAAGGAAGTCGTAATTGCCCTTGATGTAGTCCAGCAGCTGCAGCAGCCAGGGCTCGCCCTCGGTATAGGCCGCGATGGTGGCCGCCACGCCGAAGGGGTTCACGTCGCACACCTCGTTGAGGTTGATGGCACGGTCGATGCGGCGGCGCGTCTCATCGTCGGGTGCCACGATGTTGGCTATCTGCAGGCCGGCAATGTTGAACGTCTTGCTGGGCGACACGCACGACACGGCCCGGCGCGCAATCTCTCCGCCCAGGGTGGCAAAGGGCGTATAGGCATGGCCCGGCATGACAAACTCGCAATGTATCTCGTCAGCCACCACCGTCACGCCGTGACGCAGGCAGATGTCGCCCACGCGCTCCAGCTCCTCGCGCGTCCACACGCGGCAGGCGGGGTTGTGCGGATTGCAGAGCAGCATGAGCGTCACGCGCGGGTCGGAAGCCCGGCGTTCCAGGTCGTTGAAGTCCATGCGATAGGTGCGGCCGTCCCACAGGAGCGGGCTCTCCTCGGGCATGCAGCCGTTGTTGCGTATGGAGGAGAAGAAGCAGTTGTACACGGGCGTCTGCACCAGCACCTTGTCGCCCGGCATGGCGAGGGCCCGGATGATGGCCGACAAGGCCGGCACCACGCCGATGGTGTAGATGACGTGGCGGCGGTCAATCGCCCATCCGTGGCGGCGCGAGAACCATCCCGCAATGGCATCGTAATAAGCATCCGGCACACGGGTATAGCCGAAAATGCCGTGCTCCACGCGGCGCGCCAATGCCTCGGTGATGGCGGGCGCCGTGCGAAAATCCATGTCGGCCACCCACAGCGGCAACACGTCCGCGTCGGCAGCGCTGTCCCACTTCACGGAGTTCGTGCCCCGGCGGGGAATAAGTTCGTCGAAATTGAATGTTTCAGTCATTGCAACTATGTTTTTAAGATTGAATACGCATCAAGGATGAAACTCAAAGAGGCGGGAAGACAGCAACGCTGTCGGACAACGCGTAACCGCTGCGTGGCGCGGAATGCGCCACCTGCGGACGTATCCGGAGGGAACGGACGACCTCAAAGAGGTTGAACTCCATAAACGCCCCACATTGACATGAGTGGCAAATCCGCTCCCCGTTCGACCTCTTCAAGGTCGTTTCCCTTTTTCTTCGTAGCCCGCAGGTGGCGCATTCCGCGCCACACAGCGGTTACTCGGTGTGGAACGGTTTCACCGTTCGCCATCGATATATGTACTCCTGTGTCTTGGCGTCCGGCCCCATTCCCAAGCAAAGCTACGCATAAAAATCCGGATAAAAGCTGCGCGCAGTATGAAAATATTGCTTACCTTTGGGCATCGAGTGAAAAAACAAGACAGAAGACGCCCGTATGGAATTTGTGCAAATCATCGTCATCATAGCCGTCATCGGCTTCTACGTGGCGCGCAACATGCGCCGGGAAGCCGCCCGTGACCGCAAGCGCAATCCGGCGCGGCCCGTCGCCGTGCCGCCGCCCGCACCGGCCGACATGCCCCTTCCCGAGCGGGAATATCGGGAGGCGGAAGCGACCATATCTCCGCCCGCGAGCGTCCATATCCCCGCCCGTGAGCGTCCATATGAGCGCAAACGGACGTCGCCCGAAGCCGCCGCAAGGCCGAAACCGCAACCGGCGGAACCCCGCGGCGAAACCATCCGGCTCGATACGGCCGAGGAAGCCCGGCGGGCTTTCATCTACTCCGAGATATTCCGCCGCAAATACGAATAACCCCTGAACAAACATCAACATAAACAAGAACATCTATGGGATACCACATCATCTCAGCAGCTGAAGCTGCCAGCCTTGTCAAAGACGGCGACACCATCGGACTGAGCGGGTTCACTCCCGCCGGAACGCCCAAAGCCGTCACGCCCGAGATAGCCAAAATAGCCGAAGCCGAACATGCCACCGGACGGCCATACCGCATCAACATCCTGACGGGAGCCTCCACGGGCGACTCGTGCGACGGCGTGCTGGCGCGCGCGCAGGCCATCCGTTTCCGCGCGCCCTACACCACCAACCCCGACTTCCGCAAGGCGGTGAACCGGGGCGAGATTGCCTACAACGACCTGCACCTGTCGCAGATGGCGCAAGCCGTGCGCTACAACTTCCTGGGACATGTGGACACGGCCATCATCGAGGCCTGCGACGTCACCCCCGACGGCAAGATATACCTCACCGCCGCCGTGGGCATCAGCCCCACCGTGGCGCGCCTGGCCGACCGCATCATCGTCGAGCTGAACGCCGCCCACAGCACGGCCATCAAGGGACTGCACGACGTGTATGAGCCGCAAGACCCGCCGCGCCGCCGCGCGTTCGACGTCTACAGCCCCGGCGACCGCATCGGCCTGCCTTACATCCAAGTGGACCCGGCCAAGATTGTGGGCATCGTGGAGGTGAACAAGCCCGACGAGGCCCGCGCCTTCACCGCGCCCGACCCCGTGACCGACCGCATCGGGCAGAACGTGGCCGACTTCCTGGCCGCCGACGTGAAAGCCGGACGCATCCCCTCGACCTTCCTGCCCCTGCAAAGCGGCGTGGGAAACATTGCCAACGCCGTGCTCGGCGCCTTGGGCCGCAATCCGGAGATTCCCGCCTTCGAGATGTACACCGAGGTGTTGCAGGATTCCGTGGTGGACCTCATCAAGCAGGGACGCGTGAAGTTCGGTAGCACCTGTTCGCTCACCGTCACCAACGAGTGCCTGCGCGACATCTATGACAACATGGACTTCTTCCGCGACAAACTCGTGCTGCGCCCGTCGGAAATATCGAACAATCCCGAAATCGTGCGCCGCCTGGGCGTCATCTCCATCAACACCGCGCTCGAGGCCGACATCTACGGCAACGTGAACTCCACCCACGTGTGCGGCACGAAGATGATGAACGGCATCGGCGGCTCGGGCGACTTCACCCGTGGCGCATACATCAGCTTCTTCACCTGCCCGTCGGTGGCCAAGGAGGGGAAAATCAGCGCCATCGTGCCCATGGTTTCCCATCAGGACCACAGCGAGCACTCGGTGGACATCATCGTGACCGAACAGGGCGTGGCCGACCTGCGTGGCAAGTGCCCCATGGAGCGTGCCGAGCTCATCATCGAGCACTGCGCCCACCCGTCCTACCGCGACCTGCTGCGCGACTACCTGCGCATCAGCGCCAAGGGACATACCTGCCACAACCTGAGCGCGGCCTTCGCCATGCACGACACGTTCCTGCGCACCGGCGACATGCGCAACACCCGCTGGGAGGACTACGTGAAGTGACCCCGCACTGACGAACGCTTTCAAAACTGTTTATAAATCAACGGGGCCTTTCGCATCAACGAGGCTCCCGCAGCACGCGGATTACAACGACGAAAACACCCCGCCAACCCGGGGCAAAGTTGTAATC
The DNA here is from genome assembly GCA_944321015.1 of uncultured Phocaeicola sp. GTDB lineage: Bacteria > Bacteroidota > Bacteroidia > Bacteroidales > Bacteroidaceae > Phocaeicola_A. The sequence continues at coordinate 14,933 of CALUJS010000029.1, read as the reverse complement.
CGCGTCATTTTGTTGGGTTATTCCGATAAATTTACGACCTTTGTCCGCACATATATTTCACTTACTTACCAAGATACGACTATGAGACACCTGACAACCGCCCTGTGCGCCCTGGCCGTGGCCCTGGGCTGCACCCCGCTCCGGGCACAACAGTCCGCCCCCTTCCGCAACGCATTCCCCTCCCAGCTCTCCGTGGCCCACACGTGGAACCGCAGTCTGGCCAAGAAAGCCGGCAAGATGATAGGCTGGCAGCTGGCACGCGAAGGCGTCGCCGAAGTGGCGCTGCCCGACCTCACCGTGGCAACTCCCGACGGCACGACGGCCGACCTGCTGAACACCTACGGACAAAGCCCCTACCTCACCGCCGAAACCGGCGTGGAGATGGTGAAGGGACTCCAGACCGACGGTCAGCTCAAAGCCTACATACGCATCGACGGGAAAGAGAAAGACGCGCCCTACGTGCGCCCCTGGCAGCGCGTGCTCGACGAAGCCCATGCCGCAGGACTGGCCACGCAGGCGCAGATTGACGCCACGGCAGCCTGTGGCAAGACCCTGCCCGACGACGCCGAATTCCGCAAGACGGCCCTGCAGGTGGCCCACGAATCCGTCACCCTGCTGCGCAACGCCGGAAGCGTGCTCCCCGTGGATACGGCATGGGTGAAGCAAGTGGCCGTGACGGGCGACGACGCGCTGGTGGCCGACATGACGCCCGCCCTGCGCAAAGCTCTGCCCTGTCCCGTGACATCCGACCCCGCACGGGCCGACCTGATTCTGCTGTTTGAAGACGACGATATCGACCGGACGCGCGTCGGCGAACTGTTGCTCACGGGCAAACCCGTGGCCCTGGTGTTGCTCAACAGCCGTCCCGTGGAATTGGGCGAAGCAGCCCGCTGTGCCGCCGTCATCGAAGCCTGGCATCCCGGCCGCGAAGGCACGCAGGCCATTGCCGACGTGCTTGCGGGGACGTACAACCCCGGCGGCAAACTGGCCATAGCCATGTCGGGCTATGCCTTCGGACACGGGCTGAGCTATTCCGACTTCCGCTACACCGACCTGCGCGTCGAGCCTGAAACCATCGGCACGGACGGCAGCGTGAGCGTGCGCTTCAATGTGACCAACGTAAGCTCCCGTCCCGGAGCCGAGGTGGTCCAGGTCTACCTGGTGGACGAGGAAAGCTCCGTGCCCCTCATCAGCCCGAAGCTGGAAGCCTGCAAGCGCACCAACCTCAATGCCGGACAGACCAAGGAGGTGAAGTTCACCATACGCCGCCGCAACATGGAGCTGCTCGGCAAGGACGGACGTTTCACTGTGGAACCGGGCCGTTTCACCGTGCGCATAGGCAGCAGCAGCGACGACATCCGCCTGCAGAAAAGTTTTGAAGTGAGATAAGCATGAAACGCCTCCTTCCCATCCTGCTCGCACTCATGGGGTTGGCCGCCTGCCGTCCGTCGGCCCCCGATATGAAGGAATTGGCGGATGCCCCCGCCTGCCCTTCCGACCCGGCGGCCTATCTCGACTCCATGCTGCGCCTCGACGGCGGCCGGCAGACACACTATTGGAGTATCGACGAGGCCATCGACGACTCGCTGGTGCAGACGGGCATACGCGCCTTGGCCGCCTACGCCGAAGGCCGCCTGTCCGCCTATCCGGCAAAGGAAGTGCGCCGCCTCATCCGCGAGATGGGCTTCGAGCAGGGCTATCTGGAGGCCCACGGCGGAGAGACGAGCCGCCTCTTCTATCGCGCCTATCTGGAACAGGCTGCCCGTCTCTGCCCTTCACCCGCCCTGCTGGCCGACAGCGTGGCCGAGGACGGGCGCGCCGCCGTCATCTACGTGCCCGACTGGTCGGGCATCTATCCCCTGCAATCGTTCCTGCTTACGCTGGTCGACGGGGGAGGCTCCTGCCGCATCCGCCAGATAGGCGACGACGACACGGGCACGCCCGAAATACACGCCCTGCGCGACGACGAGGGATGCACCTACTACCTCTGCTCCAACAATGTCAACTCGCCGCTCCTCTTCACCCAGCACCTCTATCTGCGCACTGAAAGCGGGGTGACGGAGGTATGCACCCTCGCAGGCATAGACGATGCCCTCCGATGGGACAAAGAGGGCGCGCCCTACCACGTCACCTTCCACCCCGCGACGCTCACCTGGACCTGCAACACGCCCGACGGCGACAGCGGCACCCTGCGCCTTATCCTCGACGGAGCGGACTCCCGTTTCGCCACGGAGTGAGGGGTTAAAGATGCTTAATGTATATCACCCTGCGGCTTCCGCCTGATATACAATCGACAGACAGCATACTGTGACATAAGCAATTGCGCACATACAAAAGGGGTATGAAAATGTATATCGCCTTTGTTTGGAAGCATGTCGGAGGGCAGTTACCTTTGCCCCGACATCAATCCAATAACGTGCAATTATGAAAACAATGAATTTGCTTCGGGGCATCCTCTGCCTCACGGCCTTCATGGCCCTGTTGCCGCTGTCGGCACAACACAACAAGGACATCAACCTCCGCTGGGGCGTCACCGCCGGAATGAACGGCTTCAACGCCAACAGCCTCAACCTCTCCGACCATCGCGGACGATACGGATTCAACATCGCCGCACGTGCCGAACTGGACTTTGCCAACTCCATGTATCTGGACGCCGAACTCGGCCTGCTCAACCTCGGCTGGAAAGACCGCGTCAGCTACTACTACAGCGATTACTACAATCCCGACACGCCCATCGGCGACTACACCGAAACGGACTACACCCAGCGCATGAACGCCTACTACCTCCACCTGCCCATCCACGCAGGCTACCATTGGAACGTGGCACGCCGTTGCGCCATCTACGTCGACGCGGGGCCTTACTTCTCGCTCGGCCTGTTTGGCAAGGCCAAAACGACCGACCACATAAAGAACGAGACGCACAAGGACGACACCTTCGACCAGATACGCCGCTTCGACTGGGGACTGGGCGCGCGCCTCGGCGTGGAGCTGGCCGGGCACTACCGCCTGGGCATGGGCTATGACTTCGGACTGCAGAAGCTGTCGAAATACAGCAGCGACAAGAACAACAACTTCACGCTCTCCGTGGGATACATGTTCTGAAGCGAACCTTTTCAGACATAATCGGGGGTGCCGGACGCATAGTTGTTTGGCATCTCCCGTTTTTTGCTTTATTTTGTGCGTCAACTCCAAACCGAACCCATGAGACCTCCGAAACGCCGACACATCATCCTTGCCGCCATCGCGATGGCCGTCGTGCTGGGCGCATGGGCCGTGTGCACCTCCGTCCGCCGGGCCAACTACGCCCGGCTGGAACAGCTGGAGGAAGAGCAATGGGACCTGACGCCCGACTCGTGCCACACGCGCCTGCAGGCATTCTCCGGCGCGTTTCTCTCGCCCCGGGGGCACGCGCTGCGCGACAAGATAACCGCCGAGAATCTGTTCGACCGGGGGCGGACGGACGAGGCCGACTCGCTCTGCAAGGCCGCCCTGCGATACTTCTATTTCCACACCGACGACTCCGTGCGCATAGCCGACCTGTATGTGCTCTCAGGCCTCATCAAGCGCGAACAACACAACTGGATGGGCGTGGCCGACGCCTTCATGGAAGCCAAGACTTACGGACACTGCATGCGCCACGACGCCGACTTTGCCTACTTCATCAACAGCCATCTGGCGCACGTTTACCAAGAAAACGACCTCCCCGCGCAGGCATTGGCCTGCCTGCGCGAATCGCTGGCCGCCGCCCGGCGCCTGAACGACCAGAAATACCTGTGCGACGCGTGGCGGCAACTGGCCCGATATCATTTCGAACGCGGCGAATATGCCGCCGCGCGCATCTATCAGGATTCACTCCTCGGCCACGCACTGCCCGGCGACACCCGCGTCCGCGAGGAAGCGGCGCACACCTGCCTCCACCTGCACGAGCCCGCGCAGGCCATCGCCCTGCTGGACGCCTGCACGGACAAACACCCGTCGCCCGACTGGTGGTCGCTGCGCGGCGAAGCCTTCGAACAGCTGGGCATGGCCGACTCCGCCGCGTCATGCTACCGTCGGTTGATGGCTGCCTGGCCCGCCCATCCCAAGGGCTACGAAGGCCTGTTTCGCCTGGCTTACGACGCCGGACGTTTCCGCCAGGCCGCCGACCATGCCCACGCGCTGATGGCCGGGCAGGACTCGCTGCGCCGGCAACACAAGAAATTTCTGATGGACAAGATGCAGATGCTCAACGACTACCGCCGCAGGCGAAAGGATGCCGAGGAAGCCGAATACCGCCATCTGCTGCAAGAGAACCGCCTCATCCGCGCCCTCTTGGCCGGATGCCTCGTCACCGCCCTGCTGGCCGTGGCCTATCTGCTCAGCCGCAAACAGCGGTTGAAAGCCGAAAACCGTCTGCTGTCGGAACAGCGCAAACAAGAACAGTTGCGCCTGGATTACTACAAGCGGCTCACCCTGCCGCTGGTCTACGACAACCTGTGCAAGGGGCGCGTGCGCCTGACCGAAAACGATTGGACAGCCGTGTGCCTCAACACCGACGCCTGCTTTCCGGGATTCACTGCCCGGCTGCGCGAGGCTTTCCCCACGTTGCGCGAAGACGATGTGCGCCTGTGCTGCCTGCTGAAGATGGACATGCCGCTCGAAATCACGGCGCTCATCTTCGGCATCGAGAAGGCCAGCGTGTCGCAACGCAAGCAACGCCTGCGCCAGAAGATGGGACTGGACTGTCCGCTGGACGACTTCCTGCAAGCCTTATAGGCCACGACTACAGCCTGCCGATGTCCTCCGCGCTCAATCCCGTACACCGCGCGATGACGTCGACGGGCATTCCCATGCCTTTCATCTCACGGGCCACCCTCGTCCGTTCCTGCTCCGTGCCTTTCTTCAGGCCCTCTTCACGTCCTTCCTTCAGGCCTTCTTCGCGCCCTTCCTTCAGTCCTTCCACCCGGCCTTCGTCCCAACCGGTCTTGATGACGCTGCGCTGATAGCGCAATGCCTCCATGTCGCGCAGGTAAGCGCGTTTCTCGGCATCGGGCAGGGCGTCGACGCGCAGGCGTTCGCGGGCCTCGGGCAATCCCTTGGCCGTGGCCGAGCGGTCTATCTCGCCCGTCTTCAGGAAGCTTATCCACTCGTCGAGCGGAGTGCGGGCCACCTTGTCAAAGTCGTTCACGCGCAGAACGTAGTATTCGGGAAAGACGTCGCCCGCGTCGCGTCCGGCGAAAATCTCCTGCTGGCGGGCCGAGAGCTGCAACACGTCGTCGGGATTGTGCAGGCCGCGAAACACGGTCTTGCCGTGATACACGTAGTCGCGCCCCTGACCCAGGTCGAAATAGACGATGTTGATGGAATAGACCTTGCGCACCTTGTCATAATCGTCGCCCAGGTTGATGTATTCGGAGATGGTTTTCGACACGCCGTAGAGCATGCGGTGAAAATAGTCCAGTTCGCGGTTGTTCTGCACCTCGACGATGAGGAGCCGTCCGCGCGTGTCCTCCACCAGGATGTCGGCCCGGTTGAACTTGTCGCTGCCGTCCTCCTGGTTCGACTCGCTTTCCAGGAAACGGTTGATTCGCAGGTCTTCCCCCAGCAGGGTAGATAGAAAGCCTTCCAGCACGACATAATTGCTCTTGTCGCGCAGCAGGCGTTTCATGGCCCAATCGAAACGGATGAGATTGTCTTTCATGCTGTTTTGCTTTGGATTCGGTTCTGCCTACAAATATAACGGTTCCGCCGTTGAAAAGCAAATTATGCGCGCCGGATGCGCGAATATGTCCGGACGCGAGCGACCATATCCGCAGGCACGAGCGCGAATATGGAGAGCCGGGAGCGGGGAATATACAAGAAAAAAGGAACGACCTTGAAGAGGTCGAACCGAAACAAGCCTTGTGTGCGCACGGGAAAACTTATGGGGTTCGACCTCCTTGAGGTCGTCCGCAGGCGGTAGATTATCCGCAGGTGGCGCTATCCGCGCCACACAGCGGTTACACGTTGTAAGACGGCTTCACCGTCTTTTCCTATCTGAGCTATGATAGGATTAAAAAACGCATATCACTTCTTCCGCAAATAGCACCCGTCGGAGTTGCGGTGAGACCCGCTACGCAGGTGGCAGTCGCGGTAACCATCCTTCCGTAGCGGTCCGGCATGAGGACAGCTGCTGCAACTGTGCCATTCCCACTGCGGTCCGTCATCCCCGCCACGAGCCGCAGCACCTTCCTCTCCGGCCGCAGCCGTGCCCGTCGACACGCTGCCCAGAAACAGCAGGGCCGCCACAGCCGCAATGACAAAGAACAGAATGGCGATGGCCAACAGACACAGGTTTATCAACATCAGGGTGGACAGCAGCAGCGCGACCAACGCTATCAGCTTGCCTATCAGGCCGCAACGAGTGTGCCACAAGAAGCGTACAGCCGTCAGCAGGAGGAACAGCACGCACAACAGCGCGGGCAGGCCGTAGAGCAAGGCCGTCATCACGCGATAGTCAAGCCAGATGGTCGTAACGGGATAAGTGAGCAGCAACACGATGAACACGCCCACGGCCAGGGCGGGCAAACGCCAGTCGGGCCGGAAAGGCATCCCGCGACTGTTCGTCCACACGCCAATGACGCGCCCGGCCAGCAACATCTGCGTCCACACGCATCCGGCGAACAGCGCAAAACCGGCCAGCGTCCATCCCCAACCCACAACCGACGGACTGCAAAACCATGCCGGGTCGTCAAACGACAGCTGGAGCGCAGACACCACCGCGGCCAACGCCAGCAACGGCAGTCCGGCGCAAAGGGCCAGCATGCGGCTGCGCACACGGCGCAACGTGAGCCACACCAGCAGCGCGCCCACGCTCACCGTCAGAAAGAGGAAGGCCACGCTGCGCTCCGTCGCCTCAATGCCGAAGGACGAAACGGCCCGAACCACACTATCCCGCCCGTGCACGACACGCTCCGCCCAGCCGTCGGCCATGCGCTCCATGCGGCCCGCCCAATAGAGCGGTTCCAGTTCGGCACGTCGCACATAACAGGTGTGGTCACCTTCGCGGAAGGTAGAGTAAATGTCGCTGTTCAGCTTCAATCGCACCGTGTCGCCCGCCGCCAAGAAGCGCACGGGCACCGAGTCGCCTGCCTGCGCATAGACGGCGGCCCCGCCTTCGGACACCACAAATGGTTCGCCGGAAGGCTTGCACGACACCAACAGGAAAAGAATGAACAGGATGGGAAGATAACGTTTCATGGCTCAACGATTTTACACAAGGCAAAGCTAAGAAAGACGCGGAACTTATCAAAACGAATGCCCCACTTTCTCCCGCACCTCACTTCCGCCCGAAGTCGGCAGGCACTTCGCCCCAGCGTTCCGTCTCCCACTTCACGACGGGCGTGGCGTAGTCATGCGTACGGAGCCACTGCTCGGCACGGGCTATGAGCTGGAAGAGGGATTCGGTCTGCGGCGTGCGGGGAAGCTTCGTCTTGCACCGCTTTTGGCGCACCCAGCTGATGGCCGTGCGGCTGTCGGAATACACCGTCATGGAAAGCCCCTTTTGGTCTATCAGGGCCAAGGCATGGACGATGGCCAGAAACTCGCCGATGTTGTTCGTGCCTTGCACGGGACCGTAGTGGAACACCTCCTGCCGCGTGAGCAGATACACGCCGCGATACTCCATCGGGCCGGGATTGCCGCTGCATGCCGCGTCCACGGCCAGCGCGTTGAGCTGCACCTCTGTTTCCCAATCGACGGTCGGCGCGGCGGTCTTTTGTGCGGCTTTCCGCCCTATGTAATCATAAGGCGAATCGGCGTAGGCCTGTTCGGCTTCCGCGCGGCTGCCGAAGCTCTTATACATGGCTCCCTCGTATCCCTTCGTCTGTGCCTGGCAGTCGCGCCAGCTGTCATAGATGCCGGGCTCCACGCCCCGCCACACCACATAATATTTCTGCTTTGCCATGACGAATAAAATTGTTTCCGGCGGCAAAGATAATGCAAAATACACGTTCGTCCGACAACGGCGCCTTCTGTTTCGGCACCGCTATAAATTTTAATGAAACATTTTGTGCTTTGAAACGAAAGCTGTATCTTTGCATTATTAGAACCTGCCAAGCCTCTCAACGATGCTCAAATCGGCGGGTCGTTTTTTTTTATATAGGTATATGAAAACAAGTTTCCCAAAGCCATACTCAACCCCTAAACAGATTGTTCAGATACTCAAAAGCCGTGGAATGTACTTCTGCGATGAAGACAAAGCTGAAAGCTATCTGATGAATATCGGCTATCACAGGCTGTCTGCATATATTTTTCCGTTCTACAAAATCCCTAAAAGCGACTTGGAATTGAAGGACGGTACGACCTTTGAACAGGTGATGATACTTTACCGTTTCGACAAGAAGTTGCGCATCGTGCTTTTCAATGAAATAGAAAAAATAGAGGTGGCTATCCGCAGTGTATTGGCCAACATTGGTTGTCAAGAGCTTGGCGATAAGTATTGGATAACAAGGGCTGAATATTTTGCCAACGCTGAGAAATTCAATCAGACGCTGGCCGTCATAGAAAAGGAGCTCGCATCAAGCAAGGAAGAGTATATTGAAAACTTTAGACGAAACCACATTGAGGATTACCCTCCGGCATGGATGATAGCGGAGGTTTTATCTTTCGGCAACTTGAACTACATTTACTCCAATATAGCGAGCAACAGACTGAGAAAACTTATTGCCGATTATTTTGGATTGAAGCCACAAGTGTTTACATCATGGCTGACCGTACTTGCCAACTTGCGTAATATGTGCTGTCACCATGCAAGAGTATGGAACAGAGATTTCATGCTTAACCCTGCAGAGCCACGTAAGGCTTCAAAAGTTTGGATTGACACATCAAGGATTGACAAGAAAAAGTTGTTCTATCGCTTGTGTATTATCAAGTATTTCCTTTCCGCTGTTTCTCCAAACAACAACTTTAATGGAAAAATTGCAGACTTATTATCTAAGTTCCCGCCAATAGACATCACGGCTATGGGATTCATCAAGGATTGGAAGAGTGAATCTCTGTGGCGGTAAGCAATCATCCGTCTATCAACGTTGATAGGGTACTAACAGTTTTAGCCCATCCACATAAATACATGTCCCCCCTGCCATCGGCATCACAAAAAAATAAGAGTGAGACATTGTTGAAAGATTAATAAACTTTGTTACCTTTGTACAAGATAGGTATTAGACACCAGACAAGATCTGCGCTTTTACGATAGACTAACCAGAGGACAACCTCAACAATTATACGATATGACACACTGGAAACTATTTGCATGCGCCCTTGCCGGCGCATGGGTCGGCACAGCGTTGCCGGCCAAGGGAAGCGACCTTCCCCCAGCAGAAATGCATGTGTACTCGGTGCAGCAAGCCGAGCGGACCATCACCGGAACTGTCACCGACAGCCATGGTGAACCCTTGCCGGGCGTTTCGGTAAGCGTCAAAGGAACAACACGGGGAACCATTACCGACATCAACGGTAAATATACCTTAAAATTACCCCCCCCCACGGGTTCTGAACCCGAATTGACTTTCTCCTTCGTGGGCATGCAGACACAGACCGTGCGCTTCAAAGGCGAAACGGTGATGAACGTCACCCTGCGCGACGACAACGTGGCGTTGGACGACGTGGTGGTCATCGGTTACGGAAGCAAGAACCGCAAGAGCCTCACCAGCTCCATTTCGTCCGTAAAGAAAGAGGACATCGAGCGCATGGCGCCCGTGTCGACCAACGTGCAAGACCTCATCGGAGGCGGCATGCTGAAGGGTGTGCTGGCCACGCAGAACAGCGGCGAGCCGGGCTCGCCCATCACCATCAACGTGCGCGGCGTGACCTCGCCCTATCCCAACATGCAGACGGGTACGAATAACAACGCGCCGCTCTACGTCATCGACGGCGTGCCCCTCTTCGTGGAATCCACCAGCGTGAACCCGCTCATGAACCTCTCGCCCAACGACATTGAGAGCATCGACGTGCTGAAGGACGCATCGGCCACGGCCATCTACGGTTCGCGCGGCGCCAACGGCGTCATCATCGTCACCACCAAGGACGGACGCAAGGACGAGAAACCCACCGTGGAAGTGGGCTACAACATCATGGTGTCCAACCCCGTGAAGGAGTTCAAGCCGCTCACCACGGAAGAGTTCATGAACTACACCGACCAGAACCTGCGCAACGCTTTTGATGCTTTTACTCAAGGATTAAGCATCACACAATCATTAGATTATTGGGGTATTGCCGACTATACGTTAGACCCGTATACATACATGAAAAACTACACGGCCTACTATGGATTGGACGAATCAAAATATAACCCCGACATCAACACCAACTGGGTGAAGGAAGTGAAGAACAAGAACGCCCTGACCCACCAGTACACGGCCTCCGTGCGCGGCGGCTCGGCCCGCACCAACTACTCCATCTCGCTCAACGGAACCAACCAGGAGGGACTGTATAAGAACGACACGATGGAGAGCTACGGCGGGCGCATCGCCATCAACACCGACATCACCGACCGCATCAAGGTGGGCGCCGTGATGAACTACTCCGAGACGAAACGCTACGGCAACAGCGATGGCCTGGGCACTGCTTCCGGCGAAAGCAAACCCTGGCTGGTGCGCCCTGATGTAACTGTGCGCGACGCAAACGGCAACTACAACCGCATTGACACCGGAGTCTCGAACTATGGCTATGAAGGCGTCGAGCTGAGCCCCAACCCTGTGGCCCTGCTGGAACGCGAGAACACGAACAAGAGCAACCAGTTCCTGGGCAACCTCTTTGCCGAAATCGAACTGCTGAAGGGACTGAAGTTCCGCACGGACTTCAGCATGACAAACTACTCGTTCTCCTCCGAACTGTTCACACCGAAAGATGCCTCCATCGACATGCAGGGCATGGGCTATCCGCTCAACTCCACACTAGACACCAGCGACAGCGAATATACCACCACATCGCTCAACTTCCGCCTGGACTACAGCCTCAGCCTCCAAAAGCACCTCATCGGCGCAATGCTCGGCTACGGTTCCGAACGCTCAAAGAGCTACACAAAGACCCTTTCCTACGAAGGATTCCCCGATGACGAAGTGCTGAACAACATGGCTTCGGCACAGACGGTACGGGGCCGCATGGAGTCATCCAGCAAAAGCGGACTGAACTCGGTGTACGGCCGTCTGAACTATTCGTATGACGGCAAGTATTTGGCCGAGTTCAGCATGCGTGCCGACGCTTCGTCGAAGTTCGGCCCGGACAACCAGTGGGGCTACTTCCCCGCCCTCTCGCTGGGCTGGATTATCAGCGAAGAAGACTTCGTGGAAGACAAGAACACCTTCCGCAACCTGAAGCTGCGCCTCAGCCTGGGACAGACGGGTTCGACCAACGTGGCCGACTTCGCCTACAAGCAATACTTCGTTTACGGCAACCTATACGGCGGACAAAGCAGCATCACGCTCAGCAACACCTTGCCCAACCGCAACATCGGCTGGGAGAAGACCAGCGAAGTAAACGTGGGCTTCGACTTCAGCCTGTTTGAAGACCGCCTCTACGGTAGCCTCGACTGGTACTACCGCTACACCGACGGCGCACTGGCTCCCGCGCCCTACATTCAGGAGTCGGGCATGGCAACCTATTCGAGCAACATCATCGACATGAGCAACCGGGGCGTGGAGTTCTCCATCGGAGCCGACGTGGTGCGCACCCGCGACTTCAACTGGAGCACGATGCTCAACCTCTCGACCAACCGCAGCCGCATCGAAAGCCTCAACGGCGCCCTGATTGACACCTACATGCAAGATTATTTCGTGGTGGGCGAACCGATGGGCGTCACCCAAGGCTACGTGGTAGACCACATCATCCAGGACCAGGCCGAGATTGACGCGCTCAACGCCGCCGCACAGGAGAAATACGGCCGCAACTACATGGACAACACCGGCGTGGGCGACTATCTGCTGAAGGACATCGACGGCGACGGCATCTTCGACACCACCAACGATAAAGTGGTCATAGCCAACCCCGAACCGAACTTCTTCGGCGGATGGCAGAACACGTTCGCCTACAAGAACTGGAGCCTCTCCATGCTGATGCAGTTCTCGCAAGGCGGCGAAGCGCTCTACAACGACCTGCTCATGGAAGTCACCATGTCCAACGCCGGAAAGAGCGTCAGCCGCGAGCTGTATAACAACTTCTGGACGCCCGACAACACCGACGCGCGCTATGCCCGCATGGCCGACGGACTCTACAACTACAACTCGACGGTCAACGACCGCTACGTGTTCAGCACCTCGTACCTGCGCCTGAAGAACATCACGCTCTCCTACGAGCTGCCGCGCTCCGTGACCGAACGCCTGCACATCGGCAGCGCCTCCGTCTATGCCGTGGCCACCAACCTGTTCACCGTGACCGACTGGCCGGGCATCGACCCCGAATCGGTGGGCACCAGCACCACGTCCGGCACCAACTACGACTCTTACCCGCTCTCGAAGTCGTTCTCCGTGGGCGTCAAACTCTCATTCTAACCCTTAAAAACCGTATATTATGCGTAAGAACATCATACTCACAGCCATCCTGGGCCTGTCGCTTTCGGCCTGCAACCTGCTCGGCCCCGTGGACGACATACAGCCCGACTTCGTCCTCACCGACGAGAACGTGATTACCGATGCCAATTCGCCCGAATATCTGCTCAACGGCATCTACTCCCTCTATCGCGAAAGCGGCATCACTGCCATGCGCAACGGCATGTTCATCCTCACCGGCACGCTCTACAACTCCACCACGGCCGAAGGAACCACCAACTTCCGCGACAACAACCTGCGCGTGCAAAACAACACCGTGCTCAACTACTACCGCACGCTCTACACCATCGTCAATCAGGCCAACTCGCTCACGGCGGCCTTGGCCAACAACAGTCCCGACGGCCTGACGCCCGAGCGCAAGGCTGAGATTCTGGGCGAAACGGCCTTCCACAAAGCCTTTGCCGAGTTCCTGCTGTTGCGCTCGTTCGGCGAGTTCTGGGACCGCACGTCGGAATACGGCGTGGTGCTTTATGACAAACCTGTGCGCGACAACGAGACGGAGGCCAAGGCACGCTCCACGGTCGAAGCCTGCTACACGCAGATTCTGGCCGACCTCGACGTGGCCGCCGACGCTCCGGCCTATGACGGACGCGCCTACCGCGTGAACCAAGTCACCGTGAAGATGCTCCGTGCCCGCGTGATGCTCTACATGGGCGAGTTCGGCGAAGCCGCCACGCTGGCACAGCAGGCCATCGACGAGGCAGGTTCCCCGCTGGGCGATTACCAGGACATCTTCGCCCAGGGATTCAGCTCGCCGGAGACGCTCTTCGCACCCTATGTGGAATATCCGCTGGAAATGTTGGGAAGCAACGTCACCAGCGACGTGATGTCGGGCTACGGCACCACCGTCGCGCTGATTGCCGACGAACTGGCGGGCACTGTGGGCGACGAACAATATGACGCACGCTACACGGACGTTTTCACTCCCGGCAGTCTGAAAAAGTATGTGCTCAACAGCACCGCCACCGGCGACGAGAACACCTACTACCTGATGCGCCTGGCCGAGCTTTACCTCATCAAGGCCGAAGCCGAAGCACGCCGGGGCAACTATGCTCCGGCACGCACCGCCCTGAAGGCTATCACCGACCGCGCGGGTTACGATGCCGACTATGTGGACGGCATTGCCGACGCCGACCTGCTGCTGGCCATCTTCCGCCACAAATACATGGAGCTGGCCGCCGAGAACTACGAGGAGTGGTTTGACATGGTGCGCTACCACATGCTCGACGGCACCGACTTCACCGCCACCGGCCTGGGCTACACCGTGTCCATGCAGCACCTCACGCTGCCCATCCCCGAAAAGGCGCGGAGCGGCAACAAGCTCCTGGAGCAAAACCCCAGTTATGAACTAACTTCTAATCAGTAATCCCACATGAAGAAACTTACCATCCTGGCAACGGCTGCTCTATTACTGGCAGCCTGCCAAAACCAAGAACAAGGCTACACGCTCGAAGGCACACTCACCGGAGGCGAAGCCCAGACAGGCAAGGTCTATCTGCAAAAGCAAACCCCCGACGGACAACTGCTGCGCACTGACAGCGCGACCATCACCGACGGCCGGTTCAGCATGGCAGGACACATCGACAGCCCGGAGCTCTATACCTTATATATAGACCTGCGCACCGACCCGACGGAGAGCGTGAAAGGCAAAGTCTTCGCCTCAAACTTCTACCTGGAAAACTCGCCCATCACCTTCACAGGCGACCTGGCGACCCTGCCGGGACTCTTCTATGACCCGAACAGAAAGACCGAAGCTCCCGTCATCACCGGTTCGGCCACGCAGGACTTCTACACCCAATTCCTGCAAAGCATGAAATCCATCAATGACAGCCTGACTGCCATAGACCGTCGCTACACGGAGGAATACACCCTGCCGATGATGAACGACAAGAACCATCAGCATGACTACACGGCCATAGGCGTGGCCATCGCCAAGGATGACGCCCGCTGGAAACAGGCACACCGGGAGAAAACGATGGACTTCATCCGGCAAAATCCTTCGTCTGTCGTGGCATACGACCAACTCATCGCCCTGCTGTCGAACTTCACAGTGGACTTCACGGCCGCACAAATCGACTCCATGCGTTCATGGGTGGCCGAAGCCTGGACCGGCACGCCGCAACTGGCCGCGCTCGACTCCATCGTAGGCAAGATTAAACCCGTGGCTTTGGGCGAAAAATATGCCGACATCGACGTGCAGACTCCCGACGGCAAGACGGTGAAACTCTCTTCACTCATCCCGTCCGGCAAATATGTCATGCTGGAGTTCTGGGCCTCGTGGTGCGGGCCGTGCCGCGCAGAAATTCCCCACCTGGTGCGCGTACACGAGAAATACAAGGACTTCACCATCGTCAGCGTGTCGGTCGACGA
>CALUJS010000028.1 GCA_944321015.1 uncultured Phocaeicola sp. | reverse complement strand
GCCTCTTGTCGGATTCGAACCAACGACCCCGAGATTACAAATCACGTGCTCTGGCCAACTGAGCTAAAGAGGCTTTTAAATTCAGCCGTTTCACCAATGCCTAGTGAAACGGCTGCAAATTTAGCTATTTATTTTTAACCACAAAAACTTTTGTGGGCTTTTTTACTTGGCACGCTGCTTTTCTTTGAACTTTTCCAATTGTTTGGCCAGTGCGTCCAAGCTTAAGTCTACTGCTTCTTCAAATGTGTCGCAAACCTTCTCGGCATACAGGTCTGAGTTGGGTACATAGACCTTGATGCCTGCTTCCTTGTTTTTGGCGGTTTCGGGTTTTACGACTTTTAATGACACCTCTACCTTTCTTATTTCATCGCAATACTTCTCTAATTTGGCTGCTTTTTTTTGAATGAAAGCCTGCAGTTGCTCTGAAGCATCGAAATGAATCGATTGAATTCTAATTTCCATATAAACCTCCTTTTTTAATTAGGCTCGCGGATGAGCCTGTTTATAAATCTGTTTAAGTTCCTCAAAAGTTGCATGCGTATAGATTTCTGTAGTTTCCAAACTTTTGTGCCCCAACAACTCTTTTACTACTTCCAGGTTGGCCTCATGGTTTAGCATGGAGGTGGCAAATGTGTGTCTCAGCACGTGCGGACTACGTTTCTTCAGCGTAACAACTTTCGACAAACTTTTTTTTACCAAATCATAAACGAACTGCGTGGTTACTCGGCGTCCGTTGGCATTTACGAAGAATGCTTGGGTGTCGCGTGGAGAGATAACCTCGTCTCTCAGCTGCATGTAGGCAATCAGATTCTTGCGGAGCTTTTCGCCGAAAGGAATCAGACGCTGTTTGTTTCTCTTTCCTGTCACTTTTATTACGGAAGCACTTGTGTCGACATCTTTGTCGTCGAGACCGATTAGCTCGGCCCGGCGCATGCCGGTTTCGTAGAATGTTTCCAGTATCAAGTGGTTGCGGATACCTTCAAAATCGTCAGCTTCGGGCGTCTTGCTCAGAAGTTTGTCCATGTTCTGCTCTTTTACGAAGACGGGCAACGGCTTCTTCTTTTTCGGCCCTTTCATTTTCAGCATCGGATTCCGCTCCGTATATCCGCGTAAACGCAGAAACCGATAGAAAGAGCGCAACGCGCTTAACTTTCGGTTGACGGAGGTTGCCGAATAGGACTCGTTCATCATCTCCATTACCCATTGGCGGATAATGTCGACGTCGACTGTTGTCCACGTCAGCTCCGGGTCGGTGTCCGTAAAGTATGCTTCAAATTGTCTCAAGTCCGTCCCGTAGCTTTCCAGCGTCAGGGGGGAGTAGTTTCGCTCAACTTGAAGATACTCCAAGAAAGAATTTATCAGCATGAGAATCGTAGCTTGTATAATTCAGCAACGAATATATGGAAATCTGATGATAAATTCAAATAATTTGCGAAATAATTATTCTTCTGTCTGCTGAAGTTTCTGGATGTAGATGGCGTGTTCCATCTTAAGTCTTTTGATTACAGACGGTTTGTCGTATTGCTGTCTGCTTCTCAATTCTTTGATTACACCGGTCTTCTCAAATTTTCTTTTGAACTTCTTCAGCGCTTTTTCAATGTTTTCGCCTTCTTTTACAGGTACTACAATCATTTTGTTTTTGTTTTTATAGAGTTGGTTAATAATTATACATGGTTCAAAGTGGCCGCAAAAATACGCATACTTTACTTATTTACAAAACTTTCCTTTAACTTTTCTGCAAAAAAGAAATAAAGGGGAGTGTGTGTTGCCTGAGGTTCTCGCTGTTTCTGTTTTATTATATTAAGGATGTTGTGCGTGGCGAGCGACGAACAGACTGTCCAACATTTGATAAAATGTTTCTTCTTCGCCGTCGAAGTAGCCCACGATATGGCTCTCAGGCGAGATGATGATTTTTGTGGGATAAGCCTGCACGGCATAGCGTGTCACGAGGCTGTTTTCCATGTCGGGCTTGTCCATGATTTGCGGCCATGTCATGTGTTGTTTTTCCATTGCTCGGCGGCAGGCTGTTTCCGTGTCGTTACAGTTTACGCCTATGATGATCATCCGGTCTTTATACTTTTCTTGGTAGCGGCGCATGGCAGGCATGCCTTTCATGCACCAACTGCACCATGAGCCCCAGAAATCGAGTACTACATATTTCTGTCCGGCATATTGAGCCAGACTGATGGTATCGCCATCAATGCCTTTTGCGCTAAAAGACGGTGCTTGGCATCCTAAGCGCACATCGCCGGAAGAGTAACGAACGGCCGATTCGTAGTCATAGCACCGGATGCGTAAGTCGATGATGCCACGCAGTCCGCCTTGCACGAGTGAAGATGTCAGTTCGTCGGCACGGGCGGCCAGCAGGGAGTCGTCGGCCAATTCGGTGAGGTAGACGGCGGAAATGTCGTCGGACGGATGTGCCAAGGCGTAGTCCACATTGGCCTTACAGTCGGCATCAGAGAGTTTGTTGTAGTGTTTGAACAGTTCGTTGCCTTCTAATCCTTGTAGTTGGTCGATGGCGGACTTGCGGAATGCCGAAGTGCGGTCGGCATATTGCTCCATTAGGGTGGAGCCTTTGGCCGAATAGGCCACGTAACCATCTTTCATGTGGGCGCTGATTTGTATGGGTTTGTCTTTTTCCAGATAGGCATCTATGGTGTTTAAGAACGGATATGGCACGTTGGAAGGGGTTATCATGATGCGGGTGAACGTGTCGACGTGAATATTCAGCTCGGCTTTTCCGTCGGTCAGAGTGAACGTACTGTCCCACTGTTCCGGATTTGCGATTGAATAGGAAACGCCGGTAATACTCCAAGTGGCGGTGTCGCCGGAAAGTCCTTCCACTTTGAGTGACAGAGGGGCACGATGCCCTTGTTGGCACCCGCTCAACAGAAAGAGGAAAACTGTCAACAATGTGGATGTATGTAGAATGAGATTTATTTGTTTCATGAGTTGATGGTGTTTAGGTTGAGGAAATTGTTGGTCTCTGTGATAGGCCTGCCGGAAAAAGAAACACAGGAGCATCTCGAGACAACAACCCTCAACGAACCGCCCCGATTGGATGTGCAGGACGGTTTCAAGTCTGCGTGCTCCTGTGTTGCTCTATCCGTGTGTCAGTCGTAGTCGTTCTGTACCAGTTGGCTTCCGCTACGTGCGATTTCAATGTCTGCAATAGGTTGCGCGTAGCGTTTGGACCTAACCGGCAGGGTGTATTCCTGTGTTACGCCGTAGTCTATCGTGTTGTTCTCCATCTTATAAAAGATACGGTTCAGAGCGATGTCATCATTCGGTGTTTCGTTGTAAGCCAGTCGGCGTATGTCTTGCCAGCGCATCATGAAAGGCATTTCGCGATGTCGTTCTTCCAGAATGAGCCGGATGGCTTCTTCTTGCGAGGTGGCAGCCAGCGTAATGTGTCCGCCTGTGCGGATGCGCTTGGCGCGTAGTTCGTTGAGCACATTCATACCTTCTTCCCATTGGCCTTGGCGGGCAAGAGCCTCGGCGCGGGTGAGTAGCACTTCGGGCACGGTGGGCGCGGCGGGCATGATGCTGTCGTCATACAGCCCGACAAAGTAAGTGTAGAGCATGTTGTCTTCAACGATATTTTCCAATCCCATTGCCAAAGTGCCGTTTTTCACGAAGAGCAGTCGGAAACGGAGGTCATCCTCGCGGTCGTAAATATTTAGCAGGTCTGACGAGGGAAGGAAATAGCTGCTTGCTTCATACATTGAGGCATAGTATAATTCGGGATAGTCTGTGAATTCTACGGGGCTCATGCCGTACAGTTCGGAGTAGGTTACCGTGATATCGCCGTCCATGGAGGTCAGTGTGCGTTCAATGGTGCCCAGCGTGTTGTAGTCTACCAGCCGGGCGCGTTGGCTCTTTAGCGCTTCGGCGGCATGGTTGGCTGCATCCTCATACTTCTGCATGCTGAGATAGATGCGCGCCCTGAGGGCTTCTACGGCAGGACGGGAGACAAGCCAGCGTTGGCCGATATCGGTGCGGGTGGTCTTGTAGGCTTCGTCGAGGTCGGCCAAAATGAAAGCATAGGTGTCTTTCAGTGTTGCGCGATGCATGTCTTCCTCATAACTGGTGGTCTGTTTCAGGGGCAATCCCGGTGTGTCGAGCGTCTCTTCGTCATAAGGCTGTGCATAGAGCGACACAAGTTGCCAGTTGGCCAAGGCACGGATGAAATGCGCATTGGCCAGATAGTCGGTGCGTTGTTCATCGGTGATGTCGGTCACTTCGTCAATTTCATTGATGATGAGATTGGCCAGGAAAATCTTGGAATATTCCGTGCTCCACATCTCGTCACCGTAGGCAACGAGTCGTTGGCTTTCCACGTTCCATGTCAGTCCGTTCATCACATCGCTATCCACATAGCCAAATGCGTCGGCTACGGCTGTGGTGTATCCAAAATCGTCTGAACTGGTGAGCGACAGCTTGGCATAGGTGGTAAGGTAATCACTGTTGTTGAACAGTGCGTCGATTTGTGCGCCGGAGTTCAACACTTCGTCGCCTCCGCGGTTGGGCACCTCGGAAAGGAAGTCGTCACAGCCGGTCAGAAGACATGTGGCGGTTAATAGGATGGTATAGATTCTATGTTTCATAATCGTTGGTTGTTTAGAAGTTGACACGTGCGCCCAGCGTCCAGGTGACGACCGGCTCGGTTGCTTGTCCCGGCAGATATTCCGGGTGATAGTGTTTGGAGTTGGCTGTCCAGATGAGTCCCAGGTTTTCCACCTTGGCAAAAAGATTCAGCCCTTTGACTATGCGTGATGCCCGGTTGAACTGCGGGAAAGTGTAGTCCATTACGACTTCCTTGCAATATATATAGGAAGCACTTTCCACGCGATTGTCCAGCAGGGAGGCGGCCATCGACCAGTTGGCATATACTTCGGCTGGAATATCGGCGTCGGGGATAGGCATCGTGTTGGGGTCTCCGGCCAGGACATCGCTCAGTTGGGCATTAAGGGTCATCTTTTCATAGCTTCCGGCCATGGAATAGGTGAATGTAGGCATTTGCATTTTGCCTCCGAAGCGTCCGGTAAAGAGGGCGCTCAGGTTGAATCCGCGCCATTCGCCGTTCAACTGCACGCCCAGTGTGTGGGGCGAGATGCGTGTGCCCATGTAGCGCAGTACGTTGATGTCCGGATCCAGATACATGCTGAAGTCATCAATCGTGTAGCTTCCGCCACGCCCGTCGGACACTTGTGGAACTCCGCTTTCGTCTGTGCCCAGATAGTGGAAAGCAAAGATGGACGACAGCGGATAGCCTTCCACGTATTCTGCCTGAATCATGTCGTTGACCATGGTCAGCTCGTTGTAGAGTGAGAGAATCTTGTTCTTGTTGTAGGCATAGGTCACATTGGCCGAGAGGATGGCTTCGCCGGCATTGAACCGCCCTCCAAGTGTCACTTCCACGCCTCGGTTTAGCAATTCGGCATTGTTGAATGTGGCCGATGAGGTGCCGTTCACTGCCGACATGGTGACTGTGCCCAGAATGTCGGTACCTCTTTTATTATAGAAGTCGATCGAACCGAAGAGCCGATTACCCAGTAATGCGAAGTCGAGTCCTATGTTGGTCGTGCTCGTTTTTTCCCAACGTAAGGTCGGGTTGCCGTAGTCGGCAATGCGTCCGGGAAGAAGGCCGGTATAGTCGTCGGGATAGGTAATGTTGGTGTTGATGGTGGTACGGGCGGAAGAGATGCTGCAGGCGTTACCATTCTGTCCGTAGGTGAGACGCAGTGTGAGGCGGTCAAGCCACGATACGTTTTTGAGGAAACGTTCGTTGGACAGGTGCCACATCAGACCGGTTGACCATAACGGCGACCAACGGTACTTCGGTTCGCTGGTGATAAGGTTGGATGCGTCGCTGCGGGCGCTCAGTGACAGGCCGTAGCGCTCGTCGTAGGTGTAGGACGCATTGCCATAGAAGGACACATAGCGGTTGTCGTTGTAGCTTTCAGACAGGTATTCTTTGCCTTCCAAGGGCACGCCGCTCACGGTGCTGTTGTAGCCATCAAGCGTGGTGAAATAGCCCGACGGGCCCATGGTGCCGCCTGCCGTGGGTGAGGTACAGCCGTAGAGAGTAGGCAGCTGGAAGGTGCTTGAACGGTAGCGGCTCAATTCGTTGCCCAGCACCACGGATAGGGCATGACGCTCGCCAAAAGTTCGGTCAAACGAGATGTCGTTGCGGAACACCATGCCTCGACGCGAACCTCTGTCAAGGTTGCGTATGCCGCCCATGGGAAGAACGGAGTCGCCTTGCGGATTGCCGTCGTAGTCGCCCGGCGTAAATTCGTTTACGGCAAAGCGGGCCGCAAAGGATTCTTCGCTGTTGTAGGTACGTTGGCGGTAGCGGTTCTCTTCATACTGGAAACGACTGTTGAAGCGCAATCCGTCGATGATGTTCACCTGTAAGCCTATTTGGGCGCGATACATGGTGTTCACCGTGCGGCTGTTGCGTGTACGTGCTTCCTGCAGCATGTTGTAATTCATGTCATGGTAGGGGAAACGGCTCCAGTCGAACATGTTCAGCACGTCGGTATTGTAAGAGCCTACATGCGTGGCGTAGTTGCCATCTTCGTCGAGCAGCATTTCGTAAGGCGACAGATTGCGCAGGTCGTTTTCGCTGATGACGGAAGAGTGGGCATTTTCCTGCTGCAGGGCAAGGCCGACATTGAGCGACAGATAGCGGTTGAAGGTAAAGTTGTTGTTCCAGTTGGCCATGAATGAATTCTCCTGTTTGCCGATGAAATCACCCGAGTCGTGCTGGTAGAGCAGAGAGGCATAGGTGTTGTATTTCTCTGTGCCTCCGCTGACAGATGCGTTGGTTTGGAACAGGAAAGGATTCTCCAGAAAGTGGTCTTTGATTTGCTTCGCGTTGTCCAGACGGGCAAGACGTTCCAGCCCGGCGTTCATCTCGTCTTCGCTGATGGTTCCCCAGCGTATACCTTTATATAATAGCAGCTCCGATGACGTGACGGGATTGGTCAACTCGCTCAACGTTCCGTAGTATTCCCCATAGTCCATGTATTGGCGTTCAAACAACATGCGCTGGTAGGCTATCATGTCGGCGGAGCTGGCCCGGTTGAGCATTTGGCCGACATCTTTCTTGTGTCCTACGGAGAGTTGGGTGTTTACGTTCACTTCCCATCTTTTTTGTTTGTTGCCTTTCTTGGTGGTGATGACAATGACGCCGTTGGCCGAGCGGGCGCCCCAGATGGAGGCGGCTGCGGCATCCTTCAGCACGGTTACGCTTTCTACGTCGTTCGGGTTGATTTTCTCCAAAGCCGTCAAGGCCGGGTTGTCGCCCGTGATGTTCGATTGCGTGTCCATCAAAGGGAATCCGTCAACAACGACCAGCGGCATGTCGTCGGCCATCATGGTGCCTGTGCCGCGTATTTGGTAAGCGGTGCCTCCACGTCCGTCATCGGTCCCTTGCGCTCCGGCCACCAGTCCGTCAAGGATGGAGGAGAACTTCGTGGCATGTCGGCGTTCCATCTCCTCGTCGGTGAGTATGCTGTAGGAGCCGGTGGCTCGTTCGCGTGAGATGGTCTGGTAGCCGGTGGCCACCACGTCGGACAGCATTACGCTGTTTTCTTCCAAGGTTACGACGTAATGGTCGCGTTTCGTCAGTTCCAGCAGGGCGGTTTTCATGCCAATGAACGACACTTCCAACCGTCGTGTGCCGGAGGGTATGGACAAGTCGAAGTGCCCGTCGGCATCGGTTGCCGCACCCATGGCCTGACCTTCCACTCTGACTGTGGCTCCGGCCAGTGGCATGCCTTCCTTGTCGACCACGGTGCCTTGCACGCGCCGGCGTTCCTCTTGTCCGGGGCGTGACTGCTGTTCGGCGCGGCGTATGACGATGGTTCCGTTTTCCAGCCGGTAGGTCAGGCCGGTTCCGGCGAAGGCTTTCTTCAGGATTTCGTCCACCGTGGCGTTGGTCATGCGTACGGTGGCACGGCGTTCCCGGAGGAGACGGGAATTGTAGAACATCTTGTAGCCCGCATTCTCCCTCACTTCATTTAAAATCTCTTCCAATCCGGCGTTTGTCTTGTCGATGGACATCCGTCGGTCGGCTGTTCCCTGTGCCATCGCAAATTGGGCGGCAAACAGGCAACATACGCAGGCGCTCAGCCCGCGTTTCCAGGTTCTGCTTCTTTTCATGTGATAAATAGAGGTTATAATGGTATTGATTTATGGTTTGGCAATGTCTGCGACAGGTACTATCTGAACGGCTCCGGCATCTCCTTCGATAAATTCCAGTTCGCCTGTGCCGCGCAAGATGCTCAGTAGCGGATCGATGGTGTCATAGCGATTCAGTTCGCCTGAATAGCGCTTGTCTTGTAGGGATGGCGACACATGGATGGGAATGTCGTACCATCGCGACAGCTCGCGGGCTATGGCCGGGAGAGGTTCGTCACGGAACATGAATACACCCCGGTGCCAGGCAAGAGCCTTGTTCAGATCGGCCGCTTCCACACGATAACTGCCGTCGCTTTTCTGGCTGACGAATTGTTGTGCCGGGCGCAAGGATGCCAACAGGGTGCCGTCAGTCTTTTCCATGTCGACACGGCCTTGCGCCAGAGTGACAATCATGTCGCCTTCGTCGTCATAGCAACGTATGTTGAATGCCGTTCCGGTGACATGCACCACGTTTTGTCCCGTTTCGACATAGAAAGGGCGGGCGGTGTCTTTGGCTACTTCCAGATAGGCTTCGCCGCGCAGGCTGATACGTCTTTCGTTCCCTTCAAAGTGTGAAGGGAAGCGCAATTCGGAGTCGGCATTCATCCACACGCGGGTCCCGTCGGGCAGGGTGAGGGCATATTCGCCGCCGCGGGGCACACGGAGCACGTAGGGGGTGGCCGTGGCCTGACGGGCCAAGTGGCGTGTGCCGGTGCTGTCGGTAAGCGTCATGCCGGTGTCCGATGCATCCACTCGGGTGTGCTCATTGAGCGCATAGGTGGTTGTGCCGCCGGTAAGGGTTGCCATTTCACGGCCGGGTATGGTCCGGCTGCCGTCAAACAACACAGGGGCCGGTGTGCCGTTTTCTGAAGGAAGCACGGCCCATGTGACGGCCAGCAGCGCGCACAGTGCGGCAGCCACCGACGCGACATGGCGGAAAGAAAGCGTCCGGCGACGTGCGGGGCGCACGCCTTTCAATCGCCGTCTCAAGCGTTGCCATTCGGCTTCTGTGTCGAGCGATTCGTAAAAAGCCAGTTTGTCGGCCCACTCTTTGCCGTCGCGCAATTTGTGGAAGAGCGTATGGTTCGCCTGGCTTTCTTGCAGCCATGCTTCAAGTTCAGGCTCGTCAGTCTTCTGCCACAGATGGCGACCGATGAGGCGTGCCATGCGGATGATGTGTTCCAGTCGGGTCATAAGCGTTCAATATGTTGCTTTCTATTAAAGGAACACGCTCGGAAGAAAAGCGGGTGAGTGAAAACGGACTTTTTTTCACTGCTCAGCCCAATAACAACAAATGGAGCAGGTTGTGGAGGTCGTCCAGGTGTTGCCGCAGAAAGGCGTAAGCACTGAGCTTGTGTGATTTGATCGTATTGAGTGAAAGCCCCAGGGCTTCGGCTATCTCCCGGTTGGTTTTCCCTTGGAGCGAGAGCATCAACACCTTTCTGGCTTGTGGAGTGAGGCGTGAGACGGCTTGATGCACCATCATGCCCACTTCTTCGCGGATGACATTCCGCTCCAGTTCGTCTTCGGAGAACAGGCTGTCGGCATCTTCATCCAAAGGAACGGCCTCGTGCAGGCGCATCTGGCGTAAGGCATTGTAGCAACGGTTGCGAATGGAGCGGTAGAGAAAGACCTTGAGCGAGACGGCATCGCTGAAATCGGCACGACGCTCCCAATAGGCAATGAATACGTCTTGCACGATGTCGCGGCAGACTTCTTCGTCGGGGACATAGTTGAGGGCAAACGACAGGCAGTGGGGAAAGAAAAAGCGGTATAGACGTTTCAGCTCTTGTTCGTCCCCGTTGGCCAACTGTTGCATTGAGAAATCTTGTCCGTCCGATGTCCGCTTCATGCCTGGATGTTTTTTAAATGAAGCACAAAGTAACAAAAAGTTAAATAACGATGCAAATGTCGTGTCGGGAAGAGCGGGCGATGATAATAGAATAATTGTATATCCGCAATAAAAAGGCTCCCGCCCATCCTTGACACGGACAGGCGGGAGCACCGTTTGTTATGTAAGCAGATACAGCTTCTTACTTGATGTTCGGGTTCAGCTTGTTCCACTCGGAGATGGCGGGAAGAACGCCCATGGCGATGACTTCGTCGCGCAGTTCGCACAGGTGGGCATAGCTCTTGTCCAAAGCGGCTTGCTCGTCGGCAGTTCCGCTCAGGGCCTTGCAGTGGCATCCGTCTGCCGTGATGGAGGTTTCCCATGCCATCATGATGTGGTCGTATTTCTCGTTGGACACATAGGTGCCGGCCGGCCAGCGGAATGCTTTGCCACCCATGGCGGCGGCAATCATTTCGATGGAGACGTAGGACGGGCTTTGGAACGAGGAACGTCCGCGCAGGGCAATGATGTTGGCTCCGCCCTTGGTCACTTTCTGCTGGATTTCAGCCCATTGCTCTTTGGTCAGGGCGTCTGTGCCGATGATGTCGGTCAGCGGTTTGCCGTTCACCTTGGCGGTCGATGCGAATACGGCCATCTGTTCGCCGTGGCCGCCGTATGTGCGGCAGTTTTCAACGGCATCCATGGCTACGCCGAAGTGTTTGGCCAGCTCGCTGCGCAGACGGGTGGAGTCGAGGGCGGCGAGGGTGGTCACTTGCGACGGTTTCAGGCCGGAATATAACAAGGTAATCAAGCCGGTGATGTCGGCCGGGTTGAAGATTACCACGATGTGTTTCACGTCGGGGCAGTATGCCTTTACGTTCTTGCCAAACTCTTCGGCGATGGCTGCGTTGCCTTTCAACAGGTCTTCGCGGGTCATGCCGGCTTTGCGTGCCGCGCCGCCTGAGTTGACGATATATTTTGCACCGGTCAATGCTTCCTTGATGTCGGAGGTAAACGTAACGTTCACGCCTTCGAAGCCGCAGTGATACAACTCTTCAGCCACGCCTTCCAAGCCCGGAGCATAAGGGTCGTACAAACAGATGTTAGGAGTTAAACCCATCATGATGGCGGTTTGGGCCATGTTTGAGCCGATCATGCCGGCTGCACCTACGATAGTAAGTTTGTCGTTCGTTAAGAAGTTCATAGTGTATCTATATTTGGTTTACAATTTGCTTTATTTTCTCGCAAAAATAGCGATTTAGTTTGAATGGCGTCTGATGGGAAAATATAATAATCTATAAATATCGGTCAAATCGTCAACTCGTTTGGGCGGACGGGAGGCTCTGCCATCGGGCTGCGTTCCGCTTTATGAGGGCGGATTGAGCGCGGATATGTCCGCTCGCGTCCGTCCATATGTGCGCCCGCGGCTGTCCATATGCCCGCTCGTGCCCCTCCATATGTGCGCTCGCGGCTGTCGGTTTTCGGGCTTCAGGCGATGGAACCGGTCGAGCCGGAAGGAGTGCTTTTCCGGGCGGCGTCGATGCGGATGAAAATGAACAGCAGGATGGTGAAACCCCACAGCGAGGAACCTCCGTAGCTGAAAAAGGGCAGGGGAATGCCTATCACCGGGGTCAGACCGAGCACCATGCCTACATTGATGAAGAGGTGAAACAGGAAGATGCCCACCAGCGAGTATCCGTAGACGCGGCCGAAGCGGTCGGTCTGTCGTTCGGCAAGCACCAGCAGCCGGAGGATGAAGGCCAGAAACAGCAGCAGTACGGCCGACGAGCCGATGAAGCCCTGTTCTTCGCCCACGGTGCAGAAGATGAAGTCCGTGTCTTGTTCGGGCACGTATTTCAGCTTGGTCTGCGTGCCGTTGAGGAATCCTTTTCCCGTGAGACCGCCCGAACCGATGGCAATCTTGGACTGGTTGACGTTGTATCCGGCGCCCGAGAGGTCTTCCTTCATGCCCAGCACCACCTCGATGCGTACCTTCTGGTGGGATTGGAGCACCCGGGAAAACACGAAATCGCTGGAGTAGAAGAAGGCCAGCGAGCCGAGTGTGAAGAGGGCGATGTAGACGAAGTTGTTTATCCGTTCGCGGAGCCACAGATAGCAGAGGACTGCCACCATGACGCCGCAGATGCCCAGCTGCACCCACGTGATGTCGAATGGTATCACGTAGCCCGAAAAAAGCAGCGTGAGCAGCGTCAGGGCAAGGCTCCCCCCGAACAGCCACCAGGCGAGGGGCTTGCGGCGGGTGTAGACTCCGACCATGCCGGCCGTGCATATCTGGATGAGCAGCATCACGACGAATTTGCCCACCGGGGTCGGCATGTTCCACAGCGTGATGTCGGAAAAGCGGATGCCCACGATGAAGAACACCACGGCGCACACGCCGGAGAAGAGGACGGCGCCCGACATGCCTTCGCGATAGAGCATCAGGAAGAACGACAGGAATACGAGGGCCGACCCGGTCTCCTTCTGCAGGACGATGATGCCCATGGGCAGGAATATGAGTGCCATCACCACCAGGAAGTCGCGCGTGCGGTGCAGGGAGAAGGAGTAGTTGTTCATATATTTGGCCAGCGCCAGCGCCGTGGCCGCCTTGGCAAACTCGGCCGGTTGCAGGTTGACCCCGCCTCCCAGCCGGAGCCATGAGTGCGACCCTTTGATGTCCGGGGCGACAAAGAGCGTGAGGATGAGCAGCAGGATGACCGCGCCGTAGATGAAATAGGCGAGCAGCTCATAGAGCTTCTTTTCCAGCATCAGCAGGACGAAACCCACGCCCAGCGCGCAGCCAATCCACATCATCTGTTTCCCGGCACGGGTTTCAGGCCCGAAGAAGTCGGGTTCGCCGTAGGTGTAGCTTGCTCCGCACACGCTGAACCATCCGCAAATCACCAGCACCAGATAGAGCGCGATGATGACCCAATCGGCCGATTTATAGAGACTAGCGTTCCTCGTTATCATAGAATATGCGTCGTGCTTGTATTTGTGCGGCCAGTTCTTCGCTTTCGGGCGAGAGCTTGCCTTTCAGATATTTTTCAATCATCAGCCTGCCGATGGGCACACCGTAGACGGCGCCGAAGCCGCCGTTTTCCACATAGACGGCGATGGCTATCTGCGGATTGTTCATCGGGGCGAATCCCATGAAGGCCGAATGGTCGTGCCCCCGGTTCTCGGCGGTTCCCGTCTTGCCGCACACTTCGATGTCGGGGATGTTGGCGCCCCGGCATGTGCCGCCCAGCACGGCCTGGCGCATGCCCTGCACCACTTCCTCGTAGTGGCTCGCGTCGACCATGGTGTATCGCCGCGTGCGGTACAGGCTGTCCAGTTCGCCTCCCTCTATCGAGTGTACCACGTGGGGCGTGATGAAATATCCCCGGTTGGCAATGGTCGCGCCCAGATTGGCTATCTGGAGCGGAGTGAGCGTCACTTCGCCCTGGCCGATGGCGATACTGATGACGGTCAGTCCGTTCCATGAGCCCCGGTAGGCTTTGTCGTAGAAAGCCGCGTTGGGTATCATGCCCCGCCGTTCGCCGGGGATGTCCACGCCCAGCTGGTAGCCGAACCCCATCGACACCATGTAGTCCTTCCAGGTGGTCATGGCGTCCTGCACGGTTTTATATTTCGTGCGGTTGCCGAACATGTAGTACAGTCCCCAGCAGAAGTAACCGTTGCACGACGTGGCCAGGGCCGGTATGAGCGGCAGCGGAGAGGGATGGGCGTGGCATCCCACGCGCAGCCCCCGGTGCACAAAGCCGTGGTTGCACGGATAAAACGTCTGTGTGGGCGAGATGATGCCTTCCTGCAGGAAGGTGAGCGCCTGGGCTGTCTTGAAGGTTGACCCCGGCGGATAGGTGCCCGACACGGCCCGGTTCAACAGCGGTTTCCAACTGTCGCGCGACAGTTCCAGGTGGTGTTTGCCCCGGTCGCGTCCCACCATCAGATGCGGGTCATACGAGGGGGCCGACACCATGCAGAGGATGTCGCCCGTGGCCGGTTCGATGGCTACGATGCTTCCTATCTTGCCCTCCAGCAGACGTTCGCCCAAGGCCTGAAGCTCGACGTCGAGCCCCAGCGTCAGGTCCTTGCCCGCCACCGGACGGCGGTCGAAGGCTCCGTCTTTGTAGCGTCCTTGGATGCGTCCGTGTGCGTCGCGCAGCAGGATTTCCACTCCTTTCTCGCCGCGCAGCTCTTTCTCGTAAGAACGCTCTACGCCTTGTATGCCGATGAAGTCGCCGCTCCGGTAGTAGTCGTCTTTTTCAATATCCCTTTTGGACACTTCGGCCACGTCGCCCAACACGTGGGCTGCCACGTCGTAAGTATACTGTCGCGTGGTGCGCCGTTGCACGTAGAATCCCGGGAAGCGGAATATCTTCTCCTGGAACACGGCGAATTCCTCGGCGGGGAGTTGGCTCATGAAGATTTGCTCCGTGTAGCGTGAGTAGCCCGGATTCAGGGCCCGGTTCTTGATGTCGGCCATACGCTTGATGAAGAACTCTTTGCTGATGCCCAGCGTGCGACAGAAATCCAGTGTGTCCAGCTCTTCCACTTCGCGCATCACCACCGTCACGTCATAGGCCGGTTGGTTGTAGACCATCAGCCGGCCTTGGCGGTCGTATATGGCGCCCCGGGCCGGATACTGCACTTTGTTCAGGAAGGCATTGCTGTCGGCGTTCTTTTTATATTCGTCGTTCATTATCTGGAGCGCGAAGAGCTGCACGATGTAGCCTATGACGATGGCCACGGCCACGCCTCCTATCACAAATTTGCGTTTCTCCAGATTGTAGTTGCGCATATTTCTTACCGTTGTTTCTGCATGGTGTCCGTTATCAGTACGCAGATGGTCGTCAGGGCGGTGCTGCATACCGTTTTCAGCAACAGCATTCCCCAGTTGAAGAAAGAGAACGTGTCCAGCAGCAGGAGGACGGCGTGATGAATCAGGATGCCCAATATGGCATAGCCCAGAAATGAGGCCAGCCCCATGACGTGTCTGCACGGGCATTCGTTCCCGGCATTGTCGTGTGACATGAACAGATTAAGCAGCCACGGACGTATGAACGCCAGCAGGGTGGTGGCCGCGGCATTCATGCCGGGCGTGTCGGAGAAGATGTCGACGGCCAGTCCCAATGTGAATCCCCACAATAGGAGCGCGTTGCGCGGGGTGTCGCACTTGAGCGAGAGGATGAAGTACACATAAACAAAGGGGGTGGCATATCCGGCGATGTGCACGTGATTGAATATCAGTGACTGCACAAGCACCAGTGCGATGAACCATATGCCTTGTTTCAAGTGTTGGGACTGCATGACGGTTGCTTATTCGTTTATGGTTGTTAATGTCTTGAATTCGTCCATGCCTTTACGGGCAATGACACGGACGTCTCTCACTCGACCGAAATCGGCCGACAGGCGCACTTTGAGCAGGTATGACAATCCGTCGTGGGAATCCTCGATGTTCTCCACCACGCCCACCATCAGCCCTTCGGGAAAGATGGCCGAATAGCCGCTGGTCACGATGGTGTCCCCCGGATGGCATTCGGCATGACGTGGCAGGTCGTACAGATAGGTATAGCGTGCGTCTTTGCCGTCCCAGCGCAGGTAGCCGAAGTAACCGCTGCTCTTTATCTTGCAGCTGATGTTCGACTTGCTGTTGAGCAGCGAGATGACCAAGGCATAATGTGGAGTTGTCTTGCCGACAATGCCTATGACTCCGTTGCCACACACGACGCCCATTTCGGGGCGGATGCTGTCGGCGTTGCCGCGATCGATGGTGATGAAGTTGTCGGCACGGTGCAGGGTGTTGTTCACCACCCGGGCCTTTATGCGCGTGAAGTCGGCAAGCGAGGCTTCCGTCAGGCTGTCCGTGCGGGCGGAGTCGCGTGTCATTTCGGTCAGGGCCGTGCGCAGGGTCGCCACTTCGCGTTCCAGGTCGAGATTGCGGTCCGTCAGCGAATCGTTGACGGACTGCAGGTGGAAATAGCCGGCAATGTCGCCGGATATCTCGTAGATTGTGCCGCACACGCGATTGGCCGAGGTAAAATAGACGCTTGCTTGATAGTTGTTGAACCGGAACAACAGCACGAAACACACCACCTCCAGTAAAACGAACAGGAAGCAGTGGCTGTACTTCAACAGGAAGTCGAACAGGTTGCGCACGTGGATAATGGTTTAAATAATAAAGAATGAAGAATGGAGAATCCGCCTTACGGCATCGTGATTCTGCATCCTTCGTCCTTTGTGTGTCGTTGATTATGGTTCATCGCATCAGGAATGAGAACTTGTCGATGTTCTTCAAGGCGATGCCTGTGCCTTTGGCCACACTGTGCAAGGGGTCTTCGGCGATGTGGAACGGAATGTTTATCTTGTCGGTCAGTCGCTTGTCCAGTCCGCGGAGCAATGCGCCGCCTCCGGCCAGATAGATGCCGTTGTGCACGATGTCGGCGTAGAGCTCGGGAGGCGTGTTTTCGAGAGCTGTCAGGACGGCAGTTTCAATCTTGGCGAGCGATTTCTCCAGACAGTGGGCTATTTCCTGATAGCCTACGGAGACTTCCATCGGCAGGGCGGTGATTTTGTTCGGGCCGTACACGGTGTAGTCTTCCGGGGCATCGTCGCCCAGGTCGGTCAATGCCGCGCCTACGGCTATTTTGATGCGCTCGGCCATGCGTTCGCTTACTTTCACGTTGTGCTGACGGCTCATGTACTCCTGAATGTCAGCCGTGAAGTCGTCGCCGGCGATGCGGATGGAGCTGTTCGTCACGATGCCGCCCAACGAGATGACGGCAATCTCGGTCGAGCCGCCGCCTATGTCCACAATCATGTTGCCTTCGGGAGCCTGCACGTCCAGCCCCACGCCCACGGCGGCGGCCATGGGCTCGAAAATGAGATACACGTCGCGTCCGCCGGCATGTTCGGCCGAGTCGCGCACGGCGCGCAGTTCCACCTCGGTGCTGCCCGACGGCACGCCGATGACCATGCGCAGCGAGGGGGAGAACAGGTGGTGTCCCGTGTTTACTTTCTTGATGAGGCCGCGCATCATCTGCTCGCAGGCGTTGAAGTCGGCAATCACGCCGTCGCGGAGCGGGCGTACGGTACGGATGTGCGGGTTTTCCTTTTCGTACATCATTTTTGCCTTCTCGCCCACGGCAATCATCTTGTCCGTGCGGCGGTCGAGCGCCACCACGGAAGGCTCGTCCACCACGATTTTGCCATCGCAGATGATGATGGTGTTGGCCGTGCCCAAGTCCATGGCTATCTCTTGTGTAAATGAAAACAATCCCATAGTAATCTATACAGCGTTCGTTATATATGTTATGAACAAAGAAACGAAGAATGAAGATGCGGACCCGTCGGCCGGGCCTTCATGCTTCATCCTTCGTGCTTCATCGGTTTAGTGTTTGAAGTGACGGATGCCGGTCATGACCATGGCCATGTCGTGGGCATTGCAGTAGTCTACCGACTCGGCATCGCGGATGGAACCGCCGGGCTGTATGACGGCCGTCACTCCGGCCTGACCGGCAATCTCCACGCAGTCGCCGAAGGGGAAGAAGGCATCGCTGGCCATCACGGCGCCGTGGAGGTCGAAGCCGAAGTTGTGTGCCTTTTCGATGGCCTGCTTGAGTGCGTCCACGCGCGAGGTCTGTCCCACACCGCTGGCCAGCAGCTGTTTGTCTTTGGCCAGAACGATGGCGTTGCTCTTGCTGTTCTTCACAATCTTGTTGGCGAAGAGCATGTCTTCTATCTCGGCGTCGGTCGCAAGCTTCTCGGTTGCGGGCTTCAGGTCGGCGCGGGTCTCGATGTCCAGGTCGCGGTCCTGCACCAGCACGCCGTTGAGCAGCGAGCGGAACTGGCGTTTGGGCAGTTCTACGTCCTTGCGCACGAGGATGATGCGGTTCTTCTTCTGTTCCAATATCTGCAGGGCGTCCATGTCGTAATCGGGGGCGATGATTACCTCGAAGAATATCTTGTTGATTTCTTCGGCCGTGGCCTTGTCGATTGACTCGTTGGTCACCAGCACGCCGCCGAAAGCCGACACGGGGTCGCCTGCCAGGGCGTCTTTCCAAGCCTGGAGCAGGGTGGGGCGCGAAGCCAGTCCGCAGGCGTTGTTGTGCTTGAGGATGGCGAAGGTGATTTCGTCGAACTCGTCAATCAGGTCTACGGCCGCATTGATGTCGATGAGGTTGTTGTAGGATATTTCCTTGCCGTGTATCTGGTCGAACATGGCTTCCAGATTGCCGAAGAAGTAGCCCTTCTGGTGGGGGTTCTCGCCGTAGCGGAGCTGTTTGGGCTCCTCGACGGCGCAGCGGAAGGCCGAGAGGTCGTCGCCGTCGAAATAGTTGAAGATGGCCGAGTCGTAGTGGGACGACACGGCAAAGGCTTCCTTGGCGAACCAGCGGCGCTCTTCCAGCGTGGTGTTGGCTCCGCGCTCCATGAGGATGTCGCGCAGCGGCTTGTATTGGGCCTGGCTGGCCACGATGACCACGTCGCGGAAGTTTTTGGCTCCGGCGCGGATGAGCGAGATGCCGCCTATGTCGATTTTCTCGATGATGGCCTGTTCGTCGGCTCCCGAAGCCACGGTTTCCTCAAAGGGATAGAGGTCGACGATGACAAGGTCTATTTCGGGGATGTCGTATTGTGCCATTTGTGCGCGGTCGCCTTCTTCGGCGCGGCGGGCCAGGATGCCGCCGAATACTTTCGGGTGGAGGGTTTTCACGCGTCCTCCCAGGATGGAGGGATAGCTCGTGAGGTCTTCCACTGCCCGGCAGGGATAGCCCAGTGATTCGATGAACTGGCGTGTGCCTCCCGTGGAAAGGAATTCTACACCTTCTTCATGGAGCTTGGTCAGGATTTCATCCAAACCCTCCTTGTGGTAAACGGATACCAACGCGGTTTTTATCTTCTTTGTTGCAGACATTTAATAATAGATTTAGCGATTCTCGCGCAAAGTTAGGAATTTTGCAACATATTAGTTGGTTATGTCTTTATTTTTATGGAAAAAATAACATCGGCTCAGGCGTTTGAGCGCGAATATGGAGGGACGCGGGCGCACATATGTCCGCTCGCGAGCCGCCATATGGAGAGCCGGACGCGGGAATATGGCCGCCCGGACGGCCTTGTGGCAGGGGCGGCGTTGAGGTGAAAAAGAAGTCGGCCTCCCATTGTGGAAAGCCGACTTGCCGGTTTGTTTTGCTTTTCTGAATTTATCGGCGGACGTTTGGTGCCCGCGGTTATTTCAACGGTTTATTCCGTGATGTGGATGGCTATGTTGATAGTTACGCTCAGCATGGGCCAGAACGTGTCGCTCTCCTGCGGGGAGCTGGTGATGAATATGTTGGCGATGTCGGCTTCCGTATCGGGGTCGGTTGACTCGCCCGGTGTCAGCTCGCCGAGCACGGCGTATTGGATGACGGGCTTGAAGTTTTGTCGGTCGGCTACGCCAACCACTTCTTCTATCACGGCAGGAATCTGTATGTGCTCGTCGCTGCCGGTGACAGCGTTCGTCGAGGAGAAGCGGGAGAGGAGGGCGAAGGCGTCGGGGGTGATGCCGTACTCGCTTAGTGCTTCGCTCAGGTCATACTCGAACATGTAGCCGGGCGTTTCATAGGCGGCGTTGATTTCCGATGCGGACATGGGGATGTCCAGTGTAAGGATGTTGTAGCAGTAGGTCACGGACAGGTCGAGTGTCTTGGTGGTGCCGCCGAAGTCGATCAGCGTCACTTGTACGTCGGTCGAGGCTTTCTTGGCCGTGCCGTTCGTGACGGATGTCCACAGTTCGGCATTTGTTACGGGGATGTATTGCATGTAGCCTCCGCTGTAGAAGGCGGTGGTGTCGGCCTGCAGGACATCTTTGTCGAGGGCGGTTTTGATTTCGGTCACATAGTTGCGGTTGTAATGCCACTCCATGCCTTGCGCGTTTCGGTAGGCGTTGATGTCGTCGAAGAGGGCGTAGGGATTGGTCTTCACTTCATTGTTTTGCACATAGTACAAGGATTGCACTTTGGCGTATTCGAAACGGATGCCTTCATCCACGGTGGGGACTATCTCCACGGGGACGGCATCGGAACTGATGCGGCGGGGCGTTCCGGCGGCATCGGTGTAGTTTATCACGAAGTGCAGATTGGCCACGTTGCGGAAGTTGGCTTCACCCTGTGTCTGTATGGTGGCTATCCATTGTCCGTCGAGCGTCTCTCCGGCCTCGTTCTTGTCGGGTTCCACGCTTTCCAGCGCGTAATAGTCGGATGGTTCCACGTAGGAAGCGCGTGTCTTGGCGGCATTGTTGCCTTCTTCTTCGTAAAGGAAGTAGGTATCGCTGTTTTGCACGTCGAGTTCCACATTGTCCTTGGTCAGCTGCGTGCCGCTGGGGTTCACGCGGAAGCGTACCTGGAAGCGGTTGCCTTTCACTACGGTTCCTCCGGCATTGTCCATGATGACGATGCTTGTGGGGGTGGGTTCCTGAAGGGCGGCCACGTCGTCCTTCCAGTCGTCGTCGGAGCATGCTGCCAGTCCGCAGAGCATCAGCAGGGGCAGGACAGTCCGTTGCATTTGTTTCATTGTGTCCATTGTTTACTTGTTTATGAGGTTATGGTTTCTTTATCTCTAGTCGGATGTGAAAAAGCAAACAGGAATGCGGCTTTTGGGAAAGCGTGCATTCCTGTTTGCATATGGAGTCATCGGAATGCTGTCGGTTTACATGCCGAAAGCATAGAGATGGATGCCGTCGTAGATGGCGCTCACGAGACCCAGCGCGATGATGCCGGCCGTGCAGAGGGCCAGGCTCAGCTTCGTGCTACAGTCGCTGCGGAAGGCGGCGATGGGTGCGTCGCTGGGGGTGATGTACATGGCCTTCACGATGCGCAGGTAATAGTACAGGGAGATGATGGTGTTGAGCAAAGCGATGAATACCACCAGATAGAACCCTGCCTTGAAGGCTGCGGCAAAGATGAAGAACTTGCTGAAGAAGCCTGCAAACGGCGGGATGCCGGCCAGCGAGAAGAGTGCCAGCGTCATGAGGAATGACAGTTTCGGGTTGGTCTGATAGAGGCCGTTGTAGCCGTCCATGTCCACCTTGCCGGACTTTTGTTCGATGACGTTGATGACGGTGAAGGCGGCCAGGTTGGCTGCTACGTAAACCAGTACGTAGAAC
This sequence comes from uncultured Phocaeicola sp., assembly GCA_944321015.1. Classification (GTDB taxonomy): domain Bacteria; phylum Bacteroidota; class Bacteroidia; order Bacteroidales; family Bacteroidaceae; genus Phocaeicola_A. The sequence continues at coordinate 12,915 of CALUJS010000028.1, read as the reverse complement.
ACCAGCGAGGTCATGCCCAGGTCGTTGCCGCCGATGACACCCAGCATGATGTAACCGGCTTGCGAGATGCTGCTGAACGCCATGAATCGTTTCAGGTTCTGCTGCTTCAGCGCCATGAGGTTACCCAGCGTGATGGTGATGATGATGACGGCGTAGAGCAACGCCTGCCATTGTTCCACCATCGGGCCGAACACCTTGGTCAGGATGACGAGCAGCGTGAAGGCAGCCGCGCCTTTGGACACGACGGAGAGATAGGAGGTCACAGCCGTAGGGGCGCCCTGGTAGGTATCGGCGGTCCACAGGTGGAAGGGCACGAGCGAGAGCTTGAAGCCCAGTCCGGCAAAGAAGAACACGAGGGCAAGAATCTGCATCGGCGTGCCGTGGAACGCGGCGGGGACATCGGCAAAATAGAGTGTACCCACGGTGCCGTAGACGAAGGAGATGCCGTAGAGCATCAGTCCGGAGGAGAACATGGCGTTCATGATGTATTTGGCTCCGGCTTCGGCCGACTCGTGTTTGAACTTGTCCATGGCTACGAGGCAGGCCATCGGGATGGAAGCCAGCTCGAGGCCGATGAAGAACATCAGGAAGTGTCCTGCGCTCATCATGAAGTTCATACCCAGCAGGGTGCAGAGCGTGAGCACGTAGAATTCGCCTTCCTTATGGCGCGTGTCGTCGCGGCGCAACCAGTTCTTGGCTTGCAGGAACACGAGCAGCGTGCCGATGGCGAGGATTGTTTTCATTATGTTGGTCATGGCGTATGACTGGTACATGCCGCCGAAGAGTACGGTTTCTTCGCCCGGGCAGACGTTCAGCACGATGTGCAGGCCCAGCAATACGCAGGTCAGTGCATGGAAGCCGCGGCGCTCTTTGCCCTCGGTGAACAGGTCGTAGAGGAATACGATGAGTATCAAGGCGATGAGGCTGACTTCCGCGCTCATATCAAAAAATTGAAGATAGTTCATAGTCGCTTTTTTAATCAGAGGTTGGAGGCACTTATTAAGTTATTGATGATGGGAGTCACGCTGTCATTGATCATGTCGCTGATCCAGAACGGAGCCAGACCCATGCCGGCCACGGCCACGATGAGGCAGATGACGGCGAGACGCTCATCCCACGTGGCATCGGTCAGATGCATGTGGTGCGGGTCGGTGCATTTGCCGTAGAGAATCTTGCCCACAACGCGCAGGATGTAGACCGCCGTGATGACGATGCTGGTACATGCAATGATGGTGCACACGCGGTGGAAGGTGTCGGCGTTCTGGAACGAACCCACGAAGATGGTCATTTCGGCAACGAATCCGCTCAAGCCCGGCAAGCCGAGGTTGGCGAGACCGGCAATCACATAGCCCACGCTGAGGAAAGGCATAATCTTCATCAAGCCGCTCATCTGACGGATGTCACGCGTGTGTGTACGGCCGTAAATCATACCGATCAGGGCAAAGAAGAGGGCCGTCATCAAACCGTGGCTCAACATTTGCAGGATGGCACCCGTGCTACTGGTGTATGTCATCATCAGCAGGGCGAAGAGCACGAGTCCGCAGTGCGACACGGAGGAGTAGGCGTTGATATACTTCAGGTCGGTCTGCACCACGGCGCTGAATGCACCGTATACCACGCTGATGGTGGTCAGGATGAGGAATATCCAGCCGAGTTCCTGAGCAGCCTCAGGCATCAGATACATGGCCACGCGGAAGCAGCCGTAACCTCCCAGCTTCATCAATACGCCGGCATGGAGCATGGACACGGCCGTAGGTGCCGAAGCGTGACCGTCGGGGCTCCATGTGTGGAAGGGGAACAGCGCGCCAAGCACGCCGAAGCCGAGGAAGGTGAGCGGGAAGAAGATGCGCTGCATGTCCATCGGGATGTGCAGCTTGGCAATCTCAAGCACGTTCATTGTCTGTGCGCCGGAGCCGTAGTAGATGCCCAGGATGCCAATCAGCAGGAAGGCCGAGGCGCCCATCAGCATCAGGGTCAGCTTCATGGCGGCATATTCCTTGCGGCCGCTGCCCCATACGCCGATAAGCAGATACATCGGGATGAGGGCTACCTCGTAGAACATGAACATGGTGAAGAGGTCGGTCGAGATGAAGAATCCGAACACGCCGAGCGACAGCAGGGTGAACCACAAGAAGTATTCCTTGGTGAGCGGTTTGAGCTTCCAGGAAGCGAACGTGCCGGTGAATACGATGATGGCCGACAGCAGCAGCATGGCTACTGAGATACCATCGACACCGATGGAGTAGCAGATGTGCAGGGGAGCATACCACATGTAGCTGGCGGTGAAGAGCATTTCCGGAGCATCGGTTACGCCGGCGGCAGCCTCGGCATGGCGTATGCCAAGGTAGTCCACGGTGAGATAGATGGCCGTGAGCAACAGCAGGGATGAGCCTGCTACCATCACCCCGCGCACTTGGTTAAGGTTGCGGCTGAGCCAGAGCCCCAGCAACATCAACAGCGGGATGAGTACGAAAAGACTTAATATATTCATATCGTTTTTAGTTCTTTTTTAGTTGGCAAGGTTTCAGCAGACAAGCGTACGAGGATGGTTCCTTGTCGGCTCGTCGGCTTGTTCCCTCGTTTCCTTATATTAATAACAACATAAGCGTGAATACCAATGCTCCCACCAGGAACCAGATGCAGTAGCTTTGGATGCGTCCGCTCTGCATGCCACGCACTTCATCAGCGCTGGCCTGGGCACTCCAGGCAGTGAAGTTGAAGAACTGGTCGATGACATGGCGGTCCCACCAGGCAAGCGGAGTGGAGATGCAGCGGAAGATAATCTTCTTGGTGACGAACATCCAGATTTCATCCATGTAGAAGCGGCGGTAAGCTGCTTGATGCAGGGTCTTGAATGTTGCGGCCAAGCGGTCGGCGATGGGTTGCTGTTCTTTCAGATACATGATGGTGGCAAGTACGATAGCCACAATGGCGATGCATACGCTGGTGATGGCTACCTGTGCATTGAGGTGAATGTCATACGACTGGCCGTTGCTGCTGACGAAGTTTCCGAAAGGAATGAATCCGGCAACGCAAGTCACGGCAGCCAGGAAGATGAGCGGGAAGCTCATGGATACGGGCGCTTCATGCGGCGTGTGGTGAGCATGGAGCTCTTTGTTTTCCTTGCCCCAGAAGATGCCGTAGTACAGGCGGAACATATAGAAGGCGGTCATACCGGCGATGATGCTCATCATCCAGCCCACAACCGGGCTGAATTGGAAGCAGGCAGCCAGAATCTCATCCTTGCTGAAGAATCCGCTGAACGGAGGTATGCCGGCAATGGCCAGGCAGGCAATCAGGAATGTGATGTGCGTGATGGGCATATACTTGCGCAAGCCTCCCATGGCAGACATCTCGTTGCTGTGTACGGCATGGATGATGGCGCCGGCTCCCAAGAAGAGCAATGCCTTGAACATGGCGTGGGTGAACAGGTGGAACATACCGGCCATGTAGCCCAGTCCTTCGTGAGTATCTGCACCGATGCAAACGCCTAAGGCAACTACCATGAATGCAATCTGCGAGATGGTGGAGAAGGCGAGCACGCGTTTGATGTCGGTCTGTACGCAAGCCACGGCTGCGGCATAGAATGCGGTGAGCACGCCCAGATAGGCTATCCAGTGGAGCACGTCCGGTGCATAGACGATGAAGAGCGGGAACATGCGTGCCACCAGATACACACCGGCTACCACCATGGTTGCGGCGTGGATGAGGGCGCTGACAGGCGTCGGACCTTCCATGGCATCGGGCAACCAGATGTGCAACGGGAACATGGCACTCTTACCGGCGCCACCGACGAACATCAGTCCGAGAGCCCAAGGTATCATGCCTCCGGCAGCCACGAGCATCTTCGTTTCCGGCGTGAAGGTGAACGTGCCTGCATAGTAACCATAGATAAGGATACCAATCAGGAAGCCGAGGTCGGCAAAGCGGGTTACGATGAAGGCCTTCTTGCTGGCTGCGATGGCTTCGGGCTTGGTGTAATAGAAGCCGATGAGCAGGTAGGACGAAACGCCAACCAGTTCCCAGAACACATACATCTGGAAGATGTTGGTGGCTACGACCAGACCCAGCATGGAGAATGAGAAAAGGCTCAGGAATGCGTAGTAGCGTTGGAATCCTACCTCGCCTTTCATGTAACCGAAAGAGTAGATGTGCACCATCAGCGACACCGTGGAGATGACGATGAGCATCATGACTGAAATCGGATCGAGCAGGATACCCATGTCGATGTGCAGGTTGGTGGTGAAGGGCAACCATTCGAAGTTCCAAGGCGTCTGCGGGGCAAATGTGCCGTCAGCCGAACGCCCGTTGCCGAAATACAGGTAAGCAGTCAGATAAGAAAGCACGGCGACAATACCCAATACGGTCGTTCCGATAGCTCCTGCCACCTTGTGCTTCATACGCATACCTGCCAATCCCAGCACCAGAAAACTGAGCATGGGAAGAAGTAATATCAGTATCGTATAATTAAATTCCATAATCTTATTGTTTAGAGTGTATAGACCAATAACGGTTAACCCTTCAGTTCATCAATATTGTCCGTCTGTATGTTCCGGATGTTGCGGTAGATATTGATGATGATGGCAATGGCGACAGCCGTTTCAGCGGCAGCGATACCGATGCCGAACAAGGCAAAGAAATGCCCTTCAAATACGTCCGGGAACAGGTAGCGGTTGAACACGGCAAAGTTGATGTTGGTCGCGTTCAGAATGAGCTCTACCGAGATGAGAACGGCCAGAAGGTTCTTACGGGTAAAGAAACCGTAAATTCCTGCAAACAGCATGATGGTGCTGATAACGAGATAATATACTACATGTATGTCCATAAGAATACCTCCTTTTATCGTTTACGTGCGATTAACAAACCTCCGATCATACACGCCAGCAGCAGCACGCCTGCGATTTCGAAAGGCAGGACGTAGCCATGCTTGTCGGCACTGATTAATGAAAGACCGATTTCTCTCAGTGATATTTCACTGCTTTCGGGGATGAGATTCAGCGCGAAGCCGTTGGTCCAGATGAGAAACAGCACCAGTGCGGTGCCGATGATGACAGTCGCGAGTGCGGCAACAATCTTGCTGCGGCCAAGCTTGTGGTTGATGCTCTTGTCCGAGTTGGTCAGCAAGATTGAGAATACGTATAATACGACGATACCGCCCGCATATACCATGAGCTGTACCGCTCCCAGGAACGTATAGCCCAAGATGAAGTATATGGCTGCCGTACCGAAAAGCACGAACAGCAGATAGGTTGCCGAACGCAGGATGCTTCCGGTTGTGACCGTCATCACCGAGAACACGCTCATCAGGATGGCGACCACGTAGAAGACTGTTTGTTGAAGTGTTATATCCATATCGTTTCTTTACTTTTTAACTACCGATGAACCTTCATGGTTGAGCTTCAATACGAGTTTGTCGCGTTGGTACACCGCGTTCTCGAAATCGTTGCTGAAGCGTATTGCGTCATGCGGGCAAGCGTTTACACACAGTTCGCAAAACATGCAAGCACCCAGGTCATACTCATATTTAACTAAAACTTTTCTTTTCTTGCCATCTTCGCCTTCCACGGTTTCCGAGGTCACTTTGATGGTATCGTTGGGACAAGCCATCTGGCACAGGCCGCAGGCTACGCAGTGATGCTGGTTGTTCTCGTCGTGAGGCATGACCAGCATGGCGCGGTGGCGCTCCGCGATGTGCAGGGTTGTGTGGCGGTTCTCAGGATATTGCTCCGTCACGGGCTTGCGGAAGTAGACTCTGACAGAGGTGCGCAGGCCAATCAAAAGACTTTCGAGCCCTGAAAAGTATCCGTTTATGTAATTACCAAATTTACTCATTGTCTTGTTCAATCATTAAAATACCAGCCCAAATACTTTGAGCACTACCATTAATATAAGGATAAGCAGAGAGGTCGGCATAAGATACTTCCACTCGAACACCAGCACCTGGTCGATGCGCAGACGGATGAAAGTCCACTTAATCCACATCAGCAGCCATACGACAAAGAAGGTCTTGCCAAAGAACCAAACCACGCCCGGAATGTAATCCATCACGGCGTTGAAACCGTCGAGACCGGCCACGTGGAGCGGCATCCAGCCTCCCAGGAACAGGGTCGAGGCAAAGCCGGCGGTGATGAACAGATTCAGATATTCTGCCAGATAGAAGAAACCGAAGTGCAGACCGGAGTATTCCGTATGGTAACCGGCGGTCAGCTCCTGTTCTGCCTCGGCAAGGTCGAACGGGCCGCGGTTGGCCTCGGCGTTACCGGCAATGAGATACACCACGAAGGCCAGGATGGCGATGGCGTGGCCCTTGAACAGGTTCCAGCCGTTGGCCTGCGACTCAACGATGCCGCTGATGCTGGCCGTTTCGCTCAGCACGACCATCGACAGCACGATGATGCCCAACGACAGCTCGTAGCTGATAATCATGGCACCGCTACGCACGGCACCAATCATGGTGTACTTGTTGTTGCTGGCCCATCCGGCAAGCAGGATGCCCACTACGCCGATGGACGAGGCTGCCAGTACGAACAGGATGCCGATGTTCATGTCGAGAATGTGGGCGCCCTTGTTCCACGGCAGGCACGAGAACGAGAGGATGGAGGCCAGAATGACGAGGTAGGGTGCCAGGTCATAGAGCAGGTGGTCGGAGTTCTTCAGGCGGATAATCTCCTTGGTCAAAATCTTCAATACGTCGGCCGGCACTTGCAGCAGACCGCCTTTGCCACCCACACGGTTCGGGCCGATGCGGCATTGGAAGGCCGCACACACCTTGCGCTCCATGTAGATGAGGATGATAGCGAGGACTGCATAAAGAGCCACGATAACGACACCGATTACCACGCACTCGATGAAGATGGCGAGCGCCTCGGGCATCACGCTGCAGAGTGCTTCGTGAATCCAGCTGGTAACGGGCTGTATGCTATAATAGTCTAAAAATGAAGTGTTCATTACGTTTCGTTTTTACAATCTATGGTTCAATGATTCTTTATTCCCCGCTTTATCGGTCGATGTCAGGAATGACGAAGTCCATGCTGGCGCCGATGGCTATCAGGTCGGCAATCTTCTGGCCGCGGCACGCGGTGTCGAGCGCGTGTACCAGCGGCAGGCCGGTGGAGCGGTAGTGCAGGCGGTAGGGCGTCTTGTCGCCGTGGCTCTCGAGGAACACGGCAAACTCGCCGCGGCTGCTTTCCACCGACGTGGAGTAGTTGCCTTCGGGGATGCGGATTATCGGTTTCGTCTTCACGCGATATTCGCCTTCGGGGATGTTGTCGATGAGCTGTTCGATGATTTTCATCGACTCCATGATTTCGTCCATACGCACCATGTAGCGGGCGAAGCTGTCACCCTCGGTGTAGACGATTTCCTTGAAGTCCACTTTGTCGTACAAACCGTAGGGATGGTGCTTGCGCACGTCGTTGGCCCAGCCCGAAGCGCGTCCGGTGCCGCCGGTGGCGCCGAAGGAGATGGCGTCTTCCTTGCTCAACACGCCCACGCCCTTCAGACGGGTCGTGACGATGACGTTGCCGGTGAAGATTTCGTGATATTCGTGGATGATGCCGCGCATGTGCTTGATGAACTCCTTCACCTTCTTCTGGAAGTCGGGATGGAGGTCGGCCTGCACGCCGCCAATCATGTTGTAGTTCTGGATGAGGCGTCCGCCGGTGGTCTCCTCCATGATTTGGAGAATCATTTCACGTTCGCGGAAGCCGTAGAAGAACGGGGTGAATCCGCCCATGTCGAGCACGAGGCAGGAGTAGAACAGCAGGTGCGAGTCGATACGCTGCAGCTCGTCCATGATGGTGCGGATGTATTTGGCGCGTTCGGATATTTCGATGCCTGCGGCCTGCTCGATACACATGCACAGGGCGTGGCGGCTCTGGTGGGCGCTCAGGTAGTCGAGGCGGTCGGTCAGGGCCAGCGTCTGAGGATAGGTGAGGCTTTCGTTCATCTTCTCGATGCCGCGGTGGATGTATCCGCACACGGGGTCGACGCGTTTCACCGTTTCGCCGTCGAGGGCCACGCGCAGACGGAGGGCGCCGTGCGTGGAGGGGTGTTGCGGACCGACGTTCACCACGAAGTCGTCCGGTTCGAACACCACGTGTTTCTCGGTCGTCAGCGTGCCGTCGGCCTTCAGCGTGTATTCGGTGGTCACGTCGGCATTCACCTCGTTGTTCATGTTGAGCTCGTTGCTCTTCTCGTCATAATCCTTGCGGAAGGGGTGTCCCACCCAGTCTTCGCGCAGGAAGATGCGGCGCATGTCGGGGTTGCCCGTGAAGCGGATGCCGAAGAAGTCGAACGCTTCGCGCTCCTTGATGACGGCTGTTTTCCACAAGTCGCTTACGCTGGGCAGCAACGGGTTTTCGCGGTCGGCGGTTTCCGTGCGCAACACGATGCGCGCGTGCGTCGTGGTCGATTCCAAATAGTAAAGGGCTCCCAGTGTCTCGCCCCAGTCCATGCCCACGATGTCGCGCAGGTAGTCCATGGCGTCCTCCTTGTCATAGCGCAGGGCCTCGGCCGCCCGGTGGAACGAGGCGGCAGGAATCACGGCTATCAGGTCGCCCTGTTCCTTGAACTCCACCCCGGGAACCAATGTAGAGATTTTATCTTTTATATCCATAGCTTTAGGTTATTCTTCAATAGGTTTGGGTTGTTTGCGGTTCACGCCGCCGAAGAAGTGTTCCAGCTTGATTTTGCGTTGCAGCTGCATCAGGCCGTAATAGAATGCTTCCGGACGCGGAGGACAACCGGGGATGTACACGTCGACGGGCACAATCTTGTCGATGCCTTTCACCACGTGATAGGATTTCTTGAACGGGCCTCCGGAGATGGTGCATCCGCCCACGGCAACCACGTATTTCGGTTCGGCCAGCTGGTCGTAGAGGCGCTTCATCAGCGGGGCCATCTTGTTGGTGATGGTTCCCAGCACCAGCAACACGTCGCCCTGGCGAGGGGAGTTGCGGGTCACCTCGAAGCCGAAGCGGGCCATGTCATAGCGGGCAGCGCCCAGGGTCATGAACTCGATGGCGCAGCAGCTTGTTCCCAGCAGGAACGACCACACGGAGTTGCTTCGTCCCCAGTTTATCAGGTCGTCGAGCTTCGACACGGCCACGTTCACGCCGTTCGCCTGAAGCTCCTTCACCATGTTTTCCAAGTAGTCGTTGTTCTTGAACTCCTCATACTTCATGGAGCGTATTTTCGGTTGTTTCATTCCCATTTGAGCGCTCCTTTCTTCCAGGCATAAGCCAGACCCAAGATTAATACTACTAAAAAGAAGATGACACTTACCAGGCCATACACGCCCACTTCACCCACGACGACAGCCCAGGGGAAGAGGAACACCGTTTCGATGTCGAACATCAGGAACAGGATGGCAAACAGGTAATAACCAACCTTGAACTGCATGTGCGAGCGTCCGCGTGTGGGCAGACCGCACTCGTAGGCTTCGCCTTTCTGCGCGTTGAACGAGCGCGGGCTGATGAGCCTGGCCGCGAGCATTCCGGCAAAAACCAGTGCAATTCCGGTTAAGACAGCGGTGATTAATAATGTAAAAGACATGTTTTAATTATTAGGTTATTGATTTATGTTTCCTTTCGTGTGTTGCGCAGGCGGGCGGGTTGCAGGCAAAATGGTCAGCAGTAGAGAGGCAACGCCGCGCTGCATGCGCTTTTCTGCATGGCAGGAAATGGGGTGAAACAGTAGTGGTTGAGGATGTTTCCGGCAATGGTTCGCAAACGGATGCCGGATGGTGTGAAGGTTGGAAAGCAGTGGAACAGACGGGGTTGTGTGCAGGTATGACAAAAGCGTGTCCTATTGAGGTACCGGCAACGGACATCAACAGGAGAAAGGGTAAAACCGTCATTTTACAACCTTTGACCATCTCTACTACTGCTTTTGGAGTGGCAAAGATAGACACTTCTGTTGAATAAGCACGCGAATCTTTTCGATTTTTTTAAGGATGGTGAAGCTTTTTCCGCGCGGCGGTCGATTTCCCGTGCCGGAACGCCTTCGTGACGGTTGCCGCGAGCGTGCATATTCGCGCTCGTGAGCGGCGATATGTCGGCTCGTGAGCGTACATATCATCGCCCGGACGCGTCCATATTCGCGCCCGGCGACGGTGTTTGCAGGGCAATGACAGCAAACCTCAACCCTCCGTCGTGCGGGGAGTTGAGGCTTCGGATTTGTGAATGGACAGACTTTCGGTTTTTGAAAGAAACGGGAATGAATCAGTAGGCGTTCGCTTCGCCGCGGACGGCGTTGCGGACGGTCATGTAGATGATGCGCAGGTCGAGCCAGAACGACCAGTTCTCCACGTACCAGATGTCTTTGCGTATGCGGTCCTCCATCTGCGACAGCTCTTTGGTCTCGCCCCGGCAACCGTTTACTTGCGCCCATCCGGTGATGCCCGGTTTCAGGAAGTGGCGCACCATGTATTTGTTGATGAGGGCCGAATATTCCTCGGTGTGTTTCAGCATGTGGGGACGCGGGCCCACGACCGACATGTCGCCTTTGAGCACGTTGATGAACTGCGGCAGCTCGTCGATGCTGCTTCGGCGCAGGAAGTCTCCGAATTTCGTCTTGCGGGGGTCGTCCTTGGTCGCCTGCAGGGTGTCGGCGTCTTTGTTCACCTTCATGCTGCGGAATTTGTAACAGTAGAACTCCTTTCCGTTCAATCCGTTGCGTTTCTGCTTGAAAAACACCGGGCCGGGCGAGGTGATTTTGGTCACTATTGCCACGAATATATAGATGAAGGGGAAGAGCGTGCACAGGAAGGTGAGCGAGAACGCCACGTCGAACGCGCGCTTGATGAAGCGGTTCAAGGGCTGGCGCAACGGCTCTTCGCGCAGGTAGAGCACGGGCACGTCGCCCATCAGCTCCATGCGCATCGAGCGGCGCAGGTAGTTGCGCACGTTGGGCACGCTGCAGAAGCGGATGAGGTGGTTTTCGCAGAAGTTGATGAGCTGCACGATTTCGTCGGCGCGCACCGAGGGCAGACAGCAGTACAGTCGCGGAGGCGCGGTGGGCGAGATGGGCATTTTCTTCAGATAGGGTATCACGTCGGCCACCGTGCCCAGATAGGGCAGGCGGAAATGTTCGGCGGGCTGGTCGTCAAAGTATCCCAGCACGCGGTATCCCGTCGAGGGGTCGCCCATCATTTCGCCATAGAGGTCAATCATGTTCAGTCCGCTGCCGACAAACACCACGTTGCGCACATTGCGCCCCATGCGGCGGTAGCGGCTGATGAAGGCACGCATCAGCAGGCGGCTGATGAGGACGCCTATCCACAGTGGGGGATAGAAACACAAGGCCCATTCCCACGAGAAGGCGTCATCCGTCAGGTAATTGACGATGAGGAAGGAGAAGATGGCAAACCACAACACGGTGATGAAGGCCCGTCCCACGATTTGTTCCGGGCGGACTTTGCGCATGTAGAGCACAGGCTTTTTCCACGATACGCAGAACAGATAGATGACGTTGAACGCGAAATACACCACGTGGATTTCCTCGTGGGCCGCAGGGGGAACAAGCCTTTGTGCGAATACGTAGAACACCGTGAGCAGCACGTTGAGCACCACAAGATCGCTGCAGATTGTGGCCCAACGCAACAGCATGACTTTCTGTGATTCCTTTTGCATGGGTAATTTGTCGTTTAACGTGTAGTGAGGGCAAAGATATGTGAAATATATGCAAGCCCCCATATTGGGAGGGTCCTTTTTACCCCCCCCCTAACGGTTAAAAAAGCATAAAACGAAGTTTCGCATCCTAAAAAGATGCATAGCCGGTGTCAGTCCTGATAGTACACGCGCTTCACCCGTCCCGATATGCCGGTGAGGATTTCGTAAGGTATCGTGTCGAGTATGTCGGCCAGGGCGCTCACCGGCAGGTTGTCGCCGAATATCTCCACGCGGTCGCCCTCGCGGCAGTCGATGTCGGTCACGTCAATCATGCACACGTCCATGCAGATGTTGCCCACGTAGGGCGCTTTTTGTCCTTTCACCAGGCAATAGCCGCGTCCGCATCCCAGGTGGCGGTCCAGACCGTCGGCATAGCCGATGGGCAGCGCGGCGATGCGCGAGGGGCGGGTCAGCACGCCCTTGCGGCTGTAGCCCACGGTTTCGTCAGCCGGCACGTCGTGGATTTGCAGTATGGTGGTCTTCAGGGTGCTGACATTGTGGATGAAGGCGTTGTTCACGGGGTTGATGCCATACAGTCCCAGCCCCAGGCGCACCATGTCGTAGTGGGCGCGCGGGAACCGCTCGATGCCCGCCGAGTTGCAGATGTGGCGCAGAATCTTGTGCGGGAAGGCGGCTTGCAGTTCGGCCGACGCCTTGGCGAAGATTTCGTTCTGTTGGCGCGTGAAGTCGTCGAACTGCGCCGAGTCGCTGCCTGCGAAGTGCGAGAACACCGAGCGGGGCAACAGCGCCGTCTGCCCTTTCAGCCGGCGGATGAGGGCGGGTATTTCGTCGGGCATGAATCCCAGGCGGTGCATGCCCGTGTCGAGTTTGATGTGTACGGGATAGTTGGTGATGCCTTGTTTTTCGGCGGCCTTAATCAGCGCGTCGAGCAGGTGGAAGCTGTACACCTCCGGCTCCAGCTTGTAGTCGAAGAGGGTTTTGAAGGCCGTCATCTCGGGATTCATGATGATGATGGATGCGGTGATGCCGGCCTTGCGCAGTTCGGAACCTTCGTCGGCCACGGCTACGGCCAGATAGTCCACGCGGTGATCCTGCAGCGTTTTGGCAATCTCGTATGAGCCGGCTCCGTAGGCCGACGCCTTCACCATGCACACCATCTTCGTGTCGGGCATGAGGAAGCTGCGGTAGTAGTTCAGGTTGTCCACCATGGCGTTCAGATTGATTTCCAGAATGGTTTCATGCACTTTCAGTTCCAGCTGCTCCGACACCTCGTCGAAGTAGA
>CALUJS010000027.1 GCA_944321015.1 uncultured Phocaeicola sp. | reverse complement strand
TTCGCTTACTCTGGGCTTACACCAAGTCTGTAAGTAATTGAAATTTAGAAAAGTATTGTTATGGCGCAGGCTGCTGTAGAGGACACTCTCTAAGAATATCTTAAGCATTGATTTAGGCTGTAATGTCCTGTATGACAGGCGTTACAGCCTAAACTGTTTTTATACGGTTCATTCATTTGACCGCATAAATTGAGCTGAATAAACGGCTCTTTTAATTTCCATGCACATCAGAATATCCTTATCTATATTTCACGCCCATTCCTTTCAAGGTGTGCAGGAGCCGACCGGCGTGTCTGCCCCCATACACGACTACTATTATCACTATTGCAATCTTCTTGTATTCATAAACATAGCACGATTACGAGATGACTATTCCACCCTGTTTCCACCAACAGCAATGTCTATCCTAGATTATCCGACTGTACAAAGTCAACCTGTCAGGAGAATTCCACACGACTTCGTCTTGTGACATAGGTCAAAATAAACGGCCTTGCCTTTCTGAGATTTGTTTCCTATGTTCATAATACAAGTCACTGATTGCCGTAAAACCCAATCGTAGTCCTACTAAATAAGCAGCATACTCAAATTCCTTTCTATATTTTGACTTCAATTTTTTTAGTTCAAAAAAAACCTTATCTATTGCGATATCATTATCTAAGGTTAGAATAGAGAAAAGAAAAAAGAACAACGGCATTACAATATAGTCCTTACGTCTCTTTGTTTGACATTTCTCTATATATTTTTGCGCACCATTATTGCTTTCAATTTCAGCTACAATCTTATCAAAATCTTTTTCTCCAATTCCATTTAATATATTCAATATTTTCGATTTACATTGAGACAAATCCAAGAGTTCTTTCTTCACAGTAAAATTCGTAAATACATGAACCGAATCATAAAAATAACCCAAGAGAGACTTAGGATAAGGCTCATGCCGTTCATACATCACGTAACGCCGTGGAAACACAGATATGGACGGCTTTGACGACCATGCTGCTTTTATGTTGGCTTAAACGCATCGCAAAATACAAATGGGCCTTGGCAAACCTTGTCGTCTCGCTCAGGCTTAACACGTTCACCAAAATAGACCTCTTCAAATGGCTTGACGAGCCTTTTACGCCTCCACCGGACAACACAATTCTAGCATAGGGGGATTAAAGCGTAATTGTATTTGCGACATGCTGCAATGCCGCAAGTTACATCATTCCCCAATTTTATTTAGGACAATATTGCCTGAATATACTTATTTATTCTATCCTTCAGGAACCTAAAAAACACAGTTGTGGCATCTTTTGCATTCAAGATAGGTATTTTAGCTTTTACTCCTAATTCACTGTCATAATATTTATTACCTAAATCTTCTCCTAGTTCCATTTTAAATGCATACCAAATAGATTCATTCCTTTTCAATTTATGCTTTAAAAGGAATGCTCCTTCCCCTACAAGAAGTTTATTATTGTAAGAAGCTATAACTGTTGGCACCTTATCGCTCACAAACAATGCTCCATCAGGCATTGTCTGTTGCAATTTCATAGGTTCACATATCCATTTTTTTGATTGCTCATCATAACAAACATAAGACACAACGGTTGTAGATGTTCCAAAATCAATACCAACATAGGTAACAGACTTATTCTCAACTTTTGATAAATCAAATGTCGTGAGTTTTTCAAGGCTTAGCGTAGTGGACATAATAATCAATACCAACTTCCCCTCCAGCCCCAAAAGGAGATATAAAACAATAAAAAAGACGTGGAGCCGACCCTTGTTGCCCGTTCCACGATTCAAAGGCTCTCGCATTGCCCTGTTTGTCGAAACGAGCAACGTCGAAAGCCCCACGCCGATGCATGTATATATCACACCCTTACCCATTGCATCCCCGAAGGGATGCAATGAGGGCTGTATATAATACACCCCGAGAGGCATTCACCGTTGCTTTGTTTTTGACTAACTGTTTAGAATTTGCGAGATTCTTGAATCGTCAAAATCAAAGCGTCCAAGTAAACGCCTTTTATGTATATGTTTGCCCACCCATCCTTGCCTGCCCGAAAGCAGAGTCGGCGTGGGAGGACGCTACAAATTTATGGAATTATTTGGATTTCACACTCATTCCTATCAAGGAAAATAAATATTTGTGTATATGTAGTGGCGGACCGACGTGTCTGCCCGAATGCACGACGCCAAACAAATTATAATCAGTGAATATGTCAAAAGAAGGCAATACCTCCCCTCTCCCTTCTTTTCGCTTATGTCGACAACACGATAGCTCTCACATTGTCAAAGCAACGGTTGCGCAAGTCATCGGGAGCAATCAGAAAATCGAGTACGCCCCAATCCATGAAATTAAGACTGAAATCATCGCCCTCGTCCGAATCAATCTGTAACAATATTTGCCAATCCTCGTATGGCGGGCTCCATGTTTCCCATTCGCGGTGGACGGGTGGCGCAAGCAGGGCATGTTCGCTGTCGTATGGCTCACGGCCATGAGCAAAGTCGATTCGCAATTCATCGGGATTGACTTGCCTGCCATCCTCATCAACAAGGACTGCTTCATGAAATGTGTCATCTACCTCGGGAAAATACAGCACGCTCACATCTCCGGCATCGCTCACATAACCGCCTATGCCGGGAACATTGTCCATATCACCCATGTAATAACCGATTTTGGCAAAAAAGGACAGCAATCCCTTGCGAGGCAAAAGTCCGTCACGGTCCAATGAGGCCACGTCGGAAAGATTAATTTGGCAGATGAACTCATAGTGATATTTTTCGCCGTCATCGACCGTATATGTGGGATAGCCGGTTCCGGCGGGCAAGTCGGGATTGCCCCAGAAGCGCGAACTGCCAGTCGGCAATTTGTCCGCAGGTTTTGATAGTTTCAAATAGATTGGTCTCATTGTCGCCTCAAGTTCTTTTCTGATGTCCGTTACCTATTTCATTATCATCGGCTTGGTGGGTATATCGCATTGGAAAACATACGATAACCATCGCCAGCCGTATACGTTTGTCTACAAACATAGTGATTTCTACTTTATCTGCCCAACATGTGCCAAAGTTTCTTATGTCATTGTGGTTACCTCGCCATCAGACTTCGAGGTAAAAACTATGTCAGACGTAGAAAACTCTATGTCGGACATAGAAAGAACTAAGTCAGACTTAGAAATTTTCAAGTCGGACATAGACAGGAGCCAACAGACCACGCGCGTTGCTGATGCCGGCTCCCGACGGATACGGAAAAGCCTCTTTCCACACCCCGGCCGGATGTGAAAAAAGGCTTTCTATTTCTTATGCTATGCTGTCAGAAGAAGAGATAACGGAGGTCTTTCACCTCGCCCTTCTGATACAAATCGAAAATAAAGCGGCTGGCCATGTTCTGATTCATGACGGCCAGATTGGCCTCTTCGCTCTTTGCGTCATATTCTTCCTCCAGTTTGGTCTTGTTGTAAGGCTGGAAGACATACACGCCGCCGTTTCCTTTAACGGGCTTGCTCAACTGGTCAACGGCCACCTTGCCTGCGGCTGCGCCAAGCGTCGGCTCATTGCTGCGTGCAATGGAGACATAGGCCGGAGAAGCAAACGAAACGTGTGTGATGGAATCGGTACGTACGTCGGCCAACGCCTTCGCATCGTCGAATGTCTTCACGGAAGCCATCTTGGCCATGAGCTGTTCGGCTTTCTTGTCGCGCATGATTTCAGCACGGAGCGTACCCTCCACCTGCTCCATGGGACGATAGCCCTCCTTGTTGATGCCCGACAGGGCAACAATCATCAGATGCTCGTTCTCGCGTCCGCAGCTGTATAAGGGCGACACGCTCTTGACATCGGCGCCAAACACCCAACGCAGGGCCTCGTGGCTGCCTTCCACACCGCCCACTACGTGTTCATTGCTAGCGAAGCCTTCGCGAGCCAACAGACGATAGCCGTTGTCCTCGGCATTTTTCACCAGGCTGTCATAATCTTGGTTGGCGGCGAGGAACTGGTTAATCTTGTTATATGCCTCGTTGTAGGTCTCGTCGCTGAACTTGATGGGAACCTTCACGACAGCCACACGATACTTAGTGGTCATGGCCTTGCGGTTCACCACCTGAAGGACCACGTTGAACTGACCGAAGTCGATGTTTTGCACACCCTTCACAGCCAAAGTGTTCAAGGCATTCACCAATTTCATGCTGTTCATGTCGAGCTGCTGGCCCTCATACATGCGTGAGCTTATCCACTGCGAAGCCCCGGTCTGATTGTACTTCCGGGCCAGCTGTTCAAAGTCGGCACCATTTTTCAACGCCGTGGCAATGCTGTCGGCCAACTTCTTCGTGGCATCGAGCGTTGCGCCCATCACCTGCATCTGGCGGAACTCTATCGAGTCGGGAGCCATCTGCTCCGAAAGAATCTTGATGGCGTTATAAGAATCGTCGAGCTGGCTGTAGAAAGGTCCGTAAACTTCGCCCACCTTGGCCGAATCCAGACGAGCGGCGATGTCGCCGGGGAAAGCATTCTTGGTCAAAGGAATGTCAATATAAGGTATCGAGGATTTCGACGAACGTACGATGGAAACACAATCGGCGGCAGAAGCCTTCTCCAGCTCGATGCTGCTGGCGGCCACTTCGTCCTGAGTGGCTTTACGGTCGGCCTCGCTCGGTGTCACTACGTAGTCGATGTATTGAATGTTGCGGGTTTCCTCCAGATTCTTGTACTGCTCTTTCTTCTTGTTATAGAGTTCCTTGATTTCCGATTGCGAGACTGTTATCGTGGAGTCGGCAATCGACGAATAAGGCAAAAGAGCCATCCGGAGGTCTGTCTCATTGACGCGTCCGTCAAAAGAAGCCTGGGCCGAAACAGGATTGGAAATCAATGCGCTCATGACCAATGCCTGATATTTGCTCACCAGCAAAGACTGCTTCAGGTTCTTCTCCACAAAGTTCATGATAAGCAAGGCCTGATCGGGCGATGTCTGGGTGGCAATGCTTTCCATGAGCGTCTTGTCGAACATGCCGGTCTGCGGATTGACAAAGGGGGTGTTGTTCAACAACGGGCTGGTGCCTTCCTGTATCATCTGACGGATTTCTTCGTCGGTAACGGTCAGTCCCAACTTGTCGGCTTCTTCTCTGACGAGTTCGTAGGTTACGTAAGACTGCCACATACCGTCACGCGCCTGAGTCAGCGCATCGTCGGAAAGGTGATTGCCATACAACAGCTCTTGTACCCGGGTGAACTCTTCCACCATACTCTGAAACTCTTGTGCTGAAATCTTCTTGCCATTCACCACACCTGCGTTTTGCTGGTTCTGGTGTGGCTGGAAAATTTTCCATGCGTCTCCCGCAATAAAAGCGAAGAGCGCAAGACCGATCACAATGACCAAAAGAGGTCCTTTGCTTCTAATCTTCTGTAATGTTGCCATTTGTTTTATTTTATTGTTTATTATTCATTTGCTTCTTACTTCCTCCATCACCGACGTCCATCCGGTATCAAGGTTGTCAATTTAGCGCACGAAGATACAAAAAAGGATGATAACCAACCATCAAATACGTAAAAAATTGCGCTAGTCAGCCACTTTAAGCCGAACCAACTCAATTTTTGTCACCGTACGCTTGACTATTTTAAACCGGAATTTTCCGATGGCTACAGTTTCATTCAGTTTGGGAAAACTCTGATATTCGTGCAATATCAGCCCGCCGATGGTCAGATAATCTTCCGACACCGGCAAGTCGAGGCCAAACAGTTCATTGACCTTCTCTATCTCCAGACGTGCCGACAGCAAATATTCCGAGTCGCCAACCTGTTGGGCTATGTAGGAGACCGTGTCATGCTCGTCCTCGATATCGCCCAATATCTCTTCCACCAAATCTTCCAGCGAGACAATGCCCGAAGTGCCGCCAAACTCGTCAACCACCACGGCCAAGGTCTTTTTCTGCAAAATGAACAGTTGCATCAGCTTCTGCGCCGACATGGTTTCGGGCACGATAGGCACAGGCTGGATATGGGCATTCCAATCCTGCGGATGCTGAAACATTTCCGACGAATGGATATAGCCTATGACGTTGTCGATGTCTTCGTCGTAGACAATCAGCTTGGAATGTCCCGACTCGATGAATGCCTGCCTCAGCACTCCGACATCCGTGTTCCGATCGACAGCCTGAATTTCCGTGCGGGGCACCATGCAATCGCGGATTTTCACAGTCGAGAAATCGAGCACATTCCGAAAGATGCGGACTTCCGACTCGACATTATCCTCATGCTCCGCATGTTCCAATCCTGAACGGACAAAATAATCCAAATCGCCCTTTGTCAACGCGCTACCCGTAACATGACGATTGAGGCGTGTCCCCAACAGACGAAGCAAGCCGCCGGAAAAAAACAAGCCCAACCGGGCAAAAGGGAAAAGCAAGACATGACAGAAAAACAAGGGCAACGCATAAATCTTCAACGTCCGGTCGGGATTGACCTTGAAAAGGGCCTTGGGCATCAACAACGCCACAAGAAGCATGCCCGACACCGCAACCAGAATCTGCACAAGCAGCCGCCAGGCCAACTCATCCGACAGTTCAGACGGCCAACAAGCATCCACGACTGTGGCCAACAAAATGCCGTAAGCCACCAAAGCAACATGGTAGCCGGTCAGCATAGATAAAACAAAACCGTTGGGATGGCGATAAAAGACGGACAATATTTTATTGGAAAGGGTCTGACTGTTCCTATTCAGTTCAAAACGCACCTTGCTGGATGAAACAAATGCAACGCCAATCCCCGAAAAGAACACGGCACACGCCACGGATATCACAATATAAACATAGATTGCCTGCATCGTCTCAAGGATGAATCGAGTCGCCCGACACCGAATCGCGCGGCGTGTCCTCCACCGGAAAGATTCCGGCCGTGTTGTTTATCACATAGTCGGTGAATTGCTGATTAGAAGTAAAGCCGTAGCCGGTCAATATCTTATCAATCTGCTGGATGCGGATAAAACGGTCGGAATAGACCTTTTCCTTGCCCTGATCCCAGAACAGCTGCTCGGTGTTGAACTTCTCACCTTTGATGTTCAGAATGTTGACATGCCCTCGCAAATCCCACAGTTTCTGCTTATCGTAATAATATGCCGTGTCGGCCTTCACCTTGGCCTCTATCTGCATCTGGTTGTCGTATTTCTCCAGATAGACCCCTTTTTCAAAAGCCCATTTGCCCGAATCCTGCTGATTGAACACGTCCCATTGCTCGGCTATAATCTTATAACGGATAACACCGGAATCGGAAATAAGAGTGGAAACTCCCGTGCTGGTCATCATGGGCAGCATAGTCGAATCGTTGACCGCCGGAGCCGTTGTCTTTTTACCCTCCGAACACGAGGCAAAACCTACAGCCGTCACCACCCCGCTCATCAGCATGGCCAGACCACACGCCAACATGGTACTCCGCCCTTTGTATTGTGTTCTCATCATAATCATTTCAACGTAAAAGTTCCTCTTCCTTGTTGTATGCCAACGGCTCTGCCGTCTGAGCAGTCAATTGCCCGGCCAAGCCGCTCTCGCGGAACATGTCGTTCACGAGCGCCAGCGTTTCGTTCCACATCCGCCGCTCCTCGGAACCCGACGCCTCATAACTTCTCCGTATGAGCGACACGGCATTTTGATAATCTTTCAGATAAGTATCTTTGAATGAAGAATCGGCACGATAAATCCGCAGGTTTACGTCCATCCACGTCAGCAGCAAGTAGCACAAAGGCCTGTCCTCAACGCTTTCCAACGCATCACACACCAAGGTGTATGCCCGATGCAAGTCCAGCGCACTGCCGGCATAATGCAGGTAGTCATAGGCTTTGGTTGCCAACAAGTAATCGCGTCGCATGGGCTTGGAAACGAAACGGTCCAAATCTTTCTTATAACGGATGTTCTTATCATACAAGTCCATCAGCTCCGTCAGATACATGCTGTGCTTTGCCGAGTCGGTCTCAGCCTGAAGCAACACATGCAATATCTTCACCCCGTCACTGTATAAACAAGCCTGCGCCTGCGGACAGGAAGCCATCGCGTCTTTCCAAGGCTGATAGGCTTTCTTGTACTCCTGCCGGCACACATACTCTCTTGTCATGCCGACATTACGCAAATAGTCGATGCTGTCCTTCTCACAACGGAAGCGCGAACGCCCTTGCGGTTCTCCATCATCGGCAAGAACCGGACTGAAGGCCAGCAACCAGCCGGCCAAAGTTATGAGCAGGCTACGACACATACGCAACTTATTGAACGAGCATCTTCTTAAACCAATCTTCGTTAAACGTAAATCCTATGTTGATACGCAGATAGTTTTCCTTTATCAAGCTGCTGCCTTTCGGACTAACATTGATATATTGGGCCGTAATCGAAAGAAGCGAACGGTTATTGTAATGGTTCATGATAGGAATGGCCACACCGCCTTCAATGCCAAACTCACGCATGTCGGAGTTCTTCACCTGAATGTACGGGGTGGAATAATATGCACCCAGACGATAGCGCACGCGTTGGAAGAATCCACGTCCTACGGGATTGGGCACATATTCGGCTCCCAACGAGATGCGCGACAGGTTGTTGAACTTCCACTGCTCATAATCGCTCTCGCTGCTGGTCGCGTCAAAATCGCTGTTGGAATTGGCCCGGAAGTGGGGGTACTTCATGCCGCTCCATTGCTGCAGGCTGTAATCCAAACCCACCGTCAGCCGGTTGTCATATACGTAGGTCAGGCCCACGCCTATCTTCTGCGGCAGCTCGAAAGCATTGCTTATGGTGTCGACATGTTGCTGCACGACGGTGGAAGAACCTTCCATCTGTTGTATCTTGTAGGCATCGTTGCCTATCTCGTGTCCCAACGAATAGACGGCACCCACCGTAAGCGCGTGCTTGTCCTTCAGGCGGAATGAATATTGGGCGCCGAGGTCGAGCTTGTAGGTACTGATGTCGGCCTGATAGTTACGGATGTTGCTCCACGCCGAACTGTTGCTGTACGTATTGGTTATGGTATGCGTGTAGTCGCCATATAAATAGGAGATGTTCGCGCCGACAGAGAAATTCTTGAACAACTCCACGCCTACGCCCAGAAACACCTGATGCAGGCCGCCGTCGCCGGAGAAGCTCTCATAAGAATAAGTGGGGGAAGCCGAGCCGCTTTCGTCCGTATTGGGCACCTCCTTGCCGTCGCCGCTGAAGCTGTAACTGATATTCGAGAAAGGAATCAGACCTATCGTCACACCCACTTTGCGGCGCAGACGAAACTGCATGGCGATGTAGTCCAGACTGGAGTTCTTGGCATTCATCTTCAGGTCGCCGCTGCTGAAGTTGGCGTTCTGCAGACTGATGCCGGCATCGAAAAGGAACGTTATGGAGTCAATGGCCGAATAGGAAGCCGGATTGCCCACGTTGATGAGCTTGTTGCGCAGGCCATACGAGATGCCGCCCATGCCACGGTTGGCCGTCGTACTCTGGTCGGAAAGCTGGCCGAATCCATATCGCGTATAAGGTGAATTCACTCCGTTCTGCGCCGCCGCAACCCCGGCTATCATCATGAATAACAGCGCAAATATTGTTTTGTTACACTTCGTCATTGTACTCCAGTATTCTGTTTAAGCCTTTTAATACTAAAAATTTATCTGCAAAGATGATACTTTTTAGTTTTGTATCAAAAGAAAAATCATCGCCTCCGGTTAAAAAAACCAAAAGGTCAGGGTATTTCTGCTGCATCCGCAGGATGTAGCCCGTTATCTCCAACTCCATTCCGTGAATCACTCCCGCCCGGATGGCCGTCTCCGTGCTGTAACCGAACTCGGGCACGTCGCCATCGGGATTTATCACGGGCAGTTTGTCGCAATATGCGCTCAAAGCCTTGATTCGGGTGTACTTTCCCAACGAGATGTTGCCCCCGTGGTAGCAGCCGTGACGGTCGATAAACTCATAGGTCAGCGCCGTACCGGCATCGACCACCAGAATGTCCCTTCCCGGGAAACGGGTGTAGGCACCCACGACAGCGGCTATGCGGTCGGAGCCCAGGGTTTTCGGCGTACGATAAAGATTGGTGACGGGCAGCGGAGTCTTGTAGTCGAGCCGCAAAAGCGGAAAGTCGAGCCGTTTCAGTTGCGAGTCGATGATGTCGTTCAAATGGATGACCGACGAGAGAATGCCCTGACGGATGTCATAACGCTCGCAGATATTCTCCAGTTTGCCCAGCTCGTGGTTGGTGTCATATTCCATGTCGATCATCTCGCCTTGATGAAAGACAGCCAGCTTGGCGGCGGAATTTCCTATATCTATAATAAGGTTCACGTTTTTTGCTTTTTCGTAATATGAGGCTGCAAAGTAACGGAAAATATGCGGGAGTGGGAAGCATTTGCCGCGTTTTTCTGCAACCGACATGCAAAACATGTAGAAACCACGCGCCTGCCCAATCCGCACATCGAGGCGGACCTTCCGCCCGGATTGCCGCGGCACATCACACAGACCCGATTTGCGCCATTGCTTTTCTAGTCGTATCTTTGCACCGCAATTCTTAATTAATCCACCCGCATAAAAAGCCGCTTATGGAAATAAAAAGTGCAGAATTCGTAATCAGCAACACGCGCATCGACCGGTGTCCGCAGGACGGATTACCCGAATATGCTTTCATCGGACGCTCCAACGTCGGCAAATCAAGCCTCATCAACATGCTTACCGGGCGCAACAAGCTGGCCATGACCTCATCGACTCCGGGCAAGACCCTGCTCATCAACCACTTCCTCATCAACAAGCAATGGTATCTGGTGGACCTGCCCGGATACGGCTATGCCCAACGGGGCAAGAAGCAGCAGGAAGGACTGAAGCAAATCATTGAGAACTACGTGCTGGAACGCGAGGCGCTGACTTGCCTGTTCGTGCTCATCGACTGCCGCCACGAGCCCCAGCGCATCGACCTGGAGTTCATCGAGTGGCTGGGCGAAAACGGCGTGCCCTTTGCCATCATCTTCACCAAAGCCGACAAGCTGAGCGCCACAAGGGTGCGCGAAAACGTAACCGCCTATCTGAACCGGTTGAGCGAACAATGGGAAGAACTTCCCCCGCACTTCATCACTTCGTCCGAGAAACGGCTGGGACGCCAAGAGGTATTGGACTATATCGAAAACATCAACCGGTCGCTGCAAGCGTAGTCTTGCCGACGTCCGAGGGATAATATCCGGGGAGCCGAGCCGCCATATGCAGGCTTGCGCCTGTCCATATCGGCGCTCACGAGCGCAAATATGAACAGACGCAAGCAATGATAACGCCGCCGTAAAGCCGGGATTATCCGTCCAACTCGCTCAGTTCGAGCCAGCGCATGGTCTTCGCGTCCAGCTCATCGTTGAGCACGGGTAATCGTTTGGATTTTTCAGTCAACTCATCCACCGTGAGGAGTCCACTGCACAAGGCTTCTTCCAGCTGTGCCTTTTCGGTTTCGAGGGCGGCTATCTCCTGTTCCAGCTGTTCGAACTCGCGGCGTTCCTTGAACGTCATGCGGCGTTTCCGGTTCTCGTTCTGACGCACACGGGGAGCTTTCTGTACGGGGTTTTCGGATTCTTTCTCCTTTTGTCGACGCGCCTCCTTCCACTCGCGATAGTCGGAATAGTTGCCGGGAAAATCACGTATGTCGCCCTGACCGTTGAACACGAGCAGATGATCGACAACCTTATCCATGAAATAGCGGTCGTGGCTCACCACGATGACGCATCCCTTGAAGTTTTGTAAATACTCTTCAAGCACTTGCAGGGTCACGATGTCGAGGTCGTTCGTCGGTTCGTCGAGCACGAGGAAATTGGGATTGCGCATCAAGACGGTGCAGAGGTAGAGGCGCCGCCGTTCGCCGCCGCTGAGCTTGTAGACGTAGCCGTGCTGAGTCTCGGGCGTGAACAGAAAGTGTTGCAGAAACTGCGAGGCGGTAAGGCGTTTGCCGTTGCCCAGCTCGATGACTTCGGCTATGTTTTGCACCACGTCGATGACCTTCATCTGTTCGTCAAACTGCAATCCTTCCTGCGAATAGTAGCCGAAGCGGACGGTTTCGCCGATGTCTATCGTGCCACTGTCGGGCTTTTCCAGCCCCATGAGAATCTTGATGAAAGTGGATTTGCCCGTGCCGTTGTTGCCCACGATGCCCATCTTCTCGTATCGGGCAAACGTGTAAGAGAAATCATCCAGTATCTTCACGTCGCCAAACCGCTTGCAGAGGTGATCGGCCTCGAATATCTTCGACCCGATGTAGGAAGCTTTCACGTCGAGCTTCACCTCGCGGTGCTGCATGCGCTGCTTGGCCACCTTCTCCAGTTCGTAGAAGGCTTCTTCGCGATAGCGCGCCTTGTGACCGCGGGCTTGCGGCATGCGACGCATCCACTCCAACTCAGTGCGATAGAGGTTGTTGGCACGCGCTATTTCGGCATTGGTCGCGTCGATGCGCTCTTGCCGCTTCTCCAGGTAATAGCTGTAATTTCCCTTATAAGAATAGATTTGCCGATTGTCGATTTCGATGATTTCAGAGCACACGCGGTCAAGGAAATAGCGGTCGTGCGTCACCATCAGCAGGCTCAAGGTGCTCCGGCTCAGATATTCCTCCAGCCACTCGGTCATGTCGAGGTCCAAGTGGTTGGTCGGCTCGTCGAGTATCAGCAAGTCGGGAGTATTTATCAGAACATTGGCCAAGGCCACGCGCTTCAGCTGTCCGCCCGAGAGCTGCTCCACGGGCTGGTCAAAGTGACGAATCTTGAGCTGCGACAGGATTTGTTTGGCCCTGCGTTCATAATCCCAGGCTCCGGCATGATCCATGCGCGAAAGCAGATCTTCCAGCCCGGGATTTCCGGGGGTTTCCATGCAACGCTCGTATTCGCGTATCAGGTTCACCGTGTCGTTACCATGACAAAAACAGGCCTCCAACACGGTCAGGCCGGCAGGATAGGCGGCAGGCGACTGCTCCAGATAGCCCACCTTCAAGCCACGGCGAAACACGATGTCGCCCTCGTCATATCCTTCTTTTCCGGCCAGAATGTTCAACAATGTGGTCTTGCCACTGCCGTTTTTGGCTATCAGGCCGATGCGCTGCCCTTCGGCTATACCGAACGAAATGTCGCGAAAGAGCAGCAAGTCGCCAAACGACTTGGTCAGCCCGTCAACTTGTAAATATGGATTTGCCATTATAATCGTTTCTCTACTTCCGTCTTGATTCGCTCGAATTCCTTTCTCAAATCACACCGTTCGTCACGGCTTATCCGGTCGGCAAAAAGATTCATGGGACACACCACCAAGTCCGTGTCGGCAAAACGCAATGCGGGATACTCCTTCCTCCCGTCGACAACGGTCATCCAGTCCATGCCGTCCATCTCGTTCACCAGCAACACGCCGAACGTCAGTCCCAAAGCTTGCCACTCCTCGTGCTGTCGGCCCAACTTGCCCTCGTCAATCAGAGTCTGCATGTGGGGCAAGTCGCGTTCGGAAGCAGTGAAATCTTTCTTCAGGGTCTTCTTGATTAAGGAAGATGTCCAATCATAAGCCTGATTGATTTCGTTTATCTCCAATACACGCAAGGGAATATATTCCGTGGGATAGCGCTTGTCGCCACGAATGTCCAGCGAGGCAATGATTTGCTCCGCTATCTCCACCGAAGTTCCTTTCCTCACCGTAAAGCTGCATTCAACGGCCACATTGCCCATGCCCGTCACCCAGAAATGAGTAGTGTAGGCTTCATTGCCTTCCATAAAGGTCTCGCAGCTGTATGCACAGTTCCAACGTCCTACTCGTACCGGTTTGACTTGGTCGCTGCGCCGCAGTTCATCGGTCATGACATCCTCGGCATAAGACGATGAACGGTCTTTGTAAGCCGATATGCGGAAATTGCCGCTCCACTTCTCCGGGTCGTAAAACAGAAAACTCCCCGGCTCGTCTTCAAACTCACTCCATGCGGCAGGATATTGCAGAGAGAACCATCCGCCGGGTGATATGTATTTCTTTGTATCCATGTGTTTCGTTTTTGGTTTGTATGTTTTGTTGCTATTTGCCTATGGGTTGGATTCGGCTCCGTGTTTCCTTGGAGATTTCGAGGAACATGTAGTTCGGTTTGTTGCTGCGGATGTTTGCTTCATTCTCCTTGTACTTGCGGGTGGCATACTGCTTGGATTTGTCAAATGTGAGGCGCGACACCTCTGCCTGCGATTTGCCGACCATCGTGGAATCCAGTTTCTCGTCAGGGAAAAAGTCGTCCAAATCGACCTCTCCTATCAGGGTTGTCTCCAGGAAATTCATATCGCGATGGGACTTGTCGGTATAATACCCCACAAACATGTGCCCGGGAATGCGCACCAAGATTGGATTGATATTGATGGCCTTCAGCAGCGAGGCAAACAAGACACTACCGTCCACACAATTGATTTGGGCCGCCTCAAAGGCATCGTCGAACGTCCGCACCCGCTGGGCAAACACGACGTTTGACGACAAACTGGTGTTTGAAATAGAACTGTATTTGAAATTACGTTTCTGAAGCGCGTACCACAAGGCGTAAACCTGACTGTCAACCTGCTCGGCCGTTCCTTGATAGCCCCAGAAACGTTTTACGATACGTGTATTGAGAGCCTCGCGCAACACTTGGTCTATCAGCGGATTCTCCTCATTCACATAGGCGGCAAAGAAAACGCTCGTATCGTGAAACTTGTTGTGCGAGTCCAGATAACCCAACAGACATTCGTTCACGCTACGTACCGAAAGAGTCCAAGTACGCACCGGAAGCCTCTCGCCATTCATCTCCATTCTGACCGAGAATGTGAGCGGCGTGGATTGGACATTGTTCTTCAAAGCATCGTATTTCCATACAATCTCCGGATAGACGGTATATTCCGTTCCGGCTTTCTCCAATACAAATTCCGATATGGATTCGGCAAAGAACGGCGATTCCTGTATCAACACCCGCACACGGCTGTTCGGACGTATCGGTGTAACCCGAAGAGCTATGCCCGACAAAGGTTTGCCCACATAATTGCTGTCGGCCGGAACCAAAATTTCGGCATTTGTCGCGGCCGTAGACAGAATAGCCGAAGGAAATATGTTGCCGCCCAACTCATCCGCAATCTCAAATCCGCGTTCCCATAATAAATTGCGGCACACATAAAGTATGCCGCAAATAAGAGTCAACGACGCCAATACAAGTGTTATCAACCTTTGGGTATGGGTACGTAACAGATACATCGCGTTATCTCACTACGATGCATTCCACTTCCACCAGAACGCCTTTGGGAAGTCCCTTCACGGCTACTGCCGAACGAGCGGGATATGCGCCCTCGAAATATTTGGCATATACGGCATTCATGTCGGCAAAAAGCGACATGTCGGCCATGAATACTGTGGTCTTCACAACATTGGCAGTAGTCAATCCTGCTTCGGCCAGCACATTCTTGATGTTCTCAAACACTTGTGTTGTCTGTTCGGTGATGCCGCCTTCAACCACTTCACCCGTAGCGGGATTGATGGGAATTTGTCCGGACATAAAGACCATACCATTTGCTTCAATGGCTTGGCTGTAAGGGCCGATTGCTGCCGGAGCTTTCTCCGTTGCGATTACTTTCTTCATAATTCTATTTTTTAGTTAAACCAATTTGTAACGCTAAGGTACACCTTTTATATATATAAACCACCACGACAAGGATTGTTTCCGTTACCTTTTGCATTCCTTAACATCATTAAGCAACTACCGCTGGGCCGAGACGGGCATCAATGCCTTCTTTTCTCCGCAGAAAGATAGGGACGAAGGCAATTTTTTCCGAAACAGATAGCACTGCTTTACAATATTATCATTACTTTTGCCTCACAATTTACAAAGAAGAAGGTCTTATCCTGAGACCGGACACAATCTACAAATCAATAAATATCTAAGAAACAAGCTCTCCATCGTTTGCTGCGCCGTGGCAAACGTGTCATGTGGAACACTGTAGATACGATAGCAAGCGAACTTCGCTACACTCGCAGACCTGTTGGCAAACCCATCAGACGAAGGAGAACAAAAGATTATTTCTATGTATAACATCATTCAATTAAACGACAAAACGCTGTCGGAGCTGCAAACCATTGCCCAAGAACTGGGTATTACCAAAATCTCGTCTTTCAAAAAGGAAGAACTGGTCTATAAAATCCTGGACGAACAAGCCATTGCCGGCGCGGCAAAAAAGGCTGAGAGCGAAAAGAAGAAAGAACCACGCAAACGCTCGCGCATAGCAAAAAAGGACAACAACGAAAATGCCAACGTAAAAGTGTACACGGCCAACCAGGACAAAACGGAGAAACTAGAAGAATCTCCAAACGCTGCCGACAAAAAGGCCCAACCAACCCCAAAAGCTCCGGAAAAGACAGAAGAAACACCGCAACAAACAGCCGAGCAAACCCCGGAAAAACCTGCTGCCGAAAACACGCCCAAGAAACGGGGACGCAAACCGGGAAGCAAGAACAAAGCCACCATAGCCAAGGAAAAAGCCACACAGGAAAGCGCATCTCAGGTTGAAGCAGCAAATGGCACCACACCCAACGTGGTGGAAGACAAAGGCAAAATGGTGCCCGTGCTCGAAGAACTGGAAGCGCCCAACGACAACGAAGGCGATGAACTGACACCCTCCTCCCAACCGGAAGAAACTGTAGCGCCGGCCGATGACTTCATTCCCATAGAAGACCTGCCCTCGGAGAAAGCCGAAATCCCCACAGAACTTCTGACCAAATTTGAAGCGACCAAAGTGGAACAGCCCGTCGCGCCACAGCCCAACAACCAGAACCCCAATCAGAAAGCGCGCCGCAACAACAACCAACAACAGCGTCCGTACAATAACAACAATCAGCAGCAACGGCCCTTCTATCAGAACAATTACAACAACCACGCAGGCGACAACTTCCAGCAAGAACGCCCCTTCCCCAACCGGAAGATGCAGGAATACGACTTTGAAGACATCCTGACGGGCATCGGCGTGCTGGAAATCATGCAAGACGGATACGGATTCCTGCGCTCGTCGGACTACAACTACCTTTCTTCGCCCGACGACATCTACGTGTCGCAATCGCAAATCAAGCTGTTCGCCCTGAAAACCGGCGACGTTGTGGAAGGCACCATACGCCCGCCCAAGGAAGGCGAGAAATACTTTCCCCTGGTGAAGGTGTCGAAAATCAACGGGAAAGACCCCTCGGTGGTGCGCGATCGTGTTCCCTTTGACCATCTGACCCCGCTCTTCCCCGACGAGAAGTTCAACCTGTGCAAGGGGTACAACGACAACCTGTCAGCCCGCGTGGTCGACCTGGTTGCCCCCATCGGCAAAGGACAGCGCGCCCTCATCGTGGCACAGCCCAAAACGGGTAAGACCATCCTGATGAAAGACATTGCCAACGCCATCGCCGCCAATCACCCCGAAGTGTACATGATTATGCTGCTCATCGACGAACGACCGGAAGAAGTGACCGACATGGCACGCAGCGTCAACGCCGAAGTCATCGCCTCCACCTTCGACGAACCGGCCGAACGCCACGTGAAGATAGCCGGCATCGTGCTCGAAAAAGCCAAGCGCATGGTAGAATGCGGACACGACGTAGTCATCTTCCTCGACTCCATCACCCGTCTGGCCCGCGCATACAACACCGTTTCGCCGGCATCGGGCAAAGTCCTTTCGGGCGGTGTGGACGCCAATGCCCTGCACAAGCCCAAACGCTTCTTCGGCGCGGCACGCAACATCGAAAACGGAGGTTCGCTGACCATCATCGCCACGGCGCTCATCGACACCGGCTCAAAGATGGACGAGGTTATCTTTGAAGAATTCAAGGGCACGGGCAACATGGAGCTGCAGCTCGACCGCAACCTGTCCAACAAACGCATCTTCCCGGCCGTGAACATCATGGCATCGAGCACGCGGCGCGACGACCTGCTGCTCGACAAGCAAACCCTGGACCGCATGTGGATATTGCGCCGCTACCTCTCGGACATGAACCCCATAGAGGCCATGAACGATGTCAAGAGCCACATGGAGAACACCAAGAACAACGAGGAGTTCCTCCTGAGCATGAATTCCTAAGAAACAACATTAATCAACCCCGGAAAAGAGGGTGTGCATATCAGAAACACAGAATGCACACCCTCTTCTTTTTATGTCATGTAGTCCATGCGGAGCACGCGCCGCGTGGCATCCGTCACACGGAAACGCTCGTCCACTCGCTCGCCCACCAGCCACACGATGCGCCCGTCGGCACTGCACACCACCATCTGACGCTCTTTCTGACGGAGGGAAAACTTGCGGTCGGTCATGTAGTCGCTCAGCAGCTTGTGCCCCTTCATGCCAAACGGCACAAACCGGTCGCCGGTCGCCACACGCCGCACCAGCAGGGGAAAAGCCAGCTTGTCGGCATCCACACAGGCCGTGCGCTTGTCACGCGGCACCTCCCATCCGTCATCGGGCCGGAAAACCGTCCAGGTCAGATGTCCGCCCCCGGCTGCCAATGCCTGCCCGCCATCCGGCTCACGTATCATGAAAGAACAATCGGCTTCCACAGACAACGGATAGAGCAACCAGCAATCGCGGTCGGACACCAGTTCGTGCG
Organism: uncultured Phocaeicola sp.; assembly: GCA_944321015.1. Classification (GTDB taxonomy): domain Bacteria; phylum Bacteroidota; class Bacteroidia; order Bacteroidales; family Bacteroidaceae; genus Phocaeicola_A. The sequence goes on along the minus strand of CALUJS010000027.1, from coordinate 17,848 downwards.
TGGCCGAACGGAAACGGCGGCCGGAAGGGCGCAAAGCCGACGAAGCCACATCTTCCGCCTGAGCGACATTGAAGCCATAGGGCGAAAGCAACTCGTACAACAAACTGCCGGGAATGTCGCTTGCCTGCCATGCCGTCCGGTCGATTCGCAGACCGCCGTCGGGCATGAGGGTCGACACACGCGCCTTCTCCTCCCCTATTACCTTATTATATATAGCAGCCGCATCGGCCAACCGCGAAGCCGTGGCCATCAGTCCGTCGCGCACCGAGGGATTGATCTGTTCCATCAGCGGGAGCAGATTCAGACGGATTTTATTGCGCACGTAATCGTCGTGCAGGTTCGTGCTGTCGGTCACGTAATCCTGCCCCAGAGCGTTCAGATAATCCAGAATGTCCCGGCGCGACACGGCCAGCAACGGACGCACCACCCTCCCATTACGGGGACGGATGCCTTTCAGGCCGTTGACACCCGTGCCCCGGATGAGATTCAGGAGCAAGGTCTCCACACTGTCGTCGCGATGGTGGGCCACGGCAATGACATCGGCTCCATGCTCGCGGCGCAGAGACTCGAAGGCTTCATAGCGCAGTTCGCGGGCAGCCATCTCGATGGATATTTTCCGACGGACCGCATAGGCCGAGGTGTCGAAATGCACCACCTGCAGCGGCACATCCCCGGCCGCGCACAAACGACACACGAAAGCCTCGTCGCGATCGGATTCGTCGCCACGCAGGTGGAAATTGCAATGCACAGCCTCCACTCCGTATCCCAGTTGCTTCAGCACGCAAAGCAACGCCACGGAATCGGCTCCCCCGCTCAAGGCCACCAGCACCCGCTGTCCGGGCTGAATCAGCCGGGCGGCCGTGATATAGTCAGCTATCTTCTTCGTAAACATGATGCAAATGTAGGCATTTAAGCGGAGATATGAACGCCCGAACCGCGGAATATGGACGCCCGCGAGCGGACATATGGGCGCTTGCGAGCCGGAATATGGACGCTCACGGCAGCATCTTATTTAAAAACGTTCTAAATAAGTTTGTAGTCTGAACGGAATAAAATATCTTTGCGCACAAAACTAGCAAAGACACTTATATGCGATTATCAGAACTTAAAACAGGAGAAAGAGGAGTCATCGTGAAGGTTCTCGGACACGGCGGCTTCCGCAAACGCATCGTGGAAATGGGCTTCATCAAGGGAAACACCGTCGAAGTCATCCTGAATGCTCCGCTCAAAGACCCCATCAAATACCGCATCCTGGGCTATGAAATCTCATTGCGCCGCCAGGAGGCAGCCATGATTGAAATCATCGGCGAAGCCGAAGCCAAAGGACAAATCAAGACGGAATACAACCAAGGCATTGCCGAGGATGTGCCCTTGGAACAAGAGCTGAAAGACCTGGCGCGCGACAAACGCCGCACCATCAACGTGGCGCTGGTGGGCAACCCGAACTGTGGCAAGACATCGCTCTTCAACATTGCTTCGGGAGCGCACGAGCATGTGGGCAACTACAGCGGAGTGACGGTGGATGCCAAGGAAGGATTTTTTGAATTTCAAGGCTACAAGTTCCGCATCGTCGACTTGCCGGGCACCTATTCGCTTTCGGCCTATACGCCGGAAGAGGTTTACGTGCGCCGTCACATCATCGAGGAAACGCCGGACGTTATCATCAACGTGGTGGATGCCTCCAACCTGGAGCGCAACCTCTATCTCACGACGCAGCTCATCGACATGAACGTGCGCATGGTCATTGCCCTCAACATGTATGACGAGCTGGAAGCCAGTGGCAACAAGCTGGACTACCGCATGCTGGGCAAAATGCTGGGCGTGCCGATGGTGCCCACCGTATGTCGCACGAACAAAGGCGTCGATCACCTGTTTCACGTGGTCATCAACATCTACGAAGGTGGTGACTTCCTGAATGACAAGGGAGAAATCAATCCCCAAATCCTCAAGGAATTGCAGGACTGGCACAAGACGAACGTGCCCGAAGAGGGCTACGAAGACCACATGGCCGACTTTACTCAGAATTACGAGAACGGCAATCCCAAGGAACGGCATTCCTACCGTCACATCCACATCAACCACGGTCCGGAACTGGAGGCGGCCATTGACGAAGTGAAGAAAGTCATCTGCAAGAACGAGGACATCCGCTATAAATACTCTACGCGCTTTTTGGCCATCAAGCTGCTGGAAAACGACAGCCAGATAGAAGAGATAACCCGGACATTGCCCAATGGCGACGAGATATTGAAAGCACGCGACAAAGCGGCCAGGCGAATCAAGGAAACACTGGGCGAGGACAGCGAATCGGCGTTGACCGATGCCAAATACGGCTTCATCGAGGGCGCCCTGCGCGAAACGTTCACCGACAATCACCTGAAAAAGGAACAGACCACGAGGATTATCGACTCCATCGTGACACACCGCATCTGGGGCTTCCCCTTCTTCTTCCTGTTGCTCTACATCATGTTCGAGGGTACCTACGTGCTGGGCGATTACCCCATGCAGGGCATCGAGTGGCTGGTGGAGCAACTGAGCAACGTGGTACACAGCTACATGCCCGAAGGCCCGCTGAAGGACATGGTGGTGGATGGCATCATCGGCGGTGTGGGCGGTGTCATCGTCTTCCTGCCTAACATCCTGATACTGTATCTTTTCATCTCCATCATGGAAGATTCGGGCTACATGGCCCGCGCGGCTTTCATCATGGACAAGCTGATGCACAAGATGGGGCTGCATGGCAAGTCGTTCATCCCGCTCATTATGGGCTTCGGATGCAACGTGCCTGCCGTCATGGCCTCGCGCACCATCGAAAACCGCAAGGCGCGCCTGGTCACCATGCTCATCACGCCGCTGATGTCGTGCAGTGCGCGCCTGCCCATCTACCTGGTGCTCATCGGCGCATTTTTCCCCGAAAAAGGCAGTCTGATGCTGCTCACGATTTACGCCACGGGCATCGTGCTGGCCATCTTCATGGCACGCCTGTTCAGCCGCTTCCTGGTGAAAGGCGACGATACGCCCTTCGTCATGGAACTTCCCCCCTACCGCATGCCGACCTACAAGTCCATTCTGCGACACACGTGGGAGAAAGGTCGTCTGTATTTGAAAAAGATGGGCGGCATCATCATGATAGCCTCCATTATCATCTGGTTCCTGGGTTACTATCCCAACCACGACGCTTACCCCACACAGGCCATTCAACAGGAAAATTCCTACATCGGCCAGATAGGCAAGGCCATCGAGCCGGTCATCGAACCGCTGGGTTTCGACTGGAAAATGGGTATCGGTCTGCTGAGCGGAGCCGGAGCGAAAGAGCTGGTTGTAAGTACGCTCGGAGTGCTCTATGCCAATGATGGCGACATCGACAGTGTGGAACTGGCCAAACGATTGGACATCACTCCGCTGGTGGCTTTCTGCTACATGCTGTTCACCTTGTTATATTTCCCCTGCATAGCCGTCATTGCGGCCATCAAGGGAGAAACGGGGAAATGGAAATGGGCCTTGTTCACCATCGCCTATACCACTGCGCTGGCATGGATTGTGACTTTTGCCGTCTATAGGATAGGACTTCTATTGGCTTAACCGGAAACAGAAACAGCATGATAACTTTTCAGGAAATCGTCGTTATTCTCATCGGCATCGGGTGCCTGATATGGATGGGAATGCGTATTTATCGGACATTCAAAGGCGTAAGGGGAGAAAACTCCCCTTGCGCCAACTGTCCGACGGGATGTGAACTATACCGCCAACTGCAGGAAAAACAACGCTCTTGCGGAAAAAGTGAGCAAAAGCGCAAAAAAAGTTGCTGCGGATAGTTGGAGATATGAAAATTTGTTCTACCTTTGCAACCGCAAAACCAAGGAAACAAGGTTTACAAAAAGACAAAATCCTAAATGGTTCCTTGACCGAGTGGCTAGGTAGCGGTCTGCAAAACCGTCCACGGCGGTTCGAATCCGCCAGGAACCTCTCTCAGAAATGAGAGGAAGGAAGTTTGGGTGAGTGGCTGAAACCAGTAGTTTGCTAAACTGCCGTACGGGTAACTGTACCGGGGGTTCGAATCCCCCAGCTTCCGCAAGAATACAAAACAAGGCGCTTTCGTCTAGCGGCTAGGACACATGCCTCTCACGCATGGAACACGGGTTCGATTCCCGTAGGCGCTACAAAGTGAGAATTGAGGAGTTACTTAATACAGTGACTCCTTTTTTACTATCTGCATCCCCTTAAAGACACCGACATGAGCATGATTACAATCCAACAGGCAACTCTTGACGACTGCGCCGACATACAGGCCGTGGCCAACGTGGCTTTTCCGGCAACCTACGCCAACATCCTCTCGGAAGACCAACTGAAGTACATGATGGAATGGATGTACGCCACCGAGAATCTTCACAAACAAATGCTCGACGAGGGACACACCTACTACATTGCCCGCACGGAGAGCGGTGTTCCGGCGGGCTACGTCTCTATCCGGCAAGAGGGGCCGGACTTGTATCATCTGGAAAAGATTTACGTCTTGCCCGACATGCAAGGGAAACACATCGGGCACACCTTATTCAAACACGCCATCCGGGCAATCAAAGCGCTTCACCCCTCTCCATGCCGCATGGAGCTCAACGTCAACCGCTCAAATCCGGCATTAGGCTTTTATAAACGGATGGGCATGGAGAAAGTGCGCGAAGGCGACTTTCCCATCGGAAACGGATATTACATGAACGACTACATCATGGGTATGGAACTTTGATTAACGCTTGTAACGTTTTAAACGCTCCTTGTCGGCAGTGCTCACCCGGTAGGACTCGCGTATTTTCTGCAATGCCTTGTTTTGCGTGAAAGCATCCAAACGGTTGGCGGCAAGATAACGCTCCGTCTGCTGCGGATACTTCACAAAGCATACAGACAGCAGCCAAGCCACGGCCATCTTTACGTAATAGCCCTCGTGAGCAATTTCGTCCAACATGGTAAACAAGCGGTTCAAATAGGCTTCCTCGACGTAGTAATCCAAAGCCATAACCACAGCAAAGCGCACGGCATACTCATCGGCAGCATGGAAATAGGACACGAGAAAGTGCCACACCTCTTCCTTGTTGCGCTCCACAAACTTCAAAGTCGGACACACCGTGTCGCATACCGACCAACTGTTGATAAGCGAAACGAAGTCGCGCAACTTCTGCAACCGTACCTCCAAAGGCAAATGCTTCACATAGCCCAATATCATTCCGTGAAGCATGCGTTCCTCCATGTAAGTATGTTCCAGTTCATTCAGATAAGTATTCCAGTCAGGGTCGGCAGCTATGCGTCGTGCCAAAGCACGCACATCGGGCACTCTGAGGCCCAGGATATTCTCTACTCTGGGATGCAGCGATTGGGTAAACTTCACATTTCCGTTTCCAACCAGCCGTAACAGCTGTTCCTGTAAATAGCTCATAGCTTTCTGTCTTTTTATATATACAAGAAGGCGTATCCCGAAGATTCCTGTCCTCTTTCCGGATACGCCTTTCTGTTCTAAAATGTCGTCAGTGGCATTTATTGATGCTGCTCGCGCAACAAGTCATTGACCGTCTTCACCGGATTGAAGGTGCTCAACGGAACTTCCACAAATACGGTGTTCCAATCGCTCATCGAACCGTTCCACAAACCGGGAAGCTCTAATGCCTTCAGATCTCTGCCGTTCTTCGATTTATACGAGATGAAGCCGGTGGCCGGGTCTACATATTTCAGCAAATCGAACTTCTTGCCCTGGTAGTCACGGATGGCACATACCAAATCTACCGGATTGAAGTGGGTTCCTTTCTCAAACATGGCTTTCTTCTCCGGATCCTTCATGTCTATCTGCGAGCTTTCCAGAATCTGCAACGACACAGTGCCGTCTGCATTATAAGCCAGGAACGGGCCGCCACCCGGTTCGCCCACATTCTTCACCATGCCGCAGACGCGCATCGGACGGTTCAGCTTGCTTTTCAAATACAGCACCAGGTCGGCATCTTCCAGATTCTTGATGTCTTGCTTGCGGCAATACAAATCCTGCTGCACAAAGCGTATCATTTCCTCCACTTGCTCGCGGGTATATTTTCCGCTGTCAATGAGACGCAGATACTCGAATGCTTTCTTTTGCAGCGTCACCAGTACGCCCGCAATCACTTGCTTGTATGTCACCGTATCACCTTTCAAACGGTCGGGCACCACGTTGTCAATGTTCTTCACAAACACGACATCAGCGTCCAGGTCATTCAGATTCTCAATCAAGGCGCCATGACCGCCCGGACGGAACACCAACCGTCCTTTCTCATCACGGAACGGATGATTCTCCATATCGGCAGCCACCGTGTCAGTGCTGGGTTTCTGCTCTGAGAACGACACATTATATTCCACATTATACTTCGCTGCATATTTGGCCGCTTTTTCAGCCACCAGCTTCTCAAACAAAGCGCGATGTTCCGGCGACACGGTAAAATGCACATTCACCTTTCCATCCGCTCCGGCAGCATAAAGCGCGCCTTCCACCAAATGCTCCTCCAACGGAGTGCGGGCACCGTCTTCATACTTGTGGAATTTCAACAATCCCTTCGGAAGGGCGCCATAATTCAATCCGGCAGCCTCCAGCAGATTAGACACCACAGCCTTGTACGCTCCGTCTGCCATCAGCGCGGCAATATCTTTTCCGGCGTTACGCACGCAGGCCTCATTCAAGTCGTTGTAGAATGCAAAGTGGGTTATCTGACCGAAGAACTTTTTCTCAAAGTCGGTTGTCGGCTCATCATAACCGGCGCCCAGAAACTCAAACAGATTCTTGAACATGCGGCTGGCCGCGCCCGATGCCGGAACAAACTTCGTCACCATATGATTCTCCTTCTTGTATGCATCCCATGCGGCGACATATGCTTTCTGCTCATCCGCATCGGGAGCCACAATGCCATTGCCGATGGAAGCCGCAGCTTCCAACTTCAGAAAGGGAAATCCTTTTTCAAAACAAGCTAACTGAGCAACGATTTGCTCTTCACTAATGCCTTTTTTTTCCAATAAGGCTTTGTCGTCCTGTGTTAACATTATATGTAGATTTTAAAGTTGATACTATTATTTATTGAGCGAATGCTTAATTTTTCTGCCAAAAATAGATAATATTTCCGAAGAGTAAAGCACAAAATAGAGAAAAAAAGTACCTTTACCAGCAAAATTTCTAAGATATGGAAGAAAGAGAATTTTTCACGCCTGAAGAACATCGTGAACTTTTCAAACTATATAAAGAGTTACTGCACCTGTCGGAGGACATGCTCCGCAAGGACGACCGCAACAAGCTAAAGCACATCCTCGTGCAAGCGGCACAAAACCACTCCCTGCAACGTGACGTTTTCGGTCTCAACCCCATCATCAAAGACATGAAGACCACAATCATTGTGGCCGAGGAAATCGGCATGCAACGGGCCTCCATCTTGGGTATCATGCTGCATGAAAGCGTCCAGTGCGGGTTCTACCCCATCGAACAGGTAAAAATGAATTTCGGAGACGATGTGGCCACCATCATACACGGACTCATACGCATCAACGAACTGTATGCCAAAAGTCCGGTCATCGAGTCCGAAAACTTCCGCAATCTGCTCCTGTCCTTTGCGGAAGACATACGCGTCATCCTCATCATGATTGCCGACCGTGTGAACGTGATGCGGCAGATAAAGGATTCGCCCAATAACGACGCCCGCATAGAAGTTGCCAACGAAGCTGCCTACCTCTATGCGCCGCTGGCTCACAAACTGGGCCTTTACAAACTGAAATCCGAACTGGAAGACCTCTCCCTGAAATACACCCAGCACGATATCTATTACCACATCAAGGAGAAACTGAACGCCACGAAGGCTGCGCGCGACCGCTACATCGCCGCATTCATCACTCCCATCCAGAAGAAGCTGGAAGAAGCCGGGTTGAAGTTTCACATGAAGGGACGCACCAAATCCATCCACTCCATCGCCCAGAAGATGAAGAAACAACACACCACATTCGAGGGCATCTATGACCTGTTTGCCATACGCATCATTCTGGATTCCCCGCTGGACAAGGAGAAACAGGAATGCTGGCAGGCATACTCCATCGTGACGGATATGTATCAGCCCAACCCGAAACGCCTGCGCGACTGGCTTTCCATCCCGAAAAGCAACGGCTACGAGTCGCTCCACATCACGGTGATGGGGCCGGAAGGCAAATGGGTGGAAGTGCAAATCCGCACCGAGCGCATGGACGAAATTGCCGAACGGGGACTCGCCGCACACTGGCGCTACAAAGGAGTGAAAGGCGAAAGCGGACTCGACGAATGGCTCAACTCCATACGCGAGGCGCTGGAAAACAGCGACAACGACATGCAGGCCATGGACCAGTTCAAGATGGAACTCTATGAAGACGAGGTGTTCATCTTCTCCCCCAAAGGCGACCTCTACAAGCTGCCCAAGGGGGCGACCGTGCTCGACTTTGCCTTCCACATCCACTCCAACCTGGGATGCAAATGCATCGGAGCCAAGGTCAACGGACGCAACGTCCCCATCCGCTACCAGCTGCACAACGGCGACCAGGTGGAAATCCTTACCTCCAGCACGCAGACGCCTAAGCAGGACTGGATAAACATTGTCACCACATCGAAGGCACGCACCAAGATACGCCAGACACTGAAAGAGGTGGCCTCGCGGCAGGCGGCCTTCGCCAAGGAGACCCTCGACCGCAAGTTCAAGAACCGCAAGATAGAATACGACGAGGCCGTCATGATGCGCCTCATCAAAAAAGAAGGGTTCAAAGAGGTCACGGAGTTCTATCAGAGCATAGCCAATGAGTCGGTTGACATCAACGACATCATGGACAAATACGTAGCCATGCTGCGCAAGGAGAACGAGGTTTCGCAGGAATTGCCCATGCGGAGCGCCGAAAACTTCAACATGCAACTGGCCAATGAGGAAATCACCGGCACCAACACCGACGTGCTGGTAATCGACCAAAACCTGAAGGGCATCGACTTCACGCTGGCCAAATGCTGCAACCCCATCTATGGTGATGACGTGTTTGGCTTCATCACCGTCAACGGCGGCATCAAAGTGCACCGTTGCGACTGCCCCAATGCCCCGCAGCTCCGCGCCCGCTTCGGCTACCGCATCGTGAAAGCCCGCTGGGCGGGAAAAAGCAAGGGACAGCTCTATCCCATCACGCTCACCGTGGTGGGACACGACGACATTGGCATCGTGAACAACATCACGTCCATCATATCCAAGGAAAACAACATCCAGCTACGCTCCATCGGCATCACATCCGATGACGGACTGTTCTCCGGCACACTGACCGTCATGGTGGACGACACCTCCAAACTGGAAGCGCTCATCCGAAAACTGCGCACCATCAAAGGCGTAAAACAAATAAAAAGGAACTAAGAACTATTTTACAAAAACAATAACAGCTATGGATTTTCTGAAACTGACACAACTGAGGCACTCGGTGCGCAGCTACGCTACGCAACCCGTAGAACCTGAAAAACTGAACTATATCCTGGAATGCGCCCGCCTGGCCCCGTCGGCCGTCAACAAACAGCCGTGGAAATTCCTCGTGGTGCAAAGCGAAGAAGGCCGGAAGAACATCTGCCGCTGCTACGCACGCGAGTGGCTGGCCGAAGCGCCCCTTTACATCGTAGTCTGCGCCGCAGAGAGCGAAGCCTGGACACGCCGTTTCGACGGCAAGAACCATGCCGACATCGACGCCGCCATCGCCACCGAACACATCTGCCTGGCCGCAGCCGAACAGGGACTGGGCAGTTGCTGGGTGTGCAATTTCGACCCTGCGCTCATGCAGGAACTGTTCCGCTTCGAACCGGGCACACACCCTGTGGCCATCATCCCCATCGGCTACCCGAACGAAAAAGAACAGCCGGAAGCCAAGCGCAAACCGGCAAGCGACATCGTAACCTATTTATAATCTACATTCAACACAACAAAATGAAACAACTGGCAATTACCTTCCTGCTGCTTTTTGCGGCAATCAATCTGAGCGTCGCGCAGACCGCCGACGAGAACAAGCCCGAAATGACGTTTGAAAAAAGCATACACGACTTTGGCACGTTCAAGGAGTCAGACAGCCCCGTGACATGCGTATTCAAATTCACCAACACGGGCAAAAGCCTGCTCGTCATCCATCAGGCCATAGCCACCTGCGGATGCACCGTGCCCATCTATCCCAAAGAGCCCATCAAACCGGGCGAAAGCGGCGAAATAAAAGTGACCTACAACGGCAAGGGCCGGCGCGCCGGCGAATTTGAAAAGACCATTACCATACGCGCCAACACCAAAGCGAAAATCCACCGCCTGAAGGTGAAAGGCAGCATGATTGTGCAATAACGGCATGTCGACCCCGGGACGCGCGTCACCGCATCTTTTATGGGCAATCCGGCATCGGGCGGACACACCGGTCCGCCCCCCACAAGCGTTCATATCCTCGCTCACGAGCCTCCATATTCGCCGTCGTGAGCGTCCATATTTCCGCTCACGGGCCTCCATATTTCCGCTCAAGATCGTCTCAAACCTCAATCGCATCAACACTCATCAATGGCGGCATTGACAAAGTCGAGGAAGGGTTTCATGGCCTCAAACACGCGGGCTGTCTGTTCCAACCAATCGGGCGCGAGGAAAAATTCCTCATCCACGGAATGACAGCACGAATAATCCTTTGGGCGCAGATAGTCGGGATAAGGGAAATCCTTGGGAAAACCTTTGGGCATGGTCTTCAAACGATTCTCGCCGATGACGGGAAACAAAGAACAAAACGGCTCACTGCCAACAATGGCATGGAACGTTTCCGGCTGCTCGCAGATGTTTTGACGCACGGCACGCAGAATGTCCGGCGGCAGGCAATAGGCGCCTCCGGCCAACATGCAGTTTTCCGGCTCCAGATGAAGATAGTATCCGCCATGAAACGATTTCTTTCCACGTGCATTGACATAAGCCCCGAAATGGCGTTTGTAGGGCGACTTATCGGAGGAAAAACGAATGTCACGATAAAAACGATACGTGCAGTCGGAGACGGTAAGATATTGCACGGAGGAATCAAACACCGTGATACGGGCAATCAGCCGGGCAACCATCGACTCGAAAGCCGCGCGTGCCGCCTCGTAATAATCATGATGGGCATGAAACCACTCGCGGTTGTTGTTTACGGCAATGTCGCGCAGGAACTGCAAGCACAAGGCCGCATCGGAAGTTGGAATATCTTTCATGAGAATGACTTTATGAGTTTTTGAGTTGAAACAATCCTTATAAAACTAGGCCAATAATGCGCTCATCACTTTACGGGCGCAAGCGTAGCCTTCGCCATACAATGCCCGCAGCTTGACAATGTTGCGCTCCATCCTGCCCACGTCGACAGGCCGCTGCGGACGTATCACTACGATGCGGCCTTCAGCCTCCATGCGTTCCACCATGGCCAATTGATCGTTGTAGCAGGCACAGCGTCGGGCCAAAGCTTCACGCAACCGAGGATAGCCCTTATATATAAAGGTAGGGATGTGCATTTCCTTTGTCTTCTTCCGATAACCCTTGTTGCGCGTCAACACCACCACGTTGCGGACAAATCCCCGGCTTTCGGCACGTTCCACGGGGATGGAATCCACAATGCCTCCGTCGAGCATCGGCATCCCGTCAACCCACGTTATCGGACAGACAAAAGGCAGGCTGCTGGAAGCTTTAACCAGTGTCACCAACCGCTCAGGATCGGAACGCTCCTCCAAGTAACACGGTTGTCCGGTGCGGCAATCCGTAGTCACCATCTCAAACCGTGCGGGATTGGCAAAACAGGCACCATAATCAAAGGGAACGATGCGCTCGGGAAAATCGCGGTAGAGCAGCTTCTGATTGAGAATGCTGTGTTGCGTCAGGAGATAGCGCAACCCGATGTAACGGTACTTCTCCAACATCTCGATATTGCTGAATCGGGCACGACCGCGCTGATGCGACATGTAGGAAAGCCCGTTGCAGGCACCGGCCGACACCGCCACCACATAAGGAAACTCGAGGCCGCAATCCATGAAATAATCGAGCACGCCGCAAGTAAAAACCCCTCACATACCCCCACCTTCGAGCACTAATCCTGTCAAACTGTCGAATAACATAAATATTTTATTGAAAAGATATAGGCAAAGATATTAGTTTTATTCCTAGGAATGACTATTTTTGCATCACGACTTGAAAACCACAACACAGACATAAAAAATAACCATATGTTTAACGCCAACTATCAACAGCGTCGAGAAGCCCTCCGCCGTAAAATGACGAGCGGCCTCATCCTCTTTCCGGGTAACAACGAAGCTCCGTGCAACTATCCGGACAACGCATACAAGTTCCGCCAAGACAGTTGTTTCCTCTACTTCTTCGGCATCAACCAACCGGGAATGACCGGCGTTATCGACATCGACAGCGGCGACGAATACCTCTTCGGCGATGATGTGACGATGGATGACATCATCTGGATGGGTCCGCAACCCACCGTGCGTGAAATGGCCGACAGCATCCGCGTTGGCAAGAGCGCTCCGGCATGCGAAGTGAAGAAAATCGTGAGCGAAGCACTCCGTCAGGGCCGTACCGTCCACTACCTGCCTCCCTATCGTCACGACACGATGCTATATCTGGAAGACCTGCTGGGAATCCGGGCCGCCGAACTGAAAGCACACGTTTCGATGGAACTGACCCGGGCCGTCATCGACCTGCGCTCGGTGAAAGAACCGTGTGAAATTGAAGAGATAGAACGTGCCTGCGACATCGGTTACGAAATGCACACGACCGCCATGCGCCTGTGCAAACCCGGTGTAAAGGAACAGTATATAGCCGGCATCATCGACGGCATCGCCGCATCGTATGGCAGCATGAACTCGTTTGCTACCATCCTGTCACAGAATGGCGAAACACTGCACAACCACAACCATGGCAACATACTAGAAGCCGGCAAGCTGATGCTGACCGACGCCGGAGCGGAAACTGTGAACAATTACTGCTCGGACTTCACCCGCACGGTGCCCGTAGGCGGACGTTTCACCAACCGCCAAAAGGACATCTACAACATTGTCGTGGCTTGTCACGACCACGCCATAGACTTTGCCCGTCCGGGACAGACATGGAAGGAAGTGCATATCAACGTATGCAAAGTACTGGCTCAAGGCCTGAAAGACCTCGGTCTCATGAAAGGCAATGTGGATGAAGCCGTTGCCGCCGGAGCGCACGCCCTGTTCATGCCCCACGGATTGGGACACATGATGGGCATGGACGTGCACGACATGGAGGGTTTGGGACAAGTCTATGTGGGCTACGACGACGAAACCCGACCTTCCTCCCAATTCGGTCTGGCATCGCTGCGCATGGGACGCCGCCTGCAAGAGGGTTTCGTCATCACCGACGAACCGGGATGCTACTTCATCCCCGCCCTCATCGACAAATGGCGGTCCGAGCATCTGTTCACCGATTTCCTCAATTATGATGTCATCGAAACGTATAAGGACTTCGGCGGCATCCGTCTGGAAGACGACGTGCTCATCACCGCCACCGGCTCGCGCTTCTTGGGTCAAAAACGCATTCCGCTGACAGTGGAAGAAGTAGAACACATCATGAACGAATAAAAAACAAACTCTAATAAAACAACAATCAAAAACCACAAACCAAAGACATGAAAAAAACTCTATTTGCAGCCACAGCACTCAGCTTGGCATTCATGGCATCGGCTGTAGCACAAGAACAGCCCAAAGAGGAAAAACAGGAAGGATTCGTTTTCACCACAGTGAAGGAGAACCCCATCACCTCCATCAAAAACCAAAGCCGCGCGGGTACATGCTGGTGCTATTCCGGCCTTGCTTTCCTTGAGTCAGAACTCCTCCGCATGGGTAAAGGCGAGTATGACTTCTCTGAAATGTATATTGTATACAACACGTACATGGACCGTGCCGAAGCTGCCATCCGCACTCACGGCGATGTATCCTTCTCGCAAGGAGGTTCATTCAATGACGTAATATACGGCATGCAGGAATTCGGCTTGATTCCCGAAGAGCTGATGCGTCCGGGGGTGATGTACGGCGACTCACTCTCCAACCATAACGAACTGTCGGCTGTGACCGATGCCTATGTGGCAGCCATCGCCAAAGGCAAACACAGCTCACTGCAAATGGGCGACGACGACCAACCGCTGTGGAAAAAAGGACTTGCCGGCATCTACGACGCCTATCTGGGCAAACGTCCTGAAACCTTTGAATACAACGGACAGACTTACACTCCGAAGTCTTTCTTTGAATCGACCGGCCTGAATCCGGATGATTACATCTCACTGACTTCATACACTCATCACCCATTCTACAAACCCTTCGTGTTGGAAATCCAAGACAACTGGCGCTGGGGACAATCCTACAACCTGCCGATTGACGAACTGATGGAAGTGTTCGACAATGCCATCATGAACGGATATACCATCGCTTGGGGTGCCGATGTCAGCGAAAGCGGTTTCGGACGTACCGGCATCGGCACACTGCCCGACATGAAGAAAGCACAGGAAGACCTCACCGGTTCCGACATGGCACGCTGGCTGAAACTGAGCAACTCTCCGACGTTCGTAAACCGTCCGCTCCCGCAAAAGTGGTGCACGCAAGAAGAGCGTCAACGCGCTTATGACAATTGGGAAACAACCGACGACCATGGCATGCTCATCTACGGTATCGCCAAAGATCAAGACGGCACCGAATACTACATGGTAAAGAACTCATGGGGCACGGTAGGCGAATACAAAGGCATCTGGTATGTGTCCAAAGCCTATGCACGCTACAAAACCATGAACATCGTAGTCAATAAGAAAGCGCTGCCTAAAGAAATCGCAAAGAAACTAGGCATCAAGTAATGCGACTCCATTGATGCATTTTACAAAAGCGCATTTTACAAAAGCGTGTCGTTTCTGTTAAATAAATACAGAGACGACACGCCTTTTTATTTCTTTTTCCTAACTTTACAAATCGAAGTGGAATCTACACCCCACTCAGCATAGGTTTTGAAAAAGAAAAACAATATATAAAATGCGATACAGATGGAATTACCAAGCACTTACACCCCAACAGACAGAGGCCGCCAACTCCTTTTCCAAAGAATTGGGCATTAGCCCTATCCTTTGCCATCTCCTTCTTGAAAGAGGCATTACGACTGTGGCCGCGGCCAAAAGCTTTTTTCATCCTCTCCTGAGCGAACTGCATAACCCGTTTCTCATGAAAGACATGGAGAAAGCCGTAGAACGCTTAAATCTGGCCATGGGAAGAAAAGAACGCATCTTAATCTATGGCGATTATGATGTAGATGGCACTACGGCCGTTGCGCTCGTCTACAAATTCCTGCAACGATTCTATTCCAACATCGACTACTATATCCCCGACAGATATGAGGAAGGCTATGGCGTTTCAACCAAAGGCGTAAACTATGCTTACGAAACGGGAGTCAAACTCGTCATCGTATTGGACTGCGGCATCAAAGCCGTAAAGGAAATAGCCTACGCCAAAGAAAAAGGCATAGACTTCATTATCTGCGACCATCACGTACCCGATGACATACTGCCTCCGGCAGTAGCCATACTCAACCCGAAGCGCCCGGACGCCACCTATCCGTATCCCCATCTGTCCGGATGCGGAGTAGGATTCAAATTCATGCAGGCCTTTGCACAGAACAACGGCATAGAATTCAAGCAGCTCACCCCATTACTCGACCTGGTTGCCGTAAGCATCGCTTCCGACATCGTTCCCATCATGGGAGAAAACAGAATACTGGCATACTATGGACTCAAACAGCTGAATGCCAATCCCAGCATCGGACTGAAGGCGATTATCGACGTATGCGGACTGAGCGACCGGGAAATCACCATGAGCGACATCATCTTTAAGATAGGCCCGCGCATCAATGCCTCGGGACGCATCCAAAACGGAAAAGAAGCCGTAGACCTGCTGATAGAACGGGATTTGGCCAATGCCCTGAGCAAAAGCAACCAAATCAATCAATATAACGAAACCCGCAAGGATTTGGACAAAAGCATGACGGAAGAAGCCAACAAGATTGTAGACCAGCTGGAGGATCTTTCCCACCGCCGCTCCATCGTGCTCTATAATGAAGCGTGGCACAAAGGAGTCATCGGAATCGTAGCCTCACGGTTGACCGAAATCTATTATCGGCCGGCAGTCGTTCTGACCCGAACGAACGATTTGGCCACCGGCTCGGCACGCTCCGTCGCAGGCTTCGACGTCTACAAGGCTGTGGAACATTGCCGCGACCTGTTGGAAAGTTTCGGAGGACACACCTATGCGGCCGGGCTATCCATGAAAATAGAAAACGTAGAGGCTTTCACACAACGTTTCGAGCAGTTCGTCGCCAACCACATTCTGCCGGAACAGACCAAAGCCATCATCAACATAGATGCCAGAATCGACTTCCGCGACATCACAACCAAGTTCTTCAACGAGTTAAAGCGTTTCAATCCTTTCGGACCGGACAACCACAAACCCATATTCTGCACCAACCACGTGTATGACTATGGCACCAGCAAGGTCGTGGGGCGAGAACAGGAACACATCAAACTGGAGCTGGTGGACAACAAATCGCACAACGTGATGAACGGCATTGCGTTCGGACAAAGCTCTCAAGCACGTTACATCAAGACCAAACGCTCGTTTGATATTTGCTACACCATTGAAGAAAACACGCATAAACGAGGCGACATCCAACTGCAGATTGAAGACATTCGCCCCTCAGAATAATCGGTAAAACAATGGCCGACTACAAAGCAATACTTCACCAATATTGGAAGTACGACACCTTCCGGGGCATACAGGAGGACATCATAAACAGCATCGGAAGCGGACGCGATACGCTGGGTCTGATGCCCACGGGAGGAGGCAAATCCATCACATTCCAAGTGCCGGCTCTGGCACAAGAGGGGTTATGCTTAGTCATAACCCCTCTCATCGCCTTGATGAAAGATCAGGTAAACCACCTGCGCAGCCGGGGCATCAAAGCGGCAGCCGTCTACTCCGGCATGACCCGGGAGGAAATCCTCATCACATTGGAGAACTGCATCTTCGGCGATTACAAATTTCTCTATGTCTCGCCCGAACGTCTGGGCACGGAGATTTTCCAAACCAAACTCCGCCGGATGAAAATCAGCTTTATCACGGTGGACGAAGCACACTGCATCTCACAATGGGGCTACGACTTCCGCCCCGCCTACATGCAAATCCATCAGATACGGGAACTGCTTCCCCATGCCCCCATACTGGCACTTACCGCCACGGCCACGCCCAAGGTTGTAAAAGACATACAACGCCAACTGCACTTCAAGGAAGAAAATGTCTTCCGGATGAGCTTCGAACGCAAGAACCTTGCCTACATCGTCCGGAAGACAGAGAACAAACAAAAAGAGCTCCTCCACATCCTAGGCCGGACTAAAGGCTCGGCCATCGTGTACACGCGCAATCGCATGAAAACAAAAGACACGGCACTGCTGTTGCAGGAACATGGCTTTACGGCGGAATTCTATCATGCCGGACTGTCCAATGAAGAAAAAGACATGCGGCAAGACAAGTGGCAACGCGGAGAATCACGGATAATGGTGGCCACAAATGCCTTCGGCATGGGTATCGACAAGCCCGACGTACGTATCGTCATCCACATTGACATGCCCGACTCCCCGGAAGCCTATTTCCAAGAAGCCGGACGGGCCGGACGCGACGGTCTGAATGCGTATGCCGTACTTTTATACAGTCCGTATGACGCCAATGTACTGGCCAAACGGTTAACAGAATCATTCCCGGAAAAAAGCTACATAAGACAAGTGTACG
>CALUJS010000026.1 GCA_944321015.1 uncultured Phocaeicola sp. | reverse complement strand
GGCTGATGGGGTAGCAGAAGAATCCCACGGGGATGCTCGTCTCGAAATTGCGCATCTGTATTTCGGTCTTCACCGTCGGGTTGCGCTGCAGGCGCGACACGGTTACCAGATTCATGAAGTAGGTTGTCAGCTCGGCCAGCTCCGGAATCTGCGACTGGATGAAGAGCGTGACTTTCTCCGGGTCGAGCCCGCAAGCCAGATAGTCGAGCGCCACCTCGATGATGTTCTGACGCACCTTTTCGGGATTGTCGGCATTGTCGGTCAGCGCCTGCGCGTCGGCAATGAACACGAACATGCGGTCGTAGTCGCCGCTGTTCTGAATCTCCACCCGCCTTTTCAGCGAGCCTACGTAGTGTCCCAAGTGCAACCGCCCCGTGGGACGGTCGCCGGTCAAGATAACTTTACTCATATTTTGAATGCTTTTGTATGCTTAAACGTCGGGCAAAGATACGAAAAAAAGAGGGAACCTTGCCCGAAAAGCAAGATTCCCCTTCAATTCATTGTTTAACCGTTATAGTCGCTTATTTCACGATGTCAACGATGACGCGACGGTTGTAAGAATTCGGTTTCAAGGTTGCTACGCCACCCAAGCCTTCAACAACGAGGTTGTCGCGGCTTACACCGAGCTTAACCAATTCGTCAGCCACGCGGTTGGCACGTCTTTCGCTCAACTTCTGGTTGAACGCTGCGCTACCCGTTGCGCTGTCGGCATAGCCGGTAACTTTCAGCTTAATGCTGCTGTCAGCCTTCACTGCATCGGCCATTACCTGCAGGTTCACGATTTCTTTTCTGGAAGCAATCTGAGAAGAACCGATGTTGAAGAAGATAGAGCGCGGAGCACCTACATATTGCTTCTGATACTCGGTGCGAACCACTTCTTTAGGCTTCTTGGCCAATTCTTCTTTCAGACGAGCGTTCTCGTTCTGCTGAGCTGCCAGAGCAGAGTTGAGCGCGTCGAGCTGGCTTTGGTTCAAAGCCATCAGAGCGTCTACGTCGGTAGCCTTGCGGAAACCGGTGGTCTTGCCCAAGTTAACGGTCAGACCAACAGAAGCGGTCAGCACCTTGTCGGCTGCTCTCCAAGCTTTGTCTTTTGCCTTGAAGCCGTTGGCATCGAATCCTTTCGGAGCAACGAGTGCGCCTACTTCAAAGTTTACGCTCAAGCGTTTGTTCACACGGAAAGTGTTCAAGATACCCAAGTTGGCACCCCAAGTGTAGTTGTTCACAGAGCAGTTGCGGATAACGCCGGAACCCAAGTAAGGAATGAAGTTCCAAATGCGCTCTTCGTTGTAACCGCAGAGCATGTTGCTGAGGTTGAACAATACATCACCGTGCAGGTTCCAATAGTCAAACTTAGGAATGTCGTTCTCAGTATTGACCTGTTTGCCTTTAATACCGTCGAACTTCGCACGCAATCCCAAGCCCGGAGTGAACCATTTACCTACGGCTACATTGAATCCGAGACGGCCACGGTCTTTGAACGGGCTCTTGCTCACTCCCATTTCCTGGCTTGAGTAGAACGCATTGTAGTTCAAACCGGCACTAATGAACCAATTGCTCCAGAAAGAGTTAGTTTCTACGCTATTCTCTTTAACAGGAACATCCGTCACTGTTACTGTCTCCTGTGCTATCGCAGCAGTAGACATACTGGCCACAGCCAGTGCAAGCATCAACTTTTTCATAACATTCGTTATTTATAAATCACTATTTTTGTCTTTGCAAAAACGTCGCACGGTCCGATTATCTCTTATAAACAGAACCATACTACATGCAAAAGTAAGCAAAATCTATTTAACCGCTATCTTTTATCTCAATTATTTTTATAGCCTAAATGTACAATATCATCTAATCGGCTCATTATCTAGAGATTCTGAGCGATAAAAAATCGTCCAGACATTGAATTTCCGGCCTGAACAAGGCTTCGCGGAGCCTTCGGACGACGGAAACGGGGGCTGTTGCCTATATATATTAAGGTATATGAAGCACGAAAATCCGGCCGGTTTCCCGCTGACGCAAACGCCCGGGACGGCACATATGCCGGGGCGTGAGCGCACATATGCACAGCCGCGTCCGTCCATATGCACGGACACGACGCTCCATATTCCCGCTCACGGGCGATGATATTCACGCAAAAAGGGGCACAATGACGCTCCGGATTCAGAACATGCGCTCGATATCGGCCTCGGGTATGACGGCCAGGACGGTCTTGCCGTCGGGCGTGTAATTGGGCACCCGGCAGGCAAACAGGGCATCGACCAGACCGTTCATCTCCTCGGCGCTCAACACCTGTCCGGGAACGATGGCCGCAGCACGTGCCATGACCAGCGCCAACGCATGGTGCATCTCGTCCTTCACGCCGCGCTCTTTCTCCTTCGCCGTGCCCACCAGGTCGCGCAGGAGCGCGGCCGGTTCCAGGCCGGCAATGTCGGAGGGCACGCCGTTGATGGCATAGCTGCCTCCGCCCAGATTGGAGAGGTCGAACCCGATGGAGAGCAGGTCGTCGGCTATGCTTTCCACGATGACGGCTTCGGAGGCGGGAAACTGAACCACTTCCGGGAACAGCACCCCTTGCGAAGCCCCTTGATGATTCTCTATCTGAGCCAGATAGCGGTCGTACAACACGCGCACATGGGCACGTGTCTGCTCGATGACCATCAGCCCCGACTTGACGGAAGTCAGGATGTAGCGCCCCTTAAACTGATAGTGTTGGGCCACGGGCTCCGCAACGGCAGACCGATTTTCCTCCGGTTCCGCTCCGGCCTCATCGTCGCCTGCGGGCACATCGCCTTTCAAAGCCTCTTCATAGAGTTTCTCCCAGCCGGATGGCAACGAAGGTTCGTCAAAACGAGGCACATAAGCTTCACGCCCACCCTTGCCCGATGCTGACGCGCGAGGCACGTCGGCCGAAGGGACATAGCTCGAACGCTCCACCGCCTCGAAGGGGTTATAGTCCGGATTGTACACCGGTTGGGGCGGCTCATAGTAGTCCGAAGGCTCGAAGACGGGGATGTCGGGCTTGTCTTCCGTGTCGAAATCGATGGTGGGTATGGCGTTGAACTTTCCCAACGATTCCTTGACGGCGGCGGCCAGAATCTGCCAGATGCCTTGCTCGTTCTCAAACTTTATCTCGGTCTTCGTGGGGTGGATGTTCACGTCGATGTTCGCCGGATTGATGTCAAAATAGATGAAGTAGCTCACCTGTTCACCGGCCGGAACCAGATGTTCGTAGGCGTCCATCACGGCCCGATGGAAATAAGGATGACGCATGTAACGGCCGTTGACGAAGAAATACTGGTGCGCTCCTTTCTTGCGCGCAGTTTCCGGCTTTCCCACGTAGCCCGATATTTTCACCATCGAGGTCTCCACGTCCAGATTCAGCAACTGCTGATTGAGCTTCTTGCCAAACACTTCTATCAGACGCTGTCGCAAGGGCGAGGCCGGCAGATTGAACAGTTCGGCCTCATTGTGGTGTAACGTGAAGGCGATGTCGGGATGAACCAGCACAATGCGTTCAAACTCGGCAAGGATGTTGCTCAGCTCCGTCTGATTCGACTTCAGGAATTTCCGCCGGGCAGGCACGTTGAAAAACAGGTTATTGACCGTGAAGTTGCAACCTTGGGCACACGACACCGGCTCCTGCCTTTGCAGCTTCGACCCGGCAATGGCCAGGAATGTGCCCAGTTCCTCGTTCTCCCGCCGGGTCTTCAGTTCCACCTGTGCCACGGCCGCGATGGAAGCCAGAGCCTCTCCCCTGAATCCCATCGTATGAAGGGAAAAAAGGTCGGCCGCATTCCTGATTTTCGAGGTGGCATGTCGCTCGAAGGAGAGACGCGCGTCGGTTTCCGACATGCCGGTACCATCGTCAATCACCTGGATACTGGTCTTCCCGGCATCGGTTATCAAAACATGCACATGTTGCGCCCCGGCGTCAATGGCGTTTTCCACCAATTCCTTGACCACCGATGCCGGACGCTGTATGACTTCTCCGGCAGCAATCTGGTTGGCCACCGAATCAGGCAACACGCGAATGATGTCACTCATATAGCTGGTTTATCTTTTTATGTTGTACATAGATATAAAAGGTATAGCAACAGCGCCAACACGAGGAGTCGCGACAGCGTTGCCGGCCGCCTCCGGGAGGGAAGCCTGCGCCGCCACCGTCCGCGCAGGGGATTCTTCCCCTCGCTGCCGACGGCGGGCGATGTTCCGCCGTTCATGCCGTTTCCATAGATGTATGTATGCCGGAATCCCCGCGGCTTTCGTATCCGGAAGAGTCCCATGGCGGCTATTGCTTTTCTTCCGTCAACCCCTTCAGCGTGGGCAAAGGCGGTTTGCGCTGGACAGACTTCTTCAGTTCCTGCCCGGCCTTCTTTCCGCGCCACAGGAAAATGTCGTCCTTGTTGAGCGGACGGATGTAGTCAAACCATGCAAAAGAGGGAAGGTAGAGCTTGTCGGACGGAATCTGAAGCATGGGATACATCACGCCGTCGGTCTGAGTCGTCATCTTGATTTTCTGCACCTTACGCTGCAGCAGATAGACGTTCATCAGGCTCGATTCCGCCGTAACGTAGCCAATCAGCGTGCTGTCCTTCTCGTCTATCGGGAAATATCCCAGACGGACGTTGCCGACCACGTCGACCTGCCTCAAGTCGCCCCCCACAAAGAATGCCTTGATTTCCTTCCCGCTCACCTGATTGTAATGCACGGAGTCAATTTGCTCTATCGACATGGCTTGGTTCACAATATGCGCCCAATCAATCGTACTGTCGTTCATGTAGGCCCGAATCTCTTCGCCGAAAAGCTGCTGGCCTCCGTTCCACACAATCGGGTCGTGATACATGGTCATGCAGGTATCCTGCGAATTGAACACCAACGAGTCGCACACCCCCTGCAAGTCGCTCTTGTAGATGCGCACCTTGTGATAGACAAACGTCTTGCGATACACCGAGTCGGTATTGATGTTGTAAGTGACAAGCTTCAGCGTATCGCCGTGCATATAGAGACTATCGTTGTTCTGCGAATAATTGATGGCCACGGCGCTATCGGTCACCAAAGCCTCTCCCTTGAGTTCATCGTAGTAACCGTATTCGCCGGTAAGCATGTTCTTGTTTTCCGTATCCGTCATCACCACATGACGAAATGCCTCGCCAAAGCTTCGCGTACGGTCGTAAAACAGGCTGTCGCCCACCAGTTTGCGCTGTCCGTTGGTCAGGACGGAGCGTTGCAGGAGAATGGCCTCCCCGCTGGCAGTGTTGTAATAGCCCAGCTCCGAATAGATATGGTTCTGATCACTTACAATGTCCGACGGGCCCACGATGTTGGCAATCTTGGTCTGCGAATTGTAGCGCAAGGTATCGGATGTCAGGATAAACTGAGGATTGACCAGCCGCACATCATAATTGAACACGGCATTCTTGGTTGCCGGACTATACTCACCCCAATCCGAAGTCAGCACATTTTCCTCGTCGGTCAGCGTTCCCCCGTCGAAGAAATAGCCCAGATTGAATACACGGTCGTAGTTCAGGCTGTCGGTGACAAGCTCCGTCTCGCGATTCTGCATCTTTACATTCTCGCGAAGCATCGCAATCTGTGAGTTGCCGTCATAATACAACCAGTCGCCATAGATGAACAGCGTGTCTCCTTGTTGCATCTTGATGTTGCCAAAGGCTTCAAAAGAATTCTTCGCCTCATAGAAATAAGCCGAATCACAGTCCATGTAAGCACTGTCGTGGCGAAACCTCACATTGCCTATCAATATCTGTGCATCGGGATTTTGCTCCTTATTGAAACGAAGAAGGTCTGCATGCAACAAGTAGACTTTGGTTTTCTGTGGCTCCTGCTTTGAAGGACGTACCTGCGCCACACAGATGCCAAACAGGCACAGAATGCCAAGAAGCAATATTCTGTGCCCGCCAAAAAATCTATCTCGTTTCCTTGTGTCAAGCATATACACTATACTTCAACTCTCACAATAATTCATCAGTGAATCCAACCGGGATACTCAAATTCGCAGTTCTTCCAACGCTCATTGATGCGCACGTAGGTCGTCCGCTGTTTTTCGGCTATCCACTTTTGGATTTTCTCATTCTGCAGTTTTTCCAGAACAACGGCTTTCAGCCGCTGATAATCGTCAGTGATGGTGGCTTTGTGGCCCGGAATGCGCGTCTTCAGTTTCACGATGGCACATTTCTCCTTGCCGCTTTTCGGGTCTATCATCGTAAACGCATTCGATATTTCCCCGATGTTCATCTTGTCCACAACGACCGCCACCTCCTGGGGCAATTGTCCCATCTCGAAACGGGATGTGCCATCCACCGAGTTGGGCATCAGACCATTGTTGTTGCGTGAGTTCTTATCGTCAGACAAATATCTGGCCGCCTCCTCAAAAGAGAACTTCTCGCTCCGGATGTCATTGGCTATGGAATCCAGGTGGGCAATGGCTGCGTTCAGGTCAGCATCGGACACCTGCGGCTTGAGCAAGATGTGGCGCACCTTGATGCGGTCGCCGCGCTTCTCCACCAGCTGTATGATGTGGAAACCATACTCCGTTTCGACAACCTTGGAAACCTTTTTCGGGTCGGTCAGATTGAAGGCTACGGCAGCAAACTCCGGTACCAACTGACCACGCCCCATAAAATCCATCTCACCTCCCTGACGGGCCGAACCCGGGTCCTCGGAATACAGACGCGCCAACGTGGAGAACTGTGTTTCGCCGGACGTTATACGCTCCGTGAAATCGCGAAGACGATCCTTCACCCGGTCAATCTCGGCTTGGGGAATCGGAGGTTGCTGAGTGATGATTTGCACCTCTACCTGAGTGGGGATGTATGGTATGCTGTCCTGGGGCAACTGATTGAAATAGCGACGCACCTGCGCGGGAGTCACCTTGATGTCGCCCACGATTTCCTGCTTCATCTTATCGGCAATCATCTCGTTGCGCACATCCTCACGCCATTTCTCGCGAATCTGAGTAGACGTCTGGTTCATATATTCCTCAAACTTCTCCTTGGAACCCACCTGCTGGATGTAGAAATTTATGCGTTGGTCCACCATCGAGAGCACGTCGGTGTCGGCCACTTCGATACTGTCAATCTCCGCCTGATGAAGGAAGAGCTTCTGCACGGCCATTTGTTCGGGAATGACACAATAAGGGTCCTTATTGAACTTAATGCCCTGATATTGGGCTTGCAGACGAGCCTGCTCTATATCGGACTTCAGAATGGCCTCATCGCCGACAACCCATACGACTTCGTCTATAATATTATCCTGTGCATAAGAAAAGGTGCCTGCCATCCATACACCCAAAAGTAACAGGACTTTAAAGCTTAACAGTTTTCTCATTGTTCTTTGTTATAATAATATTTTATTTCATTTTTTTCTTCGGCACGCCTATACATGTCAGCTCGGACCTGACGCATAAAGTCGGCTTGTTTCAAGTTGCCCAGCACTTTCTTCACCTCGTCGTGCGCGGCCTCGAAGGGCATCTCCTGTCCGCGCAACAACATGTCGTCAACATGCAGGAAGTAATAATATGCGCTATCCTTCAGCTCCACGTGACGATTCTGCCGGAAATACTGCTCGGCATCCTTTATCTTCAGCGGAAGTTTGGCCAACAATACGGAAGCCGGTATCCAGCGGTCGTAGAAATACATATAGTCCACCGCATTGCTCAAACTGTATTTCTCCAGACGGTCGACCGACTCCGCGTCCTTCAACTTGTACCACCGCCGGATGCGGTTTATGCCCGAAGCGCCCGACGGCACCTTGATGAACAGCCCCTTCAACAGGGTTTCGTCAACCTGAAAGAGCATCTTGTTCACATCATAAAAGCTGCGCATCTCTTCCTCGGAAAGCTCAGCGGTCAGTTCCTGTTCAATCAGGCTTTGTTGATAGCTGTGCATAATCAACGACTTGCGATAGTTACGCACCAACTCGTCAATCCGCTCTCTGTCGGTCACGTTGCTTTCGGCCTTTTCATAGAGCAAAGCATCCTCCACCCAGTTTCGGATGTATTTTTCCACAAACGCCGCGCTGTCTTTCGACGACAGGCCCACGGGCATGCCGGATTTCACGTCTTCCTTGTACAAAAAGTTTCCGTCCACTTCCACCAGCGGCGTTTTGCCATGATGGTCCACCGTGCTGCTGCAGGCAGTCAGCATGGCAAGAACGGCTATCAGGCTAACATTTCGCTTTTTCATCATGTTTGAAGTGCGCAAAAACAGTGAACGAAGATAGTGCATTAATTCTTACAGCATCTTAGTCCTTAACTGTTTTTAAAACCTCTTCGTTTATTTCAACCTTAAACATCTTGGCCCGCTTCTCGCGCTCACGGCGGCAGATGTCGGCGCAATAGTCCCGCTCCACCCGCGCACGCACGTCCCGATAGGATTCGGGCTTACGTTTCAACACTTTACCCATCACGCGCACATGGGGATAATCCGCCGAAGGAACGAACTCGCCCTGACCGAAGAAGAGCTTGTCGACACAGGCGTTTCTCCCTATCTGCCACAGGCCGTACTCCGCTTTCACCCCCTGCACGTTCCCGATGCTGTCGAAGCGGGATACCGCCTCGTCCCATTGCTCCTGCGGGAAGGCTTTAAGGTATTTCTGCAGACGTTCCAGCTTCTCCTCGTCATCGGCTTGCAACACTATGCCCTTGAAGTGGGGCAGTTTCCAGCGATAATGCTTCTTGTGCTTTTTGTAATATTTCTCCAATGTCAGTTCGTCGGCATGTAATAGTTTTTCATCCAGTATCCCGGCCAGCAGTCCGTCGCGATATTCCCGCAGCAGAAACGCCTGCTCGGCAGCGTTCATCGCCGGAGCCGGAGACGAAGGCGGTTCCGGCACACTGTCCAACCGCTGAATCAGATGGAGGCCCACCGCCGAAGAGAACGGACGGGACATTTCGCCCGGACGCAGACGGGCAATGCAAGCCAGCAGCTCGTTGGGCAAGCGGCCAGACACGACGGGGACAACCTCGGCCTGCCAGCCGTCCGGCAGACAGTCTCCGTGTTCCCGCGCCCAACAGGCCAGCCCGCCGCCCTGTCTTGCGACACGGGCAACCGAATCCAGACCGGAGCGCAAACGTTCCATGCCGGAATGCGACACCGACTGAGGCACACGTATGCACACATGAGCCACCCACTCGCCCTTCTCTTCCGCCCCTCCACGGTCGGCCGGGCGCGACGGCAAAGCCGTCCGGGCCTTCAAGACTTGCTTGCAGGCCTCGAACTTCCGACGAAAAGCGGACGTCGTATCCAGCCCTTCGACCTGCGCCTGACATACTTTCTCCTTCAGCTCGACATAATGTGTGAAAAAGTTATCTTTGTCACACGGATACTTACTGTAAGCATACTGATATTCGGCTCGCGAAACCGGCAGATGACCGACCCGCATCAGCAGCGTATCGGATTGCGCCAACACGCTTCCTCCGCCCAATATCGGGAACAGCAGCAATAATATCTTCCTCAACATGTTTCTCGTTTTCTTAATCATTTCTATTCGTTAATTCCGCGCCAAGCGACACGCCGCCGGGCATAAGCGCCGCCCAAAACCTCCTGCATGAACCGCCCGTGTCCGCCCATATGGACGGACGGGAGCGGGCATATGGAGAGGCGGGAGCGAAGATATAGACGGACAAGCCCGGGAATATTCCCCGCCGGAAGCCTCAATAAAAGCAAAAAGGCTGAACCCACATTGCTGTCGGGCCAGCCTTCCTGCTCATTATCTTCTTTCAACGAATCCCGCCGGCCTTACTGCGGACGGCTGTAATTGGGAGCCTCGCTCGTGATAGTCACGTCGTGGGGATGGCTTTCCATCACGCCTGCGTTTGTGATGCGGGTAAACTTGGCGTTGTGCAGCTGCTCAATGTTGGCCGCTCCGCAATATCCCATGCCGGAACGCAGACCGCCGATGAGCTGATAAATCACTTCATACAAGCTGCCGCGATAGGGAACGCGTCCGGCAAT
This sequence comes from uncultured Phocaeicola sp., assembly GCA_944321015.1. Lineage (GTDB taxonomy): Bacteria > Bacteroidota > Bacteroidia > Bacteroidales > Bacteroidaceae > Phocaeicola_A. The sequence goes on along the minus strand of CALUJS010000026.1, from coordinate 27,294 downwards.
GCCTTCCGGCACCAGCTTCTTCACATCCGACTCGCCGCTCTGGAAGTAACGATCCTTCGAACCGTTTTCCATGGCCTCCAGCGAGCCCATGCCGCGATATGACTTAAACTTACGTCCGTTGAATATGATGGTCTCGCCCGGCGACTCTTCCGTTCCGGCCACAAGCGAACCAATCATCACGGAATATCCTCCGGCAGCCAGCGCCTTTACCACGTCGCCCGAATAGCGCAAACCGCCATCGGCAATCAAAGGCACTCCGGTGCCCTCGAGCTCCTTGGCCACGTCGTAGACGGCCGACAACTGGGGAACGCCCACACCGGCAACCACACGGGTCGTACAAATGGAACCCGGACCGATGCCCACCTTTACGGCGTCGGCTCCGGCCTCAACCAAGGCACGGGCTGCAGCAGCCGTAGCAATGTTGCCCACCACGATGTCGATGTCGGGGAATTCGCGCTTGGCCTCTTTCAGTTTCTCTATCACATATTTGGAATGTCCGTGTGCCGTGTCAATCACTATGGCGTCGGCTCCGGCATGAACCAGCGCACGCATACGATCGAGCGTATCGTTTGTCACTCCCACTCCGGCAGCCACACGCAAGCGACCTTTGTCATCCTTGCAAGCCATGGGTTTGTCTTTAGCCTTCGTGATATCCTTGTATGTAATCAAGCCGACGAGTTTATTGTCCTTGTCCACAACCGGGAGCTTTTCGATTTTATTTTCCTGCAGAATCTGAGTGGCAGCCTCCATGTCGGTCTGCTGTGTGGTCGTCACCAGATGTTCTTTGGTCATCACATCCTCGATGCATTTATTCATATTCTTCTCGAATCGAAGGTCGCGGTTGGTCACAATGCCCACCAGATGTCCTTCGTCGTCCACCACGGGGATGCCGCCAATGTGATATTCGGCCATCAGGTTCAGCGCGTCGCGCACGGTGGAACCGCGCTTAATCGTAATCGGGTCATAAATCATGCCATTCTCGGCACGCTTCACGATAGCCACCTGACGAGCCTGTTCCTCTATCGACATGTTCTTGTGGATAACGCCGATGCCGCCTTCGCGTGCGATGGCAATAGCCATTTTGGCTTCGGTAACCGTGTCCATGGCCGCCGTCACAAAGGGGATGTTCAATGTAATGTTACGTGAAAACTTCGTCGAGAGTTCGACAGTGCGGGGTAATACTTCAGAATAGGCCGGAATCAAGAGAACGTCATCATACGTCAATCCGTCCATCACAATTTTATCTGCAACAAATGACATAAGGCTTATAAGCTTTAGATTTTATTGCGTGCAAATATAGAGATTTTATTCATTAGGATAAGAATCCGCTTCTTCGTTTTTGTATTTTTTTGCGCTTTGCCCCATATGGAGAGGCTATATAGAAAAAGGATGAGCTTCGGCAATCCGGCTCATCCTTCTCCATTCGTCAATCCAATTGATATTGTTCCTGCATCAGTTGGCCATCTCTGAAATGAACTTTATACGCACAAGACGGATTTCGTCCTCGGTATAATCGTCGCCCAGTTCCTTCATGGCCTCATCGATGCTGTCAGTCGTCGATTCCTTGAAGTAATCGTAGATATCCTCCACATGGTCTTCGTCCATCACGTCTTCCAGCACATAGTCAATGTTCAGCTTCGTGCCGGAATAGACAATGGCCTCCATCTCGTCAAGCAGTTCATTTATCTCAATGCCTTTGGAAAAGGCAATGTCGTCCAAAGCGACCTTGCGGTCTATGCTTTGTATGATGGACACTTTCAACTTCGACTTGTTGGCCACGGTCCGCACGCGCAAATCCTCCGGACGTTCAATCTCGTTCTCCTCGCAATGGCGTCTGATGAGCTCGCAGAATTCCGTACCATAGCGTTTGGCCTTTCCGGCTCCCACTCCGGGAATGTTCTGCAATTCTTCCAACGTCACCGGATAGATGGTAGCCATCGCTTCGAGCGAAGGATCCTGAAAAATCACATAAGGCGGCACTTCGAGCTTTTTCGAGAGTTTCTTGCGCAGGTCCTTCAGCATGGCATACAAGGCAGGGTCGACCGCACAAGAAGCCCCACCGCGCATCGGGGTTTCTTCCTCCTCTTCATCGAAGTCGTTGTCCTCGGTAATCTTGAACGACGTAGGATGCTTCAGGAACTTCTTCCCCTCCGGCGTTACTTTCAGCAAACCGTAATTTTCAACGTCCTTGCCCAGATAGCCGGCTATCAAAGCCTGACGGATTACGGCGTTCCATACTTTATCATCTTCGTCCGTACCCGACCCGAACACTTCCAGTTCTTCGTGCTTGTGATCCAGGACTTCGGTTGTTTCTTTTCCTAGAATGACATCTATCACGTATTCAGCTTGGAATTTCTCCTTCACAGCCAATATCGTTTCGATGACAGTACATAATAATTCTTGAGCTTCCACTTGTTTTTTGGGGTTTAAACAATTGTCACAATTTCCACAATTATCTTCCGTATACGTTTCACCAAAATAATGTAACAATAGCTTTCGGCGGCATACAGAAGACTCGGCATACGCAGCTGTTTCGCGCAGAAGCTGGCGGCCTATATCCTGTTCTGCCACAGGTTTTCCTTCCATAAACTTCTCCAGTTTCTGAAGGTCTTTGTTTGAATAAAAGGCAATGCAGTTCCCTTCGCCTCCGTCGCGTCCGGCGCGCCCCGTTTCCTGATAGTAGCCTTCCAGACTCTTAGGCATATCGTAGTGGATGACATATCGTACATCGGGCTTGTCAATGCCCATACCGAAAGCGATAGTGGCCACTATCACATCGATTTTCTCCATCAGGAAATCATCCTGAGTGGACGAGCGCGTGGCCGAATCCATACCGGCATGATAGGGACGGGCATTAATCTCGTTGGCTTGCAGGATTTCGGCCAGTTCTTCCACCTTCTTACGGCTCAGGCAATAAATGATGCCCGACTTGCCGGGATTGTTCTTTATGTATTTGATAATCTCCTTGTCGATGTTCTTGGTCTTCGGACGCACCTCATAGTAGAGGTTGGGGCGATTGAAGGACGACTTGAACTCCTTCGCGTCAACAATGCCCAGGCTTTTCTTTATGTCGCTCCGCACTTTGTCCGTAGCCGTAGCCGTCAGTGCAATGATGGGCGCCTTGCCAATCTCATTGATGATAGGACGGATGCGACGGTACTCCGGGCGGAAATCGTGTCCCCATTCCGAGATACAGTGTGCCTCGTCCACGGCATAGAACGAAATCTTTACCCCTCTCAGGAATTCGACATTCTCGTCTTTGGTCAAAGATTCGGGAGCCACATAGAGCAACTTGGTCTTTCCCGACACGATGTCGCTTTTCACCTGATCGATGGCCGTCTTGGTCAGCGACGAATTAATGAAATGCGCCACGCCGTCTTCTTCGCACACGTTCCGTATGGCATCCACCTGATTCTTCATCAACGCAATCAAAGGAGATATCACAATCGACGTTCCCTCCATCAACAGGGAGGGAAGTTGATAGCACAACGATTTGCCACCTCCCGTAGGCATAAGGACAAAGGTGTCATTACCCGCCATCAGATTACGGATGATGGCCTCTTGTTCTCCCTTGAATGTATCGAAACCAAAGAATCTTTTCAGTTGAGCTGTTAAATCTGTTTTTTCCGCCATATCGTTTCGTATTTCTCATTGTTAATTTGACAAGCCAAATAAATGAACGGCTAACAAAATTATAAACAACTTTTCATAAGACACAAATAATTTCGATACTATTTTCCATCCAAATTGAAAAACAATGCTTTATTTCGTCCTCCTACACGGTTTGCAGCCGCGACAAGTTGGCTTTGCCCAGCTGTTGCTTGGCATAATCGAGCGTGACCTTAAATTCCTTCACCTTCTTCGACGGCACTTCAAACATCGTATCAATCATGATGGATTCCACAATCGAACGCAGTCCGCGAGCTCCAAGTTTGTATTCTATGGCCTTGTCCACGATGAACTCAAACACTTCGGGCTCAAAGCTCAGCTGCACGCCGTCCATCTCAAAGAGCTTTATGTATTGCTTGATGATGGAGTTCTTGGGTTCGGTCAGGATGTTCCGAAGGGCCGTCCGGTCCAAGGGATTCAAATACGTCAGCACGGGCAGACGTCCGATGATTTCGGGAATCAGGCCGAAGGATTTCAAATCCTGCGGAGCGATGTACTGAATCATGTTCTCCTTGTCGATGTGCATCGTGTTCTGCACTGCGCCATAGCCCACAACGTGCGTGTTCAACCGTTGGGCTATTTTCTTTTCGATGCCGTCGAAGGCGCCTCCGCAAATGAAGAGGATGTTTTTCGTATTGACCGGAATCATCTTCTGCTCCGGATGCTTGCGTCCTCCCTGAGGCGGCACATTGACTATCGAGCCTTCGAGCAGCTTCAACAAGCCCTGCTGCACGCCTTCTCCGCTCACGTCGCGGGTTATGGAAGGATTGTCGCCCTTGCGGGCTATCTTGTCTATCTCGTCGATGAACACAATGCCGCGCTCGGCTTCGGCCACATTGTAATCGGCCACCTGCAGCAGGCGGGTCAAAATGCTCTCAATGTCCTCGCCCACATAGCCGGCTTCGGTCAGCACCGTCGCATCAACGATGGTAAAAGGCACATGAAGCAGCTTGGCTATGGTGCGGGCCAGCAGCGTTTTTCCCGTACCCGTGCTGCCCACCATGATGATGTTGGACTTCTCAATCTCCACATCATCGCCGGCATCTTTCTGAAGCAGGCGTTTGTAATGGTTGTACACGGAGACGGACAGATAGCGCTTGGCATCGTCCTGACCGATGACATATTGGTCTAAAAAGTCTTTTATTTCTTTGGGTTTGGGCAGTTCCGCCATATCCAGCCTGGACAGACGTCCTTTCATGACCTCGCCCATCGCTTCCCGGGCTATTTCATGAGCCTGCTCCGCACAGTCGTTGCAGATGCAGCCGTCCATGCCGGTTATCAGGAAACCCACTTCATCCTCGGGACGTCCGCAAAAGCTGCAACGTCTCCGCGATCTATTCTTTGAATCCAATGTCTTTACGTTTTTTGAGTTACCGGAATGCAAAGGACGAAGCGACTCTGCCGTCACTTCCATCCTCCGCAAGCAAAAAATTCTTATTTCTTTCTGGCCAACACCTCGTCAATCATACCATAGTCCTTGGCCTCCTGCGCCGTCATCCAATAGTCGCGATCGGAATCGGCCCAGACTTTGTCAAAGTCGGTATGCGAGTGGTCGGCTATGATTGTATAGAGTTCTTTCTTCAATTTCTGGATTTCGCGGGCAGTAATCTCGATGTCCGAGGCTTGTCCCTGCGCGCCGCCCATCGGCTGATGAATCATCACGCGCGAGTGGGTCAGCGCCGAGCGTTTGCCCTCCTTGCCGGCAACCAGCAGCACGGCGGCCATCGAGGCGGCCATGCCCGTACAGATGGTGGCCACATCGCTCGAGATGAACTGCATCGTGTCGTAAATGCCCAACCCGGCATAAACAGAGCCGCCGGGAGAATTGATGTAGATGGATATGTCCTTGCCCGGGTCTACCGAGTCCAGATAGAGCAACTGGGCCTGCAAGGTGTTGGCGGTATAGTCGTCAATCGGCGTGCCCAAAAAGATGATGCGGTCCATCATCAGGCGGGAAAACACATCCAATTGTGTCACATTCAACTGACGCTCTTCCAGAATATAGGGATTCAGATATCCCTGCGACTTAATCACATCGTCAAGGACCATGCTGTTCATGCCCAGATGTCTGGTGGCATACTTTCTAAAATCGTCCGTCATATTTATGTTTTATCTTATGTTGGTTTACACTAAAAAAGGAAAGCTTTTGGCTCTCTGAGATAACGCACAAATGTACTATATAACTCATACCAAAAGCTTCCCTTTTAGGAAGATTTAGCAAAACAGAGTTCTCTTATTCGAACATCTTGTTGAAGTCTTCCACCGAAACCGTCTTGTTGTTCAGTTTCACTTTGTCCTTCAATGCCTTGGCCAGCTTCGACTCGATGCTGCGGTTAACCAGCTGTTCTACGCTTTCCTTTCTCTTCAGCATCTCCTTGGAGTAGTTCTCGAGCATGTCGTCGGGCACGTTCAACATGCCGTATTGAGCGAACTGGATGCGGGTAACCTCCTTGGCCATGTCCATGATGTCGCTGTTTTCCACCTTGATGTCGTTGGCGGCCACCAGCTTCTCCTTGATGAGGTGCCAGGTCAGCTCCTCGATGCTGCGGTCATAGTTCTCGGCAACAAAAGCCTCGCCTTTCTCCTGATTGTTGAGCAGCATGATGCGCTTGAGGATGGCATCGGGGAATTCCAGCTTGCCGATTTTCTTCATGAGGTATTCGCGCACGTCAATCAAGAACTTGTAGTTGCTGTCGTTCACGAATTGCTCGGCCAGCTCGTCCTTGATTTTGCCACGGAATTCTTCCTCGCTCTTCACCACGTCCTTGCCGAACACGTTGTCAAACAGTTCCTGATTCAGTTCGCCCGGCACGAAGTGGGTGATGTCTTCTATCTGGAAGCTGAAGTTGCCCTTTGCGTCGGCCACCTGCTTCTTGTCAATCTTCAGCAGCGATGCGATTTCTGCCTCGTTGCCGTCGAACGCCTCATAGGGATTGAACACGAGCACCTCGTTGACCTTGGCCGTTGCGAAGATGGCTTTCTGCTCGTCCTTCTTCATGTAGGTAGGCATCATCACGGCGTTCTCTGCCTGGATGCCGCCTTCCTTCACGCTGCCATTCTCGTCGAGTTCGGCAATCAGACCCTTCAGCATGTCGCCTTCGGTATATTCCTTCACGCTCTCATACTGGCCTCCGCGCTGGGTGTACATCTTCACCTGACGCTCAACCAGGTCTTCGTTGACGTCGATGGTGTAGTAGTCCACTTCGTCGTTGCCGTCGAGCACGACGTCAAACTCGGGAGCCAATGCGATGTCGAACACAAATTCAAAGGTCTCGTCCTTCGCAAAGTCGATGGCCGGTTGCTTTTCCTCGTTGGGAAGAGGCTCGCCCAGCATGTTGACCTTGTTATCTTTCAAATATTCGTAAACTTTCTCTTGAAGCACCTTGTTCACTTCTTCAGCCAAGATGGCGGTTCCGTATTGTTTCTTAATCAGACCCATGGGAACCATACCCGGACGGAATCCCGGCATATTGGCTTTCTTCTTGAAGTCTTTCAACGCCTTATCAACGCGTGCTTGATAATCATCTTTTTCCAATCGAACAGTAAGCAGTGCGCTCACCTTGTCAATGTTCTGCAATGAAACGTTCATTCTGACAATTTATTTTAGTGTTACTATTTTTATACTTACTCCTTATACAGTCATAAGGGCTGGCAAAATTAGCGTTAATCTTTTAAATACCAAAGAAAGAGAGCGAATTAAATTAAACATCAATCGGTCGTCCTCCCTCCTTCCCTATCCTATATTATATATTCCCGAGGGGACATATCGCCGCCCGTGAGCGGGAATATGGAGGTTCGCGGCCGGACATATGCGCGCTCACAAGCGGACATATGCGCGCTCGCGGGCGGGAATATGAAGAGATTTACGGGGGAACCTGTCGGGAAGAAACGCTGTCATTCTTCCGTCTTCGCATCGCGCAACTGGAAGTCCTTGCGACGGAGGACGAAGCTCTGGCTCAGGTATTTCTCGCGCACCACCTGGTTCTCGGCCAGCTCTTCGGGCGTGCCCTGGAACAGGATTTTGCCCTCGAACAGCAGATAGGCGCGGTCGGTGATGCTGAGCGTCTCCTGCACGTTGTGGTCGGTGATGAGGATGCCGATGTTTTTGTCCTTCAGCCTCCACACGATGTGTTGAATGTCTTCCACGGCTATGGGGTCGACGCCGGCAAAAGGCTCGTCGAGCATGATAAACTTGGGGTCGATGGCCAGACAGCGGGCAATCTCCGTGCGTCGGCGTTCGCCGCCCGACAGCTGGTCGCCCAGGTTCTTGCGCACCTTCTGAAGGTGGAACTCGGCAATGAGGCTTTCCAGCTTCTCTTTCTGATATTCCTTGGGCTTGTTGGTCATTTCGAGCACGGCCGCGATGTTGTCCTCCACGCTCATCTTGCGGAACACCGAGGCCTCCTGTGCCAGATAGCCGATACCGTTCTGCGCCCGCTTGTAGACGGGATACTTGGTGATGTCCAGGTCGTTCAGGTAGATATGTCCTTCGTTGGGAACAATCAAGCCGGTGGTCATGTAGAAGGAAGTTGTCTTGCCGGCACCGTTCGGGCCGAGCAGTCCCACGATTTCGCCCTGCCTTACGTTGATGGACACGTGGTTGACCACCGTACGCTTGCCATATTTCTTCACCAAGCCTTCCGTGCGGAGCATCATGCGGCCGTCTTCGGGAATGTGCATCTCGAGTTTATCTGTTCCTTGCGCCATAGTTTTTTGTCGTATTTGCGGCAAAAATACAACTTTTGAGATTAAAAAAGGTTATCGTCATGGGGAAACTAGGCGGGCTTCAACAGTTTTCCACTATTTTTGCAGAAAATAAACCACTGCGCCGGCCCCGCCACCGCCTTTCCGCCCCGGGAGGCACGGCCGCCGACGCAGGCAAAACGCAAAACAATGTTTAAAGCACTACAACGACTGGGCAGCTACATGATACTGATGGGACGCACGTTCGGACGTCCCGAACGCTGGCGCATGTTCTTCAAGCAATATGCCAAGGAATTGGAACAGCTGGGCGTCAACTCCACGGGCATCGTGCTGCTCATCTCCTTCTTCATCGGAGCCGTCATCTGCATCCAAATCAAACTGAATATCCAAAGTGCCTGGATGCCGCGTTTCACCACGGGCTTCGTAACCCGCGAAATCATGCTGTTGGAGTTCTCCTCGTCCATCATGTGCCTCATCTTGGCCGGCAAGGTAGGTTCCAACATCGCCTCCGAGCTGGGCACGATGCGCGTCACCCAGCAAATCGACGCGCTGGAAATCATGGGCATCAACTCGGCCAACTTCCTCATCATGCCCAAAATAGCGGCGCTGGTGAGCTTCATCCCCATTCTGGTGACCATCAGCATCTTTGCCGGCATTCTGGGAGCCTATGCCACGGCTTGGTTCGGCGGCATCATCAACGCCGAAGACCTGACCTACGGCCTGCAATACTCCTTTACGGAGTGGTTCGTGTGGTGCGGCATCATCAAATCGTTCTTCTTCGCCTTCATCATAGCCAGCGTGTCGTCCTACTACGGCTACACGGTGGAAGGCGGCTCCATAGCCGTGGGCAAGGCCAGTACGGATGCGGTCGTGAGCAGCAGCATCCTTATCCTGTTTTCCGACCTGTTCTTAACCCAACTGTTGACAAAATGATTGAACTCAAATCCATCTATAAGTCTTTCGAAGGCCGTACCGTGCTCGAAGACATCAGCACCATCTTTGAAAACGGCAAGACCAACCTCATCATCGGCCAGAGCGGTTCGGGCAAGACGGTGCTCATGAAGTCCATTGTCGGCCTGCTGACCCCCGACCGGGGAGAAGTGCTCTACGACGGGCGCGACTTTCTGGCCATGAACAAAAAAGAGCGCATCGCCCTGCGCCGCGAAATGGGCATGATATTCCAAAGCGCCGCCCTGTTCGACTCGATGACCGTGTTGGAGAACGTCATGTTCCCGCTCGACATGTTCTCGCGCGACAACTACCGCGACCGCAAAAAACGCGCCCAGTTCTGTCTGGAACGCGTGAACCTGAGCGGAGCCGAGCAGAAATATCCCGGCGAAATCAGCGGCGGCATGCAAAAGCGCGTGGCCATAGCCCGGGCCATCGCCCTGCGCCCGCAATACCTATTTTGCGACGAGCCCAACTCCGGACTCGACCCAAAGACATCGCTCGTCATCGACGACCTTATCCACGACATCACCACGGAGTACAACATGACGACCATCATCAACACGCACGACATGAACTCCGTGTTGGGCATCGGCGAGAGCATCCTTTTCATCTACGAAGGCCGCAAGGAGTGGCACGGCACCAAGGAGGAAATCTTCACCTCCAGCAACGAGCGGCTAAACAAGTTCATCTTCGCCTCCGACCTGCTCCAGAAGGTGAAGGACATGGAGCGCACCACACGCGAAGGATAAAACAATGGCGCGAGTGACCGGGAAACAATGTCCGTCACTCGCGCCGTGATTTTTCAGAAAGACTTACTTAAGTTCCTACGTAAAAGCCTTCTGATTAGGATATTCATTCGGCGGCATAGCGGCTCAACGTGTCAAACACTTGCTCGCCACGCAAATCACGATGAATGATTTTCCCATCCGGACTGATAACAAAAGAAGCCGGAATGCCGCTAACATTGTAAGCCTTGGCAATCTCGCTGGCACGAATGCCCTTCAAATCGGAAAGCGTCTGCCAGGTGATGCCCAGCTTGTCCACTTCTCCCTGCCACAAATCCTTCCGGTCATCCATCATCAAAGTCAGAAAGACGATGCCTTTCCCATTCAACTTTTCATAAGCACGGCGGATGAAAGGCACTTCCTTCTTGCACCAGCCACACCACGAAGCACTGAACTCCAGAAACACATACTTGCCACGATAGTCGGACAAACGATGCGACTGCCCCTGCAAATCCTGCGCCACGAAATCGGGTGCTGGTTTACCCGCCGCCAACTTACGCTCGTTGGCTACGTAATCGCGCATCTCGGTCATATAAAAATCGTCATGCAAAGATGCGTCAAAACGTCGACACAAGCTTTCTATCTGATCGGGAGTCAACAACCCCGAATAGTCTGCCACCAAACAAACCAATGCCGCACTGCCCGTGCGTCCCGGCTTTTCCAGCAATACCGAAAATGCCTTCATAACAGCATCCTGCTGAGCCAACTTTAATGATGCCGACGCACTACCTTTCGTCATATATTCCTTTTGGATTTCATCGCTCAAACGGGAAAACTCCTTATAAGCTGCAGTTTGCTTGAGTTCCATAATCAGCTTGTCCAATTCTTCCTGCACGGATGCCCCGGCAAAAGAAGTCACATACCGCCCATCCGTTCGCTTGGAGTCAACGCTAATGGTCCCCGGTTGAAGATATATGCTCTGCATCATGCCAAAATCATGATTGCTCGTGTCAACAAAAAGCATGGCTTTACATGCTTTGGACAAAGTGCCGCCAAGCATGTACTTGCCATTCTCTACCACACAACTGTCGAGCAACCGATTGGATGGCGGCATGGCGTAAAGACGGGCCGTTCCTCCGTCCAAACCTTCTATGCGCCCATCAATGCGGAAAGACACGTCATGCATCTCTTGCAGACGCCGGTTTACGGTTTGAATCATTTCTTCCCCTCTCAAATCCTTATCAACAATACGGCCTTGCGGGTCAATCAAGAAGATGGCCGGAATCCCATGCACATTATAAGCCTCCGTCACGTCGCCATTGAAACCTTTCAGGTCTGACACAACAGGCCAGGGCAGATTATAATGCTCCACATCTTTTACCCATTTCTCCCGCTTGTCGTCCAAATTGATTGTCAACATGGCAAAATTCTTGCAGTCTTTGTGCTGCTCATAAACTCGCTGCAAATATGGTATCTCCTTTTTGCACCAGCCACACCAGGACGCGCTGAACTCCACCAACACATAACGTCCGCGATAATCAGACAAACGATAAGTGTTGCCTTTGACATCCTGCAACGAAAAATCATAAGCCGGTTGGCCAACGGCTGCATTCTTCTGCCGTGTCAATTCAGCCCGACATGCTTCCACATAAGCATTACCATCAAGAACCGGCGAGAAAAGGCCAAGCGCTTTTTCCAACTTGTCCGTGTTTCCCATGAAACGGTCGTAAATATAATAGGGAGTCACCTGGCTTGTGGCGTATCCGGGTATGGAAAGCACATAACGGAACATTTCATCATAAGCCTCTCCGGCTAATGTCACCAACGAATCATGCTTTAACGAATCAGTATAAGCCTTGCTTCGCTGATAGCTCAAATCACCATAGCGGCGAAAGAGTGCCCGCCCTCCTTCTTCTATACGCCTCCATTCATCCGTGGCAGGAGAACCCGTGACTACCACATCCTTAATGGAACGTCCGCGTGCCACGATTGTCGGCGAATTGTCCAAAAACATCGAAAACGACCCCATGAAATCCTCAGAATCATCGTGAAGCACAAAAGTTGTCATGCGTGGATATTTCACCTTGCCGGTATATACGGCACAACCATCCTTCAACTGCAAAGTATCAACAAACCAATCCGTCGCATTCGGCACCCGTTCGGCCACAAGGATTTGTCCGTCCTTGGGTGTTTCCAACTGAATCTGTAAATGAAATCCATCCGTTGTCTGCGCAACCGATGTCCATGTTCCGGCGGCACAGAGAGCCATAATAAATATATTCTTATTCATAACTGCATTTTAGTTAGAAACCGACCATTGGTCGCCAATCTTATAAGTAACATAATAGACTTTGCCAAAAGCGGCTTCGCGGTAAGAACCATCAATGACCGCACCATCGGCCACCACGCCTACATCGAGTAACATGAAGTCGGACTTTGCCGGGTCGTCGGCATTTTCCACCACCACGGCCAATTCTTCACCCTTGCTTGTCGGATTAATCGCAATGGCACGAATAGGACGCTCGAACGTCGTACCCTTCAATTCCTTTACCGTATTGGCATTCTCCGCATAATTGTAGGCATACAAATGATTGCCCGAAGTAAAATATGCATAAGTGCGGCCCATGCAGATGGCCCATTGGGTGTCATCCTGCACCAAATCGGGCTCCGGAAAGACCTTTTCGTCAAGCGAGGAGTAGCTTTTGGCCGACCAGCCGCTGAAACGGAACTTCTGTACATAGACTTGCCCGTCGTCACCCCGGAGAAAAGCGATAAACTCATCCGTCGGAGTAGCTACGGAGGTAGCCGCACCAGCAAGCAACGTCTTGCCCATGTCCGACGGTTGGAACTTCTGGTTGGGATCGTTCTTGTAATCGAAATCCCGCAACTCACCGCTCCGAATCAACTTCCAGCTCTTGTGCTTCTTGTCAAAAGCAATCACGTCGCTGGAAAACACCAAGTTGCCACGCAACGTGAGATGCGACAACTCATAATCGCCCGGCATGGGTATGCGCACAAAACGACCTTCATGATATTGCGCATCCATTCCGCTTTCCACATAACGCGTGTAAAGTTTGCCGTTGCTTATCATGTAGTCCCAATTCATCACGCAGTCGATCGTCGTGGGCGCAAAATTGTCCGGCTGACCCTCCAGAAACTCATCCTTGCTGTAGACCATGCGTTTCAGGCTGTTGCCGTCGAGTTCCACAGCATAGTTCGGTCCACCAGTGATGCCAACAAACACTTCGCCCGTAGACGATCCCCAAGGAATCCAATGCTCCTTGACTTGAACAGCGTCCATACCCAGCTTCTCACCATTCAAATCCTCATAAATATTCGGATATATCTCGCCATCGCCACGGATATATGAAAGCACGGAGCAACCGTCGCCTTCGCTCAACAAGAACCAGCCGGTGGCAAATTCCGAACTGACATTCATGGTAAAAGACACCATGGCGTACTCGCCCGTATCGGTATTGATGACCTTGAAATCGGCGTATTGCGAGGGTTTCACGTCGAGGTCTACCATATCCAGATTCAAATCCTTATCGGTCGAAATCACTTTCAGATTGACACGCCATTCGTAAGCCACGTTCTTCCACTCTTCGGCAGGATAAGTTATCGTCACCGGTATGGAGAGGGGGCTGCCAAAATAGGCGTCACAGGTGGCCGGTATGCCCGTAATCGTGGGCGCCGTTGACTCACTGTACTTGTAATTGCCTTTGTCTTCGTAACAACCGGTCAATCCCAACATGACCGTCATCAGGAAGAACAGCATGTAAGCTATCTTTTTCATATCACTTGTTTTATCGTTGTTTGAAATTCGTTTTTAATCGCATCTTAAGCCCTCATATTGCGGCGCGCGAGCGGGCATATTCCCGGACACGGCTATCCATATGGACAGCCACGGGCGGCCATATGGAGGCTCAAGCGGGGCTGTAAACAAGAGGTTCGCTCCGCCTTAACCAATGATTGGAACCACCATGTCCGAGCCGTCGTCTTCCTTCTGCGGATTGTCATGCAACCAATATTTGAACATCACCACATAACCGCGCATGTCGGAATAGTCCATCGTGCCGCCATCCTCCTTAAGGGTCAGATCGCTCTGTCCGGTCACTTCTATGAACAGGCGGTACTTCTTGTCACTGTATGTTCCCAAACCGCTGCTCACATGCCAGGTATCCCACCATTCAGGCTGAGAGAGCTTGTCTGTAATCACCAGATTGGCCTTGCGATTCCGCTCGATGCCCGGCAAGAAATCATCGGACGCCACGAGTTCAAACACGGCTTTCACGCTCCGCCCCTCCAACGAGGCGTCTTTCATCACACGAATGTCCAAATAGGCAATGCTGTCGTTGGCGCGCACTACGCACGACTGCGGGTCAATGGAGAAGTCACGCCCCTCAAGCGCCGTGCTTTCATCCTCCACCACGCGGACGGCAAAAGTACGGTCACGGTTTTCCAACCGGGATATAAGATTCAACTTCAAACTCACCTCGCCTTCCCTCAAGGATGCATCGTAGGCAAAGGAGAATGTGGTGCTGTCGGTACCGGCCTTTGTGAAGTAAATGTAATTATCGCCATGGTACACGTCAATGTTCTCTTCCGAACAACCGGCAAAAGCCATGACAACCAGTCCGACAAGGGCTATTATCTGATATTTCATAATGCTACGTTTTTAAAGGTTCAAGTAATCTTCAATTCTGTCTCCAAACTCTACCTCATTGGCAGGCATGGGCAAACAAGTCTGCGTCGGCGTCAACGTCAGTTCGGCACCCTGTCTGGTAACGGGCAAACCATGCCGCTTGTACCAATAGAACATCTGTCCTTCGCCCAGAAACTCACGACGCGCCTCGGTGGTCAGCTCGGCCAAAAAGGTTTCATACGTATTGCTGTTTACCACCTGAGAAGCTCCCCGCATCTTGCGTATGGTTGTCAGATAACCGACCGCCTCATCCGGATTCGTCGCATACACGGCATTTGCCGCAATCAGATACATCTCCGATAGACGAATCATGGGAATCTTTCCGGCGTAAGAGCTGCCGCTGTCCGTCTTGTAATACTTGTAACTGATGGTGCGCCCCGTAGTGGAACTTTCGCCTACGCAATAGTGACGGAAATCATCGGCATCGGGATAAAGCGACTCCACGTCAAGCAACGCATAGTTGGAATTGGACCCCGCATCGGCCTGATAGAACAACTGTTTCACGTCGATGCCGTCCAAAGCAAAAAGCAACTCGTTCTGCATGATGACATCACGGTATCTTAAATCGGTAGCCAAGTCGTATTCGTCCGTAAAGGTGAAATAGCCCTCATCGGACTTGTCAATGACGTATTTCGCACACTCGTAAGCTTGCTCCGGTTCGCCCATGTAGTCGTAAACGCGCGCCAACAGGCCGGTCACGGCAAAATAATTCATGCGGTAGGCGCGGTAGGACTCGAAAATGTCGCCATTGTCACGAGGTTGCACAAAATGGTAATAAGAATCTTTGAACTGCTCGTCAAAGCAAGGGTCGATGTCAGCCAGCAGGCTCTGAGCCTCCTTCAGGTCGTCAACTATCCGGCCCAACACTTCCTTGGAGGACAACTGCGGATGTATTTTCCTGACGAAACTGTCGGCATAGGGGATGCCCATTGCATCGGGATAGTCCTGATAGTTCAACGCAAACGCACGGAGCATGTCGAAATGCAGATAAGCCCGGATGGCCAACGCCTCGCCTTTCAGCATGTTATAATGGCTGCGAGTGAAATAGCCGGAAGTCTGTTCGGCCAAATGCTCCAGAAGGATGTTGCAGTTTGCTATCGTATTATAATTGTTCAACCACATGGCGTCAATGCGGTCGCGGATGTCGCCATTCGTATAGTTGTAAACCGACGCCTGATAGAGCGCGTGCGACTGGTTGGTGTAGATGTCATAATATTGCGCCAGCACGTCCATCAAACCGTAAGTCTGATTCTGTCCGTAAGCATTGCTTTCTGTCATGGATATATAGATGCCATACAGTACAGATTCATAGCCTTCGGGCGTACTGAATATCTTATCGGCGCTGACTTGTGCCTGCGGGGTAACGTCCAGCCAGTCGTTGCAACCGGTGGTAAGGAAAGTGAAGCAGGCACTCAAACAGATAACACTTAGTCTAGCTTTCATAATAAAGTCTTTCATTAGAATTGAACTTGTAAACCGAAATTAAAGGAGTGAGAATAAGGATAGTCCGTGCCGCGTTCACGCTTTACGGTCGACCAATAGAACAAGTCTTCGACCAGGAAAGTCAACTTCAGCCGGTCGATAGCCCACCGGCGCGTCCAGTCCTGCGGAAAGGTATACGACAAGCTCAGGGATTTGAACTGCAACACGTTGTTGTCCTGAATCATGCGCGAAGTCAATTCCGTGCGGCTGTCGTCGCGTATGTCCTTGAAACGGGCAATGTCGCCCGGCTCCTGCCACCGGTCATAAAGGAAACGGCGGTCGACATTGTAGGCCACGTTGGCATTCTCCACACGATCCACCAGCGTCTGGTTATAGAGCTGCCCGCCACACTCATACAAGAAACTCATGTTCAGGTTGAAGCCTTTCCAGTCGGCATTGGCTCCAAACGAACCTTGCACCGTGGGCGAAGTGTCGCCGCAAGCCACCTTGTCGGCCGAGCTCCAGGTATAAGTGGGGTTGCCATAGCGATCCAAGTAGACCTCCTTGCCATTGGCCGGATTGATGCCCAACGAGCGCACAGCGTAGATGGTTGTGGTCGATTCGCCTTCCTTGAACTCAACCTGCGGCTTGGCCGTTTCGTAACGCTCGCCGTAATCGGCCTCATAATCGTCCTGCTCCTTGTCTATCTGCTCATTGCGCGCTTTCAATGCGTTGGATATTTCCTTGATGACATTGCGGTTGTGGGCCAAGGTTCCGAAGAGCGACACGTGCAGGTCCTGGGTACGCACGGGGAACACGCGGAGATTCACCTCATAACCGCTGTTCTCCATCTTGCCGATATTGGCGCGATAATACGTGAAACCGCTCGACTGCGGCAACGTGACATTGCTCACCAAGTCGTTGGTCAGCTTGTTGTAATAGCTGAACTTGGCCGAGATGGCGCCATTGAGAAACTCCGTCTCCAGATTGATGTCCCACGAACGGGTCTTTTCCCACTGCAAATCCTCGTTGCCAAAGGTGGTGATGATGGCTCCCACGCCTCCGGCATAATATTTTCCTTTGTAGTAGGTAAACATGTTCTGCGCCTCGTAAGGAGAGAACGAGGCTTTGCCGGTCTCGCCCACGTTCATGGTCAGCTTAAGATGGTTGACGATGTCCTTGCGGGTGAACCATTTTTCATTGTGCACATTCCAACCGATGCCCACCGACCAGAACGGGGCAAAGTGGGAATCTTTTCCGAAGGAGGAAGAACCGTCCATGCGTCCCGACAGGTCGAACAGGTATATATTATTATAGGTATAGTTGAAATTGAGGAACGAACCGAACAGGCGCGACAATCCTTCCTCGCCATCGGGGGAAGAATTCTGAAACTCCTTGCCGAAGGACACATAATCCATGTTGCTCGAAGGAAAGCCGATGACCCCGAACCCGACGTTGGAATATTTGGTCTCCGTCATGTTGACGCCCAAAGCCGCGTTCAGATAGTGCGAGCCGAAGTTCTGGCTGTATGTCATCAAGGCGTTCGCATCCAGCGTGTGGCTGCTCTCGTCGTAATTGTAGGCTTCTCCCTTCTTCAACACGCCGTCGCCTTCCTGATAATCGGAATAGTTATAACGGACGGAGTTCGGGTCGACAAACGAATAGGCATGGTCGCGGCGCATGGTGTAGGAAAGCTGTCCCTTGAAACGCCAGTGCTGGGTGATGTACCACTCGAAGTTGAAATTGTTCGTCACCTCCAGATATTCGCTCTCGTCACGATTGTTGAGCAACGCCTCGCCCAACGGGTTGCGCAACACGTACGTAGTCACGATGTTTTGCTCGTATTGCTTTATCAACTCGCCGTTTTCGTCGCGCACCGGCCAATAAGGATTGGTCTGGGCATACTCGGTAAACGAACCGTAAGGAGACTCCTGCGACTTCACGCGGTTGACCGAAAGCATGTTGCGGAAAAGCAGCTTGTTCTTCCAGTTGTATTGCAGATTCACTTCCAGTCCGTAACGGTTGCGGAAAGACTCCTTCATCACGCCCGGATTGTTCTGATAGTTGGCCGACACGCCGTAGCGGATGCTTTCATCGCCGCCCTCCAGATAGAGCGAGTGCTTCTGTCCGACAATCGTCTGGATGGGCTGCGACAGCCAGTAGGTGTCCACTCCGCGGCGCACATTGCTCAAGCGCAAAGCATAGTCCTTGTCGGAAGCCTGCTGCGTAAACGGGTCGCCTGGGTTTTCGTAATATCCGGCCAGACGCTCGGCCTCCAGCTTTTCGGCGGCATTCATCAGGTTGTAATCGCGCAAATCAGGCGTCTGCACCACTCCGTCAAACTGATAGCTCACGCGCAGGCGTCCCGGCTCGGGAGCCTTGGTCGTGATGACAATCACGCCGTTGGCCGCGCGCGAACCATAAATGGCCGTGGCCGAAGCATCCTTCAGGATGGTCACGCTCTCCACGCGGTCCATGTTCAGGTCGTAAACCTTCTCGGCCGTCACCTCGTAGCCGTCAAGAATAAAGGTCGGGAGGTTGGGATCGTTCTTCAGGTTCGTCTCCGAAATCTCGCCGAAACCTGAATCGCCACGGATGCGCATCGAGGGCACGGCATTGGGATTGGAACCGGCCGAAATGTCTTCCTGCAACTTAAAAGACGGGTCGAACACCTGCAAGGCCGTCATCAGATTGCTGTGAGACACCTTCATCAGTTCGTCGCGGCTGACACTCACCGCATTGCCGGTAAAGCTCGATTTGTTTTTGGTGTAATATCCGTTGACCACCACTTCGTCAATCCGTTCGGAATCCTCCGACAGGGTCACGTCGAGAACACCTTCTCCCTTATAGTCTGCGGTCTGCGTCTTCATGCCAATGTAAGAGAAAACCAGCCGGCCCGAGCCGTGCGTCATGCGCAACGAAAAGCGCCCGTCCATGTCGGTCACCGTGCCGTTCTTGCCATGCGCCTCGCGCACGCTCACGCCGATGAGCGGCTCGCCCTGCTCGTCGACCACCCGGCCGGTCGCCACGCCCTTTTCGCCCGATTGGCGTTCGCGCTTGGCAGGATTGTACACCTGCACGAAGCGGCCGTTGACGTCGTACTTCAGCGGAGTGGACTTCAGCAGTGCGGCCACGGCCTCGGTCACGGGCTGCGCCTGGATGTCCGCCGTCACCGTGTAAGGCTCGACGTCGGCCATGACGTACTGAATGCGGTAATAACCTGAGAGACGTTCCACTTCGGACAGCGCCTTGTGGAGCGATTGATTGGTACACCGGTAGGTGATTGTCCTACCCTCGTCGGGGTTCGATTGGGCTGAAATTACCCCCCCCCACAGAAAAAACATGACAAATAGCAGAAGGAGCCTGCTCTGTCGGCTGTGGTTTTCTCTTCTCTTTAACATAAGATTAAAATGTTTAAGTTAGATAATGTTTTTCTTCCTTAAGACATCCCCGCTCCGGAATCGGTACCCCCAACGGAGGATTTTTTTCGCCAAAGGAGATTTTGCGCCGCGCCGGTTTCGTTCTTCCGGAATCTGTCGTATATTTGCAGGAACACGACCAAGGGCTTGATTGACCGTTGCAAAAGTGCAGGAGCTCGCCGACGACCGTCGATGGCCGTTGCAAAAATGCAGGAGCTCGCCGACGACCGTCGAAATGCCGCTGCAAATTGCAGGAGCTCGCCGACGTCCGTCGAAATGCCGCCGCAAATTGCAGGAGCTCGCCGACGTCCGTCGAAATGCCGCCGCAAATTGCAGGAGCTCGCCGACGTCCGTCGAAATGCTGTCGCAAATTGCAGGAGCTCGCCGACGTCCGTCGATGGCCGTTGCAAAATTGCAGCAACTAACCGACGCTCGTTGATGGCGAATACAAATTATCATTCATTCTAAAATTATAAGCAGTATGACGAAACAAATTAAGTCTTTCGGAATGGCGAAGATGACCATCGGTTCATGCGCCGATTTCCACCACCAAGTGATGAAACACATCGAAGCGGCCACGCCTGCCGCCCTCCACATCAGCGACAAGATGACGGCCTACGAGGCGGCCATCGCCACGCTCGATTCCATCGTGAACCGCCAGCGCGCGTTCGTCACCACCAAAACGCTGGCCGATGCCGACGACGTGCGCGACCGTGCCGTGTCCGTCATCATCAGCGCGGCGCGGATATTCCGCAAGTCGCCCGTGGCTGAGCAGAGCGAGGCCGCCGAGCTGCTCCATCCGCAATTCTCGGCCTACAAGGACATCACGCGCCACGAATACAGCAAGCAGACGGCCGAGGTGCGCGGACTGCTGGCCGTGCTCGACCAATCGGAAAACAAGGCGGCCGCCGCCACGCTGGGACTGAGCGGGGTGGTCGATGCCCTGCGCGAGGCCAACGCCACCTTCGAGGAGAGCACCAAGGCGCGCACCGAGGAAATCAGCGGACGCATGGCGCAAAGCGACGTCAATTCGGCCGACGCGCTCGACGCCGCCAACGAGCTCTACAAAGCCATCGTGCTGACGGTGAACGCCTATGCCGTGGTGCAGCCGTCGGATGAAATCAACGCCTTTGTCGACGCCCTGAACGGCACGGTGGAATATTATTCGCGCATCGCGGGCGGCAAGCCCTCGGGCAGCGGCTCCGCGTCCGGCGGCGGCCAGGGTTCCGACGATGATGACGAAGAAGAAGGCGGCGGCCAGGGCGGCTCCCTCCCCGAAGGCGAGGACGGCGGACTCTGAAGAAATGAAGAATGAAGAGGGAAGAATGAAGAATTTTTAGACGCGGATTGGCGCGGATGACGCAGATAAATAATTAAGAATCCGCGTCGTCCGCGCCTTCTGCGTCTCAAAGAATCTGTTTCCGGAAAAGCGGTCGGAAAAAGGGTCAGTAGACCGCCAGGTCGTTGCCCTCAATCCGGATGTAGACGTGGCGCAGGCGGTTCAGGCTCTCCACGGCCACCTCGATGCCCTCGTTGCGCAGGGCCGAGAAGTGCACGTGCTGATGGATGGCCTCGCGGTTGTGGAACACCACGCCGTAGTTGTACCACCGGCCCAGCTCGCGCAGCACGTCGACCAGCGGCTCGTCGTGGAAATAGAAGAAGCCCTTGACCCACTGCGTGACGGCGTAGGTGTCCGCCTCGCCCATGCGCAGCGTGCCCGACTCGTCGAGCCAAGCCTCCTGGCCGGGCTGCAGGGTGGCGTCGGGCTGCGTGCCGTCGGGACTGAGCACCTCGACTTTGCCGTCGACCAGGGCCACGTGGGGCGCCTCGTGCTCATAGTTGCGCATGTTGAACGACGTGCCCAGCACGCGCACGTTCATGCGGTCGGTGCTGACCACGAAGGGCGCCTCTTCGTTGCGCGCCACGCGGAAATAGGCCTCGCCCTTGAGGCGCACCTGGCGCAGGCCGTCGCGGAAGGCCGAGGGGAACTCGATGGTGCTCTCGGCGTTGAGCCACACCTCGGAGCCGTCGGGCAGGATGACCTTGAAGTCCATGCCGCGCGGGGTGGAGAGGCGTTGCGTCCTGACCGGCTGCTGCGGAGCGGCTTGGGAAGCGACGACGGGGGCGGCGGGAGCGCGGAAGGAGATGGAGTCGGCGGTGGTGAGGTCGAGCGTGCTGTCGTCCTTCTCCAGGCGAATCTGCGGCTGCGCCGGACGGTGTTGCAACGCCACGAAGGCCGACGCGTCGGTCTTTTCCCCGCCCGGGAACGACGGGCGCAGCAGCCAGACCACGGCCAGCATGGCGGCGGCTCCGGCAAGCGCGGCCACCACCAGATGACCCACCGAATAGCCGCGACGGGGCGAGGACGGGGCGACATGGCTGCGGCGGAAGTCGTTCCAGGCCTTGTCGACATCGGGCGGCGTGGCGGCCTCGCGGCGGTGGCTCATCCTCACCAGATGGGCCAGGCGGCGTTCGTCGTCGCTCAGTTCATCTATGTCTTTCATGTGTTCTTGCATACGGTTTTGTTCTCTGTTATTTTAAGACTCGCCAAGCGGCTTGTCGGTACCCTTTTTTATCCTTTTTACTTCTAAAGCTTCCCTAAAAATCGCTAAGGCCTTGCTGATGTGCTTGTGAATCATGCCGGGCGTGGTGTCGAGCTGTTCGGCCAGCTCGCTGTATTTCCGTCCTTCGAGATAACACTGCTCCACCACGAAGCGGGTCCGCTCCGGCAACCCGTCCATGATGCCCCTGACGCGCTTCATCAGTTCCTCCTGCTCCTGAAGGTCCGTGCCGACGAGCGTCCGCTTCTCATCCAGATACTTGCCCAGCGTGTCGCGCTCCACGGCTTTGTGCTTCAGATAGTTCAGGCACCGGTTGCGCACGGCCCGCGTGAGATAGGCCCGGCGGTTGTCGGGCCGCCAGCGGTCATATTGCGACCAGATGTCACCGAAGAGCTCGCTCACGATGTCCTTGGCGGCCTCTTCCTCCTCCACCCAGTCAAGCGCATAGTAATAGAGCCGGGGATAGTATTCCCGGAAGAGGGCTTCAAAGGTTCGTATGCTGTCCTGACCGTGTTTCATGTTCATCGGAAGAGGTTACAGACAAAAGGAGGCGTGCCTTCGCGTGAAGACATTCCTCCTCCGGTCCGATGCGTTTTTATTTCTGACGTAAGAATATGTTAATCGGCGTACCGCTGAGCGGCCAACGTTCGCGCAACTTGTTCTCCAGGAAGCGCCGGTAGGGCTCCTTCACATACTGGGGCAGGTTGGCGAAGAAGACAAACGAGGGTATCTTCGTGTTGGGCAGCTGGGTGCAGTATTTTATCTTGATGTATTTTCCCTTGATGGAAGGTGGCGGATAGGCCTCGATGAGGGGCAGCATCTCTTCGTTCAGGCGGGCGGTGGAGATGCGCGTGTGGCGGTTCTTGTACACCTGCACGGCGGTCTCGAGCACCTTGTAGATGCGCACCTTGGTGAGCGCCGAGGCGAACACGATGGGGAAATCGGTGAACGGGGCCAGGCGGGTGCGGATGGCCGATTCGAACACCTTCATGGCCTTGTCGGTCTTCTCCTCCACCAAGTCCCACTTGTTGACCACCACGACGAGGCCTTTCTGGTTGCGCTGTATGAGCGAAAAGATGTTCAGGTCCTGCCCCTCGATGCCGCGCGTGGCGTCAATCATGAGGATGCACACGTCGGAGTTCTCGATGGCGCGTATGGAACGCATCACGGAGTAGTATTCCAAATCCTCCACCACCTTGTTCTTGCGGCGTATGCCGGCCGTGTCGACCAGATAGAAGTCGAAGCCGAACTTTTCGTAGCGGGAGTAGATGGAGTCGCGCGTGGTGCCGGCAATCTCGGTCACGATGTTGCGGTCTTCGCCCATGAAGGCGTTGATGATGGACGACTTTCCGGCGTTGGGGCGCCCCACCACGGCAAAGCGGGGGATGTCCTCGTCGAGCAGCTCGCCGCCTTCTTTCTTGAAGCGGCTCACGACCACGTCGAGCAGGTCGCCCGTGCCGCTTCCGCTCAGGGCCGAGATGCAGTGGGGATCGCCCAAGCCCAGCCGGTAGAACTCGGCGGCGTAGTATTGCTGGTCGTTGTTATCGGTCTTGTTGGCCACCAGGATGACGGGCAGCTTCGTGCGTCGCAGGATGGAGGCCACCTCCATGTCGAGGTCGGTCACGCCGTTCTTCACGTCGACCAGGAAGAGCACCACGTCGGCCTCTTCGATGGCGATAAGCACCTGCTTGCGTATTTCTTCCTCAAAGATGTCGTCGGAATTGACCACCCATCCTCCGGTGTCCACCACCGAGAACTCCTGTCCGTTCCATTCGCTCTTTCCATACTGGCGGTCGCGGGTCGTTCCGGCTTCATCGTTCACAATCGCCTGGCGCGTGCGTGTCAGGCGGTTAAACAGTGTCGACTTTCCCACATTGGGACGTCCGACAATCGCTACTAGGTTTCCCATATTAATCTTCGTTCTTTAAGTTAAGACTTCACAGTCTGCATTCATTTAATCGAGGTTGTAACCAAAGCTCCTGAGTTCCTTGTCCGAACTGCGCCAGTCTTTGTCCACTTTCACAAAAGTCTCCAGATAGATGCTCTTGCCGAAGAATTTCTCCAACGACTTGCGCGCCTCGGTGGCCACTTTCTTCAGCGCCCGTCCCTGCCGGCCGATGATGATGCCTTTCTGCGACTCGCGCTCGACGTAAATCACCGCGTTGATGTGGATGGACTTTTCGTCTTCCTTAAACTGCTCCACGACGACTTCCACCGCATAGGGTATCTCCTTGTCGTAATAGAGCAGAATCTTCTCGCGGATGATTTCGGTGACGAAAAAGCGCGCCGAACGGTCGGTCCACTGGTCTTTGTCGAAATAAGGCGGCGAGTCGGGCAACAGCTCCTTGATGCGCTTCAGCACCACGTCGATGTTGAAACGCGCCGTGGCGGAGATGGGGATGATCTCGGCCTTGGGAAGCAGCTCGTGCCACGCCTCGACAATGGCGGTCAAAGCGTCTTGGTTGCTCAGGTCTATCTTGTTTATCAGCAACAAGACGGGGACGTCCATAGCCTGTACCTTTTGAATAAAGTCGATGTTCTTATCGGGCTTTTCCACGACGTCGGTCACATAGAGCAACACGTCGGCGTCCTTCAGCGCCGATTCCGAAAAGCTGAGCATGGACTCCTGCAACTTGTAGTTCGGCTTCAGCACGCCGGGCGTGTCGGAGAAGACAATCTGCATCTCGTCCGTATTGATGATGCCCATGATGCGGTGACGCGTGGTCTGCGCCTTGAATGTGGCGATGGAAATCCGTTCGCCCACCAGGAGGTTCATCAGTGTAGACTTTCCCACATTCGGATTACCTACAATATTTACAAATCCGGCTTTATGCATAACAAACTTTATTGTTAGACAAAAGAGGCTGTATCAAAAGGCACGCCTTCAAGTCGTGGACTCAACGGCCGATACCTTTTGAAACAGCTTCTACTTGTTCTTATGAAATCGAATTAAAAATCCTTACTTTCTGGTATTGCCGTCGTAACCCCACTTCACATACACTGCGCCGTAAGTGAATCCGGCTCCGAAAGCTGTGAAAATCACGTTGTCGCCCTTGTGCAACTGCTTCTCATAGTCCCACAGGCAGAGCGGAAGCGTTCCGCCGCTCGTGTTGCCATATCGCTGGATGTTCACCATGACTTTCTCCATCGGAACTTCCAAACGGCTGGCCACGGCGTCGATGATGCGCATGTTTGCCTGATGGGGAACAATCCAGTCGATGGTGTCTTTGGTCAGGCCGTTGCGCTCGGCAATCTCGGCCGTAATGTTCGACATGTTGGAAACGGCGTATTTGAACACCGTCCGGCCTTCCTGATACAGATAATGCATCTTGTTGCTGATGGTGAAATAGGAAGGAGGACATACCGAACCTCCGGCCTTCATGTGCAGGAAGGGCAGTCCCTTACCGTCGGTGCGCAGAATGACATCTTTCACGCCCAAGTCTTCGGTCGTGGCCTCCAGCATGACAGCGGCCGCTCCGTCGCCAAAAATCGGGCATGTAGCACGATCTGAATAATTTACCATCGATGACATCTTGTCACCGCCCACAAGAATCACCTTCTTATGACGTCCGGAAGAAATCAAGCTCCCGGCTACGTCCAATCCGTAAAGGAATCCGCAGCAGGCAGCCTGAAGGTCGAACGCAAAAGCGTTTTTCAACCCCAGCTTGTCGCACAAGATGGATGCTGTCGAAGGGAAGTGATAATCGGGAGTAGTCGTACAAACAATCACCGCATCAATGTCGTCGGGATTGGAACCCGTGCGCTGCATCAGCTGCTTGGCAGCCTTGCGGCACAGGTAGGACGTGCCCAGTCCTTCTTCGCTCAGGATACGGCGTTCCTTCACTCCGATGCGAGTCATAATCCATTCGTCGTTGGTATCTACCATGCGCGACAACTCATCGTTTGTCAAGACATATTCGGGCACATAACCACCAACTCCTGTAATTACAGCATTTATTTTTTCCATGTAATCAAAATTCTCGTTCTAATATAAAAGTAGCCGGAGAGGGATACTCTCTGGCTATATTTATACCACATCAAATAGCGGTTTCCTTCACAATTGCCACTTTGCCTCTATAATAGCCGCAAGCGCCACACACGGTGTGATAAACGTGCCATGCTCCACAGTTCGGACAAAGAGCCAATGTCGGAGCTACTGCCTTGTCATGAGTTCTTCTTTTAGCAGTTCTAGTTTTCGATTGTCTTCTTTTAGGATGTGCCATTTTTCTAAAAACTTTTAATTGTTATCTATTATTTTCTTCAGTTCATTCCATCTCGGATCTATCTCCCGTGAAGCAGTTGACTCTTCATCTGAATCATCTGCCTGAGCGCACAAATATTGGCTCAGTTTGCTCTCCATCGCCTTGTTGCATTCTCCCTCGGCATGAACATGCTTCATGGGAATGGCCAGCACCACATACTCATACATGTACCACGCCACATCAATCACACCTTCATTCTCCGGAACGACAATCATGTCGTCCTCTTCGGCAAACTCATCCCCGAGCTTCACCTTCATCACCTGCTCCGAGGATATAGGCTGTTCCATATCATCCAAACAACGATCGCAAGAAATAGTCACGGTGCCCTCCATCGTGAAAGAGAGTTCATAGATGCCGGCCGTTTTCCTTACACTCAACGAGACGTCGACTTTCCCTTTCTTGATATCCAAAGCTTCGATGCTCTCAAAGAAGTGATCATCCAACACATATTCATACGAACATGTGTCTTCCGCCATTCCCTTCAAATCAATTTCGTATGCACCTAACTTTTCCATAATCTTATGCTTCAATGCAACAATGCTATATCGAGCGGCAAAGTTACAAATAAATCTAGTCATTCAGACATAAAAACATGATTATTCTTTCATATGACTGCATTTTCCGCTTCTTATTGTCGCGTCCGAACGGCAATATGTCGGGATGTGAGCGGAGATATGCCCGCTTGCACGCGATGATATTCCGGCTTCAGCCGGATTCGGATGTGATTGGGGAAAATCGGAGATGCGATTGCGCAGCCGTGTGTATGTGTAGATGAGGAGTGAGTGGGGGATTGAGGCATGGGTATAAAAACAGAACTTCCCCCGGCTCGCTCGGAACCGGGGGAAGAACCATTCTTGAAAAAGGCGGCTACCTACT
>CALUJS010000025.1 GCA_944321015.1 uncultured Phocaeicola sp. | reverse complement strand
GGAATCCAATGCCTCAATTCCCAAATCTTATCCAAATCCTCTAAAAATTGGTTCGAGAACAGAACGGTCAAGGGTACTTAGAAAGGCTGATAATCGACTGATTGTCAGCCTTGTTTGTTTTATCGGAGCGTACTAAAAGCGTACTTCTGGGTCAGTCCGAAAATCAGGGAGCAGTAGAAAATCAAACTTTACAGGCCGGCCATTCAGGATTAGCCGTCCTTTCCTGTGTAGCCTCAGCCCAAACCCCAATAGCAAAATAAGCGTCGCGCCTGCATTGCCATCTGCACGGAATTCGTAACTTTGTGGAATTGAAACCATAATCAAACCTTCACATGAAAGAAACAATTACTGAACGCATCGGGCGTTTGCGCCAATGCCTGATGGCACAATCCTTATCGGCTTTCATCATCCCCAGCACCGACCCGCATTCGGGCGAATATGTCCCCGACCATTGGAAAACCCGCGAATGGATGTCGGGATTCACCGGCAGCGCGGGCACGCTGGTCGTCACACTCGACGATGCCGCTTTGTGGACCGACTCACGCTATTTCCTCCAAGCCGCCGACCAGCTGGAAGGCACCGGCATCCGGCTAATGAAAGACCGCCTGCCCGACACGCCTTCCATCCCTGCCTGGCTGGGCGAGCAGCTGTCGCCGGGCTCCGTGGTGGGCATCGACGGATGGGTCAACACACTGGCCGAGACACAGGCGCTGGAAGAAACGCTTCACAACTACTGCCTGAGGCTGCGCACGGACTACGACCCCATAGCCGGACTGTGGGACGGACGCCCTCCCCTGCCCGGCACGCCCGTCACCGTGCAGCCGCTCGAATACGCCGGCGTCCCCTGCCGACAGAAGCTGGACGACATCCGCCGGGCCATCACCGCACAAGGGGCCGAAGGCATCCTGCTCTCCACGTTGGACGACATCGCCTGGGCGCTCAACCTGCGCGGCAACGACGTCCACTGCAACCCGGTGTTCGTCAGCTACCTCCTCATCACCGG
Source organism: uncultured Phocaeicola sp. (assembly GCA_944321015.1). Lineage (GTDB taxonomy): Bacteria > Bacteroidota > Bacteroidia > Bacteroidales > Bacteroidaceae > Phocaeicola_A. The sequence goes on along the minus strand of CALUJS010000025.1, from coordinate 38,856 downwards.
CCATGAAGCCATCCTCTACATTCACCCCGAAAAACTGTCGGCCGACGTGCGCGCCTACCTTGCAGGCGAAGGCGTCGAAGTGGAAGACTACGGCGACTTGTGCGAGGATTTGCGCAACTATCCTTACGTCACCCTCAGTCTCGACCCGGCACGGACAAACGCGGCCGTTCACCAGTTTGTGAAAACACGCGCCGAAGTGCTGCTGCAGCCGTCGCCCGTGCCCGCCATGAAAGCCGTGAAGAACGAAGCGGAGATACGCGGTTTCCACGCCGCCATGCTGCGCGACGGCATTGCCATGGTGAAATTCCTGAAATGGCTCGAGGAAGCTGTCCCCCAAGGACATGAGACGGAGATGAGCATCGACCGCAAACTCTACGAACTGCGCGCCGAACAACCGCTGTTCCGCGGCATCAGCTTCGACACCATAGCCGGCTATAAGGAGCACGGGGCCATCGTCCACTACGAGGCCACGCCCGAAACCGACGTGCCGCTGGCTCCCGAAGGACTGCTCCTGCTGGACAGCGGCGCGCAATATCAGGACGGGACCACCGACATCACCCGCACCATCGCCCTGGGCGAGACAACCGAAGACGAGAAACGCGACTACACGCTGGTGCTCAAAGGACACATCGCCCTGGCACGCGCCTGCTTCCCCCAAGGCACCTGCGGCACACAGCTCGACGTGCTGGCACGCGCCGACATGTGGCGTGAGGGAACGAACTTCCTGCACGGCACGGGCCACGGCGTAGGCTCCTATCTGAACGTGCACGAAGGGCCTCACCAAATCCGCATGAACCACATGCCGGCCCTGCTTCGTCCGGGCATGACGGTGACCAACGAACCGGGCATCTATCGCGCCGGACGCTACGGCATCCGCACGGAAAACACCATGCTCGTCGTCCCCTTCCGCACGACCGAGTTCGGCGAGTTCTATGCCTTCGAGCCGCTGACGCTGTGCCCCATCGACACGCGCCCCATCGTCCGCTCCATGATGGACAGCGCCGAGACAGCATGGCTCAACGCCTACCACCGCATGGTGTATGACAAACTGGCCCCGCACCTCGACGACGCGCACCGCGAATGGCTCAAAGAGAAAACGAAAGCAATTGACAATTAAAAAGAAGTTATGGCACTAATAAAATCCGTACGAGGCTTCACGCCCCGGATAGGCGAAGACTGCTACCTGTCGGAGAACGCAACGGTGGTAGGCGATGTGGTCATCGGCGACCATTGCAGCATCTGGTTCAACGCCGTGCTGCGTGGCGATGTCAACAGCATCCGCATCGGCAACAACGTGAACATACAAGACGGCAGCGTGCTGCACACGCTCTACCAACGCTCCACCATCGAAATAGGCAATTACGTGTCCGTGGGCCACAACGTGACCATCCACGGCGCGCGGGTGGACGACTATGCCCTCATCGGCATGGGCGCCACACTGCTCGACAACGCCGTGGTGGGCGAAGGCGCCATCGTGGCGGCCGGCGCGCTGGTACTGACGGGCACGGTGATTCCTCCCCACACGCTCTGGGCTGGCGTCCCGGCCAAGTTTGTCAAGGAAGTGTCGCCCGAACAGTCGCGCGAGCTGAACAAGAAGATAGCCGACGGCTACCTGATGTACGCCTCGTGGTACAAGGACAACTGACAACCGACTGTCCGGAGGAAGTCCTCCCTCTCTACTTTTTTCTCCCCATATTCCCGCCCGCAAGCGACCATATCCCGGCTCGCGGGCGGGGATATACAGGCTCGTGAGCGTCCATATGTCCGCTCGCGCCGCTCCATATGCCCGCTCAAAAGCCTTGATTTAAAGCCTTCCAAGCCAACGCCTCATCAAAAACAAGCAAGAAAAGCAAGGCGTGCAACACTTATCATCCAAAATGGATAGAATTTACCCCCCCCCATTCCTTTTTAACGTACTTTTGTTGCACTTAAGAATATTTTCTTATCTCTGATTTAATTACTTACTTTAAACCTATTTCACCCATGAAGCACAAAAGTTCTAATCTTGGCAGGAAAGTAGGTATCGCGTTGTTCTCTATGGCTCTTTGTGTCTGCGCCAACGCGCAAGACCGCAAGGTGAGCGGACAGATTTTGGACGAAAACGGCGAACCTATCATCGGCGCCAGCGTGAAAGTACAAAACACACAAATCGGCAGCATTACCGATTTCGACGGAAAGTTTACCATCAACGTTCCGGAAGGCAAAAAGATTACCGTTTCTTACATCGGCTATCTGGGACAAACCATCACCCCCGAAGGAGACAACCTGCGCATCGTGCTCCTGGAAGACACGCAGTCGCTGGACGAAGTGGTTGTGGTGGGCTACGGCACAATGAAGCAAAAAAACATCACCGGCTCCATTACCGCCATCTCGGCCGAAGAACTTGAAGACCTGCCCGTGTCGACTTTAGCCGAAGCCTTGGAGGGCGAAATCAACGGTCTGACCATCGACTTGGCCAGCAGCCGTCCGGGCGACGGACTGAACAACCAGCTCTACATCCGTTCGGCACGCACCATGAACGGACTTTCGAAGGACGGCGGCAATGCCAATCCGCTTATCATCATCGACGATGTTATCCAGCTGACCGAAAGCGGCGCGCCCAGCATGGAACAATTCAACATGCTCGACCCGTCGGAAGTGGAGAGCATCACCGTGCTGCGCGATGCTAGTGCGGCCATCTACGGTTCGCGCGCAGCCAACGGCGCCATCCTCATCAAGACCAAACGCGGCAAGGACGGCGTTCCTCGCATCAGCTACTCCGGCAAGTTTGCCGTGAACGATGCCATCAGTCATTCCAAGGTGCTGAAAGGCTCAGACTACGGACGCTTCTACAACGCCTTCATGATTGGCTCCGGACAAAACCGCACCTCCTCCAACGCCCTCTTCAGCGAGGACGAAATAGCCGAGTTGGACAATATCAATTACGACTGGCTGGACAAGGCCAATTGGAAGGCCGCCTTCCAACAGACACACACGCTGAATGTGAGCGGCGGCAGCGACCGTGCCACCTACTACGCCGGAGCCAGCTACCTCAGCCAAGGCGCCAACCTGGGCGGACAAGACTATAAACGCTTCACCTTCCGTGCCGGTGTGGACATCCAACTGACCACCGATGTGAAACTGTCGGCATCGCTGTCGGGTAACGAAGGCGAATCAAACAGCATCTATACGAAAGGCGCACGCTTCAACATGTATGGCATGGGCAACAGTTCTGAGAAAGCCGACTACAACGTGCTCCACCACATGCCGAACTTCATCCCCTGGAGCGTGCAGATGGAAAACGAAAGCGGCGAAATGGAAGAAGTATGGATGGGCCCGTACACCAGCTTCGACCGCAACCCGCAATGGAACCGCAGTTCGGCCAGCAGCTGGAACTACTTCGCCCTGCGCGAGAACGGTTCTTACAGCAATCAGGAACGCAACAACTGGACGGCCAACATCTCGCTGACCTACAACGTGCCCTACGTGAAGGGCCTGAGCATCCGCGCCACCTATGCCACCTCGCACTCCACCGACAACGGCGAGCAGGCAGCTTTCCCCTACCAACTGGCTTTCATGAGCAAGCAGTTCAAAGCCGATCAGCACTTGGCTTCACGCATTCCGGCAGAGAATTACCAAATGAAAGACTTTACCTGGAACACACAGCTGTACTACACGGACAATATCTCCAAGAGCCAGCAGATGAACCTCTACGTAACCTATGACCGCACATTCGGCAAACACACCGTGGGCGCCATGTTCTCCATCGAACGCTACGAATCGGAATACACCAGCAAGCAGATGACCTACGAGAACCTGCCCATGGACATGAAGGACATCTACAAGGGCAATGCCGACAAGTCGCTCTACAATTATCTGACCGACAACTCAGTGACGGGCCGTGGCGAATCCGGTTCGTTGTCCTATCTGGGCCGCATCAATTACAGCTATGCCGACAAATACCTGTTCCAGTTCCTGTTCCGCACGGATGCTTCCGTGAAGTTCGCTCCGGAGAACTATTGGGGATTCTTCCCCGGCCTCTCTGCGGGCTGGGTGATGTCTGAAGAAAACTGGTTCAAGGACCGCATGCCGTGGTTCGAGTTCCTGAAGGTGCGCTTCTCGTGGGGGCGCACCGGACGCGACAACATCAAGTACTGGCAATGGAAGGAAGTATTCGACGTCAAGCAAGGCGCCCAGTTCGGTGAGCTTGGCGGTCAACGCGGATCAGGTCTGCAACCCGGTGTCACTCCCAACCGCAACATCAAATGGGATACTACGGACAAATTTGACCTCGGTTTCGACATGCACTTTTTGGGCGGACGTTTAAGCACAACCATAGACGTGTATTATGACATGAACGACAACATCCTGAACAACAGCCTGAGCCAGCAACCCGGCATCCCAATCTACGCCGGAGGTTCGTATGCGCAGGAGAATTTCGGGCGCATCGATACCTACGGTGTCGAAGTATCCGTGGGTTGGCGCGACCGCATAGGCGACTTCAGCTACAACGTCGGTGTGGATTTTGGCTGGAATGACGACCGTGTACGCGAATGGGTTCCCGGATTGCGCGACAACCAATATCCGTCGTCCACAGAAAAGGCTGAAGGTATGTCTACCATCTTCCCCACCTGGGGTTTCAAGGTGTGGAAGGGCACATCGACGGGTGACGGCATCCTGCGCACACAAGCCGACATCGATGCTTACTGGGCTTATCTCTCGGCCAATGCGGCCGCAGCCGGCACCACACCGCAATATCTCGGTATCACCGAAAAGAAGAACATGGTGCTCGGCTCTTTGGCCTATCAGGACCTTGGCGGCGAAATGGAAAACGGCAAGCAGCTCGGTCCCAACGGACGCATCGCGAAGGAACAAGACTATGCCCGCCTGAACAAGCGCAACGACAGCCATGGCTTCACCACCAAGCTGGGCGCCAGCTGGAAAGGTATCTCCATACGTGCCAATATAGCAACTTCATGGGGCGGCGTACGCTTCATTGACCGGGAAGACATCAAAACCGGTAACGGCTCCATGATTTGGTCGCCGGACTCTTTCTGGAGAGACATGTACGACGAGGTGAACAACCCGATGGGACGATATCCCAACTTGGGTGTAGACCGCAAAATTGGCGGTTCGGTCATTGCCGACTCCGACTTCTGGAGCATCAATACATTCCGTTGCTATATCCGCAACCTGACCATTGCCTACACCCTGCCCAAGAAATGGATTACTCCGCTCAAGATGCAGTCCGTCCGCTTCAACCTTACGGGCAACAACCTGTGGGACTTCTACAACCCCTATCCCGACCATTACCGCAACATGTACGACGACGGAGCAGTGAACTATCCTACGCTGCGCACTTGGTCGCTGGGCGTCAATGTCACATTCTAATTAACTAACGCAAACAAGATTATCATGAAAAAGACAAACCTACTATATGCCGGTATTCTTGCCATAGGCGCATCGCTCGCCGGGTGCAGCGATTCTTTCCTTGACATGAGAAACTATGGCGCATACGACGAACTGGACTCCGAGACCAAAGTCGTGTGGTACGTAAACAACTTGTACGACCAATACTATTGGGGCTACACATCGCCCAACCAAACCATTGTGGGGGCGTGGAGCAACTACGACAACCTGTCGGAAGAAGCTTGGGGCATCAGCAACAAAACCGACGAATCGAACCCGCGCAGCCTCATCGAAGACCTGAGCAGCGCCTTCATGCCCGACTATTTCGGCAAGAAGCTGAAGAGCGGCGGTTCGCCCGATGCTTCGGCCTACAACCGTATCCGTAACTGCAACATCCTGCTGCGCGACGTAGATGAAGCCAATGCCGACCAAAACGTAATAAACCATGCCAAAGGACAGGCCCTCTTCCTGCGCGCCATCCAAATGTTCGATTTGCTGCGCATCTACGGCCCCACTCCCATCGTGACCACCGTCATCAATGCCGAAGTGCTGGAGACCGACCTGCCGCGACCCACAACCACTCAGGTGGTGGAACAAATCATAACCGACCTGAACGAAGCGGCCAACCTGCTGCCCGACGAATGGGGTGCCAGCGACTACGGACGACTGACCCGTGGTGCGGCACTGGCCTACAAAAGCCGCGTGTTGCTGTTCTACGCCAGTCCGGTGTTCAACCGCGATTGGAACAATCCGCAGAACGAACGTTGGCAACACGCTCTGCGCGCCAGTCAGACCGCTGTAAACGAACTGGGCGGAGCCGAAGCCTTACTGAGTGCCTGCTCCGATGCTAAAGGATGGGCCGAGATGTTGGCCGCCAGCAACAACACCGCTGCCGCCCACAAGGAATCGCTTATGCTCACCCTGTGCACCACCGAGACAACCGGCGACGTACAGCAGAACGGATGGGAGAGCGGATGCCGACTCACCTCGCAAGGGGGCGGTGGAGGCCACAATGTGCCCATCGAGCTCATCGACGCCTTCCCTATGGCCGACGGCTCGCGACCGACCGACAACGTGAAGATAGCCAACGGTTGCCTCACCTTCTTCCTTAACCGCGACCCTCGCTTCTATCGCACCTTTACCTTCTCGGGCATGGACTGGCCGTATAAGGGCGTGGAGAGCGACACCATCTGGGCATATACCTGGCGGGGAAGCAAATCGGAAGAACCGAACGACGAGGGCAACTACGTCTACGAACGATTGGGCAGCGAAAGCAACACCGTGGCCAGCCCGGCTTTCGTCTGCAAGATGACCGACCGCGCCGCCGACCCCGAAGAGAGTTTCGGTCGCAGCGGCATCGATCTGAACGAATATCGTGCCGCCGAGCTGGTGCTCAATCTGGCCGAATGCTATGCGGCCACGGGCAATGTGGATGAAGCCGTGCGCCTCATCGGACTTATCCGTGCCCGCGTGGGCATCAGCCCGGCCAACAACTACGGCGTGGGCAACATCAGCGACAAGAATCAGGCCATCGAAGCCTGCCTCTACGAACGCCGCATCGAGCTGGCCTTCGAGGGGAAACGCTACTGGGACGTGTGGCGCTGGCTGCTCTACGACGGCGGACAAGACCCCACGCTGCCACTGAGCGACATCAACACATGCAACGCCTTGGGCGTAGAACAGTTGAACGGCACGCACCGCACATCGAAGTACGTTGACGTGAAGACCAGCCTCTACCCGGAAACCACCGAGGAAGACCCGCTGCTGGCCATCCGCGAGGCAGCCAACGTGGGCGCCAATGTCGACTCGCCCACGTTCCAGGAAGACCTGGCCGAACTGGCCACTTTCTGGACCCAATACTTCGTGTTTGGCGACCCCTTGAATCCGGCCGACCAGGATACCAATAAAGACCAGGCCAACATAGGCTGGCGAGGCAACTACTACATCAACGGACTCTCGAAAACCATTCTGGACAACAACCCGTGGCTCGGGCAGACCGTGGGCTGGGGCGACCAGAACGGAGCCGACGGAACCGTCACCTTCCAGGATTCGGATAACATCACCGTGGAATGACATCAACACACAAAGAACCTAACATATAACGACCACTTATGAAACATCTATTCAAACATGCCGCCTTCGCGGCTTTCATCGGCGCAATGGCCTTCACGGCGTGCAACAACGACGACAACAACATACAGATTGACCGTGACCTCAGCGGCGAATACAAGAGTGAGATGAATGTCACCGTCACCGAAATAGGAGCTGACGAAAGCGAAAAGGAGTTGGGCACGTATCTCGTGCCACAGCAATTCACCGTGGCCCGGTCGGCCGACGGAGACGAGTACATGGACCTGACCATCAAGGGCATCAAATTCGACGACCAAAGCTGGGGCGACCTGACCCTGACCCATCTGAAGGCCGGACGCTATGCCGACCGCTACACCATAGTGAGCGAATCGGACCAGAGCATGAGCATCAACGGGTTGGGTAACTGCACCGTGAGCCTCATCGGCAACGGCAACCCGCAGGCCGTGAGCGCCGTCATCAACGTGAACGCAAGCGGGCGCCGCTTCGAACTCATCGTCACCGGCACGAAACTCAACGGCACCGAGAGCAGCCAAGGCGCCATCAGCACGTTTGTGTTCGATGCCAACTACAACAAGGCCAATGCCGCAGTGACCGTACAGCCACAAATTGAGGGGCAGAACATCACCTTCCACGTGGCTCCCGGTGCCGACATCACCAAGCTGAAAGCCACCGTGACGACCACGCCCGAAGAGACCACCAAGCTCTATCCGGCCTCGAACACGGCCATCGACTACACCACACCCGCAACCTACATCGTGGCAGCCGAGGACGGCACCCGCATAGAATACACCGTGACGGCCATCGTCGACGCGGAGTGACACAACGGCCCGGCATCTGCTCATGAAGGATGTCGCTCGCTTTGGGTTAAACAAAAGTTCATGAGTCAGGAGGTCTGCCCTTTCACGGGCGGGCCTCCACTTTTTTCTCCCCATATTCCCGCCCGCAAGCGACCATATCCCGGCTCGCGGGCGGGGATATACAGGCTCGTGAGCGTCCATATGTCCGCTCGCGCCGCTCCATATGCCCGCTCAAGGCTTGGAATATCCGCCCTTTTTCGTTAATATTGCAAGAAATTGCGTCAAACCCGTAAAGAAACGTCATTCGATTATGAAACCATCTGATTACCAAGAAGACAACAAAGCGGCACGTCCGAGATTCACGCCCGGAAAAATCAGCACGCTGCGGCCCGACGAAGTGTTTGTGTTCGGAAGCAACCTAAAAGGGATGCACGGCGGCGGGGCCGCCCTCGCGGCCTGGCGACACTTCGGTGCCAAGTTGGGACAAGGCGTGGGCCTGCAGGGCCAGAGCTACGCCATCCCCACCATGCAGGGAGGCCCGGAGACCATCCGCCCGTATGTGGACGAGTTCATCGACTTTGCCCGCCAACACCGGGAGCTGGTGTTCTACGTCACCCGCATCGGCTGCGGCATCGCCGGCTTCCGCGACGAGGAGATTGCCCCGCTGTTTGCCCAAGCCGTGGAGCTGGACAACGTGATTCTGCCCCGCTCGTTTTTTGAGGTGATTACCCGCCCAAGCCGGACCGACCCTTGCACGCTGACCCATGCGCACGGGATAACCAAGACGCTGGCCGATGTGCTGGCGGCGCTGAACGAGGAGAAACATTTCACCGGCCTGGAAGAGGCATTTGCAGCCTTGGAGAAGTATTTCGACCGTTTCCGCACGTCGGGCGACGACGTGGCTTTCTTGGCCATCCGCATCCTCTACAACGAACTGGCGGCGGCCGAATCCGGCGGACTGTTCCGCGGAGGCGTGCTCGATGCCGAAGCCTTGCGTCGGCGCATCTTCGACGCCGACATCTTCACGGATGCCTGCGACAAAGCTCATTTGTCCTATTGCAAGGAGCGCGTCTGCAACCTGATTGCCTACCTGAACGCGTTCCGCCGCTACACCTCCGCGGAGCAAATCCGCGCCGATATGGACAAGCTGGAAGTCACCCGGTTCAATCACTGCGGGCCGAACATCGAACCTTATTTCTTCAGCCTATTGTCTTGCAATAATCAGATTAGCTTTTTTTATTTCTGTTTACGAGAGTGTTGGGGCGAATTGACCTCGGGAGAAATGCTTGACAATGAAAAACTAATGGAAGTAATGTTTAATCGCCACGAGCGTGGCATCCGTAAATATGGCTTAGAAAATGTCCTTCAACATGATTATGAATATCATCCTTGTCACGGGATTTATTTTCCCAAGAAGATGGGCACAGGACCGGCCTATGTGAGACTTGCCGATCGCCGTTATACTCGTGCCTGTGAAGATGGAAGAGGACCAAGTTCTTACGACTCGGAGTTCTTCTGCGCCACCCAATTGCTGGAAGAGGACGAGCGCTACCAACAGACAGGCTATTACACTTGGGTGCCAAAAACCGACTATTCTTTGCCGGTCTTTTCGCGAGGAATGCTTTCGTTCGACAGCGACGAGGAGAAGCGGCAATTTATTGAGAACGAATTGAAAAAAGCAGAAGACTAAGCGATGCTGTACCCCTTGTTTGGCACGACAATTCAAGTCAAGGAGCGGGGCTGCGCCGTCGGTTCGGCAGAGCCGCGCCCCATCGTGCCGTCGGTCAACCTGTTTGTCAAGGTGACGGACGTCTGCAACGCCCGCTGTCGGTTTTGTTCGAACGCCGGGGCGACACACCGCACGGGGCCGTTTGATGTGGAGAAACTGTGGCGCATCGTCGACGAACTGCAACGGCAACACTTGTTGGTCAACCGCCTGAACATCACCGGCGGCGAGCCCTCCGTCGTGCCCGACCTGGTCGAGACCCTGCTCGAACGGGCCGACCGTGAAGCCTACCGCGGCATCCACCTCCACCTGAACACCAACGGCCTCCTGCCCGAATCGAAGCGTCTGATGCGCCATCCGCGCTGGGACTCCGTGTCCGTCTCGCTGCACCACTACGACCGCGCGAAACTGTCCGAACTCTACGGCACACGCCTGCCCGACGACGCGCTCGACTTCGCAGGCGTCGACCCGGACAAAGTGAACGCCAGCTGCAACCTGATACGCGGCTACATTGACCGCCCTGCGGAGGTGGAACGCATGTTGCAGTGCGCCGTCGGCCTGTCCCTGCCGAGGCTGGGCTTCGTGGCGCTGATGCAGGTCAACGACTACTGCAAGGCCCGCCATGTGGACTTCACGGACATCGACTTCGCCGCCGTCCCCCATCTCTACTTCACCGAGTCGCGCCATCGAGGGACGGACTGCAAGTGCAGCAACTACCTCTACAACCACGCCGGGCGCATCCTCGAAGTGTACATGCGCAACTATGCCAACTTCCGCTACTGCGAGTCGTCGCTCCTGTACGACGGCGAATACCTCCGCCAGGGATTCCACGACCATAACATCATCTACTGACGCGATGAATCTCGAAACACTCTTCCACCAACGCAAGGACGACCCCGTGTGGAACACGTCCTACCCGCTCTCGCCCCGCGACTGGGAGACCTACCGCACCGACGGCCCGCTCTCCTTCGAGGGCGAGCGCGAACTGTCGTTCTACGTGCACATTCCCTTCTGCCGCCGGCTTTGCGCCTTCTGCGAATACGCCCGGATGCTGTGCCCTTCGGCCGACCGGCAACGGGCCTATGTCGAGGCCGTGGGGGCTGACATCCGCGCTTTCCTGTCGCGCCACGGCGGCTTCACCCTGCGCGGGTTCGACATCGGGGGCGGCACGCCCACGGCCCTGTCGGCCGGCAACCTGTCGCGCCTGCTGGACATCTACGACGAGACTGTCGACGACCTCACGCTTGCGCCCGACTTCGAGCCGAGCATCGAAGGCACATTCCGCACCCTCACGGACGAGAAACTGCGCCGCATCGCCCAGAGCGGCATCCGCCGCCTGTCGCTCGGTCTCCAGTCGGCCAGTCGCGCCGTCCTCCGACGGCAAAACCGCGAGGACAATCCGCCCGGCTTGATGGAGGAGAAACTCGCTCTGGCCCGCCGGGCAGGCATCACGAAAGTCAATCTGGACTTGATGTACGGGCTGGCGTCGCAGTCGGCCGCGACGATAGAAGCCGACTTGGCTGCCGTCCGCCGCCTGTCGCCCGAACAAGTCACCCTCTACGAACTGAGGCCCAACCGCATTAGTGCAATGTGTCCCTTCAGCAAGGACGAACTCTACCACCACTACACGCTGTTCTTCGACGGACTGTCGGCTTTGGGCTACAAGGCCCGTTTCGGACAGAACACCTTCACGAAGGACGCGGCCGACGAGGGCGTCTCCTCCTACCTGCGCAGCCGGATGCTCGAAGGCGCGTCCTACAAGGGATTCGGTCTTTCCGCCCAAAGCATGAGTCGCCGGGGCGTGTCCTACAACGTCGGGAAAGTGGCCCGTCCGGATTCGGCCCTGCTCGCCCGCTCCACGTTTGGCGAGCAAGACACCTACCTGCTGCCTCCGGAGGAGTTGGCGGCCAAATACATCGCCATCTCGGCCTACCACGGCTCGTTCAGCCTGGAACACCTGTCGCGGATGCTGGGCCGCAATGCCGTCCGGCATTATGAAGCCCCAACGGCTTTCTGCCTGCAAAACGGCTTGATGGAAGCGTCCGGCGACCGCCTTTGCATCACCCGCGAAGGCTTCCGCCACTACGGCGCCGTGTTCTCTTTGTTCTATGCCCCGAGCTGAAAAATCCAATGCGCCCGCACCCGTGCAAGGCCGCTTGCCTAAAAAACATTAAGAATATTGACTAAACCTTTGGAAACAGCACGCTTTATCGCTATCTTTGCAGCGATTTAAGATGAAATGTTGAGGGGCTTGACGAAAGCTCCTTTTTTATTATAAAAGAAGGATTGAATGATAGACAAAAACGTTGTTCGGAACATCGTGGAAGAGTGGCTCCAAGACAAAGACTACTTTCTGGTGGAAGTAACCGTGAGCCCGGATGACAAGATTGTAGTGGAAATCGACCACGCCGAAGGAGTATGGATTGAAGACTGCGTAGAACTGAGCCGCTTCATCGAGTCACGGCTGAATCGTGACGAGGAAGACTTCGAGTTGGAAGTCGGTTCGGCAGGCATCGGCCAGCCGTTCAAGGTACTGCAGCAGTACATCAACCACATCGGCATGGACGTGGAAGTGCTCACCAACGGAGGCGAAAAGCTGTGCGGCATCCTGAAGGACGCCGACGAGGAACACTTCGTGCTCACCGTCCCCAAGCGCATCAAGGAAGAGGGCGCCAAGCGTCCGAAAACCGTGGAGGAAGACCGGACATTTGCCTACACCGACGTGAAATACACCAAATACTTAATCAGCTTTAAATAGACTAGACATATGGCCAAGAAAGAGGAAACCATCAGCTTGATTGATACATTTTCAGAATTCAAGGAATTAAAGAACATCGACCGCACCACGATGGTAAGCGTGCTGGAAGAAAGCTTCCGCAGCGTGATTGCCAAAATGTTCGGCACCGATGAAAACTATGACGTGATTGTAAACCCCGACAAGGGAGACTTCGAGATTTGGCGCAACCGCGAGGTCGTGGCCGATGAGAACCTGACCAACCCCAACATGCAAATCGCGCTCAGCGAAGCACGCAAAATCGATGCTTCCTATGAGATAGGCGAAGAGGTGACCGACGAAGTCATCTTTGCCAATTTCGGCCGGCGCGCCATCCTCAACCTGCGCCAGACGCTCGCCTCGAAGATTCTGGAGCTGGAGAAAGACAGCCTGTATAACAAATACATTGACAAGGTAGGACAAATCGTAAGCGCCGAAGTCTATCAGATATGGAAGAAGGAAATGCTTCTGCTCGATGACGAAGGCAACGAGCTGCTCCTGCCCAAGAGCGAACAGATACCCAGCGACTTCTACCGCAAAGGCGAAACCGCACGCGCCGTGGTGGCCCGTGTGGACAACACCAACAACAATCCGAAAATCATCCTGAGCCGCACGTCGCCCGTCTTCCTGCAACGCCTGTTCGAAATGGAGGTGCCCGAAATCAACGACGGACTCATCACCATCAAACGCATAGCCCGCATCCCCGGCGAACGTGCCAAGATAGCCGTCGAGTCCTACGACGAACGCATCGACCCCGTGGGCGCTTGCGTCGGCGTGAAAGGCTCCCGCATACACGGCATCGTGCGCGAGTTGCGCAACGAAAACATTGACGTCATCAACTACACGTCGAACATATCGCTCTTCATACAGCGCGCCCTGAGTCCGGCCAACGTCTCTTCCATCCGCTTGGACGAGGAGAACAAGAAGGCCGAAGTCTTCCTCAAACCCGAGGAAGTATCTCTGGCCATCGGAAAAGGCGGCATGAACATCAAACTGGCCAGCATGTTGACCGAATACACCATCGACGTTTACCGCGAACTCGACAACACGGCCGACGAAGAAGACATCTACCTGGATGAATTCAAGGACGAAATCGACGAATGGGTCATCAACGCCATCAAGAGCATCGGCATCGACACGGCCAAAGGCGTACTCAATGCCCCCCGCGAGATGCTCATCGAAAAAGCCGACCTGGAAGAAAACACGGTGGACGACGTATTGAGAATATTAAAGGCAGAATTTGAGGAATAAAACACACTTATGAGCATAAGACTAAATAAAGTAACAAGAGACCTGAACGTAGGACTCAACACGGTCGTGGAGTTCTTGCAGAAGAAGGGATTCGACATCGAAACCAATCCCAACACACAAATCAGCGAAGAACAATATGAATTGCTGGTGAAGGAATTTCGCAAGGACAAGAACCTCCGTATCGAATCCGAAAAGTTCAGCCAGGAACGGCAGAACAAGGAACGCGGACGAAACTCCATTTCCATCGACGAACCCAAGAAAGAGACCGAAGAGAAGTCGAAAGAGGAAATGATTAAAACCGTGGTGCCCGAAGACGTACGTCCGAAGTTCAAGCCCGTGGGCAAAATCGACCTGGACGCACTGAACCGGCGCAAAAAGCCCGAACAGCAACAACCCGCAGCTGCGGATAACGATGAGAAAACGGCCGAAACTGCCACGGAAACACAACCCGCCGAACAGGCGGCCGCAGAACCCGTTCAAGCCGAAACAGTCACGGAAACGACACAACCGGAACCGGCACACGTGGAAAAACCGGAAACAACGAACGACAACAAACAGGAGTCTTCCACTGCGAACAAACCAACGGAAGACAAAACTGAAAACAAAGAGGACGACGGCATCTTCAAAATCCGTCCGACAGAACTCGTCACCAAGCTCAACGTCATCGGCCAAATCGACTTGGAAGCGCTGAACCAATCAACACGTCCCAAAAAGAAGTCGAAGGAGGAACGCCGCAAAGAACGCGAGGAAAAAGAAAAACTGCGTCAGGAACAGAAACGGCAAATGAAGGACGCCATCATCAAGGAAATACGCAAGGTGGACGACAAAACCGGACGAACCGACAAAGCCGAAGACGAAGACAGCAAAAAGAAGAAAAAACGCAGCCGCATCAACAAGGAAAAGGTTGACATCAATGCTGTGGAACAACAGCCGGCACGCGGCGGAAAAGGCAACGACAAAGCCAAAGACCGCCACGGCAAGGACCGTCCCGCCAAGAAAAGCTCGTTTGCCAAACCCGAAGTGAGCGATGAAGACGTAGCCAAGCAGGTAAAAGAGACCTTGGCCCGCCTGACCAACAAGAGCAAGAACAAAGGAGCAAAATATCGCAAAGAGAAACGCGAAACGGCCATCAACCGTCAGCACGAGATGGAAGACCAGGAAATGGCCGAAAGCAAGATACTGAAGCTGACCGAGTTTGTTACCGCCAACGAACTGGCCAACATGATGAACGTGCCCGTGACGCAAGTCATCGGCACATGCATGAGCATCGGCATCATGGTGTCCATCAACCAGCGCCTCGATGCAGAGACCATCAACCTGGTGGCTGAAGAGTTCGGATTCCAGACCGAGTACGTCAGTGCCGAAGTGGCCCAGGCTGTGGTCGAAGAGAAAGACCGTGAGGAAGACCTCGTTCCACGCGCACCGATCGTCACCGTCATGGGACACGTCGACCATGGTAAAACCTCGCTGCTCGACTACATCCGCAAGTCGAACGTCATCGCCGGCGAAGCAGGAGGCATCACCCAGCATATCGGTGCCTACAACGTGAAACTGGAAGACGGACGCCACATCACCTTCCTCGACACACCGGGACACGAAGCCTTTACCGCCATGCGTGCCCGTGGCGCCAAGGTGACCGACATCGCCATCATCATCGTGGCAGCCGACGACAACGTGATGCCGCAGACCAAGGAAGCCATCAACCATGCCATGGCCGCCGGCGTCCCCATCGTGTTTGCCATCAACAAGATTGACAAGCCCGCCGCCAATCCCGACAAGATAAAGGAAGAACTGGCCAACATGAACTTCCTCGTGGAAGAGTGGGGCGGAAAATATCAATCGCAAGACATATCGGCCAAGAAAGGCATCGGCGTGAACGAACTGATGGAAAAGGTTCTGCTCGAAGCCGAACTGCTCGACCTGAAAGCCAACCCCAACCGCCGCGCCACAGGCTCCATCATCGAGTCGACCCTTGACAAAGGACGCGGCTATGTGGCAACGGTGCTCGTGGCCAACGGAACCCTGCGCGTAGGCGACATCGTATTGGCCGGTACGAACTACGGCAAAATCAAAGCCATGTTCAACGAGCGCAACCAGCGCATCAAAGAGGCCGGCCCGTCCGAACCGGCACTGATTCTGGGCCTCAACGGCGCGCCGACGGCCGGCGACACATTCCACGTCATCGAGACCGAGCAGGAAGCCCGCGAGATTGCCAACAAGCGCGAACAGCTGCAACGCGAGCAGGGCCTGCGCACACAGAAGATGCTTACGCTGGACGAGGTGGGACGCCGCCTGGCACTGGGAGACTTCCACGAGCTGAACGTCATCGTCAAAGGCGACGTGGACGGTTCCATCGAAGCCTTGAGCGACTCGCTCATCAAGCTCTCCACGGAACAAATCCAGGTGAACGTAATCCACAAGGCCGTGGGCCAGATTTCGGAATCCGACGTCAGCCTGGCCGCAGCATCCGATGCCATCATCATCGGCTTCCAGGTGCGCCCGTCGCAGTCGGCACGCAAACTGGCCGAGCAGGAAGGTGTCGACATACGCCTCTACTCCATCATCTATGACGCCATCGAGGATGTGAAGGCCGCCATGGAAGGCATGTTGGCTCCGGAGGTGAAGGAAGAAGTCACCGCCACCATCGAAGTGCGCGAAGTGTTCAAGATTACCAAGGTGGGCACCGTGGCCGGAGCCTGGGTGCGCGAGGGCAAGGTGAAACGTACCGACAAAGCGCGCCTGATACGCGACGGCATCGTCATCCATACCGGAGAAATCAACGCGCTGAAACGCTTCAAGGACGACGTGAAGGAAGTGCCCGTCAACTTCGAATGCGGCATCAGTCTGCAAAATTATAACGACATCAAAGTGGGCGACATCATTGAGACCTTCCAACAAATCGAGGTGAAGCAGACGCTTTGACGCAAGAAAGACAATCCGACGTATGTGCCAATTACCTAACCATGAAAGGTTTGCGTGATTGGCACATCGCGTATAAACCACAACCACAATGGCAACAGTCGACATTTTCATTCTGGTCATACTGGCCATCGGACTGATATCCGGACTGGCCAAAGGCTTCATCCGCCAGGCATGCGCTCTGGTCGGCCTGGTGGCCGGCCTGCTGGTGGCACGCGCCTTGTATGCCATGGCGGGCGAACAGCTGGCCGCACACATCGGCACGTCCGTCTCGGTGGCGCAAATCATTTCATTCATCGTCATCTGGGCCGTCGTGCCCGTGCTGCTGATGCTGGCCGGCGGAGCGCTGACCCGCGCGCTCGAGGCAATCCATCTGGGCGGGCTGAACCGCCTGCTGGGCGCTCTGGCCGGAGTGGCAATCAACCTGCTGCTCCTGGGCATACTCATCCGGGTGGTGGAATATGTCGACCCGGAAGAAAAGATGCTCCCGGCCGAGGCCAGACAGGAGTCGCGCTTCTACGGCCCCGTGAAGGAGGTTGCCGGAGTGTTCTTTCCGGCCATAAAAGAAGTAACCGAACAATTAATCAAGAAAGAATAACATATGCAAGACGAACCCAATAAACTGGTGAAGGAAATAGCAGCCGAGAAGTACAAATACGGCTTTACGACCGACATCCACACCGACATCATCGAGCGGGGACTCAATGAGGATGTCGTGCGGCTCATCTCCGAAAAGAAGGGCGAGCCGGACTGGCTGATGGAGTTCCGCCTGAACGCGTTCCGCTACTGGCAGACGCTGGAGATGCCCCGATGGGCGCATCTCGACATACCCGACATCGATTTTCAGGCCATCTCCTACTATGCCGCTCCCAAGGCCAGGAAGGAAGGCCCGAAGAGCATGGACGAAGTCGATCCCGAACTGATAAAGACGTTCAACAAGCTGGGCATCCCCCTCGAGGAACAGATGGCGCTGAGCGGCGTGGCCGTGGACGCAGTGATGGACTCCGTGTCGGTGAAGACCACCTACAAGGAAGCGCTCATCGAACGGGGCATCATCTTCTGCTCCATCAGCGAAGCCGTGCGCGAGCATCCCGACCTGGTGCGCAAGTATCTCGGCTCCGTCGTCCCCTATCGCGACAACTTCTTTGCCGCGCTCAATTCCGCCGTGTTCAGCGACGGCTCGTTCGTGTTCATTCCCAAGGGCGTGCGCTGCCCCATGGAATTGTCGACCTATTTCCGCATCAACGCCGCCAACACCGGCCAGTTTGAGCGCACGCTCATCGTGGCCGACGACGACAGCTACGTGTCCTACCTCGAAGGCTGCACGGCACCGATGCGCGACGAAAACCAGCTCCACGCCGCCATCGTGGAAATCGTGGTGAACAACCGCGCGGAAGTGAAATACAGCACCGTGCAGAACTGGTATCCCGGCGACGCCGAGGGCAAAGGCGGCGTCTACAACTTCGTGACCAAGCGCGGCAACTGCCGGGGTGTGGACAGCAAACTCTCGTGGACACAGGTGGAGACGGGCTCGGCCATCACGTGGAAATATCCCAGCTGCATCCTGACGGGCGACAACTCGCAGGCGGAGTTCTATTCCGTGGCCGTGACGAACAACTTCCAACAGGCCGACACGGGCACGAAGATGATTCATCTGGGAAAGAACACCCGCAGCACGATTATCAGTAAAGGCATATCGGCCGGGCGCAGCCAGAATTCCTATCGCGGACTGGTGCGCGTGGCGGCCAAGGCCGACGGTGCACGCAACTACAGCCAGTGCGACTCGCTGTTGCTGGGCGACAAATGCGGCGCGCACACCTTCCCCTACATGGACATCCACAACGAGACGGCCGTCGTGGAACACGAGGCCACGACGTCGAAGATTTCCGAAGACCAGCTCTTCTACTGCAACCAGCGCGGCATCCCGACAGAAGACGCCGTGGGCCTCATCGTCAACGGCTATGCCAAGGAAGTGCTCAACAAGCTGCCGATGGAGTTTGCCGTCGAGGCACAGAAGCTGCTGGCCATCTCGCTCGAAGGAAGCGTAGGCTAGCCGCCGACCCGTTCCGAAGGCATCCCGCGAGCCGACATATCAACGCTCACGAGCCGCCATATTGCCGCGCGCAAGCCGGCATATCGACGCTCAAAGGCGACACGGGGGCTACGTCTGGGCAGCCGCCGACCAACATTCATCCGAACAAAAACACATATACGATTATGCTAGAAATAAGAGACCTGCATGCCAGCATCAACGGCAAAGAAATACTGAAAGGCATCAACCTCACGGTAAAGACCGGCGAGGTGCATGCCATCATGGGGCCGAACGGCTCCGGCAAGAGCACGCTGAGCAATGTCCTCGTGGGACATCCGGCTTACGAAGTGACACGTGGCTCGGTGACGTTCAACGGCAAGAACCTGTTGGAGATGAGCCCCGAAGACCGCAGCCACGAAGGGCTGTTCCTCTCGTTCCAATATCCGGTGGAAATTCCCGGCGTGAGCATGGTCAACTTCATGCGCACGGCCGTCAACGAGAAACGCAAATATCTCGGACTGGAACCGCTCAACGCCAGCGAGTTCCTCAAACTGATGCGCGAGAAGCGCGCCGTGGTCGAGCTGGACAACAAGCTGGCCAACCGCTCGGTCAACGAAGGCTTCTCCGGCGGTGAGAAAAAGCGCAACGAAATCTTCCAGATGGCCATGCTCGAACCGAAGCTGAGCATCCTCGACGAGACCGACTCGGGACTCGACATCGACGCCCTGCGCATCGTGGCCGAAGGAGTGAACAAGCTCAAAACGTCCGAAACGAGCTGCATCGTCATCACCCACTACCAGCGCCTGCTCGACTACATCAAGCCCGACATCGTGCACGTGCTCTACAAAGGACGCATCGTCAAGACCGCCGGCCCCGAACTGGCGCTCGAACTCGAAGAGCGCGGCTACGACTGGATAAAGGCGGAAAACAACGGATAATTGTCAATTATCAACCACCAATTGTCAATTAATCAAAAGCAATGAAAGCAGAACAACAATACATCGACCTCTACCGGCAATGCAAGGAGATGATTGCCGCCCACAGCGCGGAGGCGATGAACGCCCTGCGGGAACAGGCGTTCGCCGACTTCCAACGGATGGGGTTCCCCACCCGCAAGGTGGAGAAGTATAAGTACACCGACGTGGCCAAGCTCTTTGAACCGGACTACGGGCTGAACCTGAACCGGCTCGACATTCCCGTCAATCCTGCCGACGCATTCAAGTGCGACGTGCCCAACATGAGCACTTCGCTCTACTTCATGCTCAATGACGGCTTTGACCGCCGCGACCTGCCGAAGGCTTCATTGCCCGACGGCGTGCTGGTGGGCAGCCTGCGCGAACTGACAGCCACACATCCCGAACTGGCCGCCCGCTACGGCAAACTGGCCGACACGTCCCGCGATGCCGTGACCGCGCTCAACACCATGCTGGCGCAAGACGGGCTCCTCATCTACGTGCCCAAAGACGTCGTCGTGGAACGTCCCATACAGGTGGTCAACCTCCTGCGCTCCGCCGTGGACTTCATGGTGAACCGCCGCGTGCTCATCGTGCTGGAAGACGGAGCGCAAGCCCGGCTGCTGATGTGCGACCACGCCATGGACCGCGTGAAGTTCCTTGCCACGCAGGTCATTGAGGTCTTTGTGGGAAAGGATGCCGTGTTCGACCTCTACGAGCTGGAAGAGACCCACAACAACACCGTGCGCTTCAGCAACCTCTACGTGCATCAGGAGGCAGGCAGCAACGTCCTCCTCAACAGCATGACCCTGCACAACGGCACGACGCGCAACACCGCCGAAGTCACCCTCGACGGACGCGGAGCCGAAGTGCAGATGCTCGGCATGGCCATCGAAGACAAACAGCAACAGGTGGACAACAACACCTTCATAGACCACCGCGCAAGCGACTGCACCAGCAACGAACTCTATAAGTACGTGCTCGACGACAGCGCCGTGGGAGCCTTCGCCGGCAAGGTGCTCGTCCGTGAAGGCGCGCAACGCACCTCCTCCCAACAGACCAACCGCAACCTTTGCGCCACCCGCGAAGCCCGCATGTACACCCAGCCCCAGCTGGAAATCTACGCCGACGACGTGAAGTGCAGCCACGGAGCCACCGTAGGCCAGCTCGACGAAAACGCCCTGTTCTACATGCGGCAGCGCGGCATCGGCGAGCGAGAAGCCCGCCTGCTGCTCATGTTCGCCTTTGTCAATGAGGTGGTCGACCAGATACGTCTCGACGCGCTCAAAGACCGCCTGCACCTGCTCGTGGAGAAACGCTTCCGCGGCGAGCTCAACAAGTGCCAGGGATGCGTGATATGCAAGTGAGTTGACGAGGGATTAGTTGACGAGTCGACAAGGACAAACAGTACCCCCCTTCGTCAACTAATCCCCTTGTCAACTCGTCAACTAAAACCTTGTCAACTAAGAAACATGTACGATATACAGAAAATCCGGGAAGACTTTCCCATCCTGAGCCGCACGGTCTATGGCCGCCCGCTCATCTATCTGGATAACGGAGCCACCACGCAGAAGCCCCGTTGCGTGGTCGATGCCATTGCCGACGAATACTACTCCGTCAATGCCAACGTGCACCGCGGCGTGCACTTCCTCTCCCAACAGGCCACCGAGCTGCACGAGGCATCGCGCGAGACGGTGCGCCGCTTCCTGAACGCCCGCTCCACGAACGAAATCATCTTCACGCGCGGCACCACCGAGAGCATCAACCTCCTGGCCGCATCCTTCGGCGAAGCCTGCATGAAGGAAGGCGACGAGGTCATCCTCTCCGTCATGGAACACCACAGCAACATCGTCCCCTGGCAGCTGCTGCGCGACCGGCGCGGCATCGTCATCCGCGTCATCCCGATGAACGACCGCGGCGAACTGCTCCTCGACGAGTACGAGCGCCTCTTCACTCCGCGCACCCGTCTCGTGGCCGTGACCCACGTGTCCAACGTGCTGGGCACCGTCAATCCCGTCCGCGAAATGACAGCCACGGCCCATGCCCACGGCGTGCCCGTGCTGGTGGACGGCGCGCAGTCCGTCCCCCACATGCCTGTCGACGTACAGGCGCTCGACGCCGACTTCTACGCCTTCAGCGGCCATAAGGTCTACGGGCCTACCGGCGTAGGCGTGCTCTATGGCAAGGAGGAGTGGCTCGACCGCCTGCCGCCCTACCAAGGCGGCGGCGAAATGATACAACACGTCAGCTTCGAGCGCACCACGTTCAACGAACTGCCCTACAAGTTCGAGGCCGGCACGCCCGACTACATCGGCACGCACGCCCTGGCCCGCGCGCTCGATTATGTGAGCGCCATCGGCATGAGTGAGATTGATGCATACGAACATGAGCTCACCACCTACGCCACCGCCCGCCTGAAAGAGATAGAAGGCATGCGCATCTTCGGGGAGGCCGATGCGAAAGGCAGCGTCATCTCCTTCCTCGTGGGCGACATCCACCATTTCGACCTCGGCACCCTGCTCGACCGTCTGGGCATCGCCCTGCGCACCGGCCACCACTGCGCCCAGCCCCTCATGGAGCGGCTCGGCATCGAAGGCACCGTGCGCGCCTCGTTCAGCTTCTACAACACACGCGAAGAGGTCGACGCCCTGGTTGCGGGCATCGAACGCGTGAGGAAGATGTTCTGACGCCCCTCCGCCCGGGCCGCATCCACAGCGGCATAACGCGTGCCGGATGAACAAATTGTTGCTGTCGGCAATGCCCTCAAACAAGCGTTGCCGACAGCAATAATTGCACGATGGTGAAAGCGCAAAAAACATCATCGAACGGCTAAAGAGATAATAAATCCACATCAACACAAACCATGCATACAAATCCGACCCACCATGATAAGCACAACTTTCAACCGCTACATATGGCTGGTAAATACCTTGATTCAAGCCGGACGACTCACCTACGAAGAGATAAGTCATAAATGGGAGCATTCCTCGCTAGGCGATGGAAACCCTCTGCCCCTACGCACCTTTCACATGCATCGCAGAGCCGTGGAGGAACTGTTTCAAATTGACATTTTGTGCGACGCTTCCGATGGATACAGATATTACATCGAAGACCTGTCGTCCCTGCGCAAAGACAAAACACGCCAATGGCTGCTCAATTCGTTCAGCACAGCCCATTTGGTCACCGAAAGCAAACAACTGAAAGAGCGCATCTTGCTTGAAGAAATTCCCAAAGGAACGGAATACCTCCAGAGCCTCATCGATGCCATGAAGCAAAACCTTACGACAGAAATAACCTACCAACCTTTTTACAAAACCGAAAGCACCCTCTATCATGTTTGCCCATATTGCTTGAAAGCGTATAGACAAAGATGGTACATACTGGGGTATTGCAAAGAACTGAAAGGCATTCGCCATTTTTCACTCGACCGCATACAACATTTGAATATCACAGAAAAACACTTCGATTACCCGTCAGACTTCTCGCCCGAAGCATATTATACTGACTCCATCGGCATTTGGGTAAACGAAAACATTAAACCCGAAAAGGTTATCATACGCGCCTACGGCATACAAAGCAACTACCTGCGCACCTTACCCTTGCATCATTCGCAAAAAGAACTCTGCACGACAAACCTATATTGCGACTTTGAATACAATCTATGCATCACTCAGAATCTTATCAGCGAATTATTGGCCAAAGGCAACACCGTGCAGGTAATGGAACCGGAAAGTTTAAGAATAGAAATGAAGAAGTGTTTAAATTATATGTTTAACTTTTATAAATAATGAGATTATGGCTAGAAAATTGAATGAAAAACTATTAAAAATGCTCGCACCACAAGGAGAATATGGTAACATCCTTAATGAAGTAATAAAAGATAAAGAGTTGTCCTTGGAAATTAGGGATGGAAAAGCCATCATCTATTACAAGAAAGGGGAAATATTAACTCTATCTAAGAATAACATAAAATATCTGTCACAAGGTTATTATAGAAATAAAGCCTCTCAACCGGAATTTTCCGATGAGCAGACTAAACAAAATCCTGCAACATATTTTAATCTTGCCAAATCTTTTGTCGATAATCACGGATACAAAAAAGAATTTACCATACAACAACTTATTGCATCTGAAAACGCCTCTGTCAACAATGATTACCTTGTCATTGACATGGAATACCAATATGAACAAAAAGGAATTCCCAAAAACGAAAGAATAAATTTCACACGCGTTGATCTGCTTGCAATAGAAAAAGAGTCTAAGGACATAGTTTTGTTCGAACTCAAGCAGAGTACCGACTCACTCAAAGGAAAATCAGGAGTAGAAGAACATGTACAAAAGTCCAAAACACTTATCGAAGATGAAAAATGCGCACATGCCATCTTAGAGGACGTAAGAACAATCGTCGAACAAAAAGTTGAACTTAAACTACTTCCCGAAGAAGCCAAAAACTATATCAAGGAAAACGCCAATATTAAACCAATGTTCATTTTCGTCTATTCCGATGAAAAAGAAAAAGAAGAATATGACGCCATCCCTAAAAATGACGTGCCAACCATTTACTTTAATTTTAGGTACATATTAAAAAAGCCTGAATAAATTCACCTCTATGCAGACTTTCCGCACACCTTCCACATACTTTTGCATACGAATCAAAAAATAATACGAACCATGAGCAAACAACAAAACCCGAAACGAAAAGCACAATTGAGCGAAAGAGCAAGAACGGAATCATTCAGATTTCAAGTAATGTGGGAAAAGAACAAGATTCTGCCGGAAATGACAGACGAAAAGCTGAATGCGGAGCTTGACGCGCTTTGCGAAAAAGGGTTGACGGAAGAAATGCTTATCTTGCAGGACATAGCGGAAGGCGTGCGGAAAGAACTGGGATGTGAAACAGAAGCCGGAAAAGGTTCGCTTGAAGGGTCAATCGTTCCCTTTTTGCTGGGAATAACCACAACCTGTCCGAATCCCGACCAACCGAACAATTCCCTCACCCACGCCGGGAACATTCAACTCCCCTTGCAAGTCACGCTCTATTACGACAACAAAATCCGCAATCGGGTGGTAGACTGGGTAAAAGCCCGATACGAAACAGTAACGACACGACTGGGCCAACCCATACTGAAAATGCCGAAAATGGTAATCGAATTCAAAAGAGTAGTAAAGCCCTGAAGAGGGCTACCCTTTATACCTTATCTCCATTATTTAATCCCCAACACCGTCTACCTTTACTTTAACAAAAACAAGAACTATGATCGTATCAGGACTACACACATCGGCAGAAGTTTTTACAGACAACATCGAAGAAGCCGCTCTGCAATGGATAAAAGAACAATGTGACCATCCGGCGTTCGAGGGAGTCCGAATTGTACAGATGCCGATGTACACGCAGGAAACTCGTGCAACGTCGGTACGGCTTACAAAATAATGGAGTATGTGAACCCCGACCATGTGGGCACCGACATCGGATGCACCATCTCCATGCACAAGCTCTCTGCGACAATCGATCCGGAAGATTTTGCGCTGCTCGACTACCGAATACGGGAAGCCATTCCTACCGGAACAGAGCTATGCGCCAAGAACAGCATCAACGAGAAAGATTTGTTCCGCTTTCTCAACTCACAATATCAAAAAGCACGCTCAAACGCACCCGATCTGATTAACGAAACCGGACGCATAGACGCACGCTTCGTCTCAGATTTCTGCCGCCGCATAAAAATGCAAGAAGGAATCTTCTATAAAAGCATCGGGACTCTTGGCGGAGGCAACCATTTCATCGAATACGGGGAAGACACGATGTCCGGTGACGGCTGGCTGACTATCCATTGCGGTTCGCGAAATCTGGGGGTAAAGATAGCCGGCCATTGGCACAACATCGCTCAAAATCCGAAAAGGGCGCAATACACCGGCTACCTGTGGGGAGACGCGCTCAACGGCTATCTGTCTGACATGGTCATCGCACAGGCCTACGCAATCTACAATCATACCGTCATCCGAGACCGCATTTTTGCCCTGCTCAAAAAACTGTGCAAAGCCAAATGCACCGAATCAATCTTTACCACACACAATTATATCGCGATGGACGAAAGTCGGCCCATACTACGCAAAGGAGCCATCGACGCATCGAAGGGAAGAAAAGTCTGCATCCCGTTCAACATGCGTGACGGCATTGCCATCTGTATGGGAAAAGGAAACGAACAATGGCTTTGCAGCGCACCGCATGGCGCAGGACGCAGTCTGTCCAGAAACCAAGCCAAGAAACAGATAGCTCTTTCCGATTTTGAAGATTCCATGAAGGGCATTTATTCATCTTCGGTATGCGAAGAGACCCTCGATGAATCACCTCAGGCTTATAAACCGACCGACGAAATTCTGATGCTGATAACGCCCACAGTTAATGTTTTGTCGATAATCAAACCCCGCCTCAACATAAAAAACATAAGCAAATGAAGAAATATATACAGATAACAGCCGGCCGAGGTCCCGTTGAATGTGCACGTACCGTTACGCTCGTGGCCCGCGAAATTTGCAAGTCCGTCCCCGGCTTAACAACATACGACTGCGAGCCTCATAAGTCCGAACCGAATTGTTACATGTCCATCACGCTTGTTTCCGACCAAGAGATTCCATCATCGGCCCTTGCGGCATGGGAAGGCACAGTCCTGTGGCATTCGACAAAGAACCCTTACCGCCCCAAACACAAGCGTAACAATTGGTTCGTGGGAGTACATTTCATCGACAGTCTGGATTTGCCGACAATCAACGACCGTGACATCATTTACACCTCATGCCGCTCCAGAGGAAAAGGAGGACAACATGTAAATAAAGTAGAGACAGCCATACGGGCAACCCACGTCCCAACGGGTATTTCTGTACGATGTGACAACGAACGCTCCCAATCACAAAACAAACAGACAGCCAAAGAGCGATTGATGCTCAAGCTGTTGGATATACAGGAAAAAGCCAAGACATCGGTCCAAACAAAAAACTGGGCAAATCATAATTCACTAGTCCGAGGCAATGCCGTCAAACGGTTTTCCGGCCCGTTATAAGTACGCCAGGGACACAGTTTCCGGAATAGTACAAATGCAAACATTTGCAAAAAAGTTTCACGATTGTTTGGAACTTAATCCAAAAGCCTCTACCTTTGCCACGCTTTTCAAAAGAAAGCCTGATGATTGGACTATGGTGTAATGGTAGCACAACAGGTTTTGGTTCTGTTTGTCTAGGTTCGAATCCTGGTAGTCCAACTCACTAACGAGAAAGCGTCCCTGAAGTCAAACTTTCGGGACGCTTTTCTGTTATTGGCACGAATAAACAATAAGAAAGCTATGAAAATAAATTACTTAACTTTACTCCTCACTATGCTGTTCCTCACAGCCTGTGCGGGAGAGGACGGAGGGCTCAATCCCCGCCCCGTGGAAAAAACACGCGTGACGGGCACGCTGGAAAAAGGCCCGTTCACTGCCGGCTCACAAGTAACACTCTACGAACTGGACGCCAATCTGGCACAAACGGGGAAGAGTTTCCGTACCACCACAACAGGCGACTTGGGACACTTCACTTTCGACTCGCCCATCAACTTGGCAAGCCAATATTCCGAACTGGAAATCAGCGGCTACTTCTACAACGAGACCACCGGCGAACTGTCGGACTCGCAAGTGACTCTGCGCGCGTTGGCCGACCTATCGGCACGCAATGAAGTCAACGTAAACCTGCTGACCCACCTCGAATATGCCCGCGTGAAGACCCTGATACGCGAAGGCGCCTCCTTCGCCAAGGCCAAGGCACAGGCAGACCGGGAAATGCTGCGCGTGTTTGCCATCACCGATGCCATCTCCACGCCCGAAGACATATCGCTGACCGACGGCACCGACGAGGCGCAGATATTGCTCGCCGTGTCGTCCACCATGCTCCAAGGCCGTTCCGAAGCCGAGTTCACGGAGCTATTAGCCAAGTTCTCCACCGAGTTTGCCGCAAGCGGCACGGTGACCTCCACCGCTCTACTCGACGAGATTCACGATAGCCAGTCGAAACTGCATCCATCCGAAATAGCAGAACGCATGGAAACATACTATGCAGATAAAGGTACAGAGTTACGCATTGACGATTTCTCCGCTTTCGTGGACTTCAATGGTGATGGGGTGATTAATGCAGACGATGAAGAATTCTTGGATTCGGAACCAAATTCGCCTGTCCATGAAGACGAATTGTTCCAAACTGAAGAGAATGTAAAAGCTGCGATAGCGGGATGCTATATGAATATTGTCGCATTCACCTCGCGACAACTCTACTTGGAAGCCGTCCGCACCGGCCAGGTGCAGGCCAACACGTATGGCCTGTTCACGCCTCAGTCTGACGAAATGCAGGAGTTGTGGGAATGGGGATGGAATGTCATTGCCAATGCAAATGTCATTCTGAATGTGCTCAAAGACAAAAGTCTATCTTTCCCGGTAGAATCCTATATCGCCGAAACGGAAGCCATACGCGCCTTCACCTATTACAATATGGCGCAACTGTGGGGAGACCTTCCTCTGCGCGACGAAAGCACGGCGAACGACCCCGTTGCCTTAGGCAGCAAACCGAAGGAAGAGGTGCTACGCCACCTTCTGGAACGCGTACAGGTATCAGCCAACAACATGCCGGAAGAAGTGGAATACGGATTCGCCTCACGCTGGATGGCGCGCATGCTGGAAGCGGAAATCCATCTGGAGCTGAAAGAATATGACGCGGCTGCCAACGCCCTGCGCGAAGTGACGGAGTGCGGACGCTTCTCCTTCCAACCGGAAAGCGACTTCTACAACCAGCAGACTCCCGAAACCATCTTCGCTCTCTATGTAGCCTATGACGACCTTGGTGGTTTCAATTCTTCCTTGCAGAAAGGCGAGTTCCAACCCGTATACCGCTATGCCACCACGCTCCTGATGTATGCCGAGGCCATGAACCGATTGGGACGAACCGCCGAGGCGATCGACGCCCTGCGCCGCTTGGGCTACGAAGGCGAGGCTGGCGATGCCTCCGCCACCGACCACGCCATTGCCACGATGTGGAAATCGCTCATCGGGCCGGACTATGGTTATTGGGCGTTGCTGAAACGCCTCGGCCTGGCTGTGGAACTGCTCGGCATCGAAACCTACCAGCAACTTTTCCCCATCCCACTGGAAGAATTGATGCTCAATCCGGGCATGACGCAAAATCCCGGCTATTAAAAACAGAACCTGAAAAGAAACAGCAATGTCCGGCGAAACGGAGCGTTCCCGCACCGATTCTGCCGGACATTCTTCTTATGTCAGATATCGTATATCCGCCTTACGCTTATTTAGGCTGCTTGCCGATGTAGGCCAGGATACCGCCGTCAACGTAGAGCACTTGTCCGTTGACGAAGTTCGAAGCGTCGGAGGCAAGGAATACGACCGAACCCATCAGGTCTTCGGGCGTTCCCCAGCGGGCTGCGGGAGTCTTGGCCACGATGAAGGAATCGAACGGATGGCGTGAACCGTCCGGCTGACGTTCGCGCAACGGAGCTGTCTGCGGAGTGGCGATGTAGCCCGGGCCGATGCCGTTGCACTGGATGTTGTATTCGCCATATTCAGAAGCAATGTTGCGGGTGAGCATCTTCAGTCCGCCCTTGGCTGCGGCATAGGCCGACACGGTCTCGCGGCCCAGCTCGCTCATCATGGAGCAGATGTTGATAATCTTGCCGTGTCCCTTCTTAATCATGCCGGGGATGACAGCCTTTGACATGATGAACGGAGCGGTGAGGTCGATGTCAATCACCTGGCGGAACTCTTCCACCTTCATGTCCGTCATGGGGATGCGCTTGATGATGCCGGCATTGTTCACCAGGATGTCGATGGTGCCGAGCGTCTTCTCGATGTCTTCCACCATGGCGCGCACGTCGTCTTCCTTCGTCACGTCGCACAAGTAACCCTTTGCGTCGATGCCCAGCTTCTTATAGTCGGCCAACGCCTGTTCCATGTGTTCCTTGCCACGGCAGTTGAATGCAATCTTCGCACCGGCCTCGGCCAATGCCTGTGCCATGGCGAAACCGATGCCATAGGCAGCGCCGGTCACCAAAGCCACTTTACCTTCGAGTGAAAAATTTACCATAGTCGTATTGTTTTAATTTGTATAATGAGTTATCGTAAGTCCGTAATGGCTGAAAAGTCCTGGTCGCCGTAGTCCAGATTTTCGCCGCCCATGCCCCAGATGAACGTATAATTGTGCGTGGCGGCCGCGCTGTGTATGGACCATTCGGGCGACAACACGGCCTGGTCGCCCCGCATCCACAGGTGGCGCGTTTCGTCCGGCTCGCCCATGAAGTGGCACACGGCGTGTTCGTCGGGCACCTCAAAGTAGAAATAGACTTCCATGCGGCGGCTGTGCACATGGGCCGGCATGGTGTTCCACACGGAGCCGGGCTTCAGCTCCGTCATGCCCATCTGCAACTGGCAGGTGGGCAACACCTGGCTCACAATCATGCGGTTGATGACGCGGTGGTTCGACCCCTCGAGCGCGCCCAGCTCCATGCTGACGGCATCGGCCCGCGTCACCTTGCGGTCAGGATAGGCGCAGTGTGCGGTGGTGGAGTTGAAATAGAACTTGGCCGGACGCGAAGGGTCTTTGCTGGCAAACGTCACGTCGCGGTCGCCACGGCCCACGTAGAGGGCTTCCTTATAGTCCAGCTCGAAGACGGCTTCGCCGGCACGCACCACGCCCGGTCCGCCCACGTTGAAAATGCCCAGTTCACGACGGGTGGTGAAGTGGGGAGCCTTCAGCGGGTCGACGGCTTCCAGCACGAGCGTCTCGACCACGGGCATGGCACCGCCCACGACCATGCGGTCGTACATGGAGTAGACCATGTTCACTTCGTCGGGTGCAAAAACTTTCTCAATCAGGAAATCGCGGCGGATGCGCGCAGTGTCATAATGCTTGGCATCCTCGGGATGCGCGGCATAGCGTATTTCATAGTTTGTCTTCATCGTGTGAGGATTTATCTGAAACGTTTCAGCACAAAGGTAGGCATTTTGCCGCGTATGTCGTAACCTTTTTACGCAATTTTGAGAAAAAGAGTGCATCTCCTCCCCCGCCATTCACGCTGCATATGTCCGCTCCCGAGCGTGCATATTCCCGCCCGCGAGCCGGCATATGGACGGACGCGAGCGCACATATGGAGGCTCACGGCCCTCTTTATGGCTCACCGGCACAGCTCCGTGCAGACCTTGTTTTGAAATGCACGGGCGCGTGCGCCTTTCAGTATGTTCTGGTTGATGATGACAAAGGCCAGCAGGCGGCCGTCGGCGGCGCGGGCATATCCGGCCAGCGAGCTGACTCCCGTCACGGTGCCCGTCTTGGCCCGCACGCGGCGGTAGGCCGAGGTGTTCTTCATCCGGTGGGCCAGCGTGCCGTCCACGCCCGCCACGGGCAGGGCCTCCCACAGCGTGTCGAACACGCCCGTCGTGCGGTAGGCATGGCGCAGGAAGGCCAGCAGCAGCTCGGGCGACACGTAGTCATAGAGCGACACGCCGCTGCCGTCCACAATGCTGTAGTCCTTCGGATTGTAACCCATCGAGGCGATTTGCGCGCCTATGGCGTCCACGGCGTCGGCGGCCGTCACCGGACGGTCGGTACACACGCTGCGGCCCAGATGATAAAAGAGGGCTTCGGCCGACAGGTTGTCGCTCTCCTTCATGGCCTGGCGCAGCACTTCGGTGAGCGGCCTTTCGACCGCGCCCAACACATGCGCTCCGGCGGGAACCGTGCCCAGGGCCGTCACGCCCGTCTCCACTCCCGCCTGCCTGAGACGTTCGGCAAGGACGCAAAGGAAATATTGCTCCGGCGCGAAGAGGGGGATGTCGCGCGTCACCGTGCGCGTGGCGTTGCCCGTCACGCGGATTTCGTTGCTCTGATAGAGCCAGTCGCGGGCAATGCTCAGCCGGCCTGTAGCGGGCGTGTGGCTGCGGGCCTCGTTCACCACCGTATAGTAGGCCGATGCGGGCGATACCGACACCGACGGCGCCTCGCCACGCGCCCCGGGACGCACCGTGACACGCACGCATCCGCGACGATACAACAGCGGCGTCAGGCAGGGTTGGAAGTCAAACCGCGCGTCGTCCCACGACCAGCCCTCGCCGTAATAGAGCGAATCTTTCATCGACACGTCGCCCACGATGGCTCCCGCAATGCGGCGTATGCCGGCGGCTTGCACGCAGTCGGCCAGCCGGGCCATGTCGGCTTCGTCAAATTCCGAATCGAAACCGCCGCGCACATACAGGTCGCCCGTCAGCGTGCCGTCGGCCCTCACTTCGCCCGTGGCAAGCAGTTCCGTGCGCAGGGTGTAGTCCACGCCCAGACGACAGAGGGCGGTGATGCCCGTAACGAGCTTTTCGACCGAGGCGGGACGGTAGAGCTTCTTGTCCTGGCAGGCAAACACCATGCTGTCGGCCGTCAGGTCGTAGACCGCAATGCCCACTTCGGAGCGGGTCAGCACGGGGTCGGACATCAGGCTTTGCAACCGGTCGGGAAGAGATTGGGCCGCCAGCCGGGCGACCGAGCATAGGAAAGCCGCCAAGAGCAACAGGCGGCGGGTGGGGAAACAATTCATGGGCGTTCGGGTTGGGATGTTGTTGCAATCCGTCCGGCAATCTCCCTCCGGCGGCGGGTCAGGGTCTCCACGAAGTCATCTTCCCTGACGGGCATCACGGCCACGGTCTTCTCCGTGCCATAGGTCACGAGCAGGTAGGCGAAGAGGCTGTGTCCTCCCACCCTCATGCGGCGGCATCGCTCCACGCGCACCACGTCGCGCAGGGCAATGACGCGGGGACGCGAAAACCGTCCACGGCTCACCACCAGCCGGCCGTCGGCCGTAATGGTGTAGGCGGTGTGGATGATGCGCTCCACCACCACGACAAGCAGCAGAAGCGTCAGCGCGGCGCAAAGCCCCATGCGATACACGAACGAAAGGCAGACGCCCGCCGTGAGCACGCCCAGAAAGACGTACATAAGGAAATGTACACGCGCGTGAAAGATTCTATCCATCGGATTGCGGTTTTTTGAGGGCGCAAGTTACGAAATATGAAAAGAAAAGCGGCGGCCGACGGACAAAGAATAGCACTTTTTAGTAGTTTTGCATTCCAAAGATACAACTATATACCCATGATTCATAAATTTGACTATCTGGTAATCGGCTCAGGCATCGCAGGCATGAGCTTTGCCCTGAAGGTGGCCGAAAAGGGCAAGTCCGTCGCCATCATCTGCAAAACGGAAATGGAGGAGGCCAACACATATTTCGCACAGGGAGGCATCGCCTCGGTGACCAACCTCCAAGTGGACAACTTTGAAAAGCACATCCACGACACCATGGTGGCGGGCGACTGGATATCCGACCCCGCAGCCGTGGAGATGGTGGTGCGACGCGCTCCGTCGCAGATTCGCGAACTGCTGCGCTGGGGCGTGGAGTTCGACAAGAATGAGAACGGCGACTTCGACCTGCACCGCGAAGGGGGCCACTCGGAATTCCGCATCCTGCACCACAAGGACAACACCGGCGCCGAGATACAGACCAGCCTCATCCGCGCCGTGAAGCAACACCCCAACATCAGCGTGTTTGACCATCATTTCGCCGTGGAAATCATCACCCAGCACCACCTGGGCATCATCGTCACGCGCCACACGCCGGGCATACGCTGCTTCGGAGCCTATGTGCTCGACGAGGGCACGGGCCGTGTCGACACTTTCCTCTCGCGCATCACCGTCATGGCCACAGGCGGTTGCGAGGCCGTCTACCGCAACACCACCAATCCGCTCGTGGCCACGGGCGACGGCATCGCCATGGTCTACCGCGCCAAGGGAGCCGTGAAGGACATGGAGTTCATCCAGTTCCACCCCACGGCCCTGTTCCACCCCGGCGACCGCCCCTGCTTCCTCATCACCGAAGCCATGCGCGGCTACGGCGGAGTGCTCCGCACGCTCGACGGCAAGGAGTTCATGCAGAAATACGACGAACGACTCTCGCTCGCCCCGCGCGACATCGTGGCCCGCGCCATCGACAACGAGATGAAGCAGCGCGGCGAAGACCACGTGTTCCTCGACGTCACCCACAAAGACCCCGAGGAGACCAAACGCCACTTCCCCAACATCTATAAGAAGTGCCTCAGCATAGGCATCGACATCACCCGCGACTACATTCCCGTGGCTCCCGCCGCACACTACCTCTGCGGAGGCATCGTGGTCGACCTCGACGGACAGTCGAGCATCCGCCGCCTCTACGCCCTGGGCGAATGTTCCTGCACCGGGCTGCACGGCGGCAACCGTCTGGCTTCCAATTCGCTCATCGAGGCCGTGGTCTATGCCGACGCTGCCGCACGCCACTCGCTCGAGGTGGTCGACCGATATGACTTCAACACCGACGTGCCCGAATGGGACGACGAAGGCACCATCTCCACCGAGGAGCGCGTGCTCATCACTCAGAGCGCCAAGGAGGTGAACCAGATTATGGAGGCCTACGTGGGCATCGTGCGCAGCAACGTCCGCCTCACCCGCGCCTGGAACCGCCTCGACATCCTCTACGAGGAGACCGAACGTCTGTTCAAACGCAGCAAGGCTTCACGCGAACTGTGCGAACTGCGCAACATGATTAATGTGGGCTACCTCATCACCCGTCAGGCCATGGAGCGCAAGGAAAGCCGCGGACTGCACTACACCATCGACTATCCGCACGCGAAAACCGTGGAAGCATAATCCCGACATCAACCCATCAAGACGCCCGCCTTCCGCCATCTTCACCCCTCGAACGGAGAAACATGGCGGAAGGCGGGCGTGCATATGTGCGCACGAACGTGTCCATATGCACGCTATCGAGTCGAGATATTCCCGCTCGAGAGGAGAAAATATCGACGGAAGGAATACAAATTGTCAGTACAATTTATGTAATATTAATTCAAAACAACCTTCATTACTTCTAATCTTTTTAGGGAGCTCCTCTTAAGAGCAAATATGAATCATATGCACTATTGCCACATTACACTTACATCCTAAAATGATATTTCTAAAAATATATTAAAAAATAATCCAGACAATCTCTTTTTCTCATACCTTTGAAACGTATCTCATACCCAAATTCTAATTAGGCGTGAGATATATATACAAAGAAAGACGTTTACTTACGTTTTGTCTTTGGCACATCAGAACTTCGCAACTTCTTAAGCCCTACTGATTATAAGTGAGTTAGGATAGGTGTTATTCGCACTTGTTCTTTTTCTTATCCCCTCTATTTTCTTGCAAAAGTAATAAAATACTTCGTCTAACACGTTATTCTTGAGCCAAATGAGCAAGAATCTAAAATAAT
Organism: uncultured Phocaeicola sp.; assembly: GCA_944321015.1. GTDB lineage: Bacteria > Bacteroidota > Bacteroidia > Bacteroidales > Bacteroidaceae > Phocaeicola_A. The sequence continues at coordinate 3,577 of CALUJS010000025.1, read as the reverse complement.
TTAACTACTTTTGTAGCGTTAATCAAAAAGGATATGCCTATGGTATAGATTATCAAAATAAAGACATAAGATAAAAAGCGTTAGCTTGTGTACATTCTTATTTTCTGAAATCGCCAAATTAAAGAAACGTTCAAGAAGTACAAAGTTGATGCCTGCGCTCATAGCGTGGGCTTTTACTTGTATTTGAACGTATGGTGTTTGGCGATACCAAGAAAATAGATACACAGTAAATAGTCCACGTTTTTTATTGTCTATCGCTGAAGCAAGGACTATCAAAACAAGTAATAAACAATAAAATCATTGAGCAATGAAAAAATTATTTCTGATGTTGTGCGTTGCGCTGGTAAGCGTTGGCGCATTTGCCCAAAAGGGCGAGCAAAGAGTTGGGTTAAACCTCAACTATGGTACTGAAATCTCAAACGTGGGTTTGGGCGCAAAATACCAATATGGTATTACTGATGCCATTCGTCTTGAAGGTGGATTCGATTATTTCTTTAAAAAGGATGGAGCGTCAATGTGGGATATAAATGTCAATGCCCATTATCTGTTTCCATTTGCTGAAAAGTTCGCTGTCTATCCTTTGGTAGGTTTGACTTATACTAATTGGAATTTGGATTATGCAGTTGGTTTTGACATGGATTCCGATCCAAATACAGGGAACATGTGGGGGATGGATGAGGAAATAGCAAGTGGTAAAGTGCATGAATCAAGGTTTGGCGTGAATTTGGGTGCAGGTGTTCAATATGCCATAAACGATAGATGGGGTGTAAATTTTGAAGTCAAATATCAACTGATTAGCGATTTTGACCAAGCTGTCTTTGGAATTGGTGCAACATATAAATTTTAATTAATATGGAAAAGTTTCTTTATCGTTTGTTTATAGCATTATTCGCTATTACACCCTTTTCGTTAGTATCATGTAGCGATGATGACGATCCTAACAATGGTGGTGGCAATGGCAACAATGGCGATTATGTATTGTATTTAGACGATGAGGCTACATATCCATCTGCGTATGAAAGTTTTCTTGAAGAAACAACAGGACGCACGACATATCCTGCTTTTGGTGTTTCTGACGATGGATTCAAAGTAGAAGCAGAATGTCATAGGCTATTCAACAGTCCATCTGACTATTTGGAATACATTACTTCAAGTGAATTTAATCCTCTTGGAGATGTTTTGCTTGCAGATATAAATTTCTATATAAAAGCCTTTGACCCTGCGACTGCAACCAGAGGGCAGGAGGTTGAGTTTATTGAAGATGCATTTATTAATGGTGAGTTGAGTGTCAGGAAGTACGAGCAAACGACAAATCCAACTTATGTGCCTACCACTTACTTCAATAAAATTAAAAGTGGAAAGATTACATTTGAATCATATACTACAAATGCAGAAGGCACACCATTAATCATTTTTAGATTTGACAATGTAATCGTTTCGTATGGTCGAGACGTTAATGACGTTGATAATCCACAGTCAGAAATCAAACTTGATGGGCTTATACTTACAAAGTATGAGACTTATGTAGATTAAGCTGTTTAACGAAATAAGGAGGGCTAAATTGCTCTCCTTATTTTTATTATAAGTGAAGTATATTTCACTTTTACAGATTGAATTCTGCTTTCAGTCTCTGGACTGTTGAAACGCTTACATCACATAGCTTTGCTGTCTTGCGAATGCTTGTACCATGTTTAAGTTCTTTAATCACTGATTTATATTCTTCTTGTTTCTGCTCCTTACTCTTAACGCTGCCTTCTTTTCTTCCAAGTTTCCCCCCCTCTGCAATATACTTCGCTCTGCCACTATTTAGGCGAAATTTTATGTTTTCACGTTCCATTTCTGCGCAAGTACCAAGCACTGAAATAAAGATATTGAGAAATGGATTCTTCGTTCCATCTGATTGAAATATATTCAGGTTTTCTTTTTGAAAATAAATGTTGAGGCTGTTATCTTTACATAGCTTGACATTTGCCAACACTTCATCAACATTTCTGCCTAAACGACTTAATTCACTGATAAGTAAGGAGTCTATTTTGTTAGTGATGCAGTAATCCAAGCATTCGCAAAGAATTGGTCGTTCTTCGTTCTTCTTTGCCCCTGAAATATGTTCTTCGTACACCTTAACGACTTCCATATCATTGCAGGATGCGTATGCTTTCAAGTCAATAACTTGTCTGTCTGTTGACTGTCTGTCATTTGTACTACTTACACGAGCGTATATAACTGCCTTTTTCATAACTTTTATTCTTTTATTCCAACTAATCCCTTCATTTACTGATGCAAAGATAAGCATTTCTTTTGATGTATGTAAGAAAATCAAAGATAAAATAGAATACAATAATTGAATGTATTCTTATTGTGTAATAGATTTGTTTGAATACAGTTTGCTACAGAATACATACAAGTGCGCAAATTACGCAATATATCACATCAATGCGCAAATTACGCATTAAACGCTCAAATTCCAAGCTCTATTATATCTCAGTTAATAGGCAATTTATCCTATTCCTTAAAAACTTCGATTTTGATTTTGTTTTATGCTAAAAAAGTTGTACACTTTCAAAAATAAAAGATATTTATAGTTAGAATGGTTGAAAAGATTAGAATAATAGATTATACATATTGATATAATGAGAAAAGAACGAAAGATGAAGTTATTGACTCGCAAAAAGATAAGCGAGGCGATGAGGGGCAGAAAGCAAACAGCCTCAACTAAGGCCAAAATAAGTGAGGCTATGAAGAAGTATTGGGAAGGAATTCCTTATGAAGAAAATAATAACTTAGAAAATAAAGAAGAATATGTTTGAAACAAAATTTGATGTCAGCATTGATAAGTTAGAAATAACTTATACGTGGAATGAAGAAACACGTGCCTACTTTGAAAGTCTTGATTACTTGCAATGTGGGGAATATGGAGAAATCTCTATAAAGAGAATAGAGAACAGAAACTACCATCATCAATTTGTAGTGCTTGGGCCTGGCGATGATGGAAGCGATACAGTAATAGGCGATTTGTTCTTTGGTAGTCCCAATCCTTTGCGCCCTTATGTGTATTTGTCTGTTCGCAATCCAATACTCTATAAGGATTATATGCTGGGAGGCATCTCCTACATTGAGCAAGCCTTGCATCTGGAATTTTTTAGGGTTTCAAAGTTGCATCTTGCCTTTGATACAAACGTGAATATAATAAACAGATTCTATAAGCTGCTGAAAAATGAGGATGTGGATTTTGTCATAAACGATAAGAAAATAAAGTCGATGGATGAGAAAATACATTCCCTGATCCATGTTTCAGTTGGCACGAGAAAGAATCGTTATCAAGACAAATCTTTCTACGTTAAAAACAATGATGATAGTTTGGTGTTGAACGCATACAATAAGGCACTGGAACTGGAAGAGAATAATGCTAAGGATTATATTGCCTTAAAGGTTGGTTTTGACAAAAGGATATATCGCTTTGAAGTACGACTGAATTGTTATAAGGTCATTCGTGAGACTTTGCAGGCAGCTAATATCAAAGATGAGGAACTTTATTGCAGCTTGGTGGATAGCAATACTTTGATGAAGCTGTTTTGGG